>NZ_SSDJ01000091.1 GCF_004794465.1 Microbacterium sp. K24 | reverse complement strand
CGCGTAACCCGGCTGCGCGGGCGGCGTGTAACCAGGCTGTGCCGGCGGGGCGTATCCGGGCTGTGCCGGCGGCGCGTATCCCTGGGGAGCTGCCCCGTAGCCCTGCTGCGGCGCGGCGGCCGACGGCTGCACGGGGATGCCGTCCCACACGGTGCGGTCGGCGAGGAATCCGTTGCCGGCCCACGAGGCGGGCTGGATGTTCGGGTTCCAGCGCGACTTGTCGAACGCGTTGATGCCGAGCCACACGATGCTCAGGAGCACGTAGAGCACGACCCAGACGGCATCCTTCTGGAGCTTGAGTCCGACCCGCCAGGCGGCGATCGCGGAGAGCACGCCGAGGGCGATCGAGAAGATGAAGCCGATACCGATCCAGCTGAGGAGCGCAGCGCCGCCGATGCCGTAGAGCACGAGCCACGGGCTGAGGTCACCGAGCTTGAAGAAGATCATCACGTTGTACACGGGCACCCAGGCACGCCACTTGCCCTGCACACCGGCCTTCTCGAAGATCTTCATGTAGAAGAGAGAGCCCAGCACGTAGCCGGCGATCGCGATCAGGAAGATCACGAAAGAATATGCGAGAAGCAGGCCGACGTAGCCTGCTCCGTAGTCGTCGTAATCCATGAGACTCACATTCTTTGGTCTCGGGAGACGGCTTTCGCCCCCCGCAACGAAGCGACCGCCTCGCATTGGACATGGTAGCGGTGCGCATGGGGGCGGGCAACGAACCACGCGGGAGAGATATATCGCGCGACACGGAGCGTCATTCGGCGACGACGAGCTCCAGAACTCCGGGTTCCTCGGTGTCACGAAGGACGATGTCCCGCGCGGTCGCCCAGCGGTGCAGAGCCCGCACCGACGCGATACGGGGGCGATCCTCCGCCAGCGCCCGCACCAGCAGCCCCTTGGACTTCTTGTTGAAGTGGTTGAGCGCCCGACCGTGCTCCGTCACCACGCGGACGTACGAGGAGGGGACGGATGCCGGGACGGGTCCGAGCGCCACATACGCCTCGCTCCGCAGGTCGAGCACGAACGGCGGCTCCGACTCCGCGATGGCCGACGATGTCGCCTCCGCCCAGTGGCGACGCAGAGCGGGCAGGCCGGGCACGGACGTGCCCGCCGAGAGCCGGTACGCCGGAAGCCCGTCCAGGGCGCCGACGGGTCCGAGGGGTGCGCTGTGGATCCACACGTGCTCCCCCAGCCAGCGGCGGGACGCCTTCGACAGGCTGGCGGCGTCGAGCGCATCGAAGAGCACGCCGGTGTAGCGGTCGATCGCCGGCATGGTCGGTGCCGTGCGCAGCATCCGGTTGTGCGCGATGTCGCCCGCCTGACGCTCGCTGAGCTTCAGGACGCGCCGCGCGGTCGCCTCATCGGCGGCGAGGTCGACGAGGGCGTCGACGGTCGCGGAACGATGCGCCTGCAGGCCGGGCAGCGCCAAAGACGCGAGTTCCAGCGGAGCACCGTTTCCACCGGGCCGTTTGGTCTCGGAGGGAGGAAGCAGGATCTTCATGGGACCTCGGGGGAAGACGCGACCGCCCCGGACCGCCCGCGCTCGGTGAGGAGCGACGGACGGTCCGGGGCGGACGCGTGGAACAGAACTGCTAGGCGATGAGAGCCGCGTTGCCGGCGACGATCGTCAGGGTGTCGCCCTCCATCGAGAGGAACCCATCCTGCGCGTTGGCCAGCACCTTCGTGCCGTCCAGCTGCGTGATCCGCACCTCACCCTCGGCGAGGATGGCGAGCACCGGCTCGTGACCGGTCATGAAGCCGATCTCGCCCTCGACGGTCTTGGCGACCACGAGGCTCGCCTCTCCCGTCCAGACCTCCGCGTCGGCGGAGACGAGGCTGACGTTGAGCGCCATGGTCAGCCGTTCTCCTTCTGGATGCGCGCCCACTGCTCTTCGACGTCGGAGATGCCGCCGACGTTGAAGAAGGCCTGCTCAGCGACGTGGTCGAAGTCACCGCGGGTGATCGCATCGAACGACTCGATGGTCTCCTTGAGCGGGACGGTCGAACCCTCGACACCCGTGAACTTCTTGGCCATGTAGGTGTTCTGCGAGAGGAACTGCTGGATGCGGCGTGCACGCGACACGACGATCTTGTCTTCCTCGGAGAGCTCGTCGACACCGAGGATCGCGATGATCTCCTGCAGTTCCTTGTTCTTCTGGAGGATCTGCTTGACGGTGGTCGCGACGCGGTAGTGGTCCTCGCCCAAGTACCGGGGGTCCATGATCCGCGACGTCGAGGTCAGCGGGTCGATGGCCGGGTACAGACCCTTCGACGCGATCTCACGAGAGAGCTCGGTCGTGGCGTCGAGGTGGGCGAAGGTGGTCGCCGGAGCCGGGTCGGTGTAGTCATCGGCCGGCACGTAGATCGCCTGCAGCGAGGTGATCGAGTGACCACGCGTCGAGGTGATGCGCTCCTGGAGCACACCCATCTCGTCGGCGAGGTTCGGCTGGTAGCCCACCGCGGACGGCATGCGACCGAGAAGCGTCGAGACCTCGGAACCTGCCTGCGTGAAGCGGAAGATGTTGTCGATGAAGAGCAGCACGTCCTGCTTCTGCACGTCACGGAAGTACTCCGCCATCGTCAGAGCCGAGAGGGCGACGCGCAGACGCGTTCCCGGCGGCTCGTCCATCTGGCCGAAGACGAGGGCCGTCTTGTCGAAGACACCCGCCTCTTCCATCTCGTGGATCAGGTCGTTGCCCTCACGGGTGCGCTCACCGACACCGGCGAACACCGACACACCACCGTGGTCCTGCGCGACGCGCTGGATCATCTCCTGGATGAGCACGGTCTTTCCGACACCGGCTCCACCGAACAGACCGATCTTTCCACCCAGCACGTAGGGGGTCAGGAGGTCGATCGACTTGATGCCGGTCTCGAACATGGTCGTCTTCGACTCGAGCTGGTCGAAGTTCGGCGCCTTGCGGTGGATCGGCCAGCGCTCGGTGACCTCGATGGTCTCGCCGGGCTCGAGGTTGAGGACCTCGCCGATCACGTTGAAGACCTTGCCCTTGGTGACGTCGCCGACGGGAACCGAGATGGCCTCACCGGTGTCGCGCACCTCCTGGCCGCGGACGATGCCGTCGGTCGGCTTCAGGGCGATGGCGCGGACGAGGTCGTCGCCGAGGTGCTGAGCGACCTCGAGCGTGATCTCGACGGAGGAGTCGCCGATCACGATCGTGGTCTTCAGTGCGTTGTAGATGTCGGGGATCGAGTCGTGCGGGAACTCGATGTCGACAACCGGACCGTTGACGCGTGCGACGCGCCCGACGACCGCGGTCGCCGGCTGGTCAGCCGGGGCGGTGAGGGTCATTTTCGTCTCTTTCCTGATGGTCTATTTGCTCGACGAGAGGGCGTCGGCGCCGCCGACGATCTCTGCGATCTGCTGCGTGATCTCCGCCTGACGCGCGTTGTTGCGCAGACGGGTGTAGTCGGTGATGAGCTTGTCGGCGTTGTCGCTGGCGGACTTCATCGCCTTCTGCGTCGCGGCCTGCTTGGCGGCGGACGACTGCAGGAGAGCGTTGAAGACGCGGCTCTGGATGTACACCGGCAGGATCGCGTCCAGCACGGTCTCGGCATCCGGCTCGAACTCGTAGAGCGGGTAGACGGTGTTGCCCGCCTCCGACTCGTCGGCTTCCGAGATCTCCAGCGGAAGCAGGCGCACGGACTCCGGCGACTGCGTCATCATGCTGACGAAACGGTTGTACACGAGGTGGATCTCGTCGACTCCGCCTTCATCCGCGCCGCGGTTGAAGTCCTCGAGCAGCTGCTGCGAGATCTCTTCCGCGGTGTGGAACGACGGGGTGTCGGTGTCGCCGGTCCACTCCGCGGCCGCCGCGATGCGACGGAACTGGAAGTAGCCGACGGCCTTGCGGCCGACGAGGTAGAACACCGGCTCCTTGCCCTGCCCGCGCAGGAGCTCCGCCACCTCGAGACCCTCGCGGAGGATCTGCGAGTTGAAGGCTCCGGCCAGACCGCGGTCCGACGAGAAGATCACGACCGCGGAGCGGCGGATCGTCTCGGGCTCGCGGGTGAGCGGGTGGTCGACGTTCGAGTGCGTCGCGACGGCAGAGACGGCCCTCGTCACGGCCCGCGCGAAGGGGCTGGACGCCTTGACGCGTGCCATCGCCTTCTGGATGCGCGAAGCCGCGATGAGTTCCATCGCCTTCGTGATCTTCTTGGTCGTCTGAGCAGAAGAGATCTTCTGCTTGTAGACCCTGAGTTGAGCGCCCATGAATTCAGTACCTCACGCGGTTACGCGCGACGACCCTTGACGATCTTCTCCTGGTTGACGTCTTCCGCCTCGGCCGCCTCGTGCTCTTCGCGGCCCGGGGCGCCGATGCCGGCTCCCTTGCCACCCTGGAACTCCAGGACGAAGGCATCGGTGTGCTTCTCGAGCTCTGCGACCGTGTCGTCATCGAGGACGTTGGTCTCGCGCAGGGTCTCGAGGACCTTGGTGTTACGACGCAGGTAGTCCAGGAGCTCGCGCTCGAAGCGGAGCACATCGGAGACCTCGATCGTGTCGAGCTTGCCCTTCGTTCCGGCCCAGATCGAGACGACCTGCTCCTCGACGGGGTACGGCGAGTACTGCGGCTGCTTGAGCAGCTCGGTGAGACGCGCACCGCGGGAGAGCTGACGACGCGATGCCTGGTCGAGGTCGGACGCGAACATCGCGAACGCCTCGAGCGAGCGGTACTGCGCCAGCTCCAGCTTCAACGTGCCGGAGACCTTCTTGATCGACTTCACCTGCGCGTCACCACCGACTCGCGAGACGGAGATACCCACGTCGACCGCCGGACGCTGGTTGGCGTTGAAGAGGTCGGACTGGAGGAAGATCTGACCGTCGGTGATCGAGATCACGTTGGTCGGGATGTACGCCGAGACGTCGTTCGCCTTCGTCTCGATGATCGGGAGACCCGTCATCGATCCCGCGCCGAGCTCGTCAGAGAGCTTCGCGCAGCGCTCCAGCAGACGGGAGTGCAGGTAGAAGACGTCACCCGGGTAGGCCTCGCGGCCCGGCGGACGACGCAGGAGGAGCGAGACGGCGCGGTAGGCCTCGGCCTGCTTCGACAGGTCGTCGAAGATGATGAGGACGTGCTTGCCGCCGTACATCCAGTGCTGACCGATCGCGGAACCCGTGTAGGGAGCGAGGTACTTGAAGCCGGCGGGGTCTGATGCCGGAGCGGCCACGATCGTGGTGTACTCCAGAGCGCCGGCCTCTTCGAGCGCGCCCTTCACCGAGGCGATGGTCGAACCCTTCTGGCCGATGGCGACGTAGATGCAGCGCACCTGCTTGTTGACGTCGCCGGACTCCCAGTTGGCCTTCTGGTTGATGATCGTGTCGATCGCGATGGCCGTCTTGCCGGTCTGGCGGTCGCCGATGATCAGCTGACGCTGACCGCGGCCGACGGGGATCATCGCGTCGATGGCCTTGATGCCGGTCTGCATCGGCTCGTGGACCGACTTGCGCTGCATGACGCCGGGCGCCTGCAGCTCGAGCTCGCGGACCGCCTCGGTGGCGATCGAGCCGAGGCCGTCGATCGGGTTGCCGAGCGGGTCGACGACGCGGCCGAGGTAGCCGTCGCCGACGGGGACCGAGAGGACCTCGCCGGTGCGGGTGACCTCCTGGCCGGCTTCGACGCCGGTGAACTCGCCGAGGACGACCACACCGATCTGGTGCTCGTCGAGGTTCAGCGCGAGACCCTTGGTGCCGTCTGCGAAGGTCACGAGCTCGTTCGCCATGACGCCGGGCAGGCCCTCGACATGCGCGATACCATCCGCGGCGTCGATGACGGTGCCGACCTCGGTCGCCGCGGCCCCGGTGGGCTCGTAGGCGGCGGCGAAGTCCTTCAGCGCGTCACGGATGACGTCGGGGCTGATCGATAGTTCTGCCATTGTCTTCCCTTTGTATCTGGGTGCGCGGTTCCCCGCGCGAAGTCGTGTTAGCCCGCGAGCTTCTGGCGAAGATCTGCGAGTCGAGCGGAGATGCTGCCGTCGATGACGTCATCGGCGATCTGCACGCGCAGGCCTCCGAGGACGGCAGGGTCGATGACGACGTTGAGCGTGACCTTGCCGTCGTAGCGCTGCGAGAGCGCGTCGCTGAGACGGGTGCGCTGCGCGTCGTTGAGCGCGGACGCGGTGTGGACCGTGGCCACGACTCGACCGTGCTGGCTCGAGACGATGCGCGTGGCGCGGCTGAGCAGCTGGCGCACACGCCGCTCGCGCGGCTGGCGCACGAGCGAGGAGACGATCAGCGTGACCGGAGCGCTGGAGCCGCCGTCGGCGAGCAGGCGCTCGACGAGTGCGACCTTGGCGTCCGCTCCCCCGAGGCGGCTGCCCAGGGCGAGTTCCAGCTCGGCGTTCGCGGCGATGACCCGGGAGAAGCTGAAGAGCTCCGCCTCGATGTCGGCGCCGGGTTCTGCGATCGCTGCAGCGCGGATCGCGAGCTCCTCGATGCCGTCCACCAGCTGGTCCGCGTTCGACCAGCGCTCGGAGACGACGGTCTTCAGAACGCTCTGAGCGTCTGCGGAGAACCCGCCGAAAACGGCTGCGACGACGTTCTGTCGCGCGTCGGCCGGAGCCGAGGGGTCGGCAAGCGCGCCGCTCAGCTGGGACGACTCGCTCACGGCGCGCCCGGCAGCGAAGAGCTCCCGTGCGGTGTCGAGAGTGACGCCCTTCGCTGCGGCAAGCGTCTCGATGGATGCCGCGAGTGCCTGAGTGGTCGCGCTGCCCATTACTGAGCCGCCTTCTCGGATGCCTCGAGGTCGGCGAGGAAGCGATCGACGACTGCCGTGGCACGTGCGTCGTCGGAGAGGGTCTCTCCGACCACACCGCCGGCGAGGTCGAGGGCCAGGGAGCCCACCTCGCTGCGCAGCGAGACGAGAGCGGTCTGACGCTCGGCCTCGATCTGCGTGTGCGCGGTCGCGGTGATGCGCGCAGCCTCGCTGCTCGCAGCATCCTTCGCCTCGGCGACGATCTTCTTGCCGTCCTCGCGGGCGGCCTCACGGATCTCACCGGCCTCGGTGCGAGCCTCCGCCAGCTGGCGGGTGTACTCCTCGAGAGCTGCTTCGGCCTTCTTCTGCGCCTCGTCAGCCTTCGCCATGTTGCCTTCGATGGCAGCCGAACGCTCGTCGAGCATCTTCTTCAGTCGGGGCAGGGCGACCAACCACACGACGAGGAGGATGATGACGAACCACACGCCCGACCAGATGATGTCGTACCACGCGGGGATCAGCGGGTTGTGAGCCGCCTCGCCCTCTGCTGCGAGGTTCGTGACAAGAGCATTCAGCATCCTGTCTCCTTCAGAAGTCGGTAGATATTACGCGGGGAACGGGATGAATGCGACGGCGATGCCGACGAACGCAAGCGCCTCGGTGAAGGCGATACCGATCCACATGAGGACCTGAAGGCGACCGGCCAGCTCGGGCTGACGGGCGACGCCCTCGATGGTCTTGCCGACGACGATACCCACGCCGATGGCCGGGCCGATGGCTGCGAGGCCGTAGCCGACCGCACCGATGTGACCGTTGATTTCAGCGAGAACCGTAGTTGCGTCCACGGGTTTTTCCTTTCGTTGGGTGGGAGGGCTGATGCCCGCCCGCTCAGAGTCTGTTGCTCAGTGCTCTTCTGCGACCGCGAGCTGGATGTAGACCGCGGTGAGGACGGTGAAGACGTAGGCCTGCAGGACGGCCACCAGGATCTCGAAGATCGTGAAGGCGCCGCCGAAGGCGAGGGTTCCGACGCCGAGGGCGGCCCAGCCGCCACCGACGGTGAAGAAGAAGAACTGGGTCGCCGCGAAGCAGAGGACCAGGATCATATGACCGACGACCATGTTCATCAGCAGTCGCAGGGTGAGTGTCACCGGGCGGATGATGAAGGTCGAGAGGAGCTCGATCGGGGTGACGATGATGTACACCGGCCACGGCACTCCCGCCGGGAACAGCGCGTTCTTGAAGAAGTTCTTCGGGCTCTTCTTGATACCGGCGTAGATGAACGTGACATAGCTGACGAGCGCGAGCACGAGGGGAACCGCGATGATGCTGGTTCCGGCGATGTTCAGGAACGGGATGATGCCGGTGATGTTCATGAACAGCACCATGAAGAAGATCGTCGTGAGGATCGGCAGGAAGCGGTCGCCGTCCTTGCGTCCGAGCAGGTCGTGCGCGATGTTGCCGCGGACGAGACCGAGACCCATCTCGACCAGGCTCTGGAAGCGGCCCGGCACGACCTTCATGCGACGCGTGCCGAGCCAGAGGATCAGGACGACGGCGATGACGGAGAGGAACTGCACCAGATGGATGCGGTGCACCGGGATGACACCGAACGCATTGAAGAGGATCTCCGGGAAGAACTCATCGATCGACGGGCCGTGGAACTCGCCGTCAGTGGCGAGTCGAGGGATCAGGGTCGCAGCAAGATTAAACAGCGCGGGCTCCAGCTTCGGGGCACCGGTCTAAACCGGGGCGACGATGGTCGGTGTGCTATCAGCGCAAGCGCTCGCGGGCGAGCGGCGGGCACTCCTCAACACTATCAGAATCTGAGGATGCCCTAAGACCGGGGGCCTGCCTCGGCGGAGCCCGCATCCGGCCGATTCTGCGAGCCGGGGGCCACATCCTCCGGCACCTCGGTCGGGAGCGTCGTGTCGCTCACGTTCGGAAGCCGCATGCGCGTGAGCACCAGCACGTCGATGATGAGCGACATGATGACGCCGGCGACGATCGACAGGAAGAAGACCATCGGCTCCAGCCACGGCTGGCCCCCGAGCAGGATCATCACCACGACGAACAGGCCGAGCTTCAGCAGCCAGCCTCCGAGCACGATCGCGAAGAAGAGCTGCACGTAGATCGGATCGCCGTACCAGCGGTTCGCGACGAGGATGCTGATGCCGGTGATCGCCAGGAAGAGGGCGGCGAGGAGCACGCCGAGCAGACCGCTCACGAGCCCCTCCCCCTGCGCGACGAGGAATCCGACCCCGCCGGCGACGATCGCGAGCACCGCGGTGGCCACCGCCGACCAGATGAGGGTGCGTCGCAGGATCGGGGTGCTGGAAACGGGGCTGGGGCTCATCAGGACTCCACGGGTGTCGGATCGGGTGCAACCGCTGCCGGGCGTTTTCTGCGGCGGGTAGGACTGAGGGTGATGACGAGGCAGGCGGCGATGCCCACGATGCCGAAGCCGACGCCGGGCAGGTACTGGCCGGGCCAGTCCTCGCGTGCGCCGACGTACATGAGCAGCACGGCGAGCGAGATCACGGCCGTCCATGCGTAGAAGATGAGCACCGCATCGCGGTCGCGGTGCCCGAGGTCGAGCATCCGGTGATGCAGGTGCTTGCGATCAGGCGAGAACGGCGACTTGCCGGCGTTCATGCGGCGCAGCACGGCCAGCCCGAAATCGAGCAGTGGCAGCAGGACGACGAGCAGCGGCAGCAGGATCGGGATGAAGGCACCGAGCAGCTGCGAGCGTCCGAGGCGCTCGGGGTCCAGGGCGGACGGGTCCATCTGCCCGGTGAGCGCGATCGCGGAGGTCGACATCAGGAGTCCGAGGACGAGCGCCCCCGAGTCGCCCATGAAGAGCTTCGCGGGGCTCCAGTTCAGCGGCAGGAAGCCGAGGCACGCCCCGATCAGGACCGCGGCGATGAACGTCGAGAGGTTGAAGTAGCTGGACGCGCCGGAGTCGCGCGTGAAGATGTACGAATAGGCGAAGAAGACGCCGTTGGAGATGAGGCAGACGCCGGCGACGAGACCGTCGAGTCCGTCGATGAAGTTCACGGCATTCATGACGATCACGATCGCGAACATCGTCATCGTGATGCTGACCCAGCTCGAGAACACGATCAGATCGCCGAACGGCAGCGACAGGATCTGCAGTCCGCCTCCCACCGTGATGATGCCCGCGGCGAGGAACTGGGCGCCGAGCTTGATCATCCAGTCCAGGTCCCAGAGGTCGTCGACCACGCCGATCACTGCGATCAGGAAGGAGGCTCCGAGGATCGACCACATCGTGATCGGCGGGATCCAGATGCTCTGGAAGAAGGGGTTCGCCGCGGAGAAGGCGAAGGCGGCGGCGATGCCGAGGAAGATCGCGACTCCACCGAGCCGCGGCGTCGGTGTCGTGTGCACATCCCGGTCGCGGATGCCGGGGTAGAGCTTGAAGCGCAGGCTCAGACGCCAGACCGCCCACGTCAGCCCGAAGGTGACGACGGCGGTGAGGACGATCGTGAACAGATACTGCTTCACGGATTCCCGTCCTGCTCCTCCGGGTGATCCTCGTGCGCGTGCTCCTCGTTCGGCTCCTGCGTGTCGTCGGGTTCGAGCAGGTCGCCGAGCACCTCGTGCAGCTGCTCGCGGGTGACGACGCCGTAGCGCAGGATGCGCACGAGACCGGGCTCTTCGTCGCCGCGCCGGACGAGTGAGGTGGCGTCGACGATGGTCGACGCGATGCCGTTCTTGCTCATGCCGTCGGCGAGGTACACCGCCACGCTGTCGCCGAGCATCTTCTCCGCGTCGAGAGCCGAGATCGCGGCATCCCGTCCGGTGAGGTTCGCACTCGACACGGCGAGCGGTCCCGTCTCGGCGAGCAGCTCGAGGGCGACGTGCCCCTCCGGCATCCGCACGGCGACGGTCCCCAGCGTCTCGCCCAGATCCCACACCAGCGATGGCTGCGCGGGCAGCACGATCGTGAGGCCGCCCGGCCAGAACGCGTCGACGAGTCGCTGCACGGGCTCCGGCACCGACTCGGCGAGAGCGGCGAGCGTGTCCTTCGAGCCGATCAGCACGGGCGGCGGCTGGTCGCGACCGCGGCCCTTGGCATCGAGCAGTCGCTGCACGGCCGTCGGTGAGAAGGCGTCGGCGGCGACACCGTAGACGGTGTCGGTGGGCATGACGATGAGTTCGCCGCGGCCGATGGCCTGACGCGCATTGCGCATCCCGGCGAGCAGCTGCGCCTCGTCGCGGCAGTCGAAGATGGTTGACATGACGGTTCGATTCTATCCAGGCCGACTGCGGCAGATGCTCGACGTCAGCTGATCACGGTCGGAGGGCGGTGGTCGTGCGGTCGCGCAGCGTCAGGTCGCGGTGGGTCGCGGCCGCGCGCCAGCCGTCCGCCGTGAGCAGCTCCCTGATGGATGCGCCCTGCAGCTCGCCGTGCTCGATCACCAGCAGGCCGCCCGGTCGGAGCAGCGCGAGCGCGCGTGAGCTCAGCACGCGGACCACGTCGAGCCCGTCCTCTCCCCCGTACAGCGCCATCGACGGGTCGAACATCCGCACCTCCGGGTCGCGCGGGATCGCCGCGTCCGGCACGTACGGCGGATTCGAGATGACGACGGATGCCGTGCCGTCGAGTTCCGGGAACGCCTCGCCGAGGTCCGCGAGCACGAGGGTGAGGTTCTCCACTCCCGCGACGTTGCGGCTCGCCCAGGCATGGGCATCGGGCGACAGCTCCGCGGCGAAGATGCGGGCATGCGGGACCTCGGTCGCCATCGCCAGCGCGATCGCACCGCTCCCGGTGCCGAGATCCACCCCGATCGGCGCGGGCTCCGGCGCGTTCGACAGCGCGTCGATCGCGTACTGCGCCACCGTCTCCGTCTCCGGACGCGGCACGAAGACGCCGGGACCGACCGCGAGCTCGAGATGCCGGAACGGCGCGGTGCCGGTGATGTGCTGCAGCGGCTCGCGGCCGCTGCGCCGGGTCACCAGGGCGTCGAACTCGGCAGCGTCGTCGGAGCTGATCCCGTCGCCCCGCACGATCGCCGCCTGCACCTCGCCCCGGCGCCGACCGAGCACATGACCGGCGAGCAGTTCGGCGTCGACCAGCGGATCGGGCACTCCGACGTCGGCGAGGCGCTGGGCTGCGGCGCGCACGACGGCGGCGAGGGAGGTGTCGGGCATGGCTTCCAGCGTAGAGTGCCGGTGACCCGTCACATTGCCGTCGCCCATAGGCGCCTCGCCTAGGCTGGTGCGGCAGCGACCCGCTCCCAGGAAGGCTCCTCATGCCCGGCATCCATTCCGACATCACGACCGCGTTCGGCAACACGCCGCTCGTCCGCCTGAACCGGGTCGCCGAAGGCGTCGACGCCACGGTGCTCGCGAAGCTCGAGTTCTACAATCCCGCGTCGAGCGTGAAGGACCGTCTCGGCATCGCCATCGTCGACGCGGCAGAGGCGTCCGGAGAGCTGAAGCCCGGCGGGACGATCGTCGAGGCGACCAGCGGCAACACCGGCATCGCCCTCGCGATGGTCGGTGCCGCCCGCGGTTATAAGGTGATCCTCACGATGCCGGCATCCATGTCGAAGGAGCGGCGCATGCTGCTCAAGGCGTTCGGCGCGGAGCTCGTGCTCACGGATCCGACGAAGGGCATGACGTTCGCGATCGCCGAGTCCGAGGCGATCGCCGCGAAGACGCCCGGCGCGGTGCTGGCGAAGCAGTTCGCCAATGAGGCGAACCCTGCGATCCACCGCAAGACCACCGCGGAGGAGATCCTCCGCGACACCGACGGCAAGGTCGACTACTTCGTCGCGGGCATCGGCACCGGCGGAACGATCACGGGTGTCGGGCAGGTGCTGAAGGAGCGCATCCCCGGAGTCAAGATCATCGCCGTCGAGCCGAAGGACTCCCCCATCCTCACGGAGGGCCACCCCGGTCCGCACAAGATCCAGGGCATCGGACCGAACTTCGTGCCCCCGATCCTCGACCGCGACGTGATCGACGAGGTCATCGACGTCACGTTCGACGATGCGATCCGCCTCGCCCGCGACACCGCGGCCAAGGACGGCATCCTCGTCGGAATGTCGAGCGGAGCAGCGATCTGGGCGGCACTCGAGATCGCCCAGCGCCCCGAGGCCGCCGGCAAGAACATCGTCGTGATCATCCCGTCGTTCGGAGAGCGCTACCTCTCGACGGCTCTGTACGAGCACCTCCGCGAAGAGTGAGCGTCTCGGTCTGGGCGCACGTGCGCGAAGACATCACCGCGGCGCGACTGCGCGACCCCGCGGCGCGCAGCGGTGTGGAGGTGGCCCTGCTGTATCCGGGGCTGCACGCGATCTGGGCGCACCGCGTCTGGCATGCGCTCTGGCGCCGCCGGCTGCGTCTGCTCGCCCGCGCGGGGTCTCAGCTCTCCCGCTGGCTGACGGGCATCGAGATCCACCCGGGTGCGCGGATCGGCCGACGCTTCTTCATCGACCACGGCATGGGAGTCGTGATCGGTGAGACGGCCGAGATCGGCGACGACGTGATGCTGTATCACGGCGTCACGCTCGGAGGCCGCACGCGCGACTCCGGCAAGCGCCATCCGACACTCGGTGACGGCGTCGCCGTCGGTGCGGGCGCGAAGATCCTCGGTCCGGTGACGATCGGCGCGGGATCCGTGGTCGGTGCGAACGCCGTGGTGACCCGCGACGCGCCCGCCGACAGCATCCTCGTCGGCGTTCCCGCCAAGCCGCGCCACCGCAGCATCGGCGAGGACACGCGGGCCCTGCTCACCGCACCCGACTACTCGATCTGAGTCGGGCTCACGGGTTCACCGGCGCGACTTCTCCGCGCCGTCGGAGCGCCGGAGGAAGATCAGCGGCAGCAGCACGCTGCCGAGCGCGGTGATCAGCCAGACGATGACCGCGCCGAGCAGCCACCCCGTCGCGTCGACGATGCGCAGGCCGCCGATGGGCAGCAACACGACGATGACCAGGGCGATCAGCGTCGAGATGATGCCGATGCCGCCCATCAGGACCGGCGCGTACCGGTCGGCCAGCTTACCCACGAGGGGCGCGAGAACGCTCTGCACGATCGCGAAGATCAGGATGCAGATGACGAAGCCCCACCACTTCGCCCACTGGATCTGGAAGCCCTCGAGGAGCGCATCGGCCACGATGAGACCGATGCCCGCAGAGACGACGTACATCAGCGCGCGGAACAGGAATGTGATCACGCGCCGAGCCTAGCGCTCGGCGGGTCGCGAGGTCAGGAGTCGTTGCCGACGGCGGCGAGCCGAGCCTCTTCGTCGGCGGTGATCGCGCTCTCGATGATCGGGTCGAGCGCGCCGTCCATCACCTGATCGAGGTTGTAGGCCTTGAACCCGGTGCGGTGATCCGCGATGCGGTTCTCCGGGAAGTTGTACGTGCGGATGCGCTCGGAGCGGTCCATGCCGCGGATCTGCGACTTGCGCGCGTCGGATGCCGCGGCATCCAGCTCCTCCTGCTGCCGCGCGAGCAGTCGCGCACGCAGCACGCGCATGCCGGCCTCGCGGTTCTGCAGCTGCGACTTCTCGTTCTGCATCGACACGACGATCCCCGTCGGCACGTGCGTGATGCGCACGGCGGAGTCCGTGGTGTTCACGGACTGGCCGCCGGGGCCCGACGATCGGAACACGTCGATCTTGAGGTCGTTCTGGTCGATCTGGATCTCCTCGGGCTCATCCACCTCGGGGAAGACCAGCACGCCGGTCGTCGAGGTGTGGATGCGGCCCTGCGACTCGGTCGCCGGCACGCGCTGCACGCGGTGCACGCCGCCCTCGTACTTGAGGTGCGCCCAGACGCCCTGCGCGGGGTCGGTCGACGAACCCTTGATCGCGACCTGCACGTCCTTGTAGCCGCCGAGGTCGGATTCGTTGCGCTCGAGGAGCTCGGTCTTCCATCCCTTCGACGCGGCGTACTGCACGTACATGCGCAGCAGGTCGGCGGCGAACAGCGCCGATTCGGCACCGCCCTCCCCCGCCTTGATCTCCATGATCACGTCGCGCGCATCGTCCGGGTCGCGCGGGATCAGCAGACGCCGCAGACGCTCCTGCGAGGCCTGCAGCTCCTCCTCCATCGCCGGGATCTCGGCCGCGATCGACTCGTCCTCGCGGGCGAACTCGCGCGCGGTCTCGAGGTCGTCGGTCGCAGCGACCCACGCCTCGTACGCGGCGACGATGCGCGACAGCTCCGCATAACGGCGGTTGACGCGCTTCGCACGACCGGCATCGGCGTGCACCGCCGGGTCGGAGAGCTCTTCCTGGACCCGGCGATGCTCGTCGATCAGAGTCTGGACGGACTCGAACACGGAACGGCCGCTCAGCGGATGTTGTTGTCGTGCCCGTGCGCGCCCGAGGAGAGCGCGGGGATCGACTTCTGCATCTGCACGAGGAACTCGACGTTGGAGTTCGTCTCCTTCAGCTTGCCGAGCACGACCTCGAGAGCCTGCTGCTGGTCGAGGCCCGCGAGGGCGCGACGCAGCTTCCAGGTGATCTTGACCTCGTCGGCCGAGAGCAGCATCTCCTCGCGGCGGGTGCTGGACGCGTTCACGTCGACCGCCGGGAAGATGCGCTTGTCGGCGAGCGAACGCGACAGGCGCAGCTCGCTGTTGCCGGTGCCCTTGAACTCCTCGAAGATGACCTCGTCCATCTTGGACCCGGTCTCGACGAGTGCCGTGGCGAGGATCGTGAGCGATCCGCCGTTCTCGATGTTGCGGGCGGCGCCGAAGAAGCGCTTGGGCGGGTACAGCGCCGAGGCGTCGACACCGCCGGTCAGCACACGACCGGATGCCGGGGCGGCGAGATTGTACGCGCGACCGAGGCGGGTGATCGAGTCGAGCAGCACGACGACGTCGCGGCCCAGCTCGACCAGGCGCTTGGCACGCTCGATCGCGAGCTCGGCGACCGTGGTGTGATCCTCGGCGGGGCGGTCGAAGGTCGAGGCGATGACCTCGCCCTTGACCGTGCGCTCCATGTCGGTGACCTCTTCGGGGCGCTCGTCGACGAGCACGACCATGAGGTGCACCTCGGGGTTGTTCTGCGCGATCGCGTTGGCGATCTGCTGCAGCACGATGGTCTTGCCGGCCTTCGGCGGTGCGACGATGAGACCGCGCTGGCCCTTGCCGATCGGCGCGACCAGGTCGATGATGCGCTGGGTCAGCTTCTCGGGCGCCGTCTCCAGGCGCAGACGCTCCTGGGGGTACAGCGGGGTGAGCTTGCCGAACTCGACGCGAGTGGCCGCGTCGTCGATCGACAGACCGTTGATCGAGTCGACCTTGACCAGGGCGTTGTACTTCTGGCGACCCTGCTGCTCGCCCTCGCGGGGCTGCTTGATCGAACCGACGACCGCGTCGCCCTTGCGGAGGTTGTACTTCTTCACCTGTCCGAGCGACACGTACACGTCGCTGGGACCGGCGAGGTAGCCCGTGGTGCGGACGAACGCGTAGTTGTCGAGGACGTCGAGGATGCCGGCGATCGGGATCAGGACGTCGTCCTCGCCGATCTCGGTGTCGAACTCGTCGGTCGGCGCACCGCTGCGGCGCTTGTTGCGCTGACGGTTGCGGTTGTTGCCGGCCTGGTCGTCGTCGGCGGCGGCGGCCTGCGGCTGCTGCTCCTGCGCGGCGCCGTTCTGTCCGCGACCACGGTTGCGGCTGCGGTTGCGGTTGCGGCCGCGGCCGCCCTGCTCGTCGCCGTCGGCGGAGTCGGAGGACGCGTCGTTGTTCTGCGCGTTGCCGTTCTGGCCGTTGCCGTTCTGGGCGTTGCCGTTCTGGGCGTTCTCGTTCTGGGTGCTGTCGTTCCGCGCGGAGCCGTTCCGGCCGTTGTCGCCGCGGCCGTTGTCGCCGCGGCCGTTGTCGCTGCGGCCGTTGTCCTTCGGTGCGGACTCGGTCGGCGCCTCGGCTGCGGCGGGCTCGGATGCCGGGGACTCGGCGTCTGCGGCGGGCTTCTGCGCACCGCGGCGGCCACGACCGG
>NZ_SSDJ01000090.1 GCF_004794465.1 Microbacterium sp. K24 | reverse complement strand
CGCGGTCCGCACCGTCGCGCGGTCCGCTGCGGCGCGCGCCGGGGCCGCGGTCGGGCTTGATCTCGATCAGACGGCCGGAGATGCGCGTGTCGCGCAGCTTCTCCAGCACGGCCGGGCTGAGGTTGGCGGGCAGCTCGACGGTCGAGAAGTCGGGACGGATGTTGATCACGCCGAAGTCGTCGCGACCGAGGCCGCCTTCGTTCGCGAGAGCGCCGACGATCTGGCGCGGCTCGACGCGGTGACGCCGGCCGACCTCGATGCGGTACGCCGTGTAGTCGCCGCGGCCGCGACGCTCCGTGCGCGGCTCGCGTGCGTCACGGGTGCCGCGCTCGCGAGGCGGCCGGTTGTCCGCCGCCACCGCCTTGGTCAGCGGATCGTTCGCGGGGTCGAGGAGCAGCGGCTTGTCGCCCTGTGCGACGACCGCCAGCGCAGCGGCGACATCGCCCTCGGGAACATCGTGGTGGCGCACGTAGTGGGCGACGATGTCGCGGAAGGCCTCGATGCGACTCGTCTCCGACAGGGCGGTGGTGATCGCGTCGTCGAAGCGGTTGAGACGCGTCGTGTTCACGTCTTCCGTGCTCGGGAGTTCCATCTGCGCGGGCTGCTGACGGGTCGCCTTCTCGATGTGCTTGAGCAGGTAGCGCTCGCGCGGGGTGATGAAGCTGATGGCATCCCCCGAGCGTCCGGCGCGGCCGGTGCGACCGATGCGGTGCACGTACGACTCGGTGTCGGTGGGGATGTCGAAGTTGATGACGTGGCTGATGCGCTCGACGTCGAGGCCGCGGGCGGCGACATCGGTGGCGACGAGGATGTCGAGCTTGCCGTCCTTCAGCTGATTGACGCTGCGCTCGCGCTGCACCTGTGCGACGTCGCCGTTGATGGCTGCGGCCGAGTATCCCCGGGCGCGGAGCTTCTCGGCGAGCGTCTCGGTCTCGTTCTTGGTGCGGACGAAGACGATCATGCCGTCGAAGTTCTCGACCTCGAGGATGCGGGTGAGCGCGTCGACCTTCTGCGCGTACGACACCACGAGGTAGCGCTGCGTGATGTTCGTGCCGGTCGCGGTCTTCGACTTGATGCTGATCTCTTCGGGCTCGCGCAGGTATTTCTGCGCAAGGCGTCGGATCTGCGGCGGCATGGTCGCGGAGAAGAGGGCGACCTGCTTCTCGGACGGGGTCTGCGCGAGGATCTGCTCCACATCCTCCGCGAAGCCCATCTTCAGCATCTCGTCGGCCTCGTCGAGCACGAGGTACTTCAGCTCGGAGAGGTCGAGCGTGCCCTTGGCGAGGTGGTCCATGATGCGACCAGGCGTGCCGACGATCACGTGCACACCGCGGCGGAGTGCCGACAGCTGCACGCCGTAGCCCTGGCCGCCGTAGACGGGGAGGACGTGGACGCCCTTCATCTTCGAGGCGTAGGACTCGAACGCTTCGCAGACCTGCAGGGCGAGCTCGCGCGTCGGCGCCAGCACGAGAGCCTGCGGGATCTTCTGCGACACATCGAGGCGCTCGAGCACGGGGAGCGCGAACGCCGCGGTCTTGCCCGTTCCCGTCTGCGCCTGGCCCACGACGTCGCGGCCGGAGAGGAGAGTCGGGATGGTCGCGGCCTGGATCGGCGATGGCGTCTCGTAGCCGAGATCCTTGATCGCTTTGAGGACGGGCCCGGTGATGCCGAGCTCCTCGAATCCGGGGGTCGCGGGGGAGTCCTCGGGGGCGTCGGTCAGCACTGCATCTTCAGGAGTCACTTCCCAAGGGTAGCGCCCCGGCCGTCTCGCCGCCTGTGAGGGCGTCCTCAGGAGCCCGTGGTCAGTGCGACCAGCTTCTCCTTCACCTGGCGGCGCAGCACCTTGCCGATCAGCGACTTCGGCAGTTCGTCCACCACGAAGATGCGCCGCGGCACCTTGTACGGGGTGAGGATGCTGCGGGCGAACTCGCGGATCGCCTCGACGTCGACGTCCGTGGAGCCGTCGACCACGATCGCCGCGACGACCTCCTCGCCGGAATGCTCGCTCGGAAGACCGACGACCGCGGCGTCCGCCACCTGGGGATGCTGGCGCAGGGCGTTCTCGACCTCGGTCGGTGCGACGTTGAAGCCGCCGGTGATGATCAGTTCCTTGATGCGATCGACGATCCGGATGAAGCCCGCCTCGTCGATCGTGACGATGTCGCCGGTGCGGAACCACCCGTCGATGAACACGGCATCCGTCTCCTCCGGCTTGCCGTAGTAGCCCGCGAAGACCTGCGGTCCGCGCACGACGAGCTCTCCGGGAGAGCCGTCCGGGACGTCTGCCGTCGGGTTCTCCGGGTCGACGACTCGGCATTCGGTGCCGGGAAGAGGCAGGCCCACCGTGCCGGGCACGCGGTGCGCTGCGACCGGGTTGGCCATCAGCACCGGGGAGCACTCGCTCAGTCCGTAGCCTTCGACGAGGTAGCCGTGCGTGGCTTCCTCGAACGGCACGACGAGCTCGTGCGGAAGGGCCATCGCGCCGGAGATCGCCACTTCGATCCCGTCGAGCGACACGCCCTTGGCCCGGGCGGCGGCGAGCAGCCGGTCGGCGATGGGCGGAACGAGAGGAAGGAACGTCGCCGGGTGCTTCTTCACGACCTCGAGCACGAGATCGGGATCGAACTTCGGGAACAGTACGAGGCGGGCGCCCATCGACATCGCGAACGTGAGACAGAGCGTGAGGCCGTACGCGTGGAACATCGGCAGCACCGCGTAGACGACGCACCCCTTTCCGCGCTGGATCGACGGCACCCAGGCTTTCGCCTGCGCCGCGTTCGCGAGCAGATTCCGGTGGGTGAGCGATGCCCCCTTCGGGGTGCCGGTGGTGCCGGACGTGTACTGGATGATCGCGAGGTCGTCCGTCGACGGCTTCGGATGCGATGCGGGGATCGGTGCGGCACCGACGAGCGAATCCCAGGTGACCGTGCCGCGCACCTTCTCTGTGAGCGCTGCCCGGGACTCCCGGGCCTTGGCGACCGGAAGTCGCAGCGCGACTCGCGTGACGAAGGGCATCGCCCGCGTCACGTCGACCGACACGAGACTCGTGACGGCGAGATCGGCCGGGAA
Organism: Microbacterium sp. K24; assembly: GCF_004794465.1. Lineage (GTDB taxonomy): Bacteria > Actinomycetota > Actinomycetes > Actinomycetales > Microbacteriaceae > Microbacterium. The sequence continues at coordinate 61,068 of NZ_SSDJ01000090.1, read as the reverse complement.
CTCCTGCACAGTGCTCACGACCTTGTTCCACACGATCGCGTGCTTCGCGCCGTGGTCCTCGAACTGCTTGCGCAGCTCGCGCGGCGTGTACAGCGGATTGTGCTCGACCACGACGGCGCCGAGGCGGAGCACGGCGTAGAACGCGACGATGTGCTGCGGGCAGTTCGGCAACACGATCGCCACCGGATCGCCCGCCCGGACGCCGAGATCACGGAGGCCGGCAGCGGCACGGTCGATCGCGTCCTGGAGCTGGGCGTAGCTGGTCTCCCTGCCGAAGAACTGCAGGGCGGGGGCTTCCGGGTAGTCGCGGGCGGACGCTGCGACGATGTCGATCAGCGAACCCTCGACGGGTGCGAGGTCTTCCGGGACTCCGGCGGCATAGCTGGCGACCCATGGGCGAGGAGGCTGGAACTGGCTCACGTGCCCAAGCATAAGGGCGAGGGTCCGCGCGGGAGGGGACGCGCGAGGACGCCAACTAGACTGGGGACGTGTCTGAAATCACCCCTGATCTCGTGCGCCATCTCGGCGTGCTCGCGCGTATCCAGCTGAACGACGACGAGGTGACGCGGCTCACGGGCCAGCTCGATGCCATCGTCGACAACATCGCCAAGGTGTCGGAGGTCGCGACCGCCGACGTCGTCGCGACGAGTCACCCGATTCCGCTGAGCAATGTCTTCCGTCCCGACGTGGTGGGGGAGACCCTCACGCACGAGCAGGTGCTGCAGAACGCTCCGGATGCTGCCGACGGCCGCTTCCGCGTCACCGCGATCCTGGGAGAAGAGCAGTGAGCGACCTCATCCGCCTGACCGCCGCGGAGCTCGCGGACAAGCTGACCTCTCGCGAGATCTCGAGCGTGGAGGCCACGCAGGCGCACCTCGACCGCATCGCGGCCGTCGACGGCGATGTGCACGCCTTCCTGCACGTGAACGAGGGCGCTCTGGCGGCGGCCGAGGCCATCGACGCCCGGCGCGCAGCGGGGGAGCAGCTGGGTCCGATCGCGGGTGTCCCGCTGGCGATCAAGGACGTGCTCGTCACCGACGATCAGCCCACCACGAGCGGATCCCGCATCCTCGAGGGCTACCGTTCGCCGTACGACGCGACCGTCGTCGCCCGCTCGCGTGCGGCCGGCCTCATCCCGCTCGGCAAGACCAACATGGACGAGTTCGCGATGGGCTCCTCGACGGAGCACTCCGCGTACGGCCCCACCCGCAACCCGTGGGACCTCGACCGGATCCCCGGCGGCTCCGGCGGAGGCTCCGCGGCCGCTGTGGCCGCATTCGAGGCGCCTCTGGCTCTCGGCTCCGACACCGGCGGCTCGATCCGCCAGCCCGCGCACGTCACGGGTACGGTCGGCGTCAAGCCCACCTACGGCGGCGTGAGCCGCTACGGGGCGATCGCCCTGGCGTCGAGCCTGGACCAGGTCGGTCCCGTCACCCGCACGGTGCTCGACGCCGGCCTCCTGCACGACGTCATCGGCGGATATGACCCGAAGGACTCCACGTCGCTCCGCGATGCCTGGCCTTCTTTCGCGGATGCCGCTCGCGAGGGTGCCCGCGGCGACGTGCTCAAGGGCCTCAAGGTCGGCGTCATCCGGGAGCTGCCCGACAGCGGCTTCCAGCCCGGTGTCGCCGCTTCGTTCCGCAGCGCTCTCGCGCTGATGGAGGCGCAGGGCGCCGAGATCGTCGAGATCGGTGCGCCGCACTTCGAGTACGGCGTGGCGGCGTACTACCTGATCCTTCCGGCCGAGGCTTCCAGCAACCTGGCGAAGTTCGACTCCGTCCGTTTCGGTCTGCGCGTCACGCCCGACGGCAACCCGACGGTCGAAGACGTGATGTCCGCGACCCGCGACGCCGGGTTCGGCGACGAGGTCAAGCGCCGCATCATCCTCGGCACGTACGCGTTGTCGGCCGGCTATTACGACGCCTACTACGGCAGCGCGCAGAAGGTCCGCACGCTGATCCAGCAGGACTTCGCCAACGCCTTCGCCGACGTCGACGTCATCGCGACGCCGTCGGCTCCCACGACGGCGTTCAAGATCGGCGAGAAGATCGACGACCCTCTGCAGATGTACCTGAACGACGTCACGACCATTCCCGCGAACCTCGCCGGCGTCCCGGGCATCTCGATCCCGAGCGGCCTCGCCGAGGAGGACGGGCTGCCGGTCGGCATCCAGTTCCTGGCACCCGCTCGCGAGGACGCTCGCCTCTACAAGGTCGGGGCGGCGCTCGAGACCGTGCTGCTCGACACCTGGGGAGCTCCGCTCCTCACCCGCGCACCCCAGCTGACCGGAGGAACCCGCTGATGGCCACCGCCAAGCTCATGGACTTCGACAAGGCGCTCGAGCTGTTCGAGCCGGTCCTCGGTTTCGAGGTGCACGTCGAGCTCAACACGAACACGAAGATGTTCTCTGACGCGCCGAACCCGGCCAACGAGAAGTACCACGCCGCCGAGCCGAACACGCTCATCGCGCCGGTCGACCTCGGCCTGCCGGGATCCCTGCCGGTGGTCAACGAGACCGCCATCCGCTCGTCGATCAGCCTCGGACTCGCTCTCGGCTGCTCGATCGCCGAGTCGAGCCGGTTCGCCCGCAAGAACTACTTCTATCCGGACCTCGGCAAGAACTACCAGATCTCCCAGTACGACGAGCCGATCGCCTTCGAGGGCTCCGTCGAGGTAGAGCTCGAGGACGGCACGGTGGTGACGATCCCGATCGAGCGCGCGCACATGGAGGAGGACGCCGGCAAGCTCACCCACATGGGCGGGGCGACCGGGCGGATCCAGGGAGCCGAGTACTCGCTCGTCGACTACAACCGCGCCGGTGTGCCGCTGGTCGAGATCGTCACGAAGGTGATCACCGGGACCGAGCACCGCGCTCCGGAGGTCGCCAAGGCGTACGTTCAGACGATCCGCGACATCGTCCGCGGTCTCGGCATCTCCGAGGCCCGGCTCGAGCGCGGCAACCTGCGCTGCGATGCGAACATCTCGCTCCGTCCGCGCGGCACCGAGAAGCTCGGCACGCGCACCGAGACGAAGAACGTGAACTCGATGCGCTCGGTCGAGCGCGCCGTCCGGTACGAGATCCAGCGCCAGGCGCAGATCCTCGCCGACGGCGGCACGATCACGCAGGAGACCCGGCACTGGCACGAAGACACCGGCACCACCTCGCCGGGGCGGCCGAAGTCGGATGCCGATGACTACCGGTACTTCCCGGAGCCCGACCTGCTCCCTGTCGAACCGGCCGCTGAGTTGATCGAAGAACTGCGTGCGGCCCTGCCCGAGCAGCCCGTCGCGCGACGTCGTCGTCTGATGACCGAGTGGGGCTTCACCGACCTCGAGTTCCAGGACGTGCGCAACAACGGCGTCCTCGAAGAGGTCGCGGCCACGATCGCCGCGGGCGCGACGCCGGCGACTGCGCGCAAGTGGTGGACGGGCGAGATCTCCCGCCTCGCGAACGCCCAGGAGAAGGATGCCGCCGAGCTGATCAGCCCCGAGAACGTCGTGGCGCTGCAGCAGCTCATCGACGCGGGAACGCTCACCGACAAGCTGGCACGGCAGGTGCTCGAAGGCGTCATCGCGGGGGAGGGAACCCCTCAGGAGGTCATCGACGCGCGCGGCCTCGCCGTCGTCTCCGACGATGGCGCGCTGATCGCCGCCATCGACGAGGCCTTCGCCGCGCAGCCCGACGTGCTCGCCAAGATCAAGGACGGCAAGGTGCAGGCCGCCGGTGCCGTGATCGGCGCTGTCATGAAGGCGATGAAGGGCCAGGCCGACGCCGCGCGCGTCCGCGAGCTCATCCTCGAGCGCGCCGCGCAGTAGCTTCGCCGAAGGGCTCAGGAGGCCGGCAGGCCTGCTGAGCCCCTCGGGGCGCCGCGTCTGAGGTCCGGGAGAGAATGGACACATGGGACACGGCGACGGCAGAGGGCAGATCACATCCGCCACCGACGCCGATGACACGGGGACCCGCATCCTGCACGTCGACATGGACGCGTTCTATGCGGCGGTCGAGGTCCTCGACGACCCGAGTCTGCGCGGTCTCCCGCTGATCATCGGCGCACCCGACGGTCGTTCCGTCGTATCCAGTGCCTCCTACGAGGCCCGTCGCTATGGGGTGCATGCAGCGATGCCGGTGGCGCAGGCGCTGCGGCTCTGCCCGTCGGCGCGCATCGTGCTGCCGCACTTCCACCGGTATCAGGAGGTCTCGCGGCAGGTGATGGCGATCTTCGAGTCGTTCACGCCGCTGGTCGAGCCGCTGTCGGTCGACGAGGCCTTCCTCGACGTGCAGGGCGTCCGGCGGCTGTGGGGGAGCCCCGCGCGGATCGCCGGACTCATCCGTGAGCGCGTGCTCGACGAGGTGGGGATCACCTGCAGTGTGGGCGTCGCAGCCACGAAGCACGTGGCCAAGATGGCCTCGACGATCGCGAAGCCAGACGGAATGCTGGTGGTCTCTGCCGCCGACACCCTCGACTTCCTGGCGTCGCGCCCCGTGCGGGCGATGTGGGGCGTGGGGCCGAAGGCCGCCGAGGCGCTGGAAGCCCGCGGCATCCGCACCATCAAGGACATCCGGGAGTCCTCGCCGGAGATGCTCGAGCGTGCTGTCGGTCCGGCGCTCAGCGGTCGCCTCGCACAGCTCGCACGGGGAGAGGATCCTCGTACGGTCGAGACCGAGCGCATCGAGAAGAGCATCGGCCATGAGGAGACCTTCGACCATGACATCCTCGACCGGGCGTTCCTCCGTGCGGAACTGCTTCGCCTCGGCGATCGGGTCGCGGCGCGGCTGCGACGTGCGGAGTGGGAAGCGGGGACCGTCTCGATCAAGGTGCGCTTCGACGACTTCCGCACGCTGAACCGCTCCCAGACGCTGAGCGAGCCGTCTGCCGTCGGACAGCGGATCGGAGAGGCCGCGCAGACGCTCTTCGAGCAGATCGAGCGTCGCGATCCCGTCCGTTTGCTGGGAGTCCGTGCGGAGAACCTGCGACCCGCCGGCGGCGGGGGCCTCGGGCTCTGGGACGACGACGAGGACTGGCGAAAGGTCGAGGGAGCCGTCGATGAAGCCGTCGCGAGATTCGGCACCGCCACGATCAGTCGGGCACGCCACATCGGTCGAGGCGACGGACGAGGGGCCGCGCAGCATCCGAAAGCCCACGGCGTCGATTGACCGCGCGCGTCGGCGAATCGTGGGCTAGCGTGGGACCATGCCGAACATTGCACTGGAACTGGGAAATCAGATCGCGTCCTTCGGCGTGAAGAGCGCGTACGGCGAGCCGCAGGATGTCGACGGAGTGAGCATCACCCCGGTGTCGCTCACCTACTCCGGTTTCGGCGGCGGCAGCGCGGAAGGCGGCGAGGGCGGTGGCGGCGGCGGCGTCTCCATCCCGGTCGGCGTGTACGTGCGTCGCGAAGAGGGTCTGCGGTTCGAGCCGAACATCGTCACCCTGCTCGCCGTGGCTGTGCCCTTCGTCTGGGTCACCGGACGGGCTCTCTCGCGCATCATCCGTGCACTCAAGAAGTGACGATCCGGTCGGGGCAGCTCTCGACCACGCCGCGGCGCTGATCGCTCAGGACGTCGTCGCGCTGGCGGCGGCGAATCCGGTCGTGCTGATCGATGGCCGGAGCGGGGCGGGCAAGTCGTCTCTCGCCGCGCGCCTCGCCGCGCGCTGGCCCCTTGTCGGTCGGGTCCAGCTGATCGCGCTGGATTCGCTGTACCCGGGCTGGGACGGGCTCGATGCCGGCGTCGAGCGGGCGCTCGACGGGATCCTCCGTCCGCATGGCCGCGGATACCTCGGCACCTGGCGGCGTTGGGACTGGTCGCAGGAGTCGGAGGCCGAGAGCCACGCCGTCGACCCGTCGCTCGGTGTCATCGTCGAGGGCAGCGGGCTCCTGACACCGGCGACCGTCGGGCTCGGAGACGTGCGCATCTGGGTGGAGTCGGCCGAGACCGGGCGCAAGGCGCGCGCTCTTGCGCGCGACGGCGAGACCTATCGTCCGCATTGGGATCGCTGGGCGGCGCAGGAGCGCGTCCACGTGGAGCGGGACGACCCTCGCGCTCTTGCGACGCGGGTCGTCGACGTCCCCTAGCCGCTATCGGCCTCGGCGCTCGTCCAGCTCGTCGGCTGCCTGGATCAGCAGTTCGAGACGATAGCCGAGCCAGTCGTAGATGTCGCCACGGCCGTCTTCATGGGTCTGGTCGTCCTCGGTGATCCCGAGCCGATCGGCGATGACCAGGCGGATAGCGGTGAGCGTGCGCATCCACGCGTCGAGATCGTCCTCGGCGATGACGAGATCTCGAGGCGCCAGCGCCTCATCCTCGGACAGCGGCTCCACGTCGACGTCGAACGGTGCGAGCGCAGTGCGGACGGTCAATGCATCTGTGAGTCTGCGATCGAGAAGATCGTCGCGGGTGCTCTCGGCGAACGCCCTGGCCGCATCCTGATCGTCGGGATAGGCGCTGGGTGTCAGTCGCTGCACGGCGGAGTCGTCGGTCTCGCGCTCGGCGAGCAGATCACGGAAATCGTCCACGAGTCGTGCGAGATGCACACCCTCCAGGACGGCGATGGACAGGACCACGTCGCGAGCACTCATCCGGACGCCTTCCGCACCGTCGCCCACAGGCCGTAGTCGTGCATCGCCTGAGCGTGGACCTCCATGGTCTCGCGGGGGCCGGTCGCGACGATGGCGTGTCCGTCCTGATGGACGGCGAGCATGAGGGCTGTCGCGCGCTCGACGGAGTATCCGAAATAGGTCCGGAATACGCGGACGACGTAGCTCATGAGGTTCACGGGGTCGTTCCAGACGACGACCTCCCATGGCTCGAGCGGAGCGGCGCTGAGATCGGTGACCTCCTCGAGATCCGGGATCGCGACGGGAGTGCTCATGCCCAGCCCATCTCATGGAGCTGCTCATCGTCGAGACCGTAGAAGTGCGCGATCTCGTGCACGAGAGTGGTGTGGATCTCGTCGCGAAGCTCCGACTCGGTCTCGCACTCCGCCAGGTGAGGTTCGCGGAACAGCACGATGCGATCGGGGAGCTCGCCCATGCCGTACTGGGTGCGTTCGGTCAGAGCGAGGCCGTCATACAGCCCGAGGAGATCGAGGGTGCCGTCCTCCGGGCGATCCTCCACGACGAACACGACGTTCTCCAGCCCGTCGACCATGTCGTCGGGCAGCTGGTCGAGCTCGTCGATCACGAGCGCCTCGAAGGCTGCGGCATCCATGTCCATCGTCTCCAGCCTAGGGGCGGAGGCCGAGACCGGACGGTTGCGTCAATGCAGGAAGACGAGCAGCGCGGCGACGGCGATGAAGAGCACGCCGAACACGGCGTTGAGGATGCGCTGACCACGCACCGACCGAGTCAGCCGACGGAAAGGACGGGCGGCCGCGGCGAAGAATCCCCACATGACGATCACGTCGACGATGACCACGGTCGCGATGAGGGTGAGGTACTGCGGAAGGGGAGGCTCGTCGAGTCGGATGAACTGGGGGATGAAGGCGAGGAAGAAGACGATCGCCTTCGGATTGAGCAGGTTCACCCAGAATCCGCGTCGGATCATCGACCAGTGGCTCTCTCGAGAATCAACGGGCGCCACCGTGTCATCCGCGATCTCGGACGGCTTCGCCAGGATCAGCCGGATGCCGAGGAAGACGAGATATGCGGCGCCGGCATAGCGGATGGCCGTGAACAGGAAGTCCGAACGCGAGACCAGGAGTCCGACTCCGGCCGCCACGATCGCCACGTGCACGATGAGGGCGATCTGCTGGCCGACGATGCCCCAGATGGAACGTCTCCACCCCTGGTTGAGCGCGTTCGACATCGTGTTGATCGCGCCGGCACCGGGCGTGAAGCTGATGACGACGGAGGCGGTGAGGAGAGAGAACCAGACCGCGAGTGACACGCTTTCAGTCTAGAGCGCAGGGGAGAGGCCGCCGACACGCAGAAGAGGCCCGAACCTGACGATTCGGGCCTCTTCACTGGGGTGAGTAACGGGACTCGAACCCGCGACATCCGGCACCACAAGCCAGCGCTCTACCAGCTGAGCTATACCCACCATGTGCCCACCGGAGCGGGCAACCAGATGAGTCTATTACATGTTGGGGGTGAACTCCGACACGGTACGGGCGGCGATGTCGCGCGCATCGTCGCTCGAAGGGCCGGGCTCATCGACGAACACAGCCTCGCGGTAGTAGCGCAGCTCGCGAATCGACTCGAGGATGTCTGCGAGGGCCCGGTGGCCACCATCTTTCGACGGCGCCTGGAAGAACACTCGGGGGTACCAGCGGCGGGAGAGCTCCTTGATGCTGGACACATCGACGTTGCGGTAGTGCAGCCACTGGTCGACCTGGGGCATGTACTTCGCGAGGAACATGCGGTCGGTGCCGATCGTGTTGCCCGCGAGTGGTGCCTTGCGCTCGAGCGGCACGAATCGTCTGATGTACGCGAGCGTCTGTGCTTCGGCCTCATCGAGGGATACGCCGTGCGGAATCTCCTCGATGAGCCCGGACTTCTCGTGCATCTTGGTGACGAAGTCGTTCATGTGGGCAAGGGCCGTGTCGTTCGGACGGATCACGATCTGAAAGCCCGGATCGATGGGGCGCAGCTCGAAATCGGTGATCACGACGGCGATCTCGACGAGCTCATCGACCGCGAGATCGAGCCCCGTCATCTCGCAGTCGATCCATACGAGACGATCGTTCTCCGACGCAGTTACCATTCCGCCATACTATCGACGGGCCCGACATCGGCTGCCGAGGGCGATACTCTAGACGTACGCCTTCGTAGCTCAGAGGAAGAGCAGCGGCCTTCTAATCCGCCGGTCGCAGGTTCGAATCCTGCCGGGGGCACACGACTCTTTCCGTGCATCCGTCTGCACTCCCTCGGCACGTGACGTCGTCTACGAGTAGCGGAGCGCAGCGACCGCATCGTCGGGTCGCCAGAACTCGCCGACGAGGCGGAAGGTGCCGGTCGCGAGGTGCAGACGCTCGGCGCGATAGCGGAGGCCCAGCGGGTCGGCCACGATGCGGAGGTGGCCCAGAAGCCGCTCCGTGCGGTCTTGCACGCGCCAGAGGTGATCGGCTGCGCGGACGAGGTGTTCGCGCGGGGAGGAGAGCCGAGGCGTCGCGTACGGCACCTCGGGCAGATAGGTGGTCAGGCTGTCGGACATCGGAACTCCTTTCTGATTCGAACATATGACCGACCACCGACATTCCCTCGACGGTGCTCCGTGGGAGGACTCCAGAACAGTTCCTGCACCGGAGCGGATCTGCCATTTCCCTCCACAGCTCGCGTGTTTCCGGCGTTCGGGACTCCGTGAGAGGGAGCACGCTGGGGCGACCCGAGCAATCGACTCGGAATCGAGAGGACTGACATGAACGACACCGTGACAATCGTGGGAAGAGTCGCCACCGACCCGACGCAGGGTCAGACCGGGGGAGGAGACCCGGTCACGAACTTCCGGCTGGCGAGCACCCATCGCCGATTCGACAACGCGACGCAGTCCTGGACGGACTCCGACACGAACTGGTTCTCGGTCGCGGCGTTCCGGCAGCTCGGCGAACACGCCAAGGCCTCGCTGCGAACCGGCGACAGCGTCATCGTGACCGGTCGTCTCCGGATCCGCACGTGGGAGAGCAACGGCAAGCAGGGCACGAGCGTCGACATCATCGCCGAAGCCATCGGACACGATCTGCGCTGGGGGACCACGGCCTTCCTACCCCGGAGTCGAACGACGAATGCCGCAGCCTCCGGGTCGGCGCCGGATCAGCGGACGGCCGACCCGGACGACGCTGCGCACCCCGACGACGATGCGCAGGACGATGCGGACGGCGACGGCGAGCTGTCCGACCTCGACCTGTCCTGGGCGGAAGCGCCGGCCGGCAGTGCGGGCGCGCCCGTCACGGTGCACTGAGAGATCCCGCACCCGGACGGAGCACGGACCGGTCGGCGTGGCGGTGTGTGCGTCTCCGACCCGTAGACTCGGCACGTGCTTCGTCGACCGGTCTCTGCGGCGCCCCGTACGGCCGCCTCTCTCGTGGCTCTCGCAGCCGCGCTGCTCGCGCTCTCCGCCTGCGGGCCCGGTCCGGAGGTGTCCGTTTCGCCGTCGGCAGAGGCCCCGCCGTCCCCGGACTCCACGGCACCCGCGGCGCCGGAGCTGCTGCCGGACGGGACCGCCGAGGACAACCTCCCGGTCTTCACGAGCGTCTCTGAATCGGTGTGGGCGACGGACCAGCGAGGAGTGGGTCGCGCATACATCGACGCTCTGATCGCGGCGGGGTTCGACCGGGCGGACATGCAGGTGACGCAGGACGTCTCCACCGTCGGCAACACGGCGGAGAGCCTGCTGTTCTCGGTGCGATGGGGTGACGACGAGTGCCTCGTCGGCCAGGTCGGACCATCGATCGGCCAGGTCGTCACCGCGGTGATGCCGCAGTTGGCAGAAGGACGCTGCCTCGTCGGCACCACTCGTCCCATCGACTGGTGACACAGCAGAGGGCCGGTAGGCTGGAGTGTCGATCTTCGACGCCAACAGAAGGAGCGGTTTTCGGTGGCTGAGTACATCTACTCGATGGTGCGTGCACGCAAGGCAGTGGGCGAGAAGCTCATCCTGGACGACGTCACCATGGCATTCCTTCCCGGCGCCAAGATCGGCATGGTGGGTCCGAACGGCGCCGGAAAATCGACGATCCTCAAGATCATGGCGGGCCTCGACACGCCGTCGAACGGCGAGGCGAAGCTGTCTCCCGGTTTCACGGTCGGCATCCTCATGCAGGAGCCCGAGCTCGACGAGTCGAAGACGGTGATCGAGAACATCCAGGACGGCATCGCCATCAAGGCGAAGGTCGACCGCTTCAACGAGATCTCCGCGCTCATGGCCGATCCCGACGCCGACTTCGACGCGCTTCTCGAAGAGATGGGCGGGCTCCAGGAGGAGATCGACGCCGCAGACGGGTGGGACCTCGATTCGCAGCTCGACCAGGCGATGGACGCACTGCGCACTCCGCCGGCCGATGCAGCCATCGCACCGCTCTCGGGTGGAGAGAAGCGCCGCGTGGCTCTCGCCAAGCTTCTGCTCCAGAAGCCCGACCTGCTGCTGCTCGACGAGCCCACCAACCACCTCGACGCGGAGAGCGTGCTCTGGCTCGAGCAGCACCTCCAGGCCTACAAGGGCGCCGTGATCGCGATCACCCACGACCGGTACTTCCTCGACCACGTCGCCGAGTGGATCGCCGAGGTCGACCGCGGTCGTCTCATCGGCTACGAGGGCAACTACTCGACCTACCTGGAGAAGAAGGGCGAGCGCCTCGAGGTCCAGGGCAAGAAAGACGCGAAGCTCGCCAAGCGCCTCAAGGAGGAGCTCGAGTGGGTGCGCTCCAGCGCGAAGGGTCGCCAGACCAAGTCCAAGGCCCGTCTCGCCCGCTACGAGGAGATGGCCACGGAGGCGGAGCGGACTCGGAAGCTGGACTTCGACGAGATCCAGATCCCGGCGGGCCCGCGACTGGGCGGCATCGTCATCGACGCGAAGAAGCTGCACAAGGGCTTCGACGACCGCGTGCTGATCGACGGTCTCAGCTTCAACCTGCCCCCGAACGGCATCGTCGGCGTGATCGGACCGAACGGTGTGGGTAAGACCACGCTGTTCAAGACGATCGTCGGACTCGAGCCGCTCGACGGCGGCGACCTCAAGATCGGTGAGACGGTCAAGATCAGCTACGTCGACCAGTCGCGCGCGAACATCGACCCGAACAAGACGCTGTGGGAGGTCGTGTCCGACGGGCTCGACTACATCCAGGTCGGCAAGACCGAGATCCCGTCGCGCGCCTACGTCTCGAAGTTCGGCTTCAAGGGTCCCGACCAGCAGAAGAAGGCCGGTGTGCTCTCCGGTGGTGAGCGCAACCGACTCAACCTCGCTCTCACGCTGAAAGAGGGCGGCAACCTGCTGCTCCTCGACGAGCCCACCAACGACCTCGACGTCGAGACCCTGAGCTCGCTCGAGAACGCACTGCTCGAGTTCCCCGGCTGCGCCGTGGTCATCACCCACGACCGGTGGTTCCTCGACCGCATCGCGACGCACATCCTCGCCTACGAGGGCACCGACGAGAACCCCGGCCAGTGGTACTGGTTCGAGGGCAACTTCGAGGCCTACGAGGAGAACAAGGTCGATCGCCTCGGTCCGGACGCCGCGAAGCCGCACCGTTCCACTCACCGGAAGCTCACGCGCGACTGATGTCCGCGCCGCGCCTCCACATCCCGATCCACCTCCGCTGGGGCGATCTGGATGCGTTCAACCACGTCAACAACACCTCGATGCTCAAGCTGCTCGAGGAGGCACGGGTGCGGGCGTTCTGGCGCGCCGGCCCCGGGGAAGACGCGCCGACCACGGCCGTGCTCGACTCCGGGATCGACGAAGGCATCCTGACCCTCATCGCGCGTCAGGAGATCGAGTATCTGGCGCCCGTGCCCTACCAGCGCCGTCCGCTCGAGGTGCAGATGTGGTTCGGAAAGCTCGGCGGCTCGAGCGTCGAGGTCTGCTACGAGGTCCACAACGATCCCGCGGCCGAACCACGGACCATCTACGCCCGATCCACCGCCATCATCGTCCTCGTCGACGCCGCGAGCGGCCGCCCGACCCGACTGACGCAGGAGATGCGCGACGCCTGGGAGCCCTTCGTCGGCCCGTCGATCGAGTACGCCCACCGCTGAGCCTCCGCACACCCGTGACGCCCATGACCGCGCGTGTCCGCTGACGGACTCCTCCGCCACGCGGCAGGAGGTCGGGGGAGACCGCTGGTCGGCGCGGTACCGTCGAGCCGTGCCCACACGACGCAGGTTCCCCGCAGCCGGACCGTCGAAGGCTGCGCGGGCCCGATACGCGAAGCGCCGCAAAGGCCGGCTGGACCGCGTGGACAACGACCTCACCGCTTCACAGTGGGTCGATATCGTGGCCGCTTGGGGAGGGTGCGCCTACTGTCGTTCACACGATGATGGCCGGCTTCAGCGCGACTGCGTCATGCCCATCTCGCGCGGCGGGCGTTACACGATCGAGAATGTCGTGCCCGCCTGCGCTTCGTGCAACGCCAGCAAGAGCAACAGCGAGGTCACCGCGTGGCTTCGACGGAAGAAGCTCGACGAGCGCGACTTCCTGCTTCGCTACGCGACCATCCTCCGCGCGCTCCTGGCGGATTAGGCCTCCGGCACCCGGATCATGATCTCCTGCGCCACGCTGGCGACGAGACCGCCCTCGCGCGAGTAGATGCGCCCCGTCGCGAGGCCGCGACCGCCGCGTGCGTTCGGCGACTCCTGGACGTAGAGCAGCCACTCGTCCACACGCGCCGGGCGATGCCACCACATCGCATGGTCGAGACTCGCCACCTTGAGCCCGGGCATCGCCCAGTAGACGCCGTGAGCGCGCAGGATCGACTCCTGGATCGTCATGTCGCTCAGGTAGGCGAGCGCAGCGCGGTGCAGCCTCTGATCGTCGGGGAGGGGAGCGCGCAGACGCATCCAGACCGCCTGCCTGGCGACGTGCGCGTCATCGCTCGGCAGGTAGAGCGGGTGATCGACGTGCCGGATGTCGGCGGCTCGCTCGCTCAGCATCCGCGCCGTCCCGTCCGGGAGGCCCTGCACCCTGTCCTCGTCCGGCGCGAGATCCTCCGGCGCCGGGATTCCGTCGGGCATCGGCTCGGCGTGCTCCACACCCGGATCGTGGTCCTGGAACGACGCGATCATCGAGAAGATCGGCACTCCGTTCTGGTAGGCCTGCGAACGCCGCGTCGAGAAGGATCGCCCGTCGTGGATGCGGTCCACGGCGATCGTGATCCCCTGGCCGGCGTCTCCCGGCCGCAGGAAGTAACCGTGCATCGAGTGGACGGCGCGGTCCTCGGGCAACGTGCGCTCCGCCGCGATGAGACTCTGCGCGAGGACCTGACCGCCGTAGATCCGACCGCTCGGCATGGGATGCGAGGCCCCGGTGAAGATGTCCTCGGTGGTACGGGCCTGCGTGAAGTCGAGATCGAGCACCTCGAGCAGCCGCTCGACGGTCTGGACGGCGTGGTCTTCCGGGCTCATCGATTCCTCTCCGCGACCGTGGGCACCGGTCCGTTGGTAGTTTAGAACGCGTGCCGCATCACCTCCTCCTCGCCGACGCCGACACGGCGAAAGACGTCCTCACGTTCGTCGGGCGGGCGACGAGGATCACGGATGACGGAGTGCGGCTCCAGGCGTCGAACGGCGTCCTGGCGCTGACGACGGCCGCTCTCGCGCCGCATGGCCTGTTCGACAACACCCCGACCGTTCTCGCGATGCGCATCGTGCACGCCGACCCCGAACTCGAATGCGACATCGTCGTCGACCAGCTCACCGCATCGGACGATCCGCTGCGCCTGAACCTTCCCGAGACGGGTCTCTCGCCGGCGTGGGCGGGCATAGCGCCTCCTCGAGGGGACTGGAAGCCGGAATCGGCCCTCCCCGCCGCCATGGTCGCACAGCGCGCCCAGTGGGGCATCTCCGCCGTCGCACGCGGGGCCACACCGGGCTCAGGCGAAGAGGCGGTCCGCGCACTCCGTGCGGCGATCTGGGGCGAACCGGACGACGAGCTCGACGGCCTTCCCCGAGGTATCGCCTTCGCCGCCGACGCGATGGGTTTCATCTCCGGAGAGGAGGACGTCCCCGTGATGCGCTCAGGACGATGGTCTCGCCTGGCATTCCGCCGCGGGCACGTCCTCGCACGCGGACCGGTGGCATCCGGCCTGACGGCCGTCCGCGACACGCGCGCCGCCGGCTGACCCGATTCGGTTATCGCGTTCTCGGGCCCGTCGCGCCGCGCTCAGCGTGAGGCCGCGCGGCCGGCCTGTCGACCCGAGAAGAGGCAGCCACCGAGGAACGTGCCCTCCAGCGCGCGATACCCGTGCACACCGCCACCACCGAACCCGCTGGCTTCGCCGGCCGCAAACAGACCAGAGATCGGCTCGCCGCTGGCATCGAGCGCCCGGCCGTCCAGGTCGGTATTGATACCGCCCAGCGACTTCCGGGTGAGCACATGCAGCTTGACGGCCACGAGAGGGCCGGCGGCCGGGTCCTGCAGACGATGCGGGGCGGCCGTGCGGATGAGCTTGTCGCCGCGATAGGTCCGCATCGACCGCAGCATCCCGATCTGGGCGTCCTTGGTGAAGTCGTTGTCCATCTCGCGATCGCGGGCGACGACCTCGCGGCGGACGTTGTCGATGTCGAGCAGCTCCCCGCCCGGATGCTGCCGCATCTGCTCGAGAAGCGACTCCAGGTCGCTCTCGACGATGAAGTCCTCGCCCTCGTCGAGGAACGCCTGCACCGGTCCGGTCGGCCCCTTGGCGAGGCGGGACTTGAGCAGCAGCCCGACGTCCTTGCCGGTGAGGTCGGGATTCTGCTCGCTGCCGGAGAGGGCGAACTCCTTCTCGACGATGCTCCGCGACGTCACGAACCACGAGTGATCGTGCCCTGTCGTTCGCAGGTGCGCGAGCGTGCCGAGCGTGTCGAAGCCGGGGAACAGCGGTACCGGGAGGCGCTTGCCGGTGGCGTCGAGCCAGAGCGATGACGGCCCCGGCAGGATGCGGATGCCGTGCGACGGCCACACCGGATCCCAGTTCGTGATGCCTTCGACGTAGTGCCACATCCGGTCGCCGTTGATCAGACGTGCTCCGGCGGCTGCGCTGACGCCGTGCATGGAGCCGTCCACGTACGCCGGGACACCGGTGAGCATGTGCTCGGGCGGGGTGCCGAGCCGCGAAGGCCACGCCGCGCGGACGAGGTCGTGGTTCCCGCCGATGCCGCCGGACGAGACGATCGTGGCTCCCGCGCCGATCTCGAAGTCGCCGATCACGTCGCGCGACGATTCGACGCCCCGAACGGCACCGCTCGTCGCCAGCACTTGGCCGCGCGCGCCGGTCACCGTACCGTCCGTGACGACGAGTTCGGAGACGCGGTGGCGGGGGAGAACCGTGAGCCGCCCTTCGCGCTCGCCCTGCTCGACGGCAGCCGCGAACGGCGCGACGATTCCGGGACCGGTTCCCCAGGTGATGTGGAAGCGCGGCACGGAGTTGCCCGGTCCGAGAGCCCCGTATCCGCCGCGTTCGGCCCAGCCGACCACGGGGAAGAATCCGACACCGCGCTCGCGCAGCCAGGAGCGCTTCTCCCCGGCGGCGAACTGCAGATAGGCGTCCGCCCAGCGCTTCGGCCACTCGTCCTCCGGACGGTCGAACGCGGCATTGCCGAACCAGTCCTGTGTCGCGAGCTCGAGCGAGTCCTTGATCCCCATCCGCCGCTGCTCGGGCGAATCGATGAAGAACAGACCGCCGAACGACCACCAGGCCTGCCCGCCGAGGTTCGTGCGCGGCTCCTGGTCGACGATGATGACGCGACGCCCTGCCTCGAGGGCCTCGGCGGCGGCGACCAGCCCCGACAGCCCCCATCCGATCACCAGGACATCTGCGGACAGGGGCGTCGTCGTCATGAGGTCTCCGTTGATTCCTGACGTGATCGGGTCTCGAGCGTCGGGCGCCCGCCAGAGGTGGTGCCGATGCCCGACGGCTCCATGGTGTTCACCATGGCATAGGCCGCGCGCTCCAGGTAGTCCCAGAGCGTCGTTTCGTGGAGCGGCGACAACTGCGCCTCGTCCACAGCGGTCCGCATGTGACGGAGCCAACGATCGCGGGCGTCCGGATCGACGCGGAACGGCATGTGCCGCATGCGAAGGCGAGGATGGCCGCGTGTGTCGCCATAGGTGGTTGGGCCGCCCCAGTACTGCTCGAGGAACATCAGCAGCCGCTGCTCGGCCGGACCGAGATCATCCTCGGGATACATCGGCTTCAGCACCGGATCCAGGGCCACTTCGCGATAGAAGACCGAGACGATCTTCGCGAACGTCTCGTGCCCTCCCACCTCGTCGTAGAACGTCACTTCTGGGGGCTCCCGTCGTCGGTCTGCTTCTTCCGCCGCCAGATGCCGCGGTCGGGAATGACCGGCACGCCCGTGACCGCATTCGGACGGGTGCGGGGCGGATTCGCTCCGCGGACGCGACGCGCGCCGTCGAGCCCCGTCGGCACGACATCGACCAGGCTGGGCACGGCGATGCCCTTCTCGAGCAGGGCGGTGCGGAGCCGCCGGCGCAGCTCCTGCGCCACATCGTCCTTCGCGTTCGCGCGCGTCTTGACGACCACGCGGACGACCAGCGCATCGCCGCCGATCGACTCGAGGCCCCAGAGCTCGGGCTTCTCGACGATGCGCGTGCGCCACTTGGGGTCCTTCGCGAGCCCCTGCGCCGTCTCCAGCATCGTGTGCTCGACCTGTTCCAGGTCGGAGTCGGCGGGCACGCCGATGTCGATGATGGTGCGTGCCCATCCCTGGGACATGTTCCCGATGCGGGTGACCTCGCCGTTGCGCACGTACCAGAGCGTGCCGTTGACATCTCGCACCTGCGTGATGCGCACGCTGACGTACTCGACCACGCCGCTCGCGAGACCGAGATCGACGACGTCGCCGATGCCGATCTGGTCCTCCGCGACGATGAACATGCCGTTCAGCACGTCCTTGACGATGTTCTGCGCCCCGAAGCCGAGACCGGCGCCGACGGCCGCGGTGAGGAGCGTCAGGGAGCCGAGGAGTCCCGGCGAGAGGGCACTGACGACGAGCACGAGCGCGATCACGACGAGCATCACGTTCACGATGTTCTGCAGGATCGAGCCGAGCGTGCGCGTGCGCTGGACCAGCCGCATGTCGGCGAGCGGCGATCGTTCGAGGGCCTGCGTGTCGTCGACGGCGGCCTTGTTCTTCGCGGTGTCGACGATGCGGTGCACGACGCGGCGGATGACGACGCGCAGGATGAAGCCGATCACGATGCAGCTGACGATGATGATCGCGACGGTGAGCGCCTTCATGCCGACTTTGCCGAGAAGGACGAGCAGGTCCGTCCACCAGACGGGAAGAACGACAGCGGGCGGATCAGTGGTTTCGAAGGGGATCATCATCACCCCCGATCCTAGCGATCAGGCCTCTGCGCGGGCTGGGTACGACGAGAGGCCCAGCGCCCGTTGCCGGGCGCTGAGCCTCTCGCAGAGCATTCAGTCGTCGGCGTCGCGCGACTGAGCGGCCAGTGCCCGCTCGACATCCGCGAGGTTCTCCAGCACGAGGCGGCGGAGCGCCGGAGCGGCATCCTGGTTCGCTGCGAGCCAGCCGCGCGTGGCGTCGCGCAGCGCGACGTCCGCCAGTGCCGTCGGGAACAGACCGACCACGAGGTACTGCGCGATCTGATAGGTCCGCGACTCCCAGATCGGGATCAGCATGTCGAAGTACTTCGGCACGAACTCACCCAGGACCGCAGCACTGTCCGGGTGCACGAAACCGAGTGCAGCAGATCGCACGATCGTGTTCGGTGCGTCGTCGCGCTCGATGAGCGACGCCCAGGCCGCGTTCTTCGAGGCGGAGTCGGGCAGAGCGGCGCGCGCCTGAGCGGCGAACTCACCGCCCTTGGCAGTGTTGTCGGCGGCGAGAGCGGCGTCGATGGTGGCGGCATCGGTCGCGCCGATGGTCGCGAGCCCGACGAGCAGCTGCCAGTTCAGGTCGGCATCGATCTCGAGCCCGGCGAGCGTCTCCTCACCGGAGCGCAGGCGGCCGACGATTCCGGCGTGCTCCGGCGTGACGAGGGCGTTCGCGAAAGCGGTGACGAACTGGAGCTGGCTGTCGCTGCCGGGTTCCGCCGCTTCAGCCAGTGCCCAGAGCCCATCGGCGACCTTCAGGCGGGCCGACTCGCGATCGGCCGGTGTGACGTACAGTGTCGCTGCGCTGCGCAGCTGCGCGAGCGTCGTCCGCACGGTGGTGGACTCCGTCTCGCGGCCGATGTTGCCGAGCACCAGGTCGATGTAGGCGGATGCCGGCGTCTCGGCGTCGCGCGTCTGGTCCCAGGCCGCACCCCACACCAGCGAACGCGCCAGCGGGTCATGGATGTCGGCGAGGTGGGCGATCGCCGTCGCCAGGGACTTCTCGTCGAGGCGGATCTTGGCGTAGGCGAGATCGTTGTCGTTGAGCAGCACGAGGTCGGGCCGGGCGATGCCCTGCAGCTCCGGCACCTCGGTGCGGTCGCCGTCGACGTCGACCTCGACATAGTGCGTGCGCGTGAGAGAGCCGTCGGTCAGCGTGTAGAAGCCGATGCCGAGGCGGTGCGGACGGATGGTCGGATAGTCGGCCGGCGCTGTCTGCGTCACCGCGAACCGGGAGATCTTGCCGTCGCCACCCTCGGCGATGACCGGCTCGAGCGTGTTGACGCCGGCTGTCTCGAGCCACTTCTTCGACCACGTGCTCAGGTCACGGCCACTGGTGGCCTCGAGCTCGGAGAGGAGGTCGCTCAGCTCGGTGTTGCCCCACGAGTGCTTCTGGAAGTACTGCGAGACGCCACCGAAGAACGCGTCGATGCCCACCCATGCGGCGAGCTGCTTGAGGACCGACCCGCCCTTGGCGTAGGTGATTCCGTCGAAGTTGACCTGCACGTCCTCGAGGTCGTTGATCTCGGCGACGATCGGATGCGTCGAGGGGAGCTGGTCCTGGCGGTAGGCCCAGGTCTTCTCCATGGCGTTGAACGTGGTCCAGGCCTCGGTCCACTCGGTGGCCTCGGCGGTCGCGATGGTCGACGCCCATTCGGCGAACGACTCGTTGAGCCAGAGATCGTTCCACCACTTCATCGTGACGAGGTCGCCGAACCACATGTGCGCCAGCTCGTGCAGGATCGTGACGACGCGGCGCTCCTTGACGGCGTCGGTGACCTTGCTGCGGAACACGTACGTCTCGGTGAACGTGACGGCGCCGGCGTTCTCCATGGCGCCCGCGTTGAACTCGGGGACGAAGAGCTGGTCGTACTTGGCGAAGGGGTACGGCACGCCGAACTTCGACTCGTAGTACGCGAAGCCCTCGCGGGTCTTGTCGAAGATGTACTCGGCATCGAGGTGCTGCCACAGGCTCTTGCGGCCATAGACCCCGAGCGGGATCACGCGTCCGGAGGCACTGGTGAGCTCGGAGAAGGTCGACTCGTACGGACCCGCGACGAGGGCGGTGATGTAGGAGGAGATGCGCGGAGTCGGCTCGAAGCCCCAGGTGGCGGTGACGTCGTCGTCATGCACGATGGGCTCGGGAGTGGGGGAGTTCGACACGACCTTCCACGCCGACGGCGCGGTGATCGTGAACTGGAACGTGGCCTTCAGATCGGGCTGCTCGAAGACGGCGAACACCCGCCGGGAGTCGGGCACCTCGAACTGCGAGTACAGATAGACCTCGCCGTCGACGGGGTCGACGAAGCGGTGCAGACCCTCGCCCGTGTTCGTGTAGAGGCAGTCGGCGTCGACGACCAGCACGTTCTCGGCCTGCAGACCCGAAAGGGCGATGCGGGAATCGGCGAAGACCTCGTCCGGATCGAGCTGCTCTCCGTTCAGGGAGATCTCGCGCACCTCGCGAGCGATGAGGTCGATGAACGTGAAGCTCTCCGGGGTCGCCGTGAAGCGCACGACGCTCCGGGAACCGAAAACCTCGGCGCCCTTGGTCAGATCGAGGGCGACTTCGTACGACTGCGTGTCGATGACGTCGCGGCGCTCCTGCGCTTCGATGCGGGTGAGGTTCTCTCCAGGCACAGATCTACTCCCAGGGGTGAGGGGATGTCGCCGGGGTCGGGCACAGTTGGCGCCGACGGCAACCATGACAGCCTACGCCAGAGCGAACGGCCGCTCTCGCTCCGCAGAGGTGAAAGGATGGAGGGGTGACTGTGACCGAGCCGAACGCCGTTCCCTTTGCTTCGCCCGCCGCATCGAGCGGCGCACCCTTCGTGACGACCCCGGTCGCCTACGACGGCATCCTGCTGGCGGGGTTCGGCGGTCCAGAGGGACAGGATGACGTGATCCCCTTCCTCCGCAACGTCACGCGAGGCCGCGGCATCCCGGACGAGCGGCTGGAAGAGGTCGCCCACCACTACCGTCACTTCGGCGGTGTGAGCCCGATCAACGGCCAGAACCGTGTGCTCAAGGAGGCCCTGGAGGCCGAACTGGCCGCGCGGGCCATCGACCTCCCTGTCTACTGGGGCAATCGGAACTGGGCCCCGTACCTCGAGGAGGTCGTGACCGAGGCTTCGGCGCAGGGGCACAACACGCTCCTCGCGTTCGCGACCAGCGCCTACAGCTCGTTCTCCAGCTGCCGCCAGTATCGCGAGGACTTCGCCCGGATCCTCGAGGACACGGGTCTCGGCGAGACGGTCACGATCGACAAGATCCGCCCGTTCTACGATCACCCGGGTTTCGTGGAGGCCTTCGAGACGGGCGTGCGCGAAGCGGTCGAGGGGTTCCTCGCCGACGGCATCGCCGCGGCCGACATCCAGATCCTCTTCTCCACCCACAGCATCCCGACGGCCGACGCCGAGCGCTCCGGTGCACGCGACATCGAGTGGGGCGAGGGCGGTGCCTACGCGGCCCAGCATCTCGCCGTGGCCGCCTGGGTCATGGACCGCGTGCGCGAGACCGTGCCCGCAGCGGCGGACGTGTCCTGGGAGCTCGTCTACCAGTCCCGTTCGGGCCCCCCGTCGCAGCCGTGGCTCGAACCCGACGTCTGCGACGTGATCGGCGAGCTCTCCTCCCGCGGCCGCAAGGCGGTCGCGGTCGTGCCGGTCGGCTTCATGAGCGACCACATGGAGGTGCTGTGGGATCTCGACACCGAAGCCGCCGAGGCTGCCGAAGAAGCAGGTCTCGCCTTCACCCGCACGCCGACGCCCGGGGTCTCGCCCTCGTTCGTCGCCGGCATCGTCGATCTCATCGAGGAACGCCTGCAGGGCCGTCCGAACGAGCAGCGCGCCCACGTGACGTCGCTTCCCGGTGGTTTCGACGTGTGTCGTCCGGGGTGCTGTGAGAACATCCGCGCCGGGTTCAAGCCCGCCGCGGCGGGTGTCGCGCCCTGACATCCCGCCGACCTCCCGTCGCTTCTAGGATGGGATCCATGCGCATCCACATCGCCACCGATCACGCCGGTCTCGACTTCTCCACGCAGCTGCAGGACCATCTGCGCGCCGCCGGGCATGACGTCGTCGACCACGGTCCGGTCGTCTACGACGCGGTGGACGACTATCCCGCCTTCTGCATCCGTGCCGCTCAAGCCGTCGTCGCCGACCAGGCGGCCGGTGTCGAAGCGCTGGGCATCGTGTTCGGCGGTTCCGGAAACGGCGAGCAGATCGCGGCGAACAAGGTGAAGGGCGTTCGCGCGGCCCTGGTCTGGAATCTGTCGACCGCAGAACTCGCCCGCGAGCACAACGACGCGAACGTCATCTCGATCGGTGCGCGACAGCACACGTACGACGAGGTCACCGGCCTGATCGATCGCTTCATCGCGACGCCGTTCTCCGGCGAAGAGCGGCACGTGCGTCGGATCGGGCAGATCGCGGACTTCGAGCGCGACGGCTCGCTTCTTCCGGACCCGAGGGCCTGACGTGCCTGAGGGGCATTCCGTTCATCGGATCGCGCGTCAGTTCGACCGCAACTTCGTCGGGAAGACGCTGCACGCCTCGAGCCCGCAGGGGCGATTCGCCGAGGGCGCGGCGGTGCTGGACGGTCGCGCGGCTGTGAGCGTGAAGGCCGTGGGCAAGCAGATGTTCCTCGAGGCCGAGGGCGACCTCTGGCTGCGTGTGCACCTGGGCCTCTACGGCGCGTGGGACTTCGCGGGAGAGATCCTGCTCGACCCCACGATCGCCTCTGCCAATGGGCGGATGGGGCAGACCAACCAGCGCGGCACCGTCCTGGACGAACCGATCCTCGACGACGCGGGAGAGAACTCGCTCTCGTCGATCGGCGCGCCTCGCCGCACACGCGTGCACGTGCGGATGTCGGAGCAGACGAAGGGGCTCGCCGACGAGGGCATGGAGTGGCCACCCCCGATCGTGGGCCAGGTGCGCCTCCGGCTCATGACCGACATCACCGCGGCCGATCTGCGAGGCCCGACCGCGTGCGTGCTGCAGACCCCCGACGAGATGCTCGCCACGGTCGCCAAGCTGGGTCCCGATCCTCTGGTCGGCGACCCGGTCGAGAACGAGGAGCGGTTCGTCCGTGCGGTCCGCAAGACGCAGACCGTCATCGCCCTCCTCCTGATGGACCAGTCGGTCGTGAGCGGCATCGGCAACGTGTACCGCGCGGAGATGCTCTACCGTCAGCGTCTGAACCCGCACACGCCCGGCCGCGACGTGCCGGAGGAGATCGTCCGCGCACTCTGGCACGACTGGGTGCGTCTGCTCGCGATCGGCGTCGAGACGGGTCAGATGATGACCATGGACGACCTCTCCCCGGAGCAGTACCGGGCGGCGATGGCGAGTCGGGACGACCGTCATTGGGTCTATCACCGCGCCGGCCTGCCCTGCCGGGTGTGCGGCACCGAGATCGCCCTCGAGGAGATCGGTGCACGCAAGCTCTACTGGTGCCCGCGCTGCCAGGCGTGACCGCACCACCCTAGGCTTGATCCCATGCGACAGAACCCGAGCTTCACGCTGGCTGACGTCACCGAGATCCGTCGCGTCGTCGACGCGAATCCGTGGGCGACCATCGTCAGCGCGGCCGACGACGGACTCGTCTCGTCGCACTATGTCGTGCTGCTCGACGAGACGCGCGACGACCTCACGATCGTGGGGCACGTCGGCCGTCCAGACGATCTGATTCACGGTATGGGGGAACGCGAGCTCCTGGTGATCTTCCAGGGCCCGCACGGCTACGTGTCGCCGGGCTGGTACGGCGACGAGAAGGCCGTTCCGACGTGGAACTACACCGCCGTGCATCTGTCCGGCGTGCCGGAGATCCTGAGCGCCGAGGAGAACCTCGAGGTGCTCGATCGTCTGGTGGCGCGCTTCGAAGGGCGGATGCCGGAGCCGCGGCTCCTGTGGGAGCGCCCCAACGACCCGGCCTACGTCGAGCGTCTCGCTGCCGGCACGGTCGGATTCCGGCTCACCCCGACGCGCGTCGTGGCCAAGCGCAAGCTCAGTCAGAACAAGCCGGCCGAGACGATCGAGGCCGTGATCTCGGCACTGTCGGCAGACGGCCCCTATGCGAACCGCCCGCTCGCCGAGGAGATGCGGCGCGCACAGGACGCGCGGTCCGGAGCGCAGCGGTGACCGAGCGGGAGGCGGCGATCGGCACCGTCCGCGCTGTCCGGATCGCGGGGCCCGGCCGCGAGTTCCTGATGGACGACGAACCCGTCGACATCCTCATCGAGGACGGTCGTATCGCCGATATCGCACCGACGGGAGCCCTGCGCGCGCAGGGAGAGGTGCTGGATGCCGGGGGAGCCTGGGCGGTTCCCGGCCTGTGGGACAACCATGTGCACACGGTGCAGTGGGCGCTGGCGGTGGAACGCCTTGCGCTGGGCGCAGCCGGTTCTGCGGCCGAGGCCGCCCGACTCATGAGCTCCGCTGCCGTGCTTCCCGACGGACGGCGCGTCGGCAGCGGCTTCCGCGATGCGCTCTGGCCGGATGCGCCGACCCTCGCGGTGCTCGATCGCGAGACGGGCGTCGTTCCCACCTACCTGATCAACGCCGACGTGCACAGCGTGTGGCTGAACTCCGCCGCTCTCGCGCGCGAGGGGTTCCGCAGCGCGGACGGGATGCTGCGCGAGGAGGACGCGTTCGAGATCTCTCGACGCCTCAACGCCGCAGATCCCGCGCACAGCGACGCCGCCGTGCAGGCGGCCGGCGAACGCGCGGCGATGCGAGGCATCACCGGGTTGGTCGACTTCGACATGGCATGGAACGCGGATGCCTGGCCGCGACGCATCGGCACCGGATTCGCAGCCCACCGCGTCGAGTTCGCGATCTACCCCTTCGATCTCGACCGGGCGATCGCGACGGGCCTGAAGTCGGGGGAGCTCCACGAGGACCCGGACGCCCCGGCTGCGGCCCGCGGCCTCGTGCGGGTGGGGTCGCTCAAGGTGATCACCGATGGCTCGCTGGGCACCCGCACGGCGGCCTGCTCGCATGCCTATCCCGGCGATCCGCTGAACTTCGGGATGCTCACGGTTCCGCCGGATGCCCTCGTCGACCTGCTCACGCGAGCTGCGGGTGCGGGGCTCGCGGCCGCGGTGCACGCGATCGGCGACCGAGCGACGACTTCCGCCCTGGATGCGTTCACCGTCTCGGGTGCAGTCGGCACCATGGAGCACGCCCAGCTGGTCCGTCATGCGGATCTCGCACGGTTCGCACGCCTCGGCATCATCGCCAGCGTTCAGCCGCAGCATGCCCTCGACGACCGTGACCTCGTGGCGAAGCACTGGAGAGATCAGACGGCGATCAGCTATCCGCTCGCTTCGCTGCGGAACGCGGGAGCGGAGCTCCGCTTCGGGTCCGACGCGCCGGTGGCCGCTCTCGATCCGTGGCACGCGATCGCCGCCGCGGTGTCGCGCACCGACGACGAGCGCGATCCGTGGCATCCCGAGGAGACGCTCACCGTGGACCAGGCGCTCGAGGCGAGCGTGCGGTCATCGCTCCGTCCCGGTGAGCCCGCGGACATCGTGCTCTGCTCCGCCGATCCCCGGACCAGCAGCGCGACGGATCTCCGCGCGATGCCGGTCGGCGCGACGCTGCTCGCCGGTCGCGTGACCCACGTGCAGTAGACGACCGACCCACGTGCCGTAGACGACGGAGAACACGCAAGAGGGCGGACCCCGGTGATACCGGAGCCCGCCCTCTTCAGCGTCGTGCGTCAGGCCGCGATGTGCGAGACGAGGAACCAGCGGTCCTTGTCGAGACCGCGCTGGATCTCGATCGCGACGTCCTGGCTCGTGAGGTCGACCTCGTCGAGGCCGTCGACGGCTGCACGGACGTCGACGAGGATCGCGTCGATGTCGGCGATGACCGCACGGATGAGGTCGTCGGACTGGGTGAACCCGGCCGGCACTCCCGTGGCCCCGGCCTTGGCGGCGACCGCGCTGACGCGGGCGTCGATCGGGAGACCGAGAGCGACGATGCGCTCTGCGGCCGTGTCGGCGAAGTCGCCGGCGTGGGCGACGATCGTGTCGAGCAGCTCGTGGACCCCGACGAAGTTCGCGCCGCGGACGTGCCAGTGCGCCTGCTTGCCGTTGATGGTCAGGGCCTGCAGGCCGAGCACGACGGGGGAGAGGAACTGCGCCGCGCCAGCGGCGGCGGTCGGGTCGATGGCGGTGGTGGAAACGGTCTGTGCCTTGCTCATCTTGTGCTCCTCCAGGAGGGAAATCTCGTATCTGTTGAAGACAACGCTACTCACGCTCAGACATTCCGCAAGCAAGCTGAGGCTGGGCTCACTTCCGCGTGATTCCGCGGAAGTGAGGGTAGTCTCACCTCATGACCATCGCCGCCGGAGCGTCCGTGCTCCGCCTCCCGAACAGTATTCCGTCGATCGATGACTCCGCGTTCGTCGCAGACGGCGCCCGGATCGTCGGAGACGTGGATCTCGGCGCCGGCGCCAGCGTCTGGTACAACGCGGTGCTGCGGGGCGACTCCGCCGGGATCCGCATCGGTCCGGGCAGCAACGTGCAGGACAACGTCTCGGTGCACGTCGATGCCGGTCATCCTGTCGTCGTGGGCGCCAAGGTGTCGATCGGGCACAACGCCGTGGTGCACGGCTGCACGATCGGCGACGGGTCGCTCGTCGGCATGGGGTCCGTGATCCTCAGCGGTGCCGTGATCGGGGAAGGCTGCCTGATCGCCGGTGGCGCCGTGGTGCTCGGAGGCACCGAGATCCCGGCCGGTTCGCTCGTCGCCGGCGTGCCTGCGAAGGTGCGCCGCGCGCTCAGCGACGAGGAGCGGGCGGGGTTGATCGCCAACGCCGAGATCTATCTCGGCCACCTGCAGATCCACGCCGCCGCTGCTCCGGCGTGAACGGCTCGGCCGCTAGGCTGGAGCGCGTACGGGGCGGTGGCCAAGCTGGTTAAGGCAGTGGGCTCATAACCCAACGATCGCGGGTTCAAGTCCCGCCCGCCCTACCGATTCAGCGCTGTCTCCGAGAGGAATTCGGAGCGAGCGCGCGCTGTCAAGGCCCTGCCGGGCGCTTCTGCATCGCGGCACTCTCGAGTGCGTGCGGCACTCCGCCGCGGAACGGGAGGCATCATGAGCATCGGCACAGGAATCGCGCTCTTCGTCATCGGAGCGATCCTCGTCTTCGCGGTGAACGTCGAGGTGCCGTGGGTGAACCTCGACATGGTCGGCTACATCCTGATGGGCGCAGGAGTGGTCGTCTTCCTCATCGGCATCATCCTGCTGGCGCGCCGTCGGCGTACCGACACGGTGTCGCGTACGTCCGTGGACCCGGCCACGGGTGAGCCGGTCACGCGCCGGTCGGTTCGCGCGACCAACGACGACGTGGTGTGACCGCGCGGACGGGCGGCATCCGCCTCATCCCGGAGGATGCCGTCAGTCTGCCGCGGCGCTCTCGAGGTGCTCCTCGATGAGCGTGATCCCGCCGCTCGAATTCGCGGAGAGTGCGAGATCCTCGATCCACTTCCTGCTGAGCTCGGGCGTCTCCGGTTCCTGGAACACGAATCGGAGCGGGATCGACGGGTGCAGCCACAGCGTGGAGCGCCCGGGAGCGTCGCCTTCGGGGTGCTTCCACGACAGGGTGAAGCTCTCATTGCGGCGGAGCTTGGTGGCGATGACCACCTTGAGGTGAGCGAGTGCGCGGTCCTCGACCTGGATCGGGTCCTGGGCGTCGCCGTAGTACAGGGCTCCCACGGCTCAGCTCGCGTCGGGGGAGACGGCGGTCGTGTGGCTCATGTGACTCCTCGGTGCGTGCATGGGGGGACAGACGCAGTCCGGGCGTAGTTGCACTCTATCCAAATGAGGAGATTCGTCCGGCCGTACCCCGGGACCCGCCGTCACGCGCGAACAGAGTCTTCGCCTGGCGTCACACTGCGGGCCGGATCTGCCGCGACAGCGGGGGCGGTCCCATAGGCCGCGCGGTAGGCGGTGGCGAACCGAGAAGGGTGGCTGAAGCCCCATCGGCGGGCGACCGCGCGGACGGATTCGCCGTCTCCGCGATCGAGATCACGACGCGCTCCGTCGAGGCGGGCGCGCCGAAGTGCGTCGGTCGGGGTGATGTCGAGGGCACGCCGGAAGGCGTACTGCAGGCCCCTGGTCGAGATGAACGACGCGGTCGCCACGTCGTCGACCGTGATCGGCAGGTGGGCGTTCTCCTCGATGTAGGCGAGAGCGCGCCGCACCGTCAACGGCGCGCCCGCGCGCTGCGGCGTCCTCCGCAGGGAGTCGGTCATGGTCGTGGGGAACGTCGCCAGCGTCGTCATCAACGCGTGCCGTTCGAACTCGGCGCGGAGGATGCGGTCGTCGCCGAGTTCGTCGTCGAAGGAGGTGTCGAGGTAGTGGAACATCCGCTCCCACTGCATCGCAGCGGCGGACGACCGCGGTGCGAGGCCCGTCGCACGCAGCTCGATGCCGTCGTCACCCGTGATCTGCCGGGCGCGCTCCTGCGCCGCTGCGCGGTCGAAGACGAGGGCGCGAACGCGAGCCGAGTGCAGCCACTGGGCCTGGACAGGCTCGCCGTCGGTGAGCCATGGCGTGCGCGCATCGAGATCCTGGTCCTTCGACCAGACGCGGGCGCCCGCAGAATCGACGCGGCACGCGAGCAGCTGATCCTGCGGTTCGGCGGTGGAATGGATCTGCGCGGCGAGTTCATAGCGCACCAAAGTCGCGGACGCCAGATCGGCGGATCGCCAGTCGAATCGGAAGCGTCTCGGGTCGACCTTCTGGAGGGTGGCGGACGGCACGAACTGCTGCCAGGTGGACTCCACGTCATCGACGTTCCTGGACGTGAACTGCATCGCGTGCTTCCTCCTCACACCGCGCGAAATAGGCGCCAATGTGGAGATTAGTCGAACCCGCAGACAGTGACGAACGCGGCATCGGACGCTCAGTCCGCCGGACGGTGCGCGCGCACCGGCCAGGTGCCGTCGAGCCGCTCCTCGGGCTCGAGGCGGCCGACGCTGATGAAGTACTCCGTGAGGCTCGCGGCCTGGGAGCGGGCCCAGCCGATCTGACGCGTGTGCAGTTCGGTCAGAGTGGGGGGAAGGGAGAACTGGCGCGCGAGCGCCTGGGCGACGCGTCCGGCGGCGATCGCATCGGCGGCGGCCTCGTGTGCTCCCTCGAGCGAGACGGCGTAGTGCTCGGCGACGACCTCGAGGGTGCGCTTGCCTCGGCGGTACCGGTCGTAGGCCTTGTCGATGACGAACGGGTCGATGACCGGCGCGGGGTCGGTGAGCGGCTCGATCCCATGCCGCAGGGCCTCGTGAGCGAGAAGGGAGAAGTCGTAGGAGGCGTTGTAGGCGACGACCGGAACGCCCTGGCCGAGCAGAGACCGGAGGGCGGAGGTGACCTCGCCCACGACCTCGGGCGCGGGTCGACCATGCGTCCGCGCGTGGTCGGTGGTGATGCCGTGCACGGCGGTGGCGCCATCGGGGATGACGATGCCGGGATCGGCGAGCCAGGAACGAGCCGCGATCTGCCGGCCGTGGGCGTCGAGGACGCCGACGTGCGCGCTGACCACCCGGTCGGAGGTGACGTCGACCCCGGTCGTCTCCAGATCGAACACCGCGACACGCGTGAGCCAGGCGGGGAGCTCGGGACGGGGTGGCATGCCCTCACGGTAGATCCGTCCTCCGACATTCAGGAGAAGGCGCACGGCGGCTCGTAGACTCGGAGCATGACCGTGCCATCGCCCTACGCCGACCGTCTCCGTCGCCTGCCGGTGCGCCGGCACGAGGTCGCCGTGCGCGGCGGGGTGACCGCCTACTGGGAGTACGGCCCGGAGGATGCGGAGACCACGGTCGTGGCTGTGCATGGATTCCGGGGCGAGCATCACGGCCTGGAACCCGTGCTCGCGTACCTTCCCGAGGTGCGTGTGATCGCGCCCGACCTTCCCGGCTTCGGCGAGACGGCAGCGCTGCCGTCTCGGACGCACGACCTCGACGAGTACGCGGCCTGGCTGACCGAGTTCACCGCCGTCGTCGCACCGGGTGCCGTCATCCTCGGCCACTCCTTCGGCTCGATCGTCACGTCGGCCGCCGTCGCCGGGGGACTCGAGACTCCGCGGCTGATCCTGCTGAACCCGATCGGGGCTCCCGCGCTCGAAGGTCCCAAGGGCGTGATGACGCGCCTCGCCGTGTTCTACTACGCACTGGGTGCGCGTCTTCCTCAGCGGCTGGGAACCGCATGGCTGCGGAGCCGCCTCGTCGTTCGGGTGATGAGCCTCACGATGACGAAGACGCGGGAGCCCGCGCTGCGCCGCTTCATCCACGATCAGCACGACACGTACTTCTCGCGGTTCTCCGACCGGGACGTGCTGCACGACGCGTTCGTCGCGAGCGTGTCACACGACGTGCGGGAGTTCGCCGCCGACATCCCTGTGCCGACCCTGCTGGTCGCCGCCGAGCGCGACGACATCACCCCCATCGAGGCCGAGCGGAAGCTCGCGACGATGTTCGAGGACGCCACTCTGGTCGAGATCGCCCACGTGGGGCACCTCATCCACTACGAGACGCCGGCCGAGGCCGCCGGCGCTGTGCGGCGCTTCCTCAGGATTCCCGTCGAGCGAGGCCGATGAGTCCGGCCACCCGGAACGGGATCACCTCGCCCATGGCGAGCGAGGTCTCCGTCCGCTCGACACCCTCGATCGACAGGATCCGGGCATCGGTGTCGAAGAGGTGTCTGGCGTCGCGACACGCGACGCGGGCGAGCAGGTCGATCGAGCCGCTGAGGCCGTGCGCCTGGACGATCTCCGGAATGCGCGCGAGCTCGTTGATGATGCGGGGCAGCTCGGGCTGACGCACGCCGATGTTGACGAAGGCCTGCAGCGGGAAGCCCAGCACGTCGGGGGAGAAGGAGCGCTCGTAGGAGAGGAACACCCCCGTCTGCTCCAGCCGCGCCATCCGGGCCTGGATGGTGTTGCGCGACAGCTTGAGGTTCTCGGCGAGCGCGACGATCGTGATGCGCGGATCGGCGGCGAGCGCGGCGAGGAGTTCGAGATCGATACGGTCCAGTCCAGACATAGTGACAAACCCTAGCAGGACCCGAACGCCGAATATCGAGCAACATGCTCAAGCCCATCGCAATTGCTTGAGCGAGGTGCTGAACGGACGTAGCCTCTGAGCATGCCGGTGCTGAAGCCGGTGCCAGCGCCGAGGCTCCATGAGAGCCGCTGAGGACTTGGAGGACGATGATGTCACCGCAGATCACGCCCATCGCCGACACCGCACAGGATCTCGAGCTCTCCGAGCGCATCCTGGCCCCCGACGGATCGCGCATCGCGAACCCCCGGCTCGACCCGTATGTCGCCGACGTGGATGCCGCGCAGCTGCGCGCTCTGCACCGCGACATGATGATCCTCCGCCGGATCGACTCCGAGGGCGTGGCCCTCCAGCGTCAGGGACAGCTCGGCCTCTGGGCGCCGTGCCTCGGCCAGGAGGCCACGCAGATCGGCACCGCGCGGGCCCTCGCCCCGCAGGACTACGTCTTCCCGAGCTACCGCGAGACCGGCGTCATCTACGCCCGGGGCGCACAGCCCGGCGACTACGTCCGCATGTGGCGGGGCGAGGAAGGCGCCGGCCACGATCCGGAGGCACACCGGGTCGCTCCGCTGCAGATCATCATCGGCGCGCAGACGCTCCACGCGGTCGGCTACGCCCTCGGCATCCGTCATGAGGGCGCCGACGAGGTCGCGGTGACCTACTTCGGTGACGGCGCCACCAGCCAGGGCGACGTGAACGAGGCGATGATCTTCGCCGCGTCCTACCAGGCCCCCGTCGTCTTCGTCTGCCAGAACAACCACTGGGCGATCTCCGAGCCCGTCGCGGTGCAGTCGCAGTTCCCCATCGCC
The DNA here is from genome assembly GCF_004794465.1 of Microbacterium sp. K24. Lineage (GTDB taxonomy): Bacteria > Actinomycetota > Actinomycetes > Actinomycetales > Microbacteriaceae > Microbacterium. The sequence goes on along the minus strand of NZ_SSDJ01000090.1, from coordinate 29,200 downwards.
GGACGCGCTCCCGGTTTCGGCATCCCCAGCCTGCGGGTCGACGGCAACGATGTTCTCGCCTGCATGGCGGCCATGCGCTGGGCCCTCGAGCACGCGCGGGCCGGCAAGGGCCCGGCGTACATCGAGGCCGTGACCTACCGCATGGGTCCGCACACCACGGCGGACGACCCCACGCGCTACCGCGACGAGGTCGAGCTCGACTCGTGGCGCCGGCGCGATCCGATCGCGCGACTCGAGGAGTACCTCCGCGCGACGGGAGAGTTCAGCGACGAGCACGTCGCCGAGACCCAGGCCGCGGCGGATGCCGTCGCCAAGGAGATGCGCGCCGCATGCCTGGGGATGGTCACGCGCCCCCCGCTCTCGGTGTTCGACGGCGTCTACGCGGAGCCTCACACGGGGCTCGACCGTCAGCGCGACGAATACGCCGCGTACCTCGCGACCTTCGACGTCGAGGCCTGATCATGACGGAGATGACTCTCGGAAAGGCCCTCGGAGCCGGACTCCGTCAGGCGATGCGCGACGACGACAAGGTCGTGCTGCTCGGCGAGGACATCGGCAAGCTCGGCGGTGTGTTCCGCATCACCGACGGGCTGCTCGACGAATTCGGCGCGGCCCGCGTGATCGACACCCCTCTCGCGGAGTCCGGCATCGTCGGCATGGCGGTCGGACTCGCGTTCCGCGGCTACCGGCCGGTCGTCGAGATCCAGTTCGACGGTTTCGTGTACCCCGCGTTCGACCAGATCGTCGCGCAGGTCGCGAAGCTGCACTATCGCACGCAGGGGCGCGCGAAGATGCCCATCACGATCCGGATCCCGTGGGCGGGTGGGATCGGCGCGGCCGAGCACCACTCGGAGTCGCCGGAGGCGTACTTCGTGCACACGGCCGGTCTGCGCGTGATCGCGGTCTCCAATCCGGAGGACGCGTATCGCAGCCTCCGCCAGGCGATCGCCAGCGACGACCCCGTGATCTTCTTCGAGCCGAAGCGGCTGTACCACCACAAGGGCGAGGTCGACCTCGAGGCGCCGCTCGCCGACGCGTCGCCGATGGGGCTCGCCCGTGTCGTGCGCACGGGAACGGATGCCACGCTGATCACCTACGGCGCCATGGTCTCGACCGCCCTGCAGGCGGCCGATGCCGCGGAGGACGAAGGCATCTCGCTGGAGGTCGTCGACCTGCGCTCTCTCTCGCCGGTCGATTACGCCTCGGTCGCCGCATCCGTGCGCAAGACCGGACGCGTCGTCGTCGCCCACGAGGCGTCGCGCGAGGCGGGAGTCGCCGCGGAGGTCATCGCGAGCATCACCGAGCGCTGCTTCGAGTACCTCGAGTCCGCACCTCTCCGCGTCACCGGACACGACATCCCGTACCCTCCCGCGAAGCTCGAGAAGTATCACCTACCCGACCTCGACCGCCTGCTCGACGCGGTCGATCGCGTGCTAGACCGCCCGAACAGCCTGACGGGAGCAGACGCATGAACGCGGAGTTCCGCCTGCCGGACCTCGGTGAAGGACTGACCGAGGCAGAGGTCGTGCAGTGGCTCGTCGCCCCCGGCGACGCGGTCGCCCTGAACCAGACGCTCGCCGAGGTCGAGACGGCGAAGGCCGTCGTCGAACTGCCGTCGCCCTATGAGGGGACGGTCGCGACGCTGCACGCCGAAGCGGGCCAGACGGTGGCCGTCGGCGCCCCGCTGATCGACTTCGACGTGGAGGGCGCCGATGAGCCGGCGGCGACGGACGATGCGGGGAAGCAGGATGCGGGGGAGAAGGCACAGCCGAACCTCGTGGGTTACGGTGCCGCACCGACCGCCGCGGGTCGTCCGGCCCGCCGCGCGCGTCGTGTCGGCGGGACCGCTGCGTCGGCGGATATCGCCGTCCTCGAGGCCGCTCCACATGATGCGCGGCCCGCGGCCAGCACCGAGACCGTCGTCGAGCGTCCGCGCTCCACACCACCGGTCCGCGCGCATGCCAAGCGGCTCGGCATCGATCTGGTGCTCGTCGCGGCAGAGGTCGGGGATCGGGTGATCACCCGGAACGACGTCGATGCGTATGCGCAACGCGTCGGGTCCGCCTCTGCAGCCTCCGCCTCCGCGGCGTCCGCGGCTCCGTCGCCGGCCGAGACCGTCGTGCCCGCCACGGCGGAGAGCCTGTTCGCGACGGCCCGCTCGGGCGAGCGGGAGACGCGCATCCCGATCCGCGGCGTCCGCAAGCACACCGCGGCGACGATGGTGCAGAGCGCCTTCACCGCTCCGCACGTCACCGTGTTCCACACCGTCGATGTGACGGCGACGATGGACCTCCTGGCGAGCCTCCGCGACGACAGGGCACTCGCCGAGCACCGGATCGGTCCGCTCGCGGTCATCGCGAAGGCCGTCTGCCTCGCCCTCGGTCGCGCGCCGGGCCTCAACTCGCGCTGGGACGAGGCGGCTGGCGAGATCGTCCAGTACAACTTCGTCGACCTGGGCATCGCCGCGGCGACGGATCGGGGCCTCATCGTTCCGAACATCCGGGATGCGGATCAGCTGACACTCACGGGGCTCGCGACGGCGTTGAAGTCGCTCGCCGAGACGGCGCGAGCAGGGAAGACGTCGCCGGCCGAGCTCGCCGGCGGCACCTTCTCGATCTCCAACATCGGCGTGTTCGGTGTGGAGGCGGGGACACCGATCCTGCCTCCCGGTCAGTCCGGCATCCTGGCGGTCGGCGCCGTCCGCCGACAGCCGTGGGAGTACCAGGGCGAGATCGCGCTGCGTCAGGTGATGACGCTCAGTCTCTCGTTCGATCACCGACTCGTCGACGGGGCGGAAGGCGCGAGATTCCTCAAGGACGTCGCCGACGTGCTGCAGGAGCCGGGCCGCGCCATGCTCCTCAGGTAGGGGCGCGCAGCGCGGCATCCGCCATCGCGACGAGGACGCTCGCGGTGGCGGCATGCCGGCGGGCGGCGGCGCGCGTGCTGTGCGGCGTCGAGTTGATCAGACCGAAGCAGGCCTGCACGCGCAGCCGGAGTTCGTCACGATCGGCCTTCGGCGTCTCGGCGGCGGCGCCGCTGATCGGATGCAGAGGCTCCAGGGTGTCCATCCACAGCTCGATGTATGCGCGCTGCAGGCGGCGCACCTCGGCTCGATCGGTCTCGGAGAGGTGGGCGACATCGCGGTCCTGCACCTGGATCACCTCGGCGTTGCCGAGAGCGAAGTCCACGTGGAAGCGGATCAGCGCCTGCATGCGCGCGTCGGGTGTCGTGGCGCCGTCGGAGACCTGACGGCCTCCGTGGATCAGGTCTTGGCTGACCTTCACCAGGACCGCGCCGAGCAGCGCCTGTTTACCGGCGAAGTGGCGGTAGACCGCCGGGCCGGACACGCCGACCGCAGCGCCGATGTCTTCAAGACTCACGCCCGTGTAGCCACGCTCGGCGAAGAGGCGAGCGGCGGCGTGAAGGATCGCGTCGGAGCGCTCGGCCTTCGCGCGGTCTCGGGCAGTGACCGGGCTTGTCATCTCAGTTAATCCTCGCTAACCTGAATCAACGGGTTAGTGAACACTAACCGAGAATGCATGCACTGCGCCAGCACCTTCGCCGGCGCCGACGTGGGTCGAGGAGGACATCACGATGTCGGCAACCCAGGAGTCGCTCGCCCAGGAGCTGCGGGATCGCCTCGCGACCGCTGCGCGCGGCGGACCCGCGGCGTCACGAGAGCGCCATCTGGCTCGGGGAAAGCTGCTCCCGCGCGACCGTGTCGCACGACTCCTCGACGAGGGCAGTCCCTTCCTCGAGGTCGCGCCGCTCGCCGCGGACGGGCTGTACGGGGGAGAGGCGCCGGGCGCGGGAGTGATCGCCGGGATCGGGCTCGTCCACGGTCGCCACGTGATGGTGGTCTGCAACGACGCCACCGTCAAGGGCGGCACCTACTACCCGATGACGGTGAAGAAGCACCTGCGCGCCCAGGAGATCGCTCTCGAGAACAGACTGCCCTGCCTCTACCTCGTCGATTCGGGCGGAGCCTTCCTGCCGAGGCAGGACGAGGTCTTCCCCGATCGCGAGCACTTCGGGCGCATCTTCTTCAACCAGGCGCGGATGTCGGCGGAGCGCATCCCGCAGCTCGCGGCGGTGCTCGGGTCCTGCACCGCCGGCGGCGCGTATGTGCCCGCCATGAGCGACGAGACCATCATCGTCCGTGGCCAGGGCACGATCTTCCTCGGCGGTCCGCCGCTCGTGAAGGCCGCGATCGGTGAGATCGTGACCGCGGAGGAGCTGGGTGGCGGAGAGCTGCACGCCCGTCGCAGCGGCGTCGTGGACCACCTCGCCGAAGACGACGAGCACGCCCTCGAGATCCTCCGGGACATCGTCGCGACGCTCCCGCCGCCGCAGGCACCCGCATGGGAGGTGCTCGACAGCCGTGTCCCGTCCGAGCAGTCGCCCCTGTACGACGTCGTACCCGTCGATGTGAACGAGGCCTACGACGTGCGCGAGGTCATCGCGCGCCTGGTCGACGGCGACAGCTTCCGCGAATTCAAAGCCGAGTACGGCACGACTCTCGTCACCGGCTTCGCTCGTCTGCACGGGCATCCGATCGGCATCGTCGCCAACAACGGGGTGCTGTTCAGCGAGTCGGCGCTCAAAGGCGCGCACTTCATCGAACTGTGCGACCAGCGCGGCATCCCGTTGCTCTTCCTCCAGAACATCACCGGCTTCATGGTCGGATCGGATGCCGAGGCCGGCGGCATCGCGAAGGACGGGGCCAAGATGGTCACCGCCGTCGCGAGCACCCGCGTCCCCAAGCTCACGGTCATCATCGGCGGATCCTTCGGCGCCGGGAACTACTCCATGTGCGGCCGTGCCTACTCGCCGCGCTTCCTCTGGACCTGGCCGGCCAGCCGGATCTCGGTGATGGGCGGCGCGCAGGCGGCATCCGTCCTCGCGACGGTCAAGGAGGACCAGCTCACGGCCCGTGGCGACGGCTGGACCACCGAGGATCGGGCGTCTTTCGAGGCGCCGATCCGCGAGCAGTACGAGCAGCAGGGCGAGCCGTACTACGCCACCGCTCGGCTCTGGGACGACGGAATCGTCGACCCGGCTCAGACCCGTGATCTCCTGGGCCTCGCCCTCGATGTCGTCGCCCGCAGTCCGCTGCCCGAACCGCGCTTCGGCGTCTTCCGGATGTGAGTGCCATGTATTACGACACCGTCCTCGTCGCGAACCGCGGCGAGATCGCCCGCCGAGTGATCCGCACCCTGCGCGACCTCGGCATCCGCAGCGTCGCGGTGTACAGCGACGCCGACGCCGACGCGCCCCACGTGCGCGAAGCCGACGACGCCGTGCGCATCGGTCCGGCACCGGCGGCAGAGTCGTACCTCGACATCGACGCCGTGATCGCGGCCGCGCGTACTTCGGGCGCCCAGGCGATCCACCCGGGCTACGGCTTCCTCTCGGAGAGCGTCGGTCTGGCCGAGGCATGCGCCGAGAGCGGGATCGTTTTCATCGGCCCGTCCGTCGAGGCCTTGCAGATCATGGGCGACAAAGCTCGGGCGCGCGATCACGTGATGCGCTACGGCGTACCCGTGGTGCCCGGTTTCGACGCACGAGGCCTCTCGGACTCCGAGATCGCCGAGGAAGCGGCACGTGTCGGCTTCCCGCTGCTGGTCAAGCCGAGCGCCGGCGGCGGTGGGAAGGGCATGGAGGTCGTGTCGGACGCCGCCGGTCTCGTCGGTGCTCTGGCTTCGGCGCGCCGGGTCGCGGCCGCGGCCTTCGGCGACGACTCCCTGATCCTCGAGCGGCTCATCCGACGTCCGCGCCACATCGAGGTGCAGGTGTTCGGTGATGCCCACGGCTCCGTCGTCGCGCTTGGCGAACGGGAGTGCACCCTTCAGCGGCGGCACCAGAAGGTGATCGAGGAGGCGCCGTCCGCGGGAATCCCGGAGGAGACGCGCGAACGCCTGCTCTCAGCGGCCGTCCAGGCCGGCGAGAGCGTCGCATATGTCGGCGCCGGGACGGTGGAGTTCCTCGTCGACGCGGATTCGCCGAAGGACGTCTTCTTCATCGAGATGAACACTCGGCTGCAGGTGGAGCATCCGGTCACCGAGGAGGTCACCGGTCTGGATCTGGTCGCGCTGCAGCTGCGCGCCGCGGCCGGGCTGCCACTCGACGTCGCGCCGACGACCCGCGGCCATGCGGTCGAGGCCCGCGTCTACGCGGAGTCTCCGGAGCGAGGTTTCCTTCCGTCGACCGGCACGGTGCTGCTGTTCGACCCGCCTGCGGGCGCGCGCGTGGACGCGGCGATCGAGAGCGGCAGCGAGGTCACGGGGTTCTACGACCCCATGATCGCGAAGATCATCGCGTTCGCTGAGGATCGCGCGAGCGCACTCCGCCGCCTCGACGAGGCGCTGGCGCAGACCGTCGTGCTCGGCGTCGACACCAACATCGCGTTCCTGCGCCGACTGTGCAACGACGCCCGCGTCATCGCCGGCGACCTCGACACCGGCCTGATCGAGACTCTGCTGCCGGTGACCGCGGATCCGCCGTCGGGCGCGATGCTGTCGGCTGCTCGCGCGGTCGCGCCGACAGCGGCGGAGCCCGTCCGGACGAGTGCTCTCTGGAGAGAGCTCCCGGGCTGGCGCCTCGGAGCGGGACCGGTCGACCGTGAGGCCTTCGCGATGCTCACCGACGACGACGAGGTCATCGAGGTGCCGGCAGACGACGGCGGGGCGGCGCGGTCTCCTGCGCGCGCGGCCGTCGATGCCGACGGCGCCGTCTGGGTCTCGGAACACGGCAGGACTGCTCGTCTGCGTCCGCTCGACCGACGAGAGCGGATGCGACGCCGGCACGCCGCGCACGATCGTGGCGTCGCGGCGACCGCGCCGGAGGCGCGTGCGCCGATGCCGGGAAGCGTCGTCGCCGTGCATGTGCAGGACGGCGCGTCGGTCTCCGCCGGCACGCCGCTCGTCGCCATCGAGGCGATGAAGATGGAGCACCCGGTGCTCGCGCCGCACGACGGCGTCGTGCAGCTGCTGGTCGTCGTGGGCGATCAGGTTCGACGCGACCAGCCGGTCGCGCGTGTGACGACGGAAGAGAGCTGATGATGGAAGACCTGACCGAGGAGGAGCGCGAGCTCGCCGCCATGGTGCGCGAATTCGCAGAGACCGTCGTGGCCCCGCAGTCGTACGAGGCCGATCGCACGCACACCCTGTCGATGGACGTCGTCGCGCAGATGGGCGACCTGGGCCTGTTCGGCCTGCCGTTCCCGGAGGAGTACGGCGGTCAGGGCGGTGACTACATGGCGCTCGGCATCGCGATCGAAGCGCTCGGCCGCGTCGATCAGTCCATCGCGATCACGCTCGAGGCGGGCGTCAGCCTCGGCGCCATGCCGATCTTCCGCTTCGGCACCGAGGAGCAGCGGCAGGAGCTGCTTCCCGACCTCCTCGCCGGGCGCGCTCTCGCGGGGTTCGGCCTCACCGAGCCCGAGGCCGGCAGTGACGCCGGTGCGACGCGCACCACCGCGCGGCTGGAGGGCGACGAGTGGGTGATCGACGGCTCCAAGCAGTTCATCACCAACTCCGGCACGCCGATCACGCGCTTCGTGACCGTGACCGCGGTCACCGGTGTCCAGGACGGTCGCAAGGAGATCTCGACGATCATCGTTCCCAACGGCACGCCGGGGTTCACCGTCGAGCCGCCCTACGACAAGGTCGGGTGGAACGCCTCCGACACGCATCCGCTCAGCTTCCAGGGTGCGCGGGTTCCTGCGTCGAACCTGGTGGGAGAGCGCGGACGCGGGTTCAAGAACTTCCTCAGCATCCTCGACGAGGGGCGCATCGCGATCGCCGCGCTCTCCACAGGTGCTGCGGAAGGCTGCCTGGAGGCTGCTGTCGACTACGCGAAGAGCCGCACGATCTTCGGCAGCGCCCTGAGCACCCGGCAGAACGCGCAGTTCACTCTGGCACGCATGCGGGCGCGGGTGCACACGGCACGCCTCGCCTGGCATCACGCGGCACGACTGCGCGATGCAGACAAGCCGTTCGCCGAGGCGGCGGCGATCGCGAAGCTCGTCGCCGGCGAGGCCGCGATGGACAACGCCCGGGACGCGACCCAGATCTTCGGCGGCAACGGATTCATGAACGAGTTCCCGGTGGCACGGCACTACCGCGACTCCAAGATCCTCGAGATCGGCGAGGGCACCACCGAGGTGCAGCTCCTGGTGATCGCGCGCGGGCTCGGTCTCGCCGGGTAGCGTGAGCGGCATGGGTAGGCAGGACATCATCCAGCGGGGGCTGTACTACGAGGAGTTCGTGACGGACGCGCGCTATCTGCATCGACCGGGGCGCACGGCCACCGAGGCCGACAACGTGCTGTTCACGACGCTCACGATGAACACGCAGGCGCTGCACCTCGATGCAGCGTTCGCCGACGCGCAGGCGCCGTTCCATGCGCGGCTGATGAACTCGATGTGGACGCTGTCGACCATGGTCGGGGCGTCGGTGGCGCAGCTGACCCAGGGCACGCTCGTCGCACAGCTCGGCTTCGGCGACATCGCGTTCCCGCATCCGCTCTTCGCCGGCGACACGCTCTATACCGAGAGCGTCATCGTCGAGAAGCGGCTGTCGTCGTCTCGCCCCGGCCAGGGCATCGTGCAGATCGCGCACACCGGCCGCAGCCAGGACGGCACGATCGTCGCCACCGCGACGAGGAGTGTGCTCGTGCACTGCCGTCCGGAGGCCTCCGCATGACCGCGTTCGACCTCGGCCCGGCGCTGCTGTTCTGCCCTGCCGATCGACCGGAGCGCTTCCGCACCGCGCTGGAGAGGGCCGACGCGGTGATCCTCGATCTCGAAGACGCCGTGCTGCCCGATGCCAAGGCCGGGGCGCGAGTCAACCTGATCGCGGCGGACGTCGATCCCGAGCGGGTGATCGTGCGGGTGAACGCGCCGAGCAGCGAGCACTTCGCTGCAGACCTGGAGGCTCTCGAGCACACCGCCTTCCGCACCGTCATGGTGGCGAAGACCGAGGGCGCCGACGGCCTCTCCGCGTTCGACGACCGGTTCTCGCTCATCGCGCTGTGCGAGACGGCCCGCGGAGTGCATGCGGCCCCCGAGATCGCTGCGCATCCGCTCGTCGCCGCGATGATGTGGGGCGCGGAAGACCTCGTCGCCTCGCTCGGCGGCACCTCGTCGCGCACGTCCGGCGGCGCCTACCGAGAGATCGCGCGCTACGCCCGCTCGCGCGTGCTGCTGGAATCCGGCGCGCACGGGAAGGCCGCGATCGACGCCGTGCACATCGACCTCGGCGACCTCGAAGGGTTGGAGGAGGAGGCGGTGGATGCCGCGGCATCCGGCTTCCGTGCCACAGCCTGCATCCACCCGAACCAGGTCGCCGTCATCCGCGCGGCCTACCTGCCGGATGAGGCGACGGTCGAGTGGGCGCGAGCGGTCCTCCGCGCTGCGGAGAGCGAACGCGGCGTCTTCCGATTCGAGGGCCGCATGGTCGACGAACCCGTGCTCCGGCACGCGCGTTCGGTGGTGGCCCGGGTCAGCTGATCAGATGACCAGCGTCTCCTCGAGCAGTCGGAGGGATCCGGGTGAGGCTTCGAACCGGTGGGCCGACCCGTTCGCGATGACCTCGCCGTCGCGGGGGAGTGTGCCGCCCGAGACGAGGTCGATCACGGAGCGGATGACGCCGCCGTGCGCCACGACCAGGACGGATTCGGCGCGGGGAGCGGAGCGGCGCCGGGAATCGCGGGCGATCGCGTGCAGCGCTGCGATGGCCCGCACTCCGACGTCGTGGAGGGATTCGGCGCCGGGAACCTCGGCATGCCAATCGCCGTAGGTCGAGATGTAGTCCGAGACCAGCATCCCCTCGCCCTCGCCGAACTCGCGTTCGCGCACATCGGGGACGACCCCCGCGAGTTCCAGCCCGAGCTCTGCGGCGATGATCTCGGCGGTCTCCTTCGCCCGGAGCAGCGGACTCGAGTAGATCGCATCGTGCGGCGTCTCGGCGAGATGCGCGGCCGCACGGTGCGCGTCGGCGCGCCCCTTCTCGTTCAGCGGGATGTCGGTGGAGCCCTGGATGCGACGGGCGAGGTTCCAGTCGGTCTGTCCGTGGCGGATGAGGGTGATGAAGGTCACGAGAGCAGTTCCTGGAGGGCGGGGAGCACGTCGCTGGTGCCCGCGGCGATCGTGAGATCGGCCCAGGCGTCCGCGCGGGTGGGCTCGCGGTTGACGATGATCAGGGGGATGCTGCGGCGACGGGCTCGCTCCACGAGGCGTACGCCGGAGTTCACGACCAGCGACGAGCCCGCGACGATGAGCGCCGAGCTGGACCTCAGCAGCGACTCCGCGGCCCGGAAGCGATCCTGGGGCACATACTCCCCGAAGAACACGACGTCGGGCTTCAGCATCCCTCCGCAGACCGTGCAGGTGGGGATCACGAATCCGTCGGTGCTCTCCGGCAGCACATCGCCGTCGGGGTTCAGTGCGACGTTCTCGGGGACCGTGATCCAGGGGTTGAGCTCCTCGATCTGCACCGCGACATCGCGGCGGTCGAACACCTGGCCGCAGTGCAGGCAGTGGACGCGACGCATGGTGCCGTGCACCTCGATGACGTGCGAACTGCCAGCCCGAAGGTGGAGTCCGTCGACATTCTGCGTGATGACGCCGGAGACGGCTCCCGCGGCCTCCATCTCGGCGAGGGCGACGTGCCCGGGGTTGGGCTCGGCACGTGCGAACGCGCGCCATCCCAGGTGCCCGCCGACCCAGTAGCGACGCCGGGCGGTCTCGTCGCCGAGGTAGGTCTGGATCGTCATCGGATCGCTGCGCGTCCTGGCGCCCTCGCCGCGATACGCGGGGATGCCCGAGTCCGTCGAGATGCCGGCGCCGGTCAGGAGCGCGATCCGCCTGCCACGAAGCAGCCCTGCCGCCTGGGCGAGGGTGGCCGACAGCTCGGCAGTGCTCGATGCGCTCACAGGACCTCCCCGAGCGAGTCTACGACGTGCCGCGGGCCCGGGGCGTGCCGCGAGTCGCCCCTCGGGTGGCAGAGTGGCTGTCGTGGAACTCTTCTCCGTGGCCGACGCCGCAGACCCCCGGCTGGACGACTACCGCGGACTCACCGACACCGCTCTGCGCACGGTGAGCGACCCGACGGGCGGCCTGTACATCGCCGAGTCGACGAAGGTGATCGCCCGCGCGGTCGCCGCCGGTCACCGTCCGCGCTCGGTGCTGCTGCAGCAGAAGCGCGTCGACGAGATCCGCGGGATCCTCGGCGATCTCGACGTGCCGGTGTACGTCGTCCCGGACGAGGTCGCCGAGGCGGTGACCGGTTTCGCGGTGCATCGCGGAACGATCGCGTCGATGCACCGTCCGGAGCTGCCGACCGTTCGCGAGGTCCTCGAGGGGGCCCGGGTCGTGCTGATCCTCGAGAACATCGGCGATCACACGAACGTCGGCGCCGCGTTCCGTGCGGCGGCCGGCCTCGGCGCCGATGCCGTGCTCGTCTCGCCCGGCGGAGCGGACCCCCTGTACCGCCGCAGCGTGCGCGTGAGCATGGGGACCGTCTTCCAGGTGCCGTGGACCCGCATCACGGACTGGGAATCCGCCACCACCGACCTGCACGCCGAAGGGTTCGACATCGCGGCGCTCGCGTTGCGCGATGATGCCGTGACGCTCGCCGCCTATGTCGCCGACCGCCCCGAACGGGTCGCCCTCGTGATGGGCTCGGAGGGCGATGGGCTGTCCCGCACCGCACTCGAGGGCGCCGACCACGTGGTCACGATCCCGATGAGCGGGGGAGTGGACTCCCTGAACGTGGCCTCGGCTGCCGCGGTCGCCCTCTGGGCGCTGCAGCGCTGAGAACGAGCGTCGCGCTTCAGCTCTGGTCGAGTCGGATCATCGGCGACGCATCCGGGCGCTTCGCGACGATGTGATCACCGGATGACTGGTGGCGCAGACGGCGCAGCACCCACGGGACGAAATGCTCGCGCGCCCATCCGAAGTCCTCGGCGCGGGCCTCGCGCCAGGTGCGCACCGGGATGGGCTCGGGCTGGAGCGACTCGAGCTCGTTCGGCACGTTCAGCGCGCGCAGCACCATCCGGGCGACCTCGTGGTGGCCGAGAGCGTTGTAGTGCAGGCGGTCGTCGTCGAAGAAGCGCATGTCCTGCACGACCTTCAGCGCCCACTGGTCGGCCACGATGCAGTCGTGCCGGTCGGCGATCGCGCGCACATTCTCGTTGTAGATGGCGACCTTGCCGCGGAAGGCGCGGAAGACCGGGGTGAATCCGGTGTCGATGCCCGTGAAGAGGATGACGGCGGCACCGGTGGACGCCAGGCGCGCGACGGCATCCTCCAGCTGCATGGCGATCGCGTCCGGGTCGGTTCCCGGGCGGATCACGTCGTTGCCGCCTGCGCAGATCGACACGAGGTCCGGATGCAGCGCCACGGCCGGTTCGATCTGGTCGGCGACGATCTGCGCGATCAGCTTGCCGCGCACCGCGAGGTTCGCGTAGGCGAAGTCCTCGACCTGATCACCGAGCACCTCGGCGACGCGGTCGGCCCAACCGCGATGGCTGCCCGGCGTCGCCGGGTCGGGGTCGCCGATGCCTTCGGTGAACGAGTCGCCCACGGCGACGAACCGGCGCCACGGGTGCACCGTCTCGTTGGCGACGTAGGGGGTCCGGGTCGAATCCTGGTCTGTCATCCAGCTCTCCTTCGCGAACAGATGCGTGCGGCGGTGGCTGCAGCGCAAGGACTGAGCCTACCCGCGCTCGGCGTGTCACGGGAGGTCTGCCGGGCGCGTCGGCGGGAGTGCGCAGCGGTGTCCGTGGGAGCGATTATCGTGGACTCGATGCTCTCTCCCTCCTTCCCTCAGCGCGCCCCTTGGGGGACGGCGAGCAAGCTGCGGGCATGGCAGCACGAGGCGCTCGAGGCGTACTTCGAGGCCGACCAACGCGACTTCCTCGTCGCCGCCACGCCGGGCGCAGGCAAGACGACCTTCGCCCTGACCCTCGCGGTCGAGCTGATGCGCATGGGCGAGGTGAACCGCATCATCGTGGTCGCCCCCACCGAGCACCTCAAGACCCAGTGGGCCGACGCTGCGGCGCGCGTGCACATCCGCCTGGACCCGCGTTTCCGCAACAGTCACTGGGCACCGGCACGGCACTATCACGGTGCCGTGGTCACGTATGCGCAGGTCGCGGCGAAGTCGTCCGTGCATCGGCACCTGACCGAAGACGCCAAGACCCTCGTCATCCTCGATGAGGTGCACCACGGCGGCGACGCGCTGAGCTGGGGCGATGCGATCCGCGACGCCTACGGGCCGGCGAAACGACGGCTGCTGCTGTCGGGCACCCCGTTCCGCAGCGACACCGCGCCGATTCCGTTCGTCGAGTACCACCCCGACGAATCCGGGGCGCGCATCTCGCGCACCGACTACAACTACGGCTACGGACGGGCCCTCGCCGACGGCGTCGTGCGTCCGGTGCTGTTCCACATGTACGCCGGAAAGATGCGCTGGCGCACGACCTCGGGTGACGAGCTCGAGACCCACCTCGGCCAGGACAACACGAAAGACGTCACGTCCCAGGCCTGGCGCACGGCGCTCGATCCCGAGGGCGAGTGGATGCCGGCGGTGCTGTCGGCCGCCGATCGTCGACTGACCGAGATCCGCCATCATGTGCCGGATGCCGGTGGCCTCGTGCTCGCGACCGACCAAACCGTCGCGCGGGCCTACGCGAAGATCCTGCACAGCATCACCGGGCAGCAGCCCACGATCGTGCTCTCCGACGACGCGACGGCGTCGGAGCGCATCGAGAAGTTCAGCGCCGGCGAGCAGCGCTGGATGGTGGCGGTGCGGATGGTGTCCGAGGGCGTCGACGTGCCGCGCCTCGCGGTCGGCGTGTACGCCACGTCCTCGTCGACGCCGCTGTTCTTCGCGCAGGCCATCGGCCGGTTCGTGCGGGCGCGGCGTCGTGGTGAAGCCGCCAGCGTCTTCCTGCCCCAGGTGCCCGTCCTCATGGGCCTCGCCAACGAGATGGACAAGGAGCGCGACCACGCGCTCGACCGCCAGTCCAACGATGACGACGGCCTCGACGACTCTCTGCTCGAGAGCGCCAACCGCGAGGAAGAGACCTCCGACGCGCTCGAGCAGGAGTTCAGCTATCAGGCGCTCTCCTCGGTCGCGCACTTCGATCGGGTGGTGTTCGAAGGCCAGGAGTTCGGACAGCTCGCCGAGCCCGGCACGCCCGAGGAGGAGGAGTTCATCGGCTTCCCCGGCCTCCTCGAGCCCGAGCACGTGCACGAGCTGCTCATGCAGCGTCAGACCCGGCAGTCCCGCCTGCGCGAGGCCCGCGAGGCCGCGGCCGGGCCGACCGAGACCACCACGCTGCCTGCGCCTCTCCACCGCACGCTCAAAGAGCAGCGGCAGCTGCTGAACAGCCTCGTGGGCCTGTACGCCCGTCAGAAGGGCGAGCCGCACGGCGCGGTGCACGCCGAGCTGCGACGCATCTGCGGAGGACCGGCGGTCGCGCAGGCCACCGTGACGCAGCTGCAGGCGCGGATCGACGTGCTGCGCAAGCGCGTGCGCTCCTGACTGCCGGGAGGTCCCTGAGCCTGCCGAAGGGTTCGGATTCCCGAAATGCTGGCAATCCTCGCGTGAGCGCCGTTCGTGAGCGGGTGCGCGGCTAGCGTGGAACGGTTGCCCGCGGACCGGGCTCCGCGACATCTGGAGGATCCATGACAGCGCCTGCCGCCACCGAACCGACACCCGCTGACCGCCGCCGCTGGGCACGATACCTGGTCGAGGAACGTGCCGAAGGGACGGTATACCAGAAGCTCGCGGCGCGACGCACGGGGGAGGAGCAGGAGATCCTGCTGCGCCTCGCCGATGCGGAGCGGCGCCACGAGCAGCACTGGCTCGACCTGCTCGGCGGCGAGCCGAAGCGCCTGCCGCGTGCCGGCATCCGCTCACGTCTGCTCGGCTGGATGGCCGGTCGTTTCGGCTCGATCTTCGTGCTGGCCCTCGCGCAGAGCGCGGAAGCACGCTCGCCCTACGACGCAGAGCAGTACGCGACTCCGGCGATGCGCGCCGACGAGAAGATCCACTACGAGGTGGTGCGCGGGCTCGCAGCCCGAGGACGGCGACGGCTCTCCGGCTCGTTCCGCGCCGCGGTGTTCGGCGCCAACGACGGTCTGGTGAGCAACCTGGCGCTCGTGCTCGGCATCGGCGCGACCGGGGTGAGCTCCGGGTTCGTGCTCTTCAGCGGCATCGCCGGTCTGCTGGCCGGCGCCCTGTCGATGGGCGCCGGCGAGTTCGTCTCGGTGCGGTCGCAGCGCGAGCTGCTCGCCGCCACCGAGGCCAACGAGGATGCGGCGGATGCGGCGGGCGACCTCGACATCGACGAGAACGAGCTCGCCCTGGTCTACCGGGCACGGGGCATGGAGCAGGAAGAAGCGCTCGCCCGTGCCCACCGCATCGTCGAGGCCGCCAAGGCCGGCGCCCGTCGCGCCGCGACCGGGCCGGTCACCGTGCCCGGCGGCGACCACGACATCGTCGGCAGCGACTGGACGGCTGCGATCTCCAGCTTCCTGCTCTTCGCGTCCGGTGCGATCGTGCCGGTGCTCCCGTGGATCTTCGGGCTCCAGGGGATCGCCGCGATCGCTCTCGCCCTCGTGCTCGTCGGCATCGCCCTGCTGAGCACCGGGGCGATGGTCGGCGTGCTCTCCGGCGGACCTCCGCTGCGCCGGGCACTGCGGCAGCTGGCGATCGGCTTCGGTGCGGCCGCGGTGACCTACGTGCTCGGTCTCGTGTTCGGCGTCGGCGTGGCCTGACGCCGTTCGCAACCTACGTTGACACGCTCACGCGAGCAACGTAGGTTGACACCATGGATTCTGCGCAGCTGGCGACTCTGGCCTCCGACACCGCCGACCCGCGCGCCGGTCTGCGGGCGGTGGCCTCTCTTCGCATCCTGACGGACGCTCTCGAACTCCGTCAGGTCGAAGCGGGGCTCAGAGCCGGGATGAGCTGGCAGGCCATCGCCGAGGCCCTGGGCGTGACGCGGCAGGCGGTGCACAAGAAGCACGCGAGACGCGTCGACCAGACGATCCCCGTTCCGAGGAGGAACCGGTGAGCAGGTTCTCGGTGATCGCGGCGACGAGCCAGAGCCTCTCGCTTGCAGCGATGGAGGAGGCCTCTCGCTTCGGCCAGCGAGAGACCGATCTCGACCATCTGCTCCTCGCGCTGACGCTCAGCACGCACCCGGCCGGCCAGGTGCTGCGCGGCGCCGGCGTCACTCTCGACGCCGTCCGTCGGGCCCTCGGCGATCAGCGCGCCGCGCAGCTCCGGTCTCTCGGGATCGTCGCGGGGGATGCGGAAGGACCGGAGCGGATCCGGTTCCACGAGACCGGCGGCTACGAGTGGACGCCGCGGGCTCGCGAGATCTTCGCGCGCGCCGCCTCGGGCAGGCACACGGGCGACGCCGAGGCGGTCCTGCGAGAGCTGCTGAAGGATCAGAGCGGGCTGATCGACGACCTGCTCGAACGCGTGGGCACGTCGGCAGCCGAGATCGTCGCGCGGCTGGACGAGGTGCAGGGTCTCGCGCTCCACACGTTCCCCGTCCACGGAGAGGGTGAGGTGTGCGGATTCGCGGAGGCGTTCGTGCCGGCATCCGTCGACGAGGTCTGGAGTCTCCTCGCCGACCCGCGGCAGATGTTGGAGTGGGATGCGATGACGGCCCGAGTCGAGTGCGGGGCCGAAGTCTCGATCGCCGAGGCGGGCGACACCTGGTTCACCTTCGCCCCGGAACGCCGCCCGGACGGCAAGCGCCTCGCCGTACGCGAACGATTCCTGCGGCGCCGCGTGGAGGTGCTCGAGGTGGACAGGAACGCGGTGATCTCCTGGCGATTCAGCTATCCGGACGCACCGGGCAGCGCCGCGATCAGGATTCTGATCGCGTTGCACCCCGCGGCCGGAGGAACGCAGCTGGAGATCACTCTTGCCTGGCGTCGCAGCAGAGGCTGGCGACGAGCCGTCGGCCTCCTGTTCCGGCCATTGCGACGCCTCCTGCTGTGGTCGCAGCTCGCTCAGATCAGCGGAGGCATCAGCCGCGCTTTCCGATGAGGCACGAGGACGAGCGGCGGAAACAGAAGAGGCGGCCCCTCTCGGGACCGCCTCTTGCTTCCTGTGCGCGGAGGGGGACTTGAACCCCCACGCCCTTACGGGCACTACGACCTCAACGTAGCGCGTCTACCATTCCGCCACCCGCGCAGGTGTTGGATGATCGTTGCCGACCGAAGAATGAGATTAGCACGTAATGGAGCGCGCTTCGAACCGAGCCGTACGCCCGGGCGTGGCTCGCCGTTTCGGTAGCCTGGAGCCATGACCGATCCCTCCCTGCCCGAGGTCGTCCGCATCGCGAGCGACCTGATCCGGTTCGACACGTCGAACTTCGGCGGCGGCAACGCCAAGGGCGAGCGGGAGGCCGCGGAGTACGTCGGCGCCTACCTCGAGGGCCTCGGACTCGAGGTCGAGTACTACGAGCCGATCCCTCGCCGCACGAACGTGATGGCTCGCGTGCGCGGTCGCGACAGCAGCAAGCCCGCGCTCGTCGTGCACGGCCACCTGGACGTCGTCCCGGCCATGGCGGAGGACTGGACCGTCGATCCGTTCGCCGGCCTCGTGCAGGACGGCATGCTGTGGGGCCGCGGGGCCGTCGACATGAAGAACATGAACGCGATGATCCTGACGGCCGTCGCGGACATCCTGCGCGCAGGGGAGCAGCCCGAGCGCGATCTCGTTCTGGCGTTCTTCGCCGACGAGGAGAACGGCGGAGTGGAGGGATCGGCGCTGGTCGTGCAGAATCACCCGGAGTGGTTCGAGGGCGCCTCTGCGGCCATCAGCGAGGTCGGCGGCTACTCGATCACCGTCGATGACCGGCGCGCGTACCTGCTGCAGGTGGGCGAGAAAGCCCTGATCTGGATCCGCCTGGTGGCGAAGGGCCGGGCCGGTCACGGCAGCCGCCTGCACGACGACAACGCCGTCACGAAGCTCGCCGAGGCTGTCGCCGCTATCGGTCGCACTCGCTGGCCGATCCGGCTGACATCCACCACCGAGGCGCTCCTCCAGGGCCTCAGCAGCCTGACGGGCCGCAGCGCAGAGGATCCCGATGCTCTCGCCGCCGCCGCGGGGCCGGCCGAGGCGTTCCTGCGCTCGTCGTTCCGCACCACGACCAACCCGACCGCGCTGACCGCCGGTTACAAGCACAACGTGATCCCCGAGCGCGCCGAGGCGCTGATCGACGTGCGCGTCATCCCGGGTACGGAAGACGACGTGCTCGCCGAGCTCCAGCAGATCGTCGGCGACGACATCGTGATCGAGACGGTCGTGCGCGACATCGGCATGGAGACCCCGTTCGAAGGCGAGCTCGTCGAGGCCATGGTCGCGAGCATCGGACGCCATGACCCCGGCGTTCCCGTGATCCCGTACCTGTTGGGCGCCGGCACCGACAACAAGGCGCTCGCCTACCTCGGCATCACCGGCTACGGATTCGCCCCGCTGAAGCTGCCGGCCGACCTCGACTTCACGGGCATGTTCCACGGTGTGGACGAGCGCGTGCCCGTAGAATCGCTTGTCTTCGGCCAGCGGGTGCTGGCCGATCTGCTGCGCACCTACTGACCGCAGCCCGCCCGCCTCCGCGCCCTCATCTCACCAGAAGGCCCTCCATGCACCTGCTCGAAGCCCTCATCCTCGGCATCGTCCAGGGACTCACCGAGTTCCTGCCCATCTCCTCCAGTGCCCACCTGCGCATCATCGGCACCTTCCTGCCGTCGGGTGAGGATCCGGGAGCGGCCTTCACGGCGATCACGCAGATCGGCACCGAAGCGGCGGTGGTGGTCTTCTTCTGGCGAGACATCGTGCGCATCATCTCGCAGTGGTTCCGTTCACTCGCCGGTCGCGTGCCGCGCAGCGATCCGGATGCCCGGATGGGCTGGATGATCATCATCGGCAGCGTTCCGATCGTGCTGCTCGGGCTGTTCTTCCAGGATCAGATCGAGACCGTGTTCCGGTCGCTCTGGATCGTCGCGATCATGCTCATCGTGTTCGGCATCCTGCTCGGCATCGCCGACCACGTGGGCGCGAAGCGCCGCAAGCTCGGCGACCTGACCTACCCGCACGGCGTCGCGTTCGGGTTCGCGCAGGCGCTCGCGCTGATCCCCGGCGTCTCGCGTTCCGGCGGCACCATCACGATGGGGCTCTTCCTCGGCTACGAGCGCGCTGCGGCAGCCCGCTACGCCTTCCTGCTCGCGATCCCCGCCGTCTTCGGCAGTGGTTTCTATCAGGTGTTCAAGAGCTGGGGCGAGCCGTCGTTCTTCTCCTTCGGCGACACGCTGGCCGCGACCGGCATCGCGTTCGTCGTGGCCCTCGGTGTGATCGCGTTCTTCATGAACTTCATCTCGAAGCGCAGCTTCCTGCCGTTCGTGATCTACCGGATCCTGCTCGGCACCGCGCTGCTCATCATGCTCGCCACGGGCGTCATCGCCGCCTGAGCCGGGTCAGCGCTTGTGGTCGCCGGGCGCATCGCCCCGACGGCGCAGGTAGCGCTCGAAAGCCTGCGCGATCGCGTCTCCCGAAGCCTCGGGGGAGTCCCAGGTGTCGCGCGTGCGCTCGAGCTGACGGATGTACTCGGCCATGTCGTCGTCTTCGGAGGCCGCGGCGTCGATCGACGCCTCCCACGCGGCAGCCTCGGTGCGCAGGTGGCTGCGGTCGACGTCCACACCGGTCAGCTCCTCGAGTCGATCGAGGAGCGCGAGTGTGACCTTGGGGGAGGGCGTCGCGGAGGCGACGTAGTGCGGCACGCTCGCCCAGAGACCGGCGGTCGGGATGCCGGCGCTCTCGGCGAAGTGCTCGAAGACGCTGAGGATGCCGACCGGCCCCTCGTAGAGCGAGCGCTCCAGGCCGTGCGCCTCGCGCACCTGCTCGTTCTGGCTCGAAGCGAAGATCGAGATGGGTCGGGTGTGCGGCACGTCGGCCAGCATGGCGCCCATCGTCACGAGTCCCGTGATGTCGTCGCGCAGCGCGATGTCGATGAACTCCGCGGCGAACGACTGCCATGTCCGGGCCGGCTCCACGCCGGTGAGCAGCCAGAACTCCGTGCCGGGGCCGGGATCGCGCGGACGCCAGAGCCCGGCCTCCGGCCATTTGAGCTGTCGTCGTCCCTCGGCATCCATCTGCGTCGAAGGACGGGTGTACTGGTAGTCGAAGTACAGCTCGGGGTCGACGGAATGCACGAGCTCGTACTCCGACGACGAACGCAGCGCCTCGACGGCGCCACTGGCTGCTTCGCCTGCGTCGTTCCAGCCGTCGAAGGCGGCGATGACGATGCGTGAACCGAGAACATCCATCATGGGCTCCCTTCGAGATCGAGGACGTATCCCTCCAGGCTAGTCCGCGTCGGAAGGATGTGGGCGGCACCCGGCTAGCATGGGTTCAGTGAGCAGAAAGCCCCGCGCAGTCCTCTGGGACATGGATGGAACACTCGTCGACACCGAGCCGTACTGGATGGCGGCCGAGACGTCGCTGGTCGAATCCTTCGGCGGCACATGGACTCATGAGGATGCGCTGCAGCTGGTCGGGAGCGGTCTGATCGACAGCGCGATCATCCTGCAGAACGCCGGCGTCGTCATGGAGCCGGAGGCGATCGTGTCGCATCTGACCGATGTCGTGCAGGAGTCGCTGCGCACGCAGGGCGTGCCGTTCCGTCCCGGCGCGCGCGAGCTTCTCGCGGAGCTCCGGCAGGCGGGGATCCCCACCGGTCTCGTCACCATGTCGCTCCGCCGGATGGCGTTGAGCGTCGTGGACCTGATCGACTTCGAGGCGTTCGACATCGTCGTGGCCGGTGACGACGTCGACAACCCCAAGCCCCACCCGGAGCCGTATCTGCAGGCCGCTGCGCTCCTCGACGTCGACATCGCCGACGTCGTGGTGATCGAGGATTCGCCCACCGGCGTGCGTGCCGGTCTCGCATCGGGAGCACGGACGATCGGCGTGCCGCACATCGTCTCGCTGGACGGACTCGGGGCCCATGAACTGTGGCCGACTCTCGCCGGGCGGAGCGTCTCCGACCTGGTCGACCTGTTCGTCGTCGAGAGCGCTGCGACGGAGGCGATCCGATGACGGTCGCCGGTGCTCCGCGCCCGAGCGGACCGTTCCGGGTCGGCGATCGCGTGCAGCTGACCGGCCCCAAGGGCCGTCTCAGCACGGTCACCCTCCGCGAGGACGGCGAACTGCACACGCACCAGGGCGTGCTCCGCCACCGCGATCTGATCGGTCTTCCCGACGGCTCCGTGGTCGCCAACAGCTCCGGCCACGAATACCTGGCGCTGCGCCCTCTTCTGAAGGACTTCGCCATGTCGATGCCCCGCGGCGCGGCGATCGTCTACCCGAAGGATGCGGCGCAGATCGTCATGCAGGCGGACATCTTCCCCGGCGCCACGGTGGTCGAGGCCGGCGTCGGCTCAGGAGCGCTGTCGCTGTCGCTGCTGCGGGCCATCGGTCCTGCCGGGCAGCTGATCTCGTTCGAGCGACGCGACGACTTCGCGGACGTCGCCCGTGGCAACGTGGAGACCTTCTTCGGCGGGCATCCCGACACCTGGCGTGTGGTGGTCGGAGACCTGGTCGAATCGCTCCCGGCGGAGACGGCTGCGGGCAGCGTGGACCGCGTCGTGCTCGACATGCTCGCCCCGTGGGAGTGCATCGATGCGGTCTCCGAGGCCCTGACTCCCGGTGGCGTGGTGCTCTGCTATGTCGCGACCGCGACGCAGCTCTCCCGGGTGGCGGAGTACATCCGCGGAACCGGGCTCTTCACCGACCCCGACGCCTCCGAGACCATGGTCCGCGGCTGGCACGTCGAAGGTCTCGCCGTGCGTCCCGATCACCGGATGGTCGCGCACACCGGGTTCCTGCTGACCGCGCGGCGACTCGCGCCCGGCGCCGTGGCCCCCTCGGTGAAGCGGCGTGCGTCGAAGAGCAGCTACGGCGATGAGGATGTCGAACAGTGGACCCCCGGCGCCGTCGGCGATCGCGAGATCAACGACAAGCAGCTCCGCAAGCGAGCCAGGGAGGCGAGCAAGGCTGCCGAGGGGGCGCGCGCGGCCGCCGCTTCGCGCGAATCGGAGCACTCGACGGAATAGACTGGAGCGCGTGCGTAAAACGTCCGCCGTTCTGGCCTCCCTCAGCCTCGCCGTCCTCGCCCTGACGGGCTGCTCCGCCGCGGGTTCGTCCGACGGTGCCGCCTGTGATCGCAGCGCCGACTCCAGCGCCATTAAGGACGCCGTCACCGTCGAGGGCGACTTCGGCTCCGCACCCGATGTCACGGTGTTCTCGCCGCTCCACCTCAAGAAGTCGTCCTACGCCGACGTCGCCGTCGGCGACGGACCCACGATCGTCAACGGCCAGCAGGCCGTCACCGTCGAGCTCTCGATCTACAGCGGGGAGACCGGCGAGAAGGTCTATGCGACCGCGTACGACGAGAACAAGGGCCAGGTCTCCAACGCGGATTACTGGGCATCGCAGTCGCCCGGGCTCGCGAAGGCGTTCGAATGCGCGACCGAGGGCTCGCGGATCATCGCCGGTCTCACCCCGGAGGACTTCGGTGTCGAAGCCCTTTCGGGTCTCGGTCTGTCGGATGACGACAACATGGTCTTCGTGATCGATGTCCTCGACGTCTTCCTCTCGAAGGCCGAGGGGGCGCTGCAGTTCAACGATGCGCAGGGCATGCCCACGGTCGTCCGCGCCGCCGACGGCACACCCGGCATCATCATTCCCGACAGTGCCGCGCCGAAGAAGCAGGTCGTGCAGACCCTCATCAAGGGCGACGGCGAGAAGGTCGCCGCCGACCAGATTCCTCTGGTGAACGTGACGGCCGTCAACTGGGACGACAAGAGCGTCGTCACGACCACATGGGGTAAGGGCCCGACGGGCGACCTGGCGTCGACCGCTCCCGCCGTCGCCGAGCAGATCGTCGGCAAGACGGTGGGTTCGCAGCTGCTCGTCGTGACCCCCGGTACCGATGGTGCGGCAGCCGTCGCGTACGTCGTCGACATCCTGGGCGCAGTGACGGCGCCCACGCAGTGATGGCCGCCCGGATTCCCGCGGAGGAGCGCCTGACGAATCTCGTCGTGGCGCTGATGGCCACGGAGATCGGGCTCACCAAGCAGCAGATCCTCGACAACGTCTCGGGCTATCGTCAGCGAGCGGATGCCGGCACCCGCTCGGACGCTCTGGAGAAGATGTTCGAGCGCGACAAGGAGGAGCTGCGGTCTCTCGGCGTTCCGATCGAGACGATCGGCGACGCCGCGGACCCGAACGATCTCCGCGAGGCGCGCTACCGCATTCCGCAGGCGGAATACGACCTGCCCGCCGACATCGAGTTCACGCCGGCGGAACTCGCCGTGCTGAGACTGGCCGGAAGCGTGTGGAGCGCGGAATCCGCGTCGGGCGACGCGCAGTCCGGTGTCCGCAAGATCCGTGCCCTGGGCATCGACGGCGACGAGCCGATCATCGGTTTCGCACCCCGCATCACCGCGAGGGACGCGGCGTTCGCTCCGCTGCAGGATGCGATCGAGAAGAGCCGGGTCGTGGTCTTCGAATACCTGAAGCCGGGCGAGTCCGTGCCTCGACGGCGCAGCATCCGTCCGCTCGCGCTCGTCGACTACGAGGCGCGGTGGCACGTGTTCGGGGTCGACGTCGACATCGACGAGGACCGGATGTTCCTGCTCAGCCGCATCGTCGGCGACGTGAAGCTCACCGCCACGAGCTTCGATCCGTCGCTGCGTGACGGCGCGGGGGAGCGTGCACTCGCCGGACTCGATCGCGTCGCCGCGGAGAACTCCGCACTGCTGGAGGTCACTCCCGGCACGGAGGCGGCACTCCGCCTCGGTCGCCGCGCCGCACCCGCGGCACAGGGCATCACGGTTCCGTTCGTCGACCTGCACATCCTCGCCGACGAGCTCGCCTCGTACGGCCCCGAGGTGCGCGTCGTGGAGCCTGCCGCGCTGCGCGACGAAGTGATCGCACGGCTGCAGGCCGTCGTCGACGCGCACACCGAGCGGGAGGGAACACGATGAGCACCCAGGCCAAGCCTCTGCTCGCCGCCGAACGCGTGCGGCTGTATCTCACTCTCGTGCCGTACCTGCTCGAGCACGGCCAGGTCTCGCTCGCCGAGGCCTCCGCGGAGTTCGGCGTCACGCCGCAGGAGATGCGCGGCATGGTCGAGAAGCTGACCGTGATCGGTCTCCCGGGCGAGTCCGGGTACTGGCAGCAGCCGCAGGAGATGTTCGACATCAACTGGGACCTGCTCGATCTCGAGGACGTCATCGAGATCACCAACGACGTCGCCCTGCGTCGCGTTCCCCGTTTCACCGCCCGAGAGGCGGCCGCCCTGCTCGCCGGCCTTCAGATGGTCGCCGCCGTGCCCGCGGTCTCGGATTCGGGCCTCGTCGCAGGACTGATCTCCAAGCTGTCCCGCGGGGCGGCCGACGCGCCCGCCGACGTCGTCGTCGCGCCCAGCGCGGTGGACGAGGTGCGCGAGGCCGTCGCCCGCGGCCTGCAGGACGGGGTCGCGATCTCGTTCACCTACCAGGCTCCGGATGCCGCGCCGACGACACGCACCGTCGACCCGGTGCAGATCCTCATCACCAACGCCCAGTGGTACCTGCAGGGGTGGTGCCACCTGCGGCAGGCGATGCGCACGTTCCACCTCGATCGGGTGAGCGAGCCGAAGCTGACCGACATCCCGATCACCCATGGCGGAGATCAGGTGCCGGAGCCCTTCGCCGGCCTCGACGACGAGCGCGAGGTCACGGTGCGTGTCTCCGAGCGGTACGTGCCGCTGCTGACCGGTTTCCTCCCGGCGACCACTCTCGAAGCCGTCGACGGTTCGACGACCGCGCACTTCCACCTGGCCGATCCGCGGGGCATCAAGCGGCTCGCCGCGCGCTTCGGCGGACAGATGGAGGTGCTGGAACCCGGCATCGCGCGGTCGTCGACCCGTGAATGGGCGGCATCCGGACTCGCGCTCTATCGTCACCCCGATCCCCGGGATTGATCTGTAGACTGGGTCACACGCTTACCGAAGACGGGAAATGATTATGGCTGGACTGCAAGGCTGGCACCTGCTCATCGTGCTCGCCGTCATCCTTCTTCTGTTCGGCGCTGCGAAGCTGCCGGCACTCGCGAAGAGCGTGGGTCAGTCGGCTCGCGTCTTCAAGGGTGAGATGAAGGCGATGAAGGACGAGGACGAGACTCGCACCGACGCTGTCGTCGCCGAGCCCACCACGGTGAAGGACTCCGTAGCCAAGGACTCCGGCGTCAACCCTGAGACTCCGCCTCGCACCTGATCGACCGTGGCAACCATCGAACCGCCCGTGAAGCCGAAGGCGGATCGGGATAGGCGGATGTCGCTCGGCGCGCATCTGGTCGAACTGCGGAAGCGCCTGATGTGGGCGGCGCTCGCGCTGGTCGTCGGCATGGTCATCGCCTTCCTCATCGCCGATCCGGTGATCCACCTGATCACGGAGCCGATCCGCGTCATCATCGAGAAGCGCGGCGACAACTTCAGTGCACTCAACTTCGGGACCGTGACGGCCGCGTTCGACATGCGAATGCGGATCGCGTTCTCCATCGGTCTCTTCCTCTCGGCGCCGGTCTGGCTCTGGCAGATCTGGGCGTTCATCATGCCCGGCCTGACGCGCAAGGAGATCCGCTACACGGTCTCGTTCGTCGCCGCCGCCGTGCCGCTGTTCTTCGCCGGCTGCTACCTCGGCATCCTCGTCACACCGCACGTGATCGAGCTGATGTGGGGCTTCACGCCCGAGGGCGGCACGAACTTCTACCAGGCGCAGGAGTACTACGACTTCATCTTCAAGCTGATGATCGTCATCGGGATCTCCTTCGTGCTCCCCGTGTTCCTGGTCGCTCTGAACGTCGCGGGCATCATGTCCGGGCGGGCCATCCTCAAAGGGTGGCGCGTCGCGATCCTCATCGCGACGGTCTTCGCCGCTCTGGCGACGCCCGCCGCGGATGTCATCAGCATGCTGATGCTCGCCGGCATCCTGATCGTGCTGTTCTTCGCCGCGGCCGGGCTCTCGATGCTGTTCGACCGACGCAAACGCAAACGTGACGCCGCAGCCGGGCTTCTGCCGGACGCGGTATGAGTTCGCCTTCCGAGCGATACGCTGCGGCACGAGAGGCGGCTGAGCACCCGGCGACGATCGCGTTCGCTGCCCGCCAGAAGTTCGAGCTCGACCCCTTCCAAGTGGCCGGATGCCACGCGCTCGAGGCCGGTCGGAGCGTTCTCGTCGCGGCTCCCACCGGCGCCGGCAAGACGATCGTGGGCGAGTTCGCCATCCACCTCGCGATGCAGACCCCGAGCGACAAGGCCTTCTACACGACGCCGATGAAGGCGCTGTCGAACCAGAAGTTCCGCGAGCTCGTCGAGGTCTACGGCCCCGACGAGGTCGGCCTGCTCACCGGTGACACGAACATCAACGGCAACGCGCGCATCGTGGTGATGACCACCGAGGTGCTCCGCAACATGATCTACGCCGACTCGGCGGCGCTGCGCGACCTGCGGTACGTGATCATGGACGAGGTGCACTACCTCGCCGACCGGTTCCGCGGTGCGGTGTGGGAAGAGGTCATCATCCACCTGCCGCAGCACGTGCGGCTCGTGTCCCTGAGCGCCACCGTGTCGAACGCGGAGGAGTTCGGCGACTGGCTCGACACCGTCCGCGGTGACACCGAGGTCATCGTGTCGGAGATCCGCCCGGTGCCGCTCGAGCAGCACGTGCTCGTGAGGGACGACCTGCTCCCGCTCTTCGACGACCGGGCGGGCATCGCCACCGCGCAGGTCAATCAGGAGTTGATGCGGATCCGGTCGTTCACGGGTTCGCACTACGAGAACAATCGGCAGGCCCAGTCGTACAGCAGCGCCCGGCACGCGGGCCGACAGGCCAAGAGGCCACCGCGCGGCGGACAGCGTCCGGTGCGCCCCTCGAACGTCCGTCGTATCGAGCGCATGGACCGGCCGGATGTCATCAAGCTCCTCGAGCGCGCGAATCTGCTGCCGGCGATCTTCTTCATCTTCAGTCGTGTGGGATGCGATGCTGCGGTGCAGCAGGTCCGTCGCTCCGGCATCCGGCTGACGTCATCGGAGGAGAAGGCCGAGATCCGCGCGATCGTCGAGGACCGCACGCGGTCGCTCCAGGACGAGGACCTGGGCGTGCTCGGGTACTGGGACTGGCTGGAGAACCTGGAGCGCGGTGTCGCCGCCCATCATGCCGGCCTCCTGCCCGCCTTCAAGGAGGTCGTGGAAGAGCTCTACCGCCTCAAGCTCGTCAAGGTCGTCTTCGCCACCGAGACGCTGGCGCTGGGCATCAACATGCCGGCGCGGACGGTCGTGCTCGAGAAGATGGAGAAGTTCAACGGCGAGGCCCGCGTCGCGATCACCTCGGGGGAGTACACGCAGCTCACCGGACGAGCGGGGCGCCGTGGAATCGACGTCGAGGGCCATGCAGTGGTCCAGTGGACCGAGGGCATGGATCCGCAGGCGGTCGCCGCGCTCGCGTCGCGGCGCACGTACCCGCTGAACTCGAGCTTCCGCCCGACGTACAACATGGCGGTCAACCTGATCGACCTGTTCGGCAAGCAGCGCGCGCGGCAGATCCTCGAGTCGTCGTTCGCGCAGTTCCAGGCGGACCGTGCCGTCGTCGGGCTGGCGCGCCAGGTGCGAGAGGCCGAGGCGTCGCTCGCCGGCTACGAGAAGTCGATGGCGTGCGAGCACGGAGACTTCCCCGAGTACGCGGCCATCCGGCGTGAGTTGAGCGACCTCGAGAAGAAGAACCGGCAGGACTCCGCCGCGCCGCGCGCCGCCCGAGACAAGCGCATGAAGCGCATCCAGTCGCTGCGCACCAGCATGCAGCGTCATCCCTGCCATCGATGCCCTGATCGCGAGGCGCACGCCCGGTGGGCGGAGCGCTACTGGAAGCTCAAGCGCCAGACCGACCGCATCCGCCGTCAGATCGAGACGCGCACCGGCACGGTCGCACGCGTCTTCGATCGTGTCGTCGAGGTGCTCGAGACGCTGGACTACCTCTCCCAGGACTCGGGCGAGACCGTGCTGACCGAAGCCGGACGCACGATGCGCCGCATCTACGGGGAACGCGATCTGCTCGTCGCGGAGTCGCTCCGACAAGGGCTCTGGAACGGACTCGATGCGCCGTCGCTCGCTGCGATGGCGTGCTGCCTCGTCTACGAGCCGCGTCGCGACGAGGCGAACTCGGGGGAGCGGGGTCTCCCGCGTGGGGCATTCCGCACCGCGTACGAGAAGACGACCATGTTGTGGGCCGAGCTCGACGATCTGGAGAAGGATCACCACCTCCCGGGATCCGAGCCGCTCGCCGCCGGCCTGGCCGGAGCGATGCACTCGTGGGCTCGAGGCGGAATGCTCGATCGCGTCCTGATCGATGCCGACATGGCTGCGGGCGATTTTGTGCGCTGGGCGAAGCAGACGATCGATCTTCTCGACCAGCTGTCGATCGTCGCAGAGGACGGAGCACTCGCCCGCACGGCGCGAGCGGCACTCGACGGCGTGCGCCGTGGAATCGTCTCCTACTCGTCGATGTGAGAATGAGAGGGATGTCCGAATCCCGAGCGCGCCAGCGCCCCCTCCTGCCGCTCTGGGTGGCCGTGATCGCCGCCGCACTCTCGGCGTTCCTGATGAACCTCGCCTACCCGGAGTCCGCGGTCTGGGTGCTCGCCTTCCCGGCGGTCGCCCTCGTGCTCCTCGCGCTCATCGGCCGTCGGGCGGGCGGTGCCCTGCTGGTCGGGCTCGTCTACGGCATCGTGCTGTTCGGGTTCCTCGTGTCGTTCACCGCGCGCTATCTCGGTCCGGTTCCGTGGGCGGCGCTGAGCGTTGTCGAGGGCGGTCTCACGGCGATTGCGCTGATCCTGACGGCGCTGGCCTACCGCTGGATGCCGCGCGCCTTCCCGGGGACGGCAGGGCGCCTGCTCGGACTCCCGACCGTGATCGCCGCCCTCTGGGTCGGTCGGGAGGTGTTCGTCGGCTCCTGGCCCTACGGAGGCTTCCCCTGGGCCCGCATCGGCATGAGCCAGGCGCAGAGTCCGCTCGCTCCGCTCACATCGTGGATCGGCGTCAGCGGCCTCGGCTTCCTCATGGTGCTCCT
>NZ_SSDJ01000089.1 GCF_004794465.1 Microbacterium sp. K24 | reverse complement strand
GCGGTGACGGAGAACCGCACGGAATCCGGGTCGAATCCCGGATCGGCGCCTCCGTCCACAGTGCGAGCGTTCCGGTCATGAACGCGCTGTAGGTGGTGAATCCGCCGAGGACTCCGGTGCCGAGCAGCACCCGGACATCGGCGGATGCGGGAAGCCGTGCGGCGAGCACGCCGATCAGCAGCGCGCCGAGCAGGTTCGCGAGAAGGATCGCGACCGGGAACCCGCCCGCCTCCGGGAGGGCGAGTCCGAGGCCGAGTCGAGCCGCCGTTCCGATCGTGCCGCCCAGGGCGACGAGCAGAACGCGGCGAGGAGTCACGTCCGCCACTGTAGCCGCCGCTGCCCGCAGCCGGAGATGGCAGCGGACGACGCGAAAGTCAAGGCAGTGTGAGTCGCCCTCCGGAGGGCGTTGACTGGCCCCATGAAGCCGCTCTGGAAGATCGACGCGTCCCTCCCCCTCGGTTCGCCCTTCGAGGCGGGTGCTCAGCATGACGTCGTCATCGTCGGAGCCGGCATCACCGGTCTCACGACCGCGGTGATGCTGACCCGCGCCGGTCTCGACGTGGTCGTGATCGAGGCCGGGGAGGTCGCCGAGCTCGCCACCGGCGGGAACACCGGCAAGCTCTCCCTCCTCCAGGGCAAGCGACTCGCCGAGATCCGCCGTCATCACCCGGCCGCGCTCGTGCGCGCCTACGTCGACGCCAACCGAGAGGGCATGGACTGGCTGCTCGCGTTCGCCGACCACGCCGGCGTTCCCTACACCTGGCGCACCGACCACTCCTACGCGCAGACCCCGAATGGCCTCGAGACCGTGCGCGAGCAGCACGCGGCCGCCCGCGAAGCGGGCCTGGACACGCGGATGCTGGCACCCGGCGATCTGAGCACGATGCCGTTCCCGATCTCCGGCGCCGTCGCCCTCGACGACCAGGTCACGATCGACCCGGTGACGGTGACGCAGGCTCTCGCCCGCGAATTCCTCGAAGAGGGCGGCACCCTGCACACCGGCATCCGCGCCACCGGCGCCCACGTGCTGCCGTCATCCCGCGTCGAGACGACGGAGGGGCCCGTGTTCGGTGAGCACATCGTGCTCGCCACCGGCAGCGCCATCCTCGACCGCGGGCTGTACTTCACCAAGACGAGCGGGATGCGGTCGTACTGCGTCTCGTTCCGCGTTCCCGGTGAGGTGCTCAACAGCACCTTCCTCTCGGTCGACGGGCCGACGCGCTCGATCCGTCCGGTGTCGGATGCCGACGGTCCCGGCAGCACGGCCCAGCTGGTCGTCGGCGGCAACGGGCATCCGGTGGGGCGCTCCGACGGCGAGCGCGCGGCGGTCGACGACCTGGTCTCGTGGACCGCGCAGCACTTCCCCGGCGCGGAGGAGACCCACCGCTGGTCCGCGCAGGACTACACGTCGCACAACGAGATCCCGTTCGTCGGGGCGATGCCCCGAGGCCTCGGCGCCATCCGCTTCGCCACCGGCTATGCGAAGTGGGGCCTGTCGAACGCTCCGGCCGCCGCCCTGCGGCTGACCGCCGAGATCCTCGGCACGAGTCGGCACGACCGACCGCAGTGGATGACCGCGATCAGCACCCGGCTGACCGTGCCCGCGGATCTCGTCGAGGGCGCCGTCGAAGGCGCGAAGGTGGCCGCCGCGGCCACCGCCGGGTGGGTCGAGGCCGAGACCCGGGCGGTGCCGGTCCCCCAG
>NZ_SSDJ01000088.1 GCF_004794465.1 Microbacterium sp. K24 | reverse complement strand
GTCTGCCCTGTCGAGGCGATCTACTACGAGGACGACCTTCCCGACGAGTGGCAGGACTACTACAAGGCCAACGTCGAGTTCTTCGACGAGATCGGCTCGCCCGGCGGAGCCGCGAAGGTCGGCGTCTACCCGTTCGACCACCCGGTCATCGCCGCCCTCCCTCCCCAGGGCGAGTAGTCCGTGAGCGTCCGCGACCTCGCCGACTACCCATGGGACGCCGTCGAGCCGTTCCGCGACCGCGCGGCGAAGCATCCGCAGGGCCTCATCGATCTGTCCGTCGGCTCTCCCGTCGATCCGACGCCGGAGATCATCCGTCGGGCTCTGGCCGAGGCGACCGACGCGCACGGGTATCCGCAGACCCTCGGCACCCCTTCCCTGCGTGAGGCCATCGTCGCCTGGTGCGCGCGTCGTCGCGGCGTGCCGGATCTGACCGTCGCCAACGTGCTCCCCACGATCGGCTCCAAGGAGCTGGTCGCGCTGCTGCCGACGCTGCTCGGCCTCGGTGCCGGTGACATCGTCGTGCATCCCCGCGTGGCCTATCCGACGTACGAGGTCGGCGCCCGGGTCGTCGGGGCCGTTCCCGTCGCGGCAGACGACCCCGCGGAGTGGCCCGAGGGTGCGAAGCTCATCTGGATCAACACACCCGGCAACCCGGACGGCCGCACGTGGACCGTCGACGAGCTGGCCGTCGCGGTGCAGCGCGCGCGGGAGCTCGGGGCCGTGCTCGCGAGCGACGAATGCTACGCCGAGCTGGGCTGGGACGGTCCCTGGGCGACCGAGCCGATCCCGTCGATCCTCGACCCCCGGGTGACGGGCGGCAAGCGATCCAACCTGCTCAGTGTGTACTCGCTGAGCAAGCAGTCCAACCTCGCCGGGTACCGCGCGGCCTTCGTCGCCGGTTGCGCCCACATCGTCGGCGACCTGCTCACCGCCCGAAAGCATCTCGGCCTCATGCCGCCGGCACCGGTGCAGCACGCCATGGCCGTGGCCCTCGGCGACGACGAGCACGTGGCGGTGCAGAAAGAGCTCTACCGCGAGCGCCGCGATGCCCTGCGTCCGGCTCTGGAGGCCGCGGGATTCCGCATCGACGGCTCCGAGGCGGGACTGTACCTCTGGTCGACCGAGGGGCGCGACGCCTGGGAATCGATGGGGCGCCTCGCCGATCTCGGCATCCTCGCGGGTCCCGGTCCGTTCTACGGATCGGATTCCGGGCAGCACGTGCGACTGGCTCTGACCGCCGCGACCGCGCACATCGCCGAGGCAGCGCGGCGTCTCCACAACGCTCAACTGTAGATTCCCTCCTCAGACCAGCGTTCTGTTTGGCGGATGTCACAGTAGGCCTGTGCGGCTACTAGGCTGTAAAGGCGATTCGGTCGTGACCCGACCTGGTGCCTCGGCGCCGTGACATCGCCAGTTCCGGCTTGATCAAGATCTTGTCCGACACCGACGTGACGAGCGACGGGCGGACACCAGGAGGAGGTCCGCGTGAGCGCAGCGGCAGACCAGACGGCGAAGCTGACGATCGGCGACACGACCGCCGAATTCCCGCTGGTGCGCGGCACGGCTGGCCACGACAGCATCGATTTCTCGACGCTGACCCGGCAGACCGGTTACACCGGGCTCGACTACGGGTTCGTCAACACGGCCTCGACCAAGTCCGAGATCACCTTCATCGACGGCGACAAGGGCATCCTGCGCTACCGCGGCTACCCCATCGAGCAGCTCGCGGGGAACACGAGCTACCTCGAGGTCGCCTGGCTGCTGATCTACGGTGAACTGCCGTCGGCCTCCGAGCTCGCCGAGTTCGACGAGAAGATCCGTCGCCACACGCTGCTGCACGAAGACCTGAAGCGCTTCTTCTCGGCGCTCCCGCACACCGCACACCCGATGTCGGTGCTGTCGTCGGCCGTGGCCGCGCTGTCGACCTACTACGAGGGTCAGACCGACCCGCACAACCCCGAGCATGTCGAGCTGAACATGATCCGCATGCTCGCCAAGCTCCCGGTCATCGCCGCGTATGCGCACAAGAAGAGCGTCGGCCAGGCGTTCCTCTACCCCGACAACTCGCTCGGGTTCGTCGAGAACTTCCTCAAGCTGAACTTCGGCGTGCTGTCGGAGCCGTATGAGATCAACCCGGTCATGTCGAAGGCGCTCGAGCTGCTGCTCATCCTGCATGAGGACCACGAGCAGAACGCGTCCACATCGACCGTCCGCCTGGTCGGCTCCACGGGAGCGAACCAGTTCGCGTCGATCTCGGCCGGCATCCAGGCGCTGTCCGGACCGCTGCACGGTGGCGCCAACGAGGCCGTGCTCAGCATGCTCGGCCAGATCCGCGACTCCGGTCAGAGCGTCTCGCGCTTCGTCGAGCGGGTGAAGAACAAGGAAGAGGGCGTGAAGCTGATGGGCTTCGGGCACCGGGTCTACAAGAACTACGACCCGCGCGCCAAGCTCGTCAAGGAGGCCGCCGACGAGGTGCTCTCCTCGCTCGGGGTCACCGACCCGCTCCTCGACCTGGCCAAGGAGCTCGAAGAGCTGGCCCTCGCCGACGACTACTTCCGCGAGCGTCGCCTGTACCCCAACGTCGACTTCTACACCGGGGTCATCTACAAGGCCATGGGCTTCCCCACGCGCATGTTCACGGTGCTCTTCGCGATCGGCCGCCTGCCCGGCTGGCTGGCGCAGTACCGTGAGCTGCAGCTCGACCCGCAGACGAAGATCGGTCGGCCGCAGCAGCTCTACACGGGGTCGCCGGAGCGCACGTTCCAGACCCGCTGACCTCGGCGTCCGATGCCCGTCGTCAGCGCCGAGACCGTGGTCCCGGTCGACCCCGCGACGGCGTTCGCCATCTCGCAGACGACAGGGGCGATCCGTCGGCGCTGGGATCCGTTCATCAGCGAGCAGCATTTCCTCGATGAAGCGGATGCCGCCGCCAAGGGCGTGCGCACGTTCACGCGGCAGCGCTTCGGCTTCGCCATGGTGAGCAGTTACGTCTCCTACGCGCCTCCGACGAACGTCGGGATGGTCATGGAGAGCGGTCCGTGGTTCTTCGAGAAACTGGGCGGCGGCTGGCGCTTCACGGCCGTACCCGAAGGCACCAGAGCCGTGTGGAAGTACAACTTCACGTGCCGGCCTGCCTGGCTCGCCCCGATCGCCGAGTGGATCGGTGCGCGCGTGCTCGGATTCGAGATCCGGCGCCGGCTCGCCGGGTTCGCCCGCGGGTGCGGCGACCCGGTGGTGCGGGACGCGGTGCGGGCTGCTCGCCCGGACTGACGCGGCCGGGTACGCGAAACGGCCGCCGGCACGAAGGCGCGGCGACCGTTCACGGTGTCGGGCAGGGCGGCTCAGGCCACCCTCCCCGGATGAAGCTCAGCGGCCCTGGTAGCCGCGACCGCCCTGGCCCTGACGCGCGGCGCCGCCGCGGGACTGACCGCCCTGACCCTGACCGCCCTGTCCGGAGCGCGGACGACGGCGACGTGCGGGGGGAGTGGAGGCTCCGGCGCGCTCTCCGCCGGCCGGGCGCTGCTTGGCCTGACGCTGCGGCTGCTGTGCCTGGACGGGTGCCGGGCGCACATGCGGAGCGCGCTCGGGCACGAGGCCGGTGATGGCATCCTGCGTGGCGTTCTCGAGCGGTGCGTCGATCGCGGCCTTGCGCAGCAGGTCCTTGACGTCGCGGCGCTGCTCGGGGAGCACGACCGTGACGACCGTGCCGGCGGCACCGGCGCGCGCCGTGCGGCCGGAGCGGTGCAGGTACGCCTTGTGCTCGACGGGCGGGTCGACGTGGACGACCAGGTCGACGTTGTCGACGTGCACGCCGCGGGCCGCGACGTCGGTGGCGACGAGCACACGCACGCCGCCGTCGGCCGGAGCGGCCGAGAAGGCGCTGAGGTTGCGCTCACGGGCGTTCTGCGACAGGTTGCCGTGCAGATCCACGGCCGGGATGCCGGCCGCGGTCAGCTGCTTGGCGAGCTTCTTCGCCTGGTGCTTGGTGCGCGTGAAGAGGATGCGACGACCGGTGCCCGACGCGAGGTCGCGCACGAGCGCGGTCTTGTTGTCGGTCGAGTCGACGACCAGCACGCGGTGGGTCATCTCGCCCACGGGCACGCTCTCTTCGTCGACCTCATGGCTCACTGCGTTCGAGAGGAAGCGGCGGGCGAGGGTGTCGATGCCACGGTCGAGGGTCGCGCTGAAGAGCAGACGCTGGCCACCGGCCGGCGTGGCCGTCAGGATGCGGGTGACACCCGGCAGGAATCCGAGGTCGGCCATGTGGTCGGCCTCGTCGAGCACGGTGACCTCGACGGCATCGAGGTGCACGACGCGCTGCTTCATGAGGTCTTCGAGGCGGCCGGGGCACGCGACGACGATGTCGACGCCGCTGCGCATGGCCTGCTCCTGCGGACGCTGGCTGACGCCGCCGAACACGGTGGTGACGCGCAGACCCTTGGCCTCGGCGAGCGGAGCGATCGTCGCCGCGATCTGGGTGGCCAGCTCGCGGGTCGGAGCGAGCACGAGCGCCCGCGGGTGGCCGGGACGGCTCGAACGTGCGGATGCCGCGATGCGTGCGACGAGCGGGAGTGCGAAGGCGATGGTCTTGCCGCTGCCGGTGCGGCCGCGGCCGAGCAGGTCGCGTCCCGCGAGCGAATCGGGAAGCGTGTCGCGCTGAATCGCGAACGCCTCGGTCTTGCCGTCCTTGGCGAGGACGGCGGCGAGGTCGGCGGGCACGCCGAGATCGAGGAAGGAAGTCATAGGGGTATATCTCCGAGAATGCACGCACGAACGCAGAAGGCCGGGTGCGGGAAGGTGGGCGACGGCGCGGGATCGCGCATCGTTTCGCCGTTCGAAATGGCCAGAACCAGGCTAGTGGTGCGGGAGCGTGTCGACGACGCAGACGTTTCGCAGAGCGAGGAGCGTCAGGTCGACAGTATCACGCACAAGCTGGGAGGCGGCCCGCCACGCGGAGTGCCCTCTCGCAGCTGCGCGGGGAGGGGTCAGGCGTGCAGAGCCTCGTTGAGGGTCACACCGGTGCCCGCACGGCGCACAGCCTCGACGGCCCCGCTGAGCGAGTTGCGGCGGAAGAGGAGCCCGTCCTGACCGGAGAGCTCTGCGCCCTTGACCGTCTTCCTGCCGCCGTCTGCGGTGACCGGGCCGTCGACGAGCACGATCTTCGTGCCGGCCGTCACATACAGCCCTGCCTCGACGACGCAGTCGTCGCCGAGTGAGATGCCGATACCGGCGTTCGCGCCCAGGAGGGTGCGGGAGCCGATCGAGACGCGATGCGAACCGCCGCCCGAGAGGGTGCCCATGATCGACGAACCGCCGCCGATGTCGCTGCCGTCGCCGACGACGACTCCCTGAGAGATGCGTCCCTCGACCATCGAGGCGCCGAGCGTGCCGGCGTTGAAGTTGACGAACCCCTCGTGCATGACGGTGGTTCCGGGGGAGAGGTGGGCTCCCAGACGCACGCGCGAGGCGTCGGCGATCCGTACGCCGGCCGGCTGCACGTAGTCGGTCAGCCGCGGGAACTTGTCGAGTCCCTGCACCTGGATGCCGGCGCGCTGCAGCTGCGGACGCAGGCGGGCCGCGTCATCGGGGTGAACGGGTCCCGCGTTGGTCCACGCGACGTTCGGGAGGTGGCCGAAGATGCCGTCGAGGTTCAGCTCGTTCGGCCGCACCACGAGGTGCGACAGTGCGTGCAGGCGCAGGTAGGCGTCGGCGGTGGATACCGGGGGCTCGTCGAGGTCGATCTGCAGCTGCACGACCTCGATCGTGACGTTGCGGCGTTCGTCGGGGCCGGTGAGCGATTCCCACGTGGCGACCGCGGCAGCGGCATCGCCGGCGGAGGGCGATCCGATGCCGACCTCGGGGTACCAGGCGTCGAGGACCGTGCCGTCCCCGGCGATCGTGGTCAGTCCGATGCCCCATACGCTGCGCGATTCACTCATGCTTCCACGCTAGCGCGCTCGTCGATCGGCGATGTCACGCATGACGGTGTAAGTAGGCTGGTGACATGGTGCTCGATCTGAACGCGTCGTCCGTGGAACTCACCCGCGCCCTCTGCGACATGCCGAGCGTCTCGGGAGACGAGAAGCCGCTCGCCGACGCGATCGAGGCGGCGCTCGCCCCGCTCGCCCATCTCGAGGTGATCCGGCACGGCAACACGATCGTCGCGCGCACGAACCTCGGGCGTGCGCAGCGGGTCGCGATCGCGGGGCACATCGACACGGTGCCGATCAACGCGAACGTCCCCACGCGCGACATCGAGATCGACGGCGTCCCCTACCTGTGGGGGCGTGGAACGGTCGACATGAAGGCGGGTGCCGCCGTGCAGCTCAAGCTCGCCGCCGAACTCACCGATCCCGTGATCGACATCACCTGGATGTGGTACGACAACGAAGAGGTCGAGGCGTCGAAGAACGGCCTCGGGCTGCTCGCGGCGGTGCGTCCAGACCTGTTCCAGGCCGACTTCGCCATCCTCGGAGAACCGTCGAACGGCGAGGTCGAGGGCGGATGCAACGGCACGCTGCGCGCGATCGTCCGTACCACCGGCGTGCGGGCGCATGCCGCTCGAGCGTGGATCGGCGAGAACGCGATCCATCGGGCGGGCCCCATCCTCACCCGCCTCGGCGAGTACCGCGCCAAGGAGGTTCCCGTCGACGGTCTCGTCTACCGCGAGAGCCTCAGCGCCGTGCGCATCACGGGCGGCGTCGCCGGCAACGTGATCCCCGACGTGTGCGAGGTCGAGGTGAACTACCGCTTCGCGCCGAGCAAGTCGGCCGCTGATGCCGCGGCGCATGTGCGCGGCGTGCTCGCCGGGTTCGACGTGGAGATCACGGATGCCGCCGAGGGCGCACGCCCGGGCCTGGACGCCCCGATCGCGCAGCAGTTCGTCGCTGCCGTCGGTGCGGAGCCCCGGCCGAAGTACGGCTGGACCGATGTCGCACGCTTCTCCGCCCTCGGCATCCCCGCGGTGAACTACGGTCCGGGCGACCCCCATCTCGCCCACCACGACGAGGAGCGCGTGCCGCTCGCGCAGATCGATGCCGTGGAGCAGGGCCTGCGCGCGTGGCTCACCTCGCACTGAGCGCAGCCCGTCGCTGGGCGCAGGCGCCGCTCGCACTGCGCATCGCGGTCATCTACCTCGTGGCGCGACTGGTCACCACCGGGTTCTTCCTCGTCGCGGCATCCCTCTCGACGTCGCTCTCCCGCTTCGGCGCGGATGCCGGTCTCCTCGACTTCGTCGTCGGGTGGGATGCGCAGTGGTACTGGCTCGTCGCGGAGAACGGGTACCCGGCCGACCTCCCGCTGACCGAATCCGGTGACGTCGCCGAGAACGCGTGGGCGTTCATGCCCGTGTTCGCATACGCGGCGAAGGCTCTCGGCTTCATCTTCGGGTCGTGGGGCGCCGGCGCCTTGGTGCTGTCGCTCGTGGCGGGCTACCTCGCCTGTCTGGCGCTGCATCGGCTTCTCCGCGATCGCATCGGCGGATCCGCGGCGACCTGGGCCGTGGTGTTCTTCGCCACAGGTCCGCTCGCGGCGATGTTCCAGGTCGGCTACGCCGAGACGCTGTTCCTGCTGCTGCTATTCCTGGCTCTCGACGCGACGACGCGCCGGCGTTACGGTCGGCTGTATCTGCTCATTCCGGTGATGGCATTCACGCGCCCCGGGATCCTCGCGTTCGCGCTGTTCCTCGGGCTGCACGGCATCGTGCGCTGGTTCCGTCGCCGAGAAGACCCGTTGGCCGGCCGCGAGGTCGCGCACATCGTCGCTCTCGGCGCGCTGGCGGTCGCGACCGGTTTCGGCTGGCAGCTGATCGCCGGGCTCGTCACCGGTGACCCGGGGGCGTACCTCGCCACGGAGCTCGCCTGGCGCCGGCACTGGATCGTCGGCGGCGTCGAGGGCTTCATTCCGTTCGAGGGATGGGTGCAGGCGTCGCAGTTCTGGTTCGGGCAGTGGGGGCTGCCGACGTGGGGCGGTCCGCTGGCCCTGGTGCTCCTGGTCGTCGCGGCCGGAGCCGCGCTGCTCTCATCACCGCAGGTGCGGGCGGTGGGGAGCGATCTGCGGCTGTGGAGCGCGAGCTACCTGCTCTACCTGCTCGCCGTCTTCTTCCCCCAGTCGAGCACATTCCGGCTGCTGCTGCCGCTGAGTCCGCTGTGGGGTGCGGTCGCCGTGCCCCGTTCACGGTGGTGGCGCCTCGGGGTGCTGGCTGCATGCCTCCTCGGACAATGGCTCTGGATCTTCCCCATGTACGCCCTCGGAAACACGTTCTGGCAGGTGCCGTGAATGTAAATGCTCGATGCATTTCTTCACAGGTGACGTCCAGGCACGGGTGACACCCGATAAACTCATTGCATACCACCGAGGAAAAGGAGCCACGATGGCAGCGATGAAGCCGAGGACCGGAGACGGACCCATGGAGGCCGTGAAAGAAGGGCGACTCATCATCGTGCGCGTTCCGCTCGAAGGCGGCGGCCGTCTGGTCGTCTCTGTGAACGACGCCGAGGCCAAGGAACTTCACGACGTGCTCGCCGCCGTCGTGGCACCGGCCTGATCGACCCGGATCCGCTCTGCGGTTCTGCGAGGGCGATGGATCTTCGGATCCGTCGCCCTCTTCTTCGTCTCAGCTCGCGTCGGAGAGGCTGACCAGCTGCAGCAGGCCTTCGCCCGCGGGAGACACGGTCGCGAGCACGGCCGACGACTCCTGGGTCTCCTGCACGAGCGATCGGTACGCCGAGGTGATCTCATCGCGCTGCACCGGGTCCGCGACACGACCGCCGCCGAGCACCCGTGGAACGAGCACGATGCCGCCGGTGCGGGCGAGCCGCAGTCCGTGTTCGACGTAGGCGATGACGTTCTCGGGGTCGGCGTCGACCAGGACGATGTCGTAGGAGGCCTCGTTCATGCGGGGGAGCACGTCCGATGCGCGTCCGGTGATGAAGCGCGCCTTCGTCGACGGGACCTTCGCGTCGGAGAACGCCTGACGCGCGGCCGCGAGATGCTCGGGCTCGTTGTCGATCGAGGTCAGCACCGCCTGCGGAGCTCCGCGCAGCAGCCACAGCCCCGACACGCCGGCACCGGTGCCGATCTCGACGATCGATCGGGCGGCGGTCGCGGCGGCGAGCACGGCGATCTGCGAGCCGACGACGGCGCTGACGGGCGCCGCACCCAGCTCGACCGCGTGTGCCCGCGCGCGAGCGATGGCATCCGGCTCGACGATGGACTCGCGGAGGAATCGCGCGTTCGCTTCGTGCTCGCTCATGGCCTGCCTTTCCGTGCCTGCGCTGTGATTCCTCCCAGCGTATTCGCTCGGTGTGCGTGGGGAGCGCAGGCGCGGCGGTAGCCTGGGGAGATGACGTTCGGGCTCACCTTCGAGAAGCTGCTGCTGATCGGCCTCATCGCTGTGCTCATCATCGGACCCGAACGTCTTCCCCGGGCCGCCGAGAGCTTCGCCCGCATGGTCCGCAAGGTCGGCGAATACATCCGCGACACCAAGTCCCGGGTACGCGACGAGATGGGTCCGGAGCTCGACGACGTCGACTGGCGCAAGCTCGATCCCCGCCAGTACGACCCGCGCCGCATCATCCGCGACGCGCTGCTCGAGGAGCCTCAGCCCGCCACCGCGATGAAGGCCAAGGCGACGATCATGGAGCCCGTGGCTCCGCGCGTCCCTCAGAGCTTCAGCGCCGAGAACCGGCCGCCTTTCGACCCCGAATCCACCTGATCCGGCTTCACGGCGAGGCGACCTTCGACCGCAGGGTTGCGACGTCGTCATCGCTCAGCAGCGCGCGCGGGATCGCGGTCGCGACCGACGTGTCGCGCACCTTCAGCAGCACGGCGTCGGCGCCCACCCGGATGCCCTGGAAGGTGTCGTACGCGATCACCGAGCGGCGGTCTCCGCTGCCCACCCGCAGCACGTCATCCTCCAGCGACACCCAGACGAGCGTCTGCGGGGGCATGGCTCTGCGCAGGGCGTTCCGGGCGCTGGAGATCGTCATGACGGTCGCGCCGATCGCCAGCGCGACGATCAGCGGCGGCATCCAGGCGGCGAATCCGCCGTCCTCGGTGCCGGCGGCGTTCGGCACGGACAGATTGAGGATGCTCAGGACGAGGCCTGCCGCCAGCGCCACCCACATGACGATCGCGGCCGGGCGCGTGAGCGAGTAGATCGCGGCGTCTCGGGCCATTCGCCGCAGCAGGCGCTCGTCGATCGTCAGGGAGCGAGGGGGCATCGTGCCATTCTCCCACGGGGCCGGCGTGCGCCGACGGCTCAGCCGATCGACACGGGGAGGGAACGGCCGGAGAGTCCGCGCCCTTTTCGGGCGAGCGTGCGGGCAAGCTCGCGGATCGTCGTCGCGGCGGCATCGGTCGAATCCGTCGCGACGATCGGGACCCCGACGTCGCCGCCCTCGCGCAGTGCCGGGCTCAGCGGGATCGAGGCCAGGAGAGGCACCTCGTCGCCGCCGTCCGACAGTGCCGCGGCCACTGCCTCTCCACCACCGGTGCCGAACAGGTCGACGACCGTGCCGTCGGGAAGCGTGTAGGCCGCCATGTTCTCGACGACGCCGATCACGCGCTGTCCGGTCTGCCGGGCGACCAGACCGCTGCGGATGGCGACGTCGGATGCCGCGGCCTGCGGCGTCGTCACCACGAGCACCTCCGCGTGGGGCAGCAGCTGGCCGATCGAGATCGCGATGTCACCGGTTCCCGGGGGCATGTCGATCAGGAGGATGTCGAGGTCGCCGAAGAACACGTCGGTGAGGAACTGCGAGACCGTGCGGTGGAGCATCGGACCACGCCAGGCGACCACGGCCTCGCCGTCGCGGAGGAACATGCCGATCGAGATGGTCTTCACGCCGTGGGCGACCGGCGGCAGCATCAGGTCGTCGATGCGCGTCGGCTGGGTCCCGGCGGGGATGCCGAGCAGACCGGGGATCGAGAAGCCGTGCACATCGGCGTCCACGAGGCCGACCGCCAGCCCCTGGTCGGCGAGGGCTGCGGCGAGGTTCGCGGTCACCGTCGACTTGCCGACGCCGCCCTTGCCGCTGGAGACGAGGATCACGCGGGTGAGCGAGCCGGGGCCGAAGGGCATCTGCCGAGCGGGCCGCCCGTCGCGGAGCTTCTCGGTGAGCGCCTTGCGCTCTGCGGGTGTCATCACGCCCACCGAGACGTCGACCGATCCGATGCCCGCAACGGATGCCGCAGCCTGACGCACGTCCGACTCGATGCGCGCCGCCGCGGGACAGCCCACGATCGTGAGCACGATCCCGACGCGGGCGTGATCGCCGTCGACCTCGATCTCGCGCACCATGTCGAGGTCGCCGATCGGGCGACGCAGCTCAGGATCCGTGACCGCGGCCACGGCGGCACGGACGCTGTCGGCAGCCGTCATGACGGGCGGCTGCCGGCGGACTTCTCGTCAGCGGTCTTGTCGGTGCTCTTCTCGTCGGCTTCTCCGAGTTCCGCGAGCAGCGCCTTCAGCTCGTTCCGCAGCACGTCGCGGGTGACGAGCTGCGAGTTGCGCTCCTCGAGAGACATGCGAAGGGCCACGATCTCGCGGGCGAGGTACTCGGTGTCGGCGAGGTTCCGCTCTGCGCGCTGCCGGTCCTGCTCGATCTGCACACGGTCGCGGTCGTCCTGCCGGTTCTGCGCGAGCAGGATCAGGGGTGCCGCATACGAGGCCTGCAGCGAGAGCATGAGCGTCAGGGCGGTGAATCCGAGGGCGGCGTCGTCGAAGCGCAGCGGGTCAGGGCTGAGCGTGTTCCAGAGGATCCACGCCACGCAGAACAGCGTCAGCATCAGCAGGAACGCCGGGGTGCCCATCGCGCGGGCGACCCATTCGGTGAAGCGGCCGAAGCGGTCGCGTGAGGTCGGGCGGGCGCGCGTGGTGCCGCGGCCGAGGGGCGCGTCGAGGCGCGGAGAGCGTGCCATCAGCGCACCTCCTTGGTGGGCGTCGTCGTCTCGTCGCTGTCGTGCGAGCGCCAGTCGTCCGGCAGCAGGTAGTCGAGCACATCGTCGATGCTGACCGCGCCGACGAGTCGCCGCGCCGCATCGACGACCGGAAGCGAGACGAGGTCGTAGCTCGCCAGAAGACGTGCGACCTCGGCGGCGGAAGCGTTCGCGGGAACGGGCTCGAGACTGTCGTCCATGATGCCGCCGAGACGTTCGTGCGGCGGGTAGCGCAGCATCCGCTGGAAATGCACCATGCCGAGCAGGCGACCGGTCGGCGTCTCGAACGGCGGGAGGGTCACGAACACGGCCGCGGCGAGTGCCGGGTGGAGCTCGTGGCGCCGGATGAGCGCGAGCGCCTCGGCGACCGTGGCATCCGCCGACAGGATGATCGGCTCCGGAGTCATCAGTCCGCCGGCGGTGTCGGGACCGTAGCGGAGCAGCATCCGCACGTCTTCGGCTTCCTCCGGCTCCATGAGCTCGAGGAGCTGCTCGAGACGGCTCGGCGGCAGCTGCGCGAGGAGGTCGGCGGCGTCGTCGGGTTCCATCTGATCGAGGATGTCGGCGGCGCGCTCGTCACCGAGGCGGTCGAGGATGTGCACCTGCTCGTCCTCGGGCATCTCCTCGAGAGCGTCGGCGAGCCGATCGTCGGACAGCTCCTCCGCGACCTCGATCATGCGCTGCTGCGGCAGGTCGAGCAGGGTGTTGGCGAGGTCGGCGGCATGCAGCTCGGAGTACGAGGCGACGAGCTGCTCCGCGGACTGCGCTTCGCCGGGGGAGTGCTGCTCGGCGACCTCGCTCCAGGCGGCGAAGGTGGTCGGTCCCTTGGCGAACGGAGAGGCGCTCGTCTTCGGCCGTCGGAGGAACAGCTGACTCACGGCCCATTCGCCGAGGCGGTTCGGTTCGATCGCGACGTCCTCGATGACGGCCGTGCCGCTGCCGTCGACGAGGTTCACCCGGCGGCCGAGGAGCTCGGCGAGCACGCGCACCTCACCGGCGCGCGGCGAGAACCGGCGCACGTTGATGAGGCCTGTGGTGATGACCTGACCGGAGCGGATCGACGTGACCCGTCCGATCGACAGGAACACGTGGCGGCGCCCGGGGATCTCGACCACCAGGCCGATGACACGGGGAGCGGACGAACTTCGGTACACGATGACGACGTCGCGGACTTTGCCGAGCCGGTCGCCCAGGGGATCGAAGACGGCGCACCCGGCCAGGCGCGCGGCGAAAACCCTTTGTGTGCTCACCTCCCCAGCGTAGTGCGCGGGTCCTGAGCACGCCGTGCGGGTTGCGCACCAGGTCCCGCCGAGGCAGGGCGTGGAAGAATAGCCGGATGAGCATGCTGAACCGCCCTGTGAGCGGCACCGAGACCGGCGAGATGGTCGCGTCGACGCGCGATTACGAGAGCGCGCAGAAGACGGTGTCGAAGCTCATCGCGGGGGAGGTGCCCGCGCGTGACATCGCGATCGTCGGGCAGAGCGTGCGCACGGTCGAGCGCGTGACCGGCAAGCTCGGCTACGCCGCCGCTGCGCGCTCCGGCGCGATCAACGGCGTGCTGCTCGGGCTGTTCCTCTCTGCGATCCTCGTCCTCGGCAACCCCGAGGTCCCGATCCAGCTCTTCGTCGGCTTCGTCTTCATCGGCGTCGCGCTGGGGATGCTGATGAGCCTCGTCACGTACTCGATCGTGCGGCGGCGCCGCGACTTCGCGAGCGTCACGCAGTTCGCCGCGGACCACTACGAGGTGACCGTGATGCCGACCTCGTTGTCGAAGGCGCGGCAGGTCCTCGGCTCGGCAGTCGTGGCTCCGGTGCGTCCTCCGGTGAACCTGGATGAACCG
Organism: Microbacterium sp. K24; assembly: GCF_004794465.1. Taxonomy (GTDB): domain Bacteria; phylum Actinomycetota; class Actinomycetes; order Actinomycetales; family Microbacteriaceae; genus Microbacterium. The sequence goes on along the minus strand of NZ_SSDJ01000088.1, from coordinate 73 downwards.
CCGCGTTACGGCGAGCGGGTCCCCGCGGGGACCCCTGCACCGGCGCCTGCACCGGCGCCCGCGCCGACGCCCG
>NZ_SSDJ01000087.1 GCF_004794465.1 Microbacterium sp. K24 | reverse complement strand
CGGCGCTCGCCGGCATCCGCGCGGCCCCCGCGCTCGGGGCGCGCGCCGTCACGAGCGGCGCCACCGGTGTGACGGTCGTGGAAAGAGGTCTTCTTGGCGCCGTAGCGCGGCTCGAAGTTGGCAGCGGGGCGTCCGCCCCGGGGCTTCTTGTTCTTGGGCATTGCAGGTCTGTCCTTCTGAGTTCTCGCACGAGAACAGCGCTGCGCGCACGCGCGAGCACCCAGTGCTTCCCATAGAGATGAAGCTCGGGTTCCGGACTGTCAGCGGCCGGGGCCATTCATGTGATGGTTGATTTGCGTCGAGCGACGCTCACCATCGGCCCCTGGACTCACACTTCTTACACAAAAACGTCCGCGCTCTGCGCGGGTGTCCGAAGCCGACCGAATGAGTCTAGCGGTCCCGCCTGGGAGAGTCATCCGCGCCATACGATGGCGGGGTGAACTCCGCATCTCCCACCGGCACCCAGGTCGACCTCCGATTCGGCGATGTGACCGCCCAGATCGCGCAGGTCGGCGCCTCGCTCCGCTCTCTCCGCATCGGCGGCGTCGATCTCGTGCCGACGTATCCGCTCGACATTCCGACGCCGTCGTGCTCCGGCGTCGTCCTCGCCCCCTGGCCGAACCGGGTGCGCGACGGACTCTGGGACGACGACGGCACCGCCCGCCAGCTCGCGATCACCGAGCCGAAGTTCACCAACGCCAGCCATGGACTGCTCCGCTTCGTCGCGTACGACATCGACCAGACGGATGCCGCGGCGACGCTCAGCGCCACGATCGTGCCGCAGACCGGGTACCCGTACCAGATCGAGACCTCGGTCACCTATCTGCTCACCGAGACGGGCATCGACGTCATCCACGTGCTCGCGAACCGGTCGTCCGAGCCTGCACCCGTCGCCCTCGGCACGCATCCCTTCGTCACGATCGGCGACGTCGACCCGCACGACCTGGTGCTGCGCGTCCCCGCCGCGACGATGTTCGACACCGACGAACGGATGCTGCCCACCGGCACCCGTCCGGCCGACGCGGCCCTGCGCGACGGCATCCGTCTGGGCGACGCGTCGCTCGACACCGGCTTCACCGACCTCGCCCGCGACGACGACGGGCTGGTGCGGCACACGCTCACCGCACCCGACGGTCGCCGCCTCACGGTGTGGCAGGGCGAGGGCTTCGACTACGTGCAGGTGTTCACGACCGACAAGTACCCGGGCCACGACCTCGCGCTCGCGATCGAGCCGATGACCGCCCCCGCCGATGCGCTGAACAGCGGCCTCGGCATCCGTCGTCTCGCCCCCGACGAGTCCTGGACGCTGCGCTGGGGCATCGCGCTCGGCTGAGCGGCGGCGTTCGAATCGCTCAACTGGTCGCTTTCCAGCCGTGAATGCGACCAGTCGCGCGATTCGAACGCCGGGGTCAGACCAGCCCGCGGTCGCGCAGCTCGCGGCGCGTCAGGTGCGACACGTCGGGGAGTCCGGATGCATCGACCGTGACCGCGTCCCGCGCCGGCTCGACCGCAGTCGGGGCCTCAGGCTCGGTCGGCGCATCCGAATCGGAACCAGTGCCCGCGGCATCCGCCCCGCCACCCCTGCGGGCCCGACGGCGCTCCTTGGCACCTTCGACGAGGTTGTAGAGCGTCGGCAGCACGATCAGGGTCAGCACGGTCGAGGACAGCAGTCCGCCGATCACGACGATCGCCAGCGGCTGTGAGATGAAGCCGCCGTGCCCGGTGATGCCGAGCGCCATCGGGGTGAGCGCGAGGATCGTCGCGAGCGCCGTCATGAGGATCGGCCGCAGACGCTTCTCGCCACCGGCCTTCACGGCATCCACTGTCGACAGACCCTTCTGCCGGTACTGGTTGACGAGGTCGATCAGCACGATCGCGTTCGTCACGACGATGCCGATGAGCATCAGCACGCCGATCAGCGAGGCGACGCCGAGCGGCACGCCCGTGACGATCTGCAACAGGATCGCACCGGTCGCCGCGAACGGCACCGAGACGAGCAGCAGCAGCGGCTGGCGCAGCGACTTGAAGGTCGCCACCATCACCACGTACACGATGAGGATCGCGGCGAGCATCGCGAGGCCGAGCTGCGAGAACGAGTCGGCCTGCTGCGAGGCGACACCGCCGACCTCGGCCGAAGCGCCGTCGGGCAGGTCGACGGCCGCGAGGGCGGTGTTCACCGACGCCGTCGCGACGGCGAGATTGTCGGATGCCGGCGGCACGGTGATCGTCGACGTGCGGCGCCCCTGCTCGGTGGTGATCGAGGTGGGGCCGTTGCGCTCTTCGACGGTCGCGATGTCCTGCAGCTCCACGATGCCGAGCGGCGTCGGGATCGCGAGGGCCTTGAGCGCGTCGACCGTGGTCGGCGGCTCGGGCGTCACGAGGTAGATCGTCAGCGCGGTGTCGTCGATCTCGACGGATCCGGCCTGGGTCGGGCGCATGGTGCTCGACACGATCGATCCGACCGCGACCTCGGAGAGCCCACGCTGCGCGGCGGCCTCGCGGTCGACCACGACCGCGATGTAGGGCAGCGATGCGGCGAGGTTGTCGGTGACCTGACCGACCCCGTCGCGCCCGTCGAGCTCGTCGAGCACCGAGGTCGTCGCGGTCTGCAGGTCTTCGGCGTTCGACGCCGAGACGGAGATCTCGATGTCGCTCGAGCCGAAGCCGGCGGATGCCGCGACGGACACGTCTCCGACGTCGTCGCCGAGCCCGTCGATCGCATCCTGCACGTCGGCGCGCAGCTTCTCCTGGTCGGCATCCCCGTCGGTCAGGACCGAGTAGGTGACGCCCGCTCCGCCGGAGAAGGCATCACGCAGGGCCGAGCCGCTCGAGCCGATCGAGGCCTGCACGTGCTCGATGCCGTCGATGCCGAGCAGCGCGTCCTCGACGGCGACCGCAGCGGTCGACTTGGCTTCGAGGCTGGCGGTGGGGCCGAGATCCTGCGTCACCGTCATGGTGTTCTGGCCGGAGTCGCCGAGGAAGTTCTGCTTCATCAGCGGGTAAGCGGCGAGTGTGCCACCGAGGACGACGACGGCGATGATCACCGTGACACCGGAGTGCTTGAGCGTCCACCCCAGGATGGGCCGGTACCGGCGCTGCAGCCACGTGGGCGGCGCGTCTTCATGCTCGGGGTCGATCGCCACGCCGTTCTCGTCGAGCAGCGGCTTGCCCGGGCGCAGGAACCAGTACGCGAGCACCGGCACGATCGTCAGCGAGACGAGCAGCGAGGCGATCATCGCGATGGCGACGGTGACGGCGAACGGACGGAACAGCTCGCCGACCATGTCTCCGACGAATACGATCGGGAGGAACACCGCCACCGTGGTGATCGTGGACGCCGTGACCGCCATCGCGACCTCGCGTACCGCGAGCCGGATCGCGTCGCCCTTGTCGGCGTCGCCGACGTAATGGCGTTTGATGTTCTCGATCACGACGATGGAGTCGTCGACCACGCGCCCGATGGCGATCGTCAGAGCACCCAGGGTCAGGATGTTCAGGGAATAGCCGAAGGCCTGCAGCCCGATGAACGTGATGAGGACGGAGGTCGGGATCGAGATCGCCGTCACCAGCGTGGAGCGGATCGACAGCAGGAACACCAGGATGACGATCACCGCGAACGCCAGGCCGAGCAGACCCTCGGTCGCGAGGCTCTCGATGGACTGCACGATGAACGGCGCCTGGTCGAAGATGACCGTGAACTTCGCGTCCGGGAAGGCGTCGCCGATCTCGTCGAGCGCCGCGATCACGCCCTGCGACACCTCGACGGTGTTCGCGGCCGGGAGCTTCGTGATCGAGATGGAGAGCGCGTCCTTGCCATCGACGCGCGAGATGGACGAGACGGGGTCGGACTCCTGGGCGACGGTCGCCACGTCGCCGATGGTCAGCGTCGTTCCGACCAGAGGCAGGGCGGCGAGCTCGTCGACGGAGGTGATCTTCGCCCCGGTCTGGACGGTGAGGGTCTGGCCGTCCGCCGTGATGTCGCCCCCGGGGAAGAGCGTGCCGTTCTGCTGCAGCGCCGACGTGATGGCCTGGGTGCTCTGCCCTTCGGCGGCGAGCTTGGCGACGTCGGGAGTGATCGTGATGCGCTGACCGACGCCGCCGATGATCTGCGCAGCGTTGACGCCGTCGACGTCTTCGAGGTCGGGGATCGCGACGTTCTCGAGCTCGGCCTGGGCGTTCTCGGCATCCTCGAATCCGGTGACCGCGACCTGGATCACGGGGAAGTCGTCGATCGACACGGCGAGGACCTGCGGACTGACGTCCTCGGGCAGCTGCCCCGAGATGCGGTTGATCGCCTGCTGGATCTTCTGCTCGGCGGTCGCGAGGTTCGTGCCGTAGGCGAAGGTCGCCTGCACGATCGAGGCGTTGGTCGTGCTCGTCGCCGTCGTCCCCTCCAGTCCCGGCACTCCCTGGATCGCGGCCTCGACGGGCGTCGAGACGTCGTTCTCGACGACCTCCGGCGACGCGCCGGGGTAGCTGGTCGAGACGATGAGGTTCGGCAGCTCGAGCGAGGGGATGAGCTCCTGCTTGAGGTTGGTCAGGGCGAGACCGCCGAACACCGCGGCGACGATCGTGATGAGGGCGATGAGCGCCCGGTTCTTCAGGCTCAGGACGGCGAGATTCGACACGGCGGATTCCTCGGTTCAGGGTGCGGACGGCGCTGCGGTGCGACCGGGGGTGGTATCAGTCTCGGGCATGCCGAGGAGTTGTGTGAGCACGGTCTCGATGAAGGGACGGTCGAGGGCGGTGTCGCGGATCTGCGTGCTCCACATGACGCCGTCGATGAAGATCATCGCGGCCGTCGCGCGGTCGTGTCCGTAGGCGGGTTCGAGGAACGACACCAGCTGCTCGGAGAGGTGCCGAGCGAGCTTGCGCAGACGGGGGTCGTGGACGGCCGCGGTGACGACAGCCCGGTCGGCCTTGACGGCACGGGCGTCGTCGAGTCCCTCGGCGATCAGGTCGGCGATCACGGCGGGGCTGACGCCGCGCTGAGCGAGCGCGATGCGCACGCCGTCGAGTCGGGCGTCGACCTCGTCGGCGAGCGCGCGGAGTGCGGCGGTGCGCAGGTCGTCGAGCGTGTCGAAGTACTGGGTCGTGGCGCCGAGCGGCACCCCCGCGCGAGAGGCGACCAGGCGATGCGTGACGCCGTCGACGCCGACCTCGACGATCAGCTCCGCGGCGGCCGCGACGATCTCGCGGCGGCGCGCTTCGGGGTCACGTCGTCGACGCGTGCTCTCCGCCATGCCTGACCCCCTGGACATCCGTACATGTACATTTGTACATTTCCGCGATGGGAGGACGCTGGGAGCCGCGCCCGGCCTCAGACGAGGGCGCCGAGCGCGAGCCCCAGCCCGGCCGCGGTCAGCCCGAGCAGCAGCATGCCGATCGCGTGGAAGGCGGATGCCGGGCGTTCGCCGTCGCGCCACAGGGCGACGGTGTCGAGCATGGCCGTGCTGAAGGTCGTGTAGCCGCCGAGCAGACCGGCGCCGAGGATGAAGGCGGCATCGGGCAGCGCGGTCGTCACGAGCCCGAGGGCGAAGGAGCCGGTGATGTTCACCAGCACGATCCCCCACGGGAACCCGCGTCCGGCGAACCGGGCGACGCCGTGGTCGACCAGATACCGCAGCACGGCGCCGAGCCCTCCGGCGAGCGCGGCGGCGAGGAACAGGAGCGGACTCACGATGCCCCGTCCGATGCGCGCCGCGGGCGTCCGAGTCGCAGGCCGAGCG
>NZ_SSDJ01000086.1 GCF_004794465.1 Microbacterium sp. K24 | reverse complement strand
TCACCGCACGGGTCTGGTTCCTCCCACCCGCCTACGTCGACCCCTCCCGCACACCCCGCACCGGCGGCCGACACCGATTCGACATCGCGGCTTAGGTATTGCCGCTCAGGGATCGTCGCTTCAGTATCGCGTCGGGCTCCGAACGCGGAGATCTGCACGCACGGACAAGCCGTGTGCACCCGGAGGCATGGCGTCACGAAGACGGCTGCAGAAACGCCCTTGCGCTCTTTTTCCACAGCTGTAGACTAACCAGCACGACACATCGAAGTGACGTCGGGTCCGACTGCGGACAGCGGCTCTTCGAACTCCTTCACCATCCCTGCACACGAGAGAAGGAACCATGAAACGAATGCCCCTCGCGCTTGCCGCAGTGGTGGCCGCGACACTCGCGCTCACCAGCTGCAGCGGCGGCACGACCGCCAATCCGTCCGACGGCAGCGGCGCCGAAGGACCCGACGCGCTCAACATCGGCAACTTCCTCGACATCACGTCGTGGGACCCCTCGCTGGCCGACATCGGCTTCGACGGCCCCTACCTGTCGGCGGTGTACGACGCTCTGATCGCCCTCGACGAAGACGGCGAGCCGATCCCGTCCCTCGCCACCGAGTGGACCGTCGCTGACGACGACCTCAGCATCGATCTCGACATCCGCACGGACGCCGTGTTCAGCGACGGCGCACCGGTCGACGCCGATGCCGTGATCACCAGCCTCGAATACCTCAAGGCCGGTGCACGCTCCGGCGAGGCCTACGTCAACGTCGACTCGTTCGAGAAGGTCGACGACGACACGATCCGCATCAACCTGACGCAGCGCGACGACACGATCCTCTACTTCATGGGTCTCGGACGCAGCTACATCGCCTCTCCGACGGCGATCGAGTCGGGAACCCTCGGAAAGGACCCCATCGGCTCCGGTCCGTACGTGCTCGACAGCACCACGAGCGTCGCCGGCGCGGAGTACCACTTCACCAAGGTCGCCGAGCACTGGGACGCCTCGACCTATCCGTTCGGCGAACTCGCGATCTTCCCGATCACCGACGCCACGGCCCGCCACAACGCGATGCTCAGCGGTCAGATCAACGTGCAGTACGGCGACGTCGCCAACCGAGAGCAGGCGGAGCAGCAGGGCTGGAACATCGCCGAACGCGTGTCCGGCTGGGCCGGACTCGTCATCACCGACCACACCGGCGCCAAGAGCGAGCCCCTCGGCAAGCTCGAAGTCCGCCAGGCCCTGAACTACGCCTTCGACGGTGCCGCCGTCCTCGCCGCCGTCGGCAACGGGGCGGGCGTCGCGAGCAACCAGGTCTTCCCCGATGGAGGAAGCGTCAACGACCCGTCCCTGAACGACGCCTACGCGTACAACATGGACAAGGCGAAGGAGCTGCTGGCGGATGCCGGCTACCCCGACGGCTTCGCCATCTCCATGCCGATGTCGCCGATCTTCGAGATGTGGAAGCCCTCCGCCGAGCAGGCGCTCAACGAACTGGGCGTCACCGTCACCTGGGACAACATGCAGATGCCGGACTATCAGCTGAACGCGCCGAACTACCCCATGTTCATCTCGTTCCTCGCGATGGACGGCAACGACGTGGCCACGGTGGCACGACAGGTCACGAGCGTGCAGTGGTTCAACCCCGAGCCCGACTACGCGAAGAACGAGGTCATCGCCCCGCTCGTCGAGAAGGTGCAGACCGAGCGCGGCGACGCGCAGACCGACGCGGTGAAGGAGCTCAACAAGGCTCTCGTCGACCAGGCGTGGTGGTCCGTCTGGTACCAGGCGAACAACACCTACTACAGCGCCCCCGGCATCCAGCTGCAGCCGGTGGTCGGGATGATGTTCCCTACGCTGCGGTACATCACCAAGGGCTGAGCCCCGCCGGGGCGGTCGCGACACACCGGCCGCCCCGGCATCCTTCCCCTCGGCATTCCCCCTCCGACCTTCCGCCCCTCCGACCTCCGAGAGGTTTCCATGCTTCTGTTCACGGCGAAGCGAGTGCTCTCCGGCATCCTCCTGCTCGTCGCGGTCTCGACGGGCACGTTCTTCCTCGCCCATCTCGCGATCAGCGACCCGACGGCGTCGCTGCTCGGCACGACGGCGAGTCCTGCCCAGCAGGCCGCCCTGGCCGAGAAGATCGGCCTCGGCCGCCCCCTCCTCGTGCAGTTCTGGGAATGGCTCTCGCACGTCGTGCTCCTCGACTTCGGCGTCTCGTGGCGCAACTTCCAGCCGGTCTCGGCGCAGCTCGCCATCAAGGTGCCGGTCACCCTGTCGGTGGTCACCCTCGCGACGCTCATCACCGCCGTCGTCGGCGTCGCGTTCGGCATGATCACCGGCCTCCGCCCGGGCACCTGGTTCGATCGGATCATCAAGGGCATCTCCGTCGTGCTCTTCGCCCTCCCCGGATTCTGGGTGAGCCTCGTGCTCGTCATGTGGCTCGCCGTGCAGCTGAAGTGGTTCCCTGCCGTCGGCTACGTCACCCCGACGCAATCCGTCGACGGCTGGCTGCGATCGATCACCCTCCCCGCGATCTCGCTCGCCCTGGGCGGCATCGTCGCCGTCGCCGAGCAGCTGCGCAACGCGGTGATCGCGCAGAGTCGACAGGACTGGGTGCGCACACTGCGCAGCCGCGGACTCTCCCCGGCCCGGGTGAACCTGCACATCCTGCGCAACGCCTCTCCCGCCGCGCTCACCGTGATCGCCCTGATGTTCGTCGGCCTGCTCTCCGGAGCCATCGTGGTGGAGCAGATCTTCAGCCTCCCGGGGCTCGGCCAGCTCACCAACCAGTCCTCGCAGAACGGCGACATCCCGATGCTCCTCGGCATCACGGTCATCTCCGTCGTCTTCGTCGTCCTGATCAACCTCCTGCTCGACCTGGTGCTCGGCTGGATCAACCCGAAGGTGCGCGTCGCATGACCACGACAGACATCCGCGTCGCGTTCGATCGCGCCGCGCAGAAGCGCCGGTCCGGGCTCCTGCGCCGATTCCTCCGCCACCCCGGCGGCTACATCCCGCTGGCGATCTTCCTCCTCATCGTGCTGGTCGGCATCCTCGCGCCCCTGCTCGCGCCGATGGACCCGAACCTCGTCGATCTCGGCGCGGCCAAGGCGGCCCCGGGGCCCGAACACCTCCTCGGCGGCGACTCGACCGGGCGCGACATCCTCTCGCGACTCATCTACGGCACCCGCACGACGCTGTGGGGCGCGCTCATCACGATCATCACCGCGCTGATCATCGGCGTGCCGGCCGGCGTCGCCGCAGGATACTTCGGCGGGGCGTTCGACCGCGTCGCCACCTGGATCAGCGACGCGCTGCAGTCGATCCCCGGCATGATCATCCTTCTCGTGGTCGCCGCCGGAAGCCGCAACAATTTCGAGCTGCTCATGGCCACGGTGGGCGTGTTCATGGTCCCCGGCTACTTCCGCATCTCCCGCTCGCAGACGCTCGCGGTGCGGGGCGAGCCCTACATCGACGCCGCGCGCGTCTCGGGGCTCTCCGACGGCCGCATCATCTTCCGTCACGTGATCACGGCCGTCTACCCTCCCGTGATCATCCAGACCGCCCTCACCGCCGGTATCGCGATGGGCATGCAGGCCGGCCTCCAGTTCCTCGGCATCGGCGACTCGAACGTGCCGAGCTGGGGAGCGATGATGCTCGAGGGCTTCCGTCTCATGCTCACCTACCCGCTGATGCTCCTGTGGCCCTCGACCGCGCTCGGACTGACCATCGCGGTGCTCGCCATCATGGGATCGACGCTCGCCGAACTCGTGCAGGTGCGCACCCCGCGCCCGAAGGGCCGTCGAGCGGATGCCGCAGCGTCCACCCCTTCCGCTCCGGCCACCGGCGCGGTGCACCACGCCGCCGCGGACTCGGCGCTGCGCGTGGAGAACCTGCGCGTCATCCATGCGACGCCCTCCGGTGAGACCGAGGTCGTGCACGGCGTGACGCTCGACGTCGCACCCGGCGAGGTCGTCGGGATCGTGGGAGAGTCGGGGTCGGGCAAGTCGCAGACGGTGTTCTCGGTGCTCGATCTGCTGCCCTCCACCGGGCGTTCCGTCGCCGATGCGATCTGGGTCGGCGGCAAGGACGTCGGCCGCGCGACGCCGAAGCAGCGACAGGCGCTGCTGGGTCGCGAGATCGGCTACGTGCCGCAGGAGCCGATGAGCAACCTCGACCCGTCGTACACGATCGGTCATCAGCTCGTCGAACCGCTGCGTCGCACACACGGGCTCAGCAGACGCGCGGCCAAGGACCGCGCCCGAGAGATGCTCCTGCGCGTCGGTCTCACCGATCCTGAGCGCGTCATGCGCAGCTACCCGCATCAGGTCTCGGGAGGCATGGCACAGCGCGTGCTGATCGCCGGCGCGATCTCGGGCAAGCCGTCGCTGCTCGTCGCCGACGAGCCGACCACGGCCCTCGACGTGACCGTGCAGGCCGAAGTGCTGGAGCTGCTGCGCGAACTCCAGGCCGAGTACGGCATGGCTCTGCTCATCGTCACCCACAACTTCGGCGTCGTGGCCGACATCTGCGACCGGGTGATCGTGATGCGCGGCGGCGAGATCGTGGAGTCCGGTCCGGTCGACGAACTCTTCGCCGCCCCCGCAGCCGCCTACACCCGCGAGCTGATCGCCGCGTCCCTCGACGATGCCGACGGCCGCGCCGCGCTGGATCGATCCGCCCGCACGACGGAGGTGCCCGCATGAACCCGCTGCTCGAAGTGCGCGACCTGGTCGTCGAGTACGGTCGCGGTCGCGGCGCATTCCGCGCGCTGCACGGCGTCTCCCTCGACATCGCCCCGGGAGAGTGCCTCGGCCTCGTGGGGGAGTCGGGATCGGGGAAGTCGACCCTCGGCAAGGCGATCCTCGGGCTCGCGCCCGTCACGAGCGGCAGCATCCGGTTCGACGGGCAGGAGATCAGCGGTCTCGGGGGCCGCGCCCGACGCGCGCTCGCCGACGACGTGCAGGTCGTGTTCCAAGACCCGTACGGCTCGCTGAATCCCGCGATGACCGTCGGCGACGTCCTCGCCGAGCCGCTCCTCACCACCGGGATCGGGCCGAAGGCGGCCGAGATCAGGGTGCGCGAGATGCTCGACCGCGTCCGCCTTCCCGACTCGGCGATGGACCGCTACCCCAGCGAGTTCTCCGGCGGCCAGCGTCAGCGGATCGCGATCGCCCGGGCGCTGGTCCGAGGGCCGCGCCTGATCGTGTGCGACGAGCCGGTGAGCGCTCTCGACCTCACCACGCAGGCGACGATCCTCGACCTGTTCATCGAGCTGCAGCGCGACACCGGCGTGGCGTACCTGTTCGTGTCGCACGACCTCGGCGTCGTGCGGCGCGTCTGCCACCGGGTCGCCGTGATGTATCGCGGCGAGCTCGTCGAGGTCGGCGAAGGAGAGCAGGTCACCCGTCGGCCCCAGCATCCGTACTCCGAGCGTCTGCGCCTGGCCTCGCCCGTCGCCGATCCGGCCGCGCAACGCGAGCGACGTGCCCAGTGGCTCGCTCTTCGGGAGGTGCGCGATGCGGCGGTACGGTAGCTCCAGGCCGGATCTGCACGCCGTCCACGATCGGCCGGAAGGACCCCATGCCGAAGATCATCGATCACGACCAGCGTCGACGGGACATCGTCGAGGTCGCCAAGAGCATCATCCTCAAGGGCGGCTTCGAGGCGGCCACGATGCGCAGCATCGCCGCCGAGGCCGGCTTCGCGAACGGTGCGCTGAAGCACTACTTCCCCGGCAAGGAGAGCATCGTCGCGGCGACGTTCGAGACCATCCTGCAGGAGATGTCCGAGGGAGTGCAGGCCGTCGGCGCGGAGCCGATGACCGCGGATGCCGCGCTGCGCGGATTCCTGGAGGCGACGATCCCGCGCGATCAGGACCAGATCGCCGCCGGACGCGTGCTGCTCGCCCTGTGGGAGTACGCGATGGCGAACGAGTCGCTCGCGGAGCTGTACCGCGGGCACCTCGCCTCGTGGAGGTCGTCGCTCATCGAACGGATGGAAGCGGCGCGCGACGAGGGCTCGATCCGCGACCAGGACTTCGGAACGCCGGCGAACGAGTACATCTCGGCCGCGGTGGGCGCGACGGTCATCAACCTCATGTACCCCGACGGCGAGCGCATCGCCGACTACCAGACCTACATCGACCAGTTCCTGGCGCGACTCCGCTGACCGCGACGCGCCGCATCCGAGAGGACGGCGCATCGTGACCTCCCCCCTGTACGTCGAACACCACCCGGGCACCGGGCGACCCATCGTGCTCCTGCACGGTCTCGCCTCGCGCGGGGCACAGGACTGGCCGGATGCCGAATGGGCGCGGGTCTTCGCCGAGCGTCCCCGGGTGGTCATCGACCTCCCGGCGCACGGCGAGAGCGCGGGCCTCGGCGTCTCGAACACCTCCCTGGCCGTCGACGCGCTCGCCGAGGCGATCGTCACCGAGCCGATCGTCACAGGGGAGGGCGGCGCCGAGACGGACGGCACGGTCGAGGTCGATCTCGTCGGATACTCGCTCGGGGCACGTCTCGCCTGGGACCTGGCGCAGCATCCGTCGCTCCGGGTCGGCCGGCTGGTGCTCGGCGGACTCAGCGCCGGCGAGCCGTTCGTGCTGGTCGACCTCGGCGCTGCGCGAGACGCGATCGCCGGGGGAGCGCAGCCGACCGACCCGCTCACGAGCATGATCGTGCAGATGGCGTCACAGCCGGGCAACCGTCCGGCGGAGCTGCTCGACCTGATCGAGGGCCTCGCATCCGAGCCCTTCGCCCCCGATTCCGGTGGCCCGCAGATGCCGGTGCTGCTGATCGGCGGCGTCGACGACCCCATGTCGGCGGGAATCGACGAACTCGCCGCTCTCCTGCCCGACGCCCGGACCACGCGTGTCCCGGGCGACCACCTCGTCGCGCTGCACACGGCGGAGTTCCGCTCCGCGGTGCAGCGCTTCCTCGCGCACGATGCGCACATTCACGAAAGGCACTCCTCATGACGATCACCTCCACGCCCGACGCCGCGCGGATCCTGGACATCGCGACCGGCTACATGGCGTCGAAGCAGCTGTTCGAAGCCAGTCGGATCGGGCTGTTCTCCGCTGTCGCCGGCGGCGAAGACACGGTCCCCGCGATCGCGGAGCGCTGCGGGGTGAGCGAGCGCATCGCGCGCATCCTCGCCGACGCGATGGCCGCCAAGGGTCTCCTCGTCCGTGCGGACGGACGCTACCGCGTCTCCGCAGACGCCGCGGCCTATCTCACGGGCGAGGACTCGGCCGTCGATCTGGCTCCGTTCCTCACGTTCCTCGGCGAGATCAGCTACCCGCACTGGCTGCAGTTCGCGCACACGGTCGACACGACGGAACCGGGCGACCTGCAGATGGACGATGCTCGCTGGGCGACCTTCATGGCCGGTGTGATGACGTACAACCGTCTGCATGCGCAGGAGTTCGGTCGCCACGTCGATCTGGCCGGGGCGACGAAGGCGCTCGACTTCGGGGGTCTGTCGGCCGAGTTCGCCCTGTCGGTCATGGCGCAGAACCCGCAGCTGCACACCACGTTCGTCTACGCCGCCGGATTCGAAGACGGCATCGCCGAGGCGATCGAGGCCGCAGGAGTCGGCGACCGCGTCGTCGTCGAGGTGGGGGAGACGGCGACCGCCGAACCGCAGGGCGAGTACGACGCCGTCTTCGCGAATCACGTCATCCACCGCTTCAGCGCCGAGGAGAACGCGCGGATCTTCCGCAACCTCAGGAACGCGGCGGCGCCGGGAGCCACACTCACGGTGCTCGACTTCTTCCTCGACGACGATGAGGAGCAGCGCGGTCTCGATGCGCTGCACGCCGGGGAGTACCTCGTGATCGACGGCACGATCGTGTACCCCGAGGCCGAGGTGCGCGGATGGCTGAGCGATGCCGGCTGGGAGGTGCGCGAGAAGGTCGCGCTGCCCGGCAGCCCGCGGGTGCTGGTCGCGACCGCGGTCTGAGGCGAAGAGCTGGTCCGAGGGGGACCGGAGGCGGGTGGCATGCGTGAACATGCCACCCGCCGTTTTCGTGTCCCGCTCAGGAGCGGGCGAAGACCGTCCTGCCGTCGACGATCGTGCGCGCGATGCCGATCGCGGAGAAGGCGCGACCGGGCTCGAGCGGGTCCTCGTCGAGGACGGTCAGGTCGGCGACCTTGCCCACCTCCAGCGAACCCTTCCACGCGGAGGCGCCGTCCTGCCGGGCGGCATCGACGGTCATCGCCCGCACCAGGGTGCGGCGGGTCTCGGCGTCGTCGCCCGTGCCGGCCGCGCCGAGGAGCGAGAGCGAGGCGTCGAGCCCGATGCGCCAGTCCGGCGTCGCGATGGGGGAATCGCTCGTGATCGTCGTCAGCGCCCCGGAGGAGAGCATCTCGGCGAGCGGCCAGGCGCCCGCCAGCCGCTCGGCCCCGAGCATCGCCCCGGCCCAGGCGTGGGTGTGCGAGGCGATCAGCGGCTGCACGGCGAACCCGGCGCCGATGCGTCCCATCCGCGCGATCTGCGCCGGGGTGGCGAGGTCGCCGTGCACGACGTAGTGGGGTCCGCGCGCAGCGGGGGCGTCGTCGAGACGCTCGAGCACCCGCAGGAACTCCGCGATCGAACGATCTCCGGTGGCGTGCACGGCGATCTGCAGGCCGCGGGACGCGGCGATCTCGATCATCCGCCGGAACGCGGCGAGCGGATCATCGCCGCCCCGCGTGAGGAGCGCACCGGTCGTCCCGTCCGCGTACGGCTCGTGGACCCAGGCCGTCGCCATCGGTGGGATGCCGTCGGCGAAGATCTTCACGCCCGTGATCGCCAGCCACTCGGCGTCGGTGACGGGAACGGGGGAGCGGATGCCGCGCTCGAAGTCGTCGAGGCTGCTCTCGCCGTCGATCGTGCCGAACAGGCGGAGCATCGTCACGCGCGATGTCTGCGCGCCCGCGCGGTGCAGCTCGACGTAGGTGGACAGCATGTCGGTGCCGAAGCACCCGGTCTCTCCGTCGTCCTCTCCGGGGCCGATCCCCGGCTCGGTGTAGCTCGTGATGCCGTGCTCGGCGAGAAGGCGCCATGCCTGCTGCAGTGCCGAGCGCCGCTCCACCGCGGTCGAGACGAGTCGGCCGGACGGCTGATCCTCGGGCGGTGTATCCGAGAAGAACAGGTGGGGCCAGCGTGCGCCGAGCCATGCGGCATGCAGATGCGCATCGTTGATGCCGGGGATCGCCGTGCGCCCGTCGAGTTCGATGATCGTACGGGCGTCCAGCGCCTCGGCTTCGGCGCCGAGGGCGACGATCCGGCCGTCGCGCACGGCCACGGCCTCGACCGGCGAGCGGCTGTCGTCGAAGATGTGCACTCGTCCGCCGCGGATGATCAGGTCGGCGTCCTCGCCGAGGAGTGTCTCGCTCATTATTCCACCAGTGTAGACGTAAAACGGCACCGCGGATGGCGAGACGCGTCGCGCGATTCGGTGGCCGCCACCCGCGGCGCGTACGCTGGTGGCATCCCCCGAAGCTCACCCGGCAACCTCGCGCGCCGGCGACCTCGGCGCGCTCACACATGCAAGGACGCAGATGAACGATTCCGCTGCACGCGACGACGACTGGACGGCGAGAGAAGAGCTCGCCGAGCGGATGATCCCGCTCATCGGCTCACTCAAGCGCGAGCACGACGTGGTGACCTCCCTCCACGGTCACCGGCTGCTCGGCCTCTCCGCCACCGGCCTCGTCGAAGTGCACGAGCGCGTCGCACAGCTCGGCCACGAGCAGCTCGCCCTCGACGACACGCTCGCCGTGCTCGACGCGATCCACCAGCTCGCGCCCGGAGCCTCCTCCCTCGACGTCGCACGCCTCGTCGCGGGTCATGCGGAGAGCGCACAGCCCCTGGACGCCTACCTCGCCGAGGCGCTCGCGCCCGCCATCGGCGCCGTCGCCGCCGACCCGACCGACGTGGTGCTCTACGGCTTCGGGCGCATCGGACGTCTGCTCGCCCGCATCCTCATCGCCCACACCGGCGGGGGCAGCGGACTGCGTCTGCGGGCGATCGTCGTCCGTCGCGGCTCGGCGAACGATCTCGTCAAGCGCGCCTCCCTCCTCCTGCGCGACTCGGTGCACGGACGCTTCCCCGGCTCGGTCACCGTCGACGAGGAAGCAGAGCAGATCATCGCCAACGGCACCCGCATCCAGGTGATCTACTCGGGCGACCCGGCATCCGTCGACTACACCGCCTACGGCATCCACGACGCGATCGTCGTCGACAACACCGGACGCTGGCGCGACGAAGAGGGCCTCAGCCGCCACCTCGAGGCGACGGGCGTCGCGCGCGTGCTGCTCACCGCACCGGGCAAGGGCGCGCTGAAGAACATCGTGCACGGCATCAACGACGACACCATCACGCCGGACGACCGCATCATCACCGCCGCATCGTGCACGACCAACGCGATCACGCCGGTGCTGAAGGCGATCGACGAGGCGTACGGCATCGTCCGCGGCCACGTCGAGACCGTGCACTCGTTCACGAACGACCAAAACCTCATCGACAACTTCCACAGCGGCGACCGCCGCGGACGCTCCGCCGTGCTCAACATGGTCATCACCGAGACCGGAGCCGCGAAGGCCGTCGCCCGTGCCCTCCCCGAGCTCGAGGGCAAGCTCACCGGCTCCGCGATCCGCGTCCCCACCCCCGACGTCTCCCTCGCTGTGCTGCACCTCAGCCTCGAGCGGCCCGCCGAGAGGGAACAGCTCAACGACTACCTGCGCCGGGTCTCGCTGCACTCGAAGCTGCGCCAGCAGATCGACTACGTCGAGAGTCCCGAGGTCGTCTCCACGGATTTCGTCGGCTCGCATCGCGCCGGCATCGTCGACGGTCTCGCCACCATCGCGAACGACCGCGACATCGTGCTCTACGTCTGGTACGACAACGAGTACGGCTACTCGTGCCAGGTCATCCGGGTGCTCGAGGTGATGGCCGGGTCGCACCCCGTGGTCCTGCCCGCGCGTCGCGAGGTCACGCTGCACGCCTGACACCCTCTCACCTGCGCCGAACGGCCCCTTTCTGCGCGACCCGCCCCTCTTTCGCCGCCCACAACGGGACGGCTCGCACACAAAGGGGTGGGTCGGCGGGGGAGGCGCCCGGCATGATGGGGTCATGAAGACCGCGACCCTGCTGGCCGAGCGCCTCCGATCGCACCGTCTGACCGCCCCGGCACGGACCGTGACGGATGCGGCGACGCACATGCTCGCGGTGCAGAGCCAGGATCTCACCGCCGGTCGGTGGGCTCTCGCCCTGCGCACCCGGGGCGAGGTGCGACTGCGCGACGTCGACCGTGCCTTCGACCGCGGCGAACTGGTCCGCGCATGGCCGATGCGCGGCACGCTGCACACGATCCCCGCGCGCGACCTCGGCTGGGTGCTGTCCGTCACGGCGGCACGTCAGCGTCAGCAGGCGGCATCCCGACACCGCGATCTCGGCATCGACGACGACATGGTCGCGCTCGCCGTGCGGGCGCTGACCCCGGCGCTCCGCGACGGCGGTCGCACGCGCGCCGAGATCTTCGAGATCCTCGAGGGCGTCGGCATCGACCCCACCGGCCAGCGCGGGCTGCACCTGCTCTTCGAGCTCACCATCGACGGGCTCATCTGCCAGGGTCCGGTGGTCGCGCGTGACGGGGTGACGCGCGAGCAGCGCTTCGTGCGGGTGGAGGACCACATCCGCGAGCATGCGCAGCCCGACGACCCGCTCGCCGAGCTCTTCGTGCGGTACATCGCGGGGCATGGTCCCGCGGGCGTCGCGGACTTCGCCTGGTGGTCGGGTCTCACGCTCGGCCAGTCCCGCGAGGCCCTCGAGCGGGCACGCGATCGAGTCGAGGAGGTCGACGAAGGACTGCTCGTGGCGCGCGAGCGTCCACGACGCGCGTCCGGCGCGGCATCCGTTCTCGCACTCGGCGCCTTCGACGAGTACTACCTCTCCTACGCCGACCGCACGACGGTCTGCGCGCCCGAGCATCTGGCGACCGTCGGCCCGGGCAAGAACGGCATGGTGCGCGCGACGCTCGTCGAGCAGGGGCGCGTCATCGGATGTTGGATGCACGCGACCGCGAGCAGGGGAGTCCCGCCCGAGCTCTTCGTCGCGCCCGCCGATCCCGACGGGGTGACCGCGGCGCTCGCCCGCTTCGAGCGGTTCACCGTGGGCTGAGCGGCATCACTCGTCCGCGTGCCGCCCGAGGAAGCTGTAGACCTCGTTGTCGTCGACTCCGGGGAACGCGCCGCGGGGGAGCGGCGAGAACATGTGCGTGTGCACGCGGGCGCTCGGCCACGCCTTCCCGCTCCAGCGCTCCGCGAGGTCGCTTGAGGGCCGCCTGCAGCACGCCTCGTCGGGGCACGTCGAGACGGCGCGGTCGACGGTCTCGCGTCCGCGCCACCAGCGCGCGTCGTCGAACGGCACGCCCACGGTGATCGAGAACTCCCCGTCGCTCGACGACCCCGTCTGCGTCGAGCACCAGAACGTGCCCGACGGGGTGTCGGTGTACTGGTGGTGCTCGGTCGTGCGGTTCTGCTGGGTGAAGGCGGCACGCGCTTGGAACTTGCGGCAGACGCGCTGCCCCTCGACGGCGCCGGTCACGTCCATCGGCAGCGGCAGGTCGTCGTTCTCGTAGACCCGGGTGATCGCCCCGGTGGCATCGACGCGGAGGAAGTGCAGCGGCATCCCCAGGTGCTGCGTCATCAGGTTCGTCATCCGCATCCCCGCGGCCTCGTGCGTCACGCCGAACGCGTCGCGGAAGTCCTCGACGGCGAGGTTGCGGTCCTTCTTCGCCTGCTGCAGGAAGGCGACGGATGCCGTCTCCGGCATGAGACAGGACGCCGCGAAGTAGTTGATCTCGAGCCGCTGCTGCAGGAAGTCCGCGTAGTCGGTCGGCGGAGTGTGCCCGAGCAGGCGGTGCGCCATGGCCTGCAGCGCCATCGATCGCAGACCGTGACCGCCGGGGATGGAGGCCGGCGGCAGGTAGATGCGTCCGTTCTCGAGATCGGTGACCGAGCGGGTCGAGTGCGGAAGGTCGTTCACGTAGATCAGCTCGAAGCCGAGCTTCTCGGCCATGATGCTCACGGTGCGGTGGGTGACCGCGCCCTGCACGTGCCCGGCGGACTTCAGGTGCTTCTCGGCGAGCTTGTCGATCTCGGGGAGGTAGTTGTTGTGCGCTCGCATCCGCAGCCGCAGCTCGGTGTTGCCGCGCCGTGCCTCCTCGGGGGTCGCGATCGCCTCGCGCTCCCGCCGCTGCAGTTCGCGGTGCAGGCCGAGGATCGACTCGATCGTCTCGTCGCTCGTGCCCTTGGTGACACGGATCGGTGCGACGCCGAGCTGGCGGAAGACCGGGCTCTCCTGCGCACGCTCGAGCTCGATCTCGAGCGCCGCGCGCCGGTTCGGCGGCTCGCCCGAGATGAGGTCGGTGACCTGCGTGCTGGTGGCCTGCGCGATCGCCTGGAGGAGTGACAGCTTGGGCTCGCGCTTGCCGTTCTCGATCAGGCTGAGCTGGGAGCCGGCGACGCCGACGAGCGCACCGAGCTCGTCGAGGGTGAAGCCGTTCTCGAGCCGGTGGTGTCGGATGCGGTGGCCGAGAGTCGTGAGATGGATGCCGGAGGAAGCCATTCCTTGATACTAGCGAAAGAATCCCATTTCTTATCGTCTGTTTCGTACGAAAATACCCCGCGAGTCGGAAGAAGATGGGTGCAACGCCCCACACTTCAAAGGAGCAGTCATGGCCATGGCCGAAGTCATCACCCCTCGCACGTCCCCCGTCACCACGGAGCGCACGTTCGGCGCGGCACCGACGTATGACACTCCCGCGATGGCGGAGCTGGAGGCGTGGGTCGAGGAGATCCGCACGCTGACCCAGCCCGACTCCGTGCACTGGGTCGACGGCTCTCGGGCCGAGAACGACTGGCTGCTGCGCGGCCTCGTCGCCGAGGGCAAGCTCATCAAGCTCAACCCCGAATGGCGCCCCGGCTCGTACCTCGCCCGCTCGCACCCGAGCGATGTCGCCCGCACCGAGGGTCGCACGTACATCGCCTCCGAGAAGGAGGAGGATGCCGGCCCGACGAACAACTGGGCAGCCCCTGCCGAGATGCACGCGAAGATGGACGAGATCTTCGAGGGATCGATGCGCGGACGCACGATGTACGTCGTCCCGTTCTCGATGGGCCCCGTCGGCGGACCGCTCTCGCACATCGGCGTGCAGGTCACCGACAGCGCCTACGCCGTGGCCTCCATCGGCATCATGACCCGCGTCGGCGAAGCCGTCACGAGCCGGATCGCCGAAGGCGCGCCGTGGGTGAAGACCGTGCACACGGTCGGCGCACCGCTCGCACCCGGTCAGCAGGACGTCGAATGGCCCTGCAACGACGAGAAATACATCGTGCACTTCCCCGAGACGCTCGAGGTCTACTCGTACGGCTCCGGCTACGGCGGCAACGCGATCCTCGCGAAGAAGTGCTTCGCGCTCCGCATCGCCTCGGTGATCGCCCGCGACGAGGGCTGGCTCGCCGAGCACATGCTCCTCATCCGCGTGATCGACCCCCAGGGCAAGGCGTACCACGTCGCGGCCGCGTTCCCCTCGGCCTGCGGCAAGACGAACCTCGCCATGCTGCGGCCGACCATCCCCGGCTGGCGCGTCGAGACCCTCGGCGACGACATCGCCTGGATCCGTCCCGGCGAAGACGGCCGCATGTGGGCGATCAACCCCGAGGCGGGCTTCTTCGGCGTCGCTCCCGGCACCGGCGAGTCGACCAACGTCACCGCGGTCGAGACCCTGTGGGGCAACACGATCTTCACCAATGTCGCGCTCCGCCCGGACGGGGACGTGTGGTGGGAGGGTCTGACGGACCACGCGCCGGCTCACCTGATCGACTGGGAGGGCAACGACTGGACGCCCGACTCCGATCGGCCCGCCGCGCACCCGAACTCCCGCTTCACGGTGTCGGCGGCGCAGTGCCCGCAGATCTCCGAGGATTGGGAGCAGGCCGTTCCGCTCGACGTGATCCTCTTCGGTGGACGCCGCGCCAGCAACGTCCCGCTCGTGGTCGAGGCCACCGACTGGACGCACGGCGTCTTCCTCGGCTCGAACATCTCCTCCGAGCGCACGGCTGCGGCCGAGGGCAAGGTCGGTGAACTCCGCCGCGACCCGTTCGCGATGCTGCCGTTCTGCGGCTACAACATGGCGGACTACTTCGGGCACTGGCTCAAGGTCGGCCGCGGACTGCGCTTCGACCGGGCGCCGCGCATCTTCCAGGTGAACTGGTTCCGCCGCGGTGACGACGGGCGCTTCCTGTGGCCCGGCTTCGGCGACAACTCGCGCGTGGTCGACTGGATCATCCGCCGCATCGCCGGGGACGTGCCGGCGGTCGACAGCCCGATCGGCCGTCTGCCGCGGGTCGAGGACCTCAACCTCGACGGACTCGACATCCCCGCCGCCGATCTCGACGAGCTGTTCTCCGTCGACGCGGAGGCGTGGAAGACCGAGGCCGACCTCACCGAGGCGTTCTACGACACCTTCGGCGACAAGGTTCCAGCGGCGCTGCGCGCCGAGCTCTCCTCGCTCCGCTACCGCCTGGCCAAGGCGTAGCCCCAGACCGGTGCCGACTCGGGGGAGTCGGCACCTCCCCTTCCGGCCTCCGCGGCCGGTCGAACCCGCGAAGGCGGGATGTCAGAGACGAACCCATGGCTGAGTGGTCTCCGGCATCCCGCCTTCGCGTATGCCCGCTCTCGCCGAGACCCCGCCTTTCCGTCGATACCCCGTGTTGCGGACGCCTCTAGGGCGGGGTCTCGGCGCGAAGCCGGGGTCTCGGGGGACGGGCGGCGGGATCAGGCGAGAAGCTGATGCCGGGCGAGATCGCGGTACAGCGGCGTGGACTCGACGAGCTCGGAGTGCGTCCCCTGCCCGACGACGAGGCCGTTCTCCAGCACCACGATCAGGTCGCTGTCGACGACGGTCGAGAGGCGGTGGGCGATCACGACGAGCGTGCGGTCCGTCGACACCGCGTCGATCGCCTCGCGCATCTTCTGCTCGTTGACGCCGTCGAGCGATGACGTCGACTCGTCGAGCAGCAGGATCGGCGCATTCGTCAGCAGAGCTCGTGCGATCGCGAGACGCTGACGCTCACCGCCGGAGAGCATGACCCCGTCTTCACCGACCGGCGCCTGCAGTCCGAGCGGGTTCCGTTCGAGGACGTCGCCGAGGTTCACCGCGCGCAGCACGCGCTCGCAGTCGGCATCGGAGGCATCGGGAGCCGCAAGACGCAGGTTCTCCGCCAGTGTGCCGGCGAGCGTGGGAGCATCCTGCTCGACGTATCCGAACTGCGCGCGGAGCTCGTCTCGGGGGTAGGTGCGGGCGTCGTGGCCGTGCAGACGGATCGAACCGCCGGTCGGGTCGTAGAACCGCTCGATCAGCGACAGGATCGTGCTCTTGCCGGCGCCGCTCGGCCCGACGAGGGCGACCCGGGTACCACGCGGCACCGAGAAGGACACGCCCCGCAGTACCTCGTGGTCGGGGATCGCGGTGGTCTCGGCATCCGTGGTCTCGGCATCCGCCCGCTCGACGTGCGCGTCGGCGAGCAGGGTCCGCGCCTCCTTCGCTGCCGCCTGTCGGGCGGCGACGACGTTGGCGGGGTAGTGGAAGCGCACGTCGCGGAACTCGATCGCCGGCGCGGACTCGCTCGATGCGGAAGGCGCCTCGACGTGTCGGAGGTCGGCCGCGATCCTCTCGTCGTCCTGTGTCTCGGTCGGAAGGTCGAGCACCTCCTGGATGCGTCCGAGCGCTCCCAGCGCCTGGTTCACCGAGGTGATCGCGCCGAACGTGGTGGCGAGCGGCATGACCAGCAGGAACAGGAACATGATAAACGCGATCAGCGAGGCGATCGAGATCGCGCCGGCCGCGACGCGGAAGCCGCCGACACCCAGCACGACGAGGAGCGAAAGCTGCAGCGCGATGCCCGAGACCGGCACGACGAGTGACGAGATCTTCGCGATCCGCACCCCGATGCCGTACGCGTCGGAAGCGAGCTCCGACACAGCGGCGGTCTCGCGCTCGGTCGCACCCGACGCGCGGACCGTGCGGATCGAGCCGATCGCCCGCTCCACGCCGGAGGCGAGCGCGCCGACCTTCTCCTGCTGCTGGGTGGAGGCGGTGCGGATGCGACCGCTCAGCAACACGACGGTGACGACCGAGATGCCGATCACGATGACGATGAGCAGCAGCAGGAGCGGATCGATCACGAGCATCGCGATGAGGGCTCCGAGGAACAGGACCGCGCTGCCCACGGCATCCGCCAGTCCCTGGGTGAGCACGGCGTACAGGAGCGTCGTGTCGGTGCCGACGCGCGACACGAGGTCACCCGTGCGGCGGGCGTCGAACTCCGAGACCGGCAGGTGCAGGATGCGGGCGATGAGCTTGCGCCGGCTGGAGTACACGACGGCGGTGCCGGTGCGCTGCAGCAGGTAGTGCTGGAAGCCGGAGATGATCGACGACACGATCACGAAGCCCACGAGCAGCCAGACCAGGATGCCGAGGGTGCCACCGGACTGCACCGCCTCGATGACCTGACCGACGAGCAGCGGCTGCACGAGCGAGGTCGCAGCGCCGACGAC
This sequence comes from Microbacterium sp. K24, assembly GCF_004794465.1. Lineage (GTDB taxonomy): Bacteria > Actinomycetota > Actinomycetes > Actinomycetales > Microbacteriaceae > Microbacterium. Next base: position 100,355 of record NZ_SSDJ01000086.1, on the reverse strand, counting down.
GCTGAGGATCGCGACGACGATCAGCGTGCGCTTGTGTTCGAACAGGAAGGGGAGAAGCTGGCGGAACGTGGCGCGGGGGCCTTCGGGCTGCGCGCCGCGTCCGCGGCGGCGTGGTGTCGCCGTGCTGGACATGCGGGACCTCGTTCTGAGAAGGGTAATTAGACCGTACTTCGTGCGCGCACGGAGTCTGTGGATGGGCTGTGTGCCCGGGTCAGCGGCGACCGAATCTCCGGTGCGCGGCCTGCTTGCTCACCCCCAGGGCGCTGGCGATCGCCTGCCACGAGTAGCCCGCGTTGCGCGCGCGGCGGACCTGGGCTTCCTCGGCGCGGGCGACCTCCTGGCGGATGCCGGCGAGCCGGTGCAGCTCGGCCAGCGGTTCGCTGCCATCGTCTTCCGCGATCGCGGTCGGTATCGTCATGGTGACCTCCTGCGTCAATCTTCGTTGACGCGCGATCGGTTGTCAACATTCATTGACTGCGTTGCGGAGGAGATCGGCGAAAGGGAGGGCGGATCCGGGTCCTTCCGCCCTCCGCAGCGCCGATCTCCTCCCATCGGCAGGCAGGAACCGTGGTCACTGTTCCTCCCCGATTCTGCGGAGCCGCACCTTCTGCACAATCCGAGCGGCAGGCGGCACACCGAGGGCGTCGGCCTCGCCGTGCGCGGTCATCATCAGAGGATGGGGATGCGGGATATCGTGCGGGCAGGTGGCGGTGTGGTGCCGCTGACGACGCTGCAGTCGGGAGGACCAGATCACCCTCTACGGTCCTCCACTGCGCTGATCTCCTCCGATCCGCTCGGTTCGACGCCGGGTGCCAGACTGGGCGGATGCTGTCCGCGCCGAAGCTCGTCCCCGGCGACCGCGTCGTGGTGCTCTCGCCCGATACGGACGTCCAGAATGCTGTCCTAGGGTGTCGGGATGGCTGACGCGACCTGGGTCCTGTTCGACATCGGCGGCGTGCTCGAGGTCGTCGACGACGACACCTGGCAGGAGAAGTGGTGGCAGCGCTGGGCCGATCGCACGGGCTTCTCGCGCGACGAGGTCGATGCCCGGGTCGACGGCGCCGACCTGCCTCGGATCGATGTGACGAGCGGCAGCGCCCAGGAGTTCTGGTCCCGACTCGCGTCGGCGCTCGACCTCGATCCCGACCAGCTCGGAGCCATGCGCGCGGACTTCTGGGACGAGTACTGCGGCACCGGCAACACCGAGCTGATCGCGTACGCCCGCTCGCTGCGGCCACGCGCGCGCACGGCCATCCTCTCGAACTCCGCCGACGGTGCCCGTGAAGAGGAGGAGCGGCGATTCGGCTTCTCGGAGATCTTCGATCCGATCTGCTACAGCCACGAGCAGGGCGTGAACAAGCCCGATCCGCGGGCCTATCTGCTCGCGCTGCAGCGCCTCGGCGCGGAGCCGGCCGACGTCTTCTTCATCGATGATCACGCCGAGGCGATCGCGGGTGCCGCGGCCGTCGGCATCCGCGGCATCCGGCATCGTGACAACGCCGAGACCATCGCGGCGATCGAGGACTTCCTGTCCGGCGGCGTGACGGCCGCCGGACGGGAACCGGACGACCGGGGCTAGAGCTCGGCGCTCGCCGCGAGCCCGAGGTCGTCCTCGTAGTCGTGGTCCCTCGTCTCGGGCGAGAGGACCAGCGCGATGAACGTCAGCACGCCCATCGCCGAGAGGTACAGGCCGACGAGCCACGGAGCGCCGTCGCCGAGCTCCCACAGCGCCACCGCGATCAGCGGGGCGACCGCGGCGCCGAGGATCGACGAGACGTTGTACGAGATCGCCGAGCCCGTGTACCGCACGTTCGTCGGGAACAGCTCGGGAAGCAGGGCGCCCATCGGCCCGAACGTCGCCCCCATGAGCAGGAACCCGAAGACGAGGAAGGCCTGCACCAGCGCTCCCGAGAACTTCGGGTCGACCGTCGGCAGCAGGAAGGCGTTGAAGCTCAGGCCGAACACGATGATGAGCCCGGTCACCCAGAGCAGCAGTTTGCGGCGTCCGATCCGGTCGGCGATCGGACCGGACAGCAGCGTGAAGAGGCCGAAGAACACGACACCGATGATCTGCATCAGCACGAAGTCGGTGTAGCCGAAGCCGAGTCCGGGGTAGAACTGCGCGGCGAAGGCCGCGGCGTCGAAGTCCTTGCCCGCGGCCTCAGCCGCAGCCTGAGCCGCCGCGGATGCCGTCTCGAGCGACGCCGCCTTAGTGCCGTAGGCGAGGGTGAAGTTCGTCATCAGGTAGAACAGCACGTACGTCGCCAGCATGATGAACGTGCCGAGGATCAGGTGCTTCCAGTGGTGACGGAACACCGTGGCCAGCGGCAGCTTGCGGATCGCGCCCTTGGTCTCCGCCCGCTTGAAGGTGTCGGACTCGACGAGCCGCAGTCGCACCCACAGGCCGACGATCACCATGACCGCGGAGAACAGGAACGGGATGCGCCAGCCCCAGGCCAGGAACGCCTCGGACTTGAGGATCGGGTTGTCCTCGTGCGGCAGCAGCCAGTTGATCGCGAGGAAGAGGAAGTTGGCGATGATGAAGCCGAGCGGCGCCCCGAGCTGAGGGAACGTGCCGTACCAGGCGCGCTTGCCCTTCGGTGCGTTCTCGGTCGCGACCAATGCCGCGCCGGACCACTCGCCGCCGAGCGCGAATCCCTGCGCGAGGCGGAGGATCAGCAGCAGGAGCGCAGCCCACCAGCCGATCTGCTGGAACGTGGGCAGCAACCCGATCACGAACGTCGCGATCCCCATCGTGAGCAGCGAGGCGACGAGCGTCGCTTTGCGGCCGAACTTGTCGCCGAAGTGGCCGAAGACCACCGCGCCGATGGGGCGGGCGACCATCGCCGCACCGAACACCGCGAACGACGAGAGCAGCGACGTCGTGTCGTTCCCGGTCGGGAAGAACAGCGCCGGGAAGACGAGCACGGCCGCCGTCGCGTAGGCGTAGAAGTCGTAGAACTCGATCGTCGTGCCGACGAGGCTGGCGGTGATGACGCGCGAACGCGGATTCGCGGGCGCGGTTGCGGTGCTCAAGATGCTTCTCCGTTCAGTCCCCGACGTACCGGGGGACTCGGGCGAGTTTACGCCTTCCTGAGTGTTCGCTGTGTGGCCGGCGCGGGTCGGATAGCGTGTCGATCATGACGACGCGGATGCTGCTGCTCGCGGACACCCATGTGCCGAAGCGGGCGAGACACCTGCCGGACGCCGTGCTGAAGGCCGTCGATGAGGCCGACATCGTGGTGCACGCGGGGGACTGGGTCGACCTCGCGACCCTGGAACTGCTCGAGTCGAGGTCCCGCAGCTTCACCGGCGTGTACGGCAACAACGACGGACCCGAGCTGCGCGCGCGTCTGCCCGAGATCGCGCGGCTCACCGTCGAGGACGTCGAGATCGCGATCATCCACGAGACCGGGGCGGCCACCCGGCGGGAGCAGCGGATGGACGAGGCTTTCCCCGGCATCGATCTGCTCGTCTTCGGCCACTCCCACATCCCGTGGGACACCGTGTCTCCCGCGGGGATGCGGCTGCTGAACCCCGGGTCTCCCACCGATCGGCGCCGGCAGCCGGTCTGCACCATGATGTGGGCCACGATCGACGAGGCGTCGATCGAGACGACGCTGGTGCCCGTTCGATGAGCGAGATGCCGGTCTATCGCGCTCCGATGCGCTCCCGCGACGACGCGGTGCCCCGCGGCGTGGGGCCGGAGCGGGCGCTCGAGCTCGGCATCTGCGGCATCGGCGGCAGGCTGGAGCCCGCTCCCGGCTCACTGGCCGAGGCCTTGGTCGCGGCAGACGCGCAGTCCGGCATCCGGTTGGCGTGGCGTATCGAACGGTTCGCGAAGGCGCCGATCGGTGCGTTCGTGTGGACGCGGGATGTCGACGGCCTGACCTATCTCGGACGCATCGCCGGCCCCTGGGCATACGACACCGGAGAGGACGCCGCCGCGGCGGACCTCGTGCACGTCCGCCGCTGCGAGTGGCTCGCGCATCCGATCGACCAGGCGGAGGTCCCGGCCGGCGTACGGGCGACCTTCGCCCGCAACGGCCGGAATTGGCAGCGTATCCACGACGACGATGCCGAGCGGTTGTCCGCCGTGCTCTGGCGCACGTACCGCGACTGAACGCCTGTCACTCCTCCGTGTCGCCGAGCGAGAGCGCACCGACGAACGCCGCGCGAGGGTCGAGGTGCTCCAGCTCGAGCACGACCAGGCTGTTCGCGCCGGCCCGGGTCGCCGGCGCCGGGACGTACATCGTGCGCTGCGGTCCGTTCCGCCAGTAGCGGCCGAGGAAGAAGCCGTTCACGAACGCATAGCCCTTTCCCCAGGCGGCCGTGTCGAGGAACAGATCCGTCGCGGCATCCAGGGCGAAGTCGGCCGACCAGGCGAGCGGACCCGCGCCTGCCGCCTCCGCCGGCGGCTCCGCCAGCGACGCCGCCTGCGACTCGGTCAGCGACGCCGCGATCGCGGCGACGTCGAGCGGGGTCGAGCGCCAGCCGGTGAGAGCGACTCCGTCGAGGGTCACGTCACCGATCAGCCCCTTCTCCTCACCCAGGCGGTGGTCGTAGTTCACGCGGCCCTGGTCCTCGACGAGGATGCTCAGGGTGCGAGCGGAGGGGATGCGGATCGTGCGATCGTGCCGCGTGCGCGAGAGCGTTCCGACCGGCTGCCCGTCGACGCTGACCCAGGCGAGGTCGCGGACGTCGTCGATCGACAGGATGCCGCCGCCGACGGGCAGCTCCACGTCGTAGCGCACCAGGGCGCTGAGGTGTCCGAGGGCGTCGAACGTCTGCGGCCGGTCCGTGACCGGCGCGGATGCCGTGGCATCCGTCCATGCGCCCCGGGAAGACAGCGCGACCTCGAAGGCCGGCGCCGTGGCTCCCCGCGCGGGAAGCTCGTCGGGAACCGGCGCGTACTTCGCGATCACGTCCCGGAAGGCGAAGAACTTCTCCGTCGGCTCACCCGCCTCGTCGAGCGGGGCGTCGTAGTCGTAGGAGGTCACGAGCGGCAGGTAGCGGCCCTTGTCGTTCGCGCCGTTGGTGAGGCCGAAGTTCGTGCCGCCGTGGAACATGTAGATGTTGACCGACGCGCCCGCGGCGAGCAGAACGTCGAGTTCGGATGCCGCCGCGGCGACGTCCGTCGTGTGATGCACTCCGCCCCACCAGTCGAACCACCCGTCCCAGAACTCCGAGCACATCAGAGGTCCGGTGGGCTGGTGCTTCCGGAGAGTCGCGAGCCGCTCGCTGCTCCGTGACCCGAACGACCCGGTCTTGTGGAGCCCGGGAAGGCTGCCGTCGTCGAGCATCCGATCGGTGGGCTGGTCCACGGTGGTGAGCGGCACGGTGATGCCGGCCTCCCGGGTGACCGCGACGAGGTGCTCGAGGTACGCCGTGTCGGCGCCGTACGCGCCGTACTCGTTCTCGATCTGGAGGAGCACGACGGGTCCGCCGCGATCGATCTGGCGAGGAGTGACGATCTCGTAGACGCGACGCAGGTAGGCGCTGACCTCGGCGAGGTACGAGGGCTCCGAGGAGCGCAGCCCGCCCTTCGTGCCCGTGAGCCAGACGGGGAGGCCGCCGTTGTGCCATTCGGCGCAGATGTACGGGCCGGGGCGCACGATGGCATCCATGCCCTCGGCGTGCACCAGGTCGAGGAAGCGTCCGAGGTCGTTCCATCCGCTCGCGTCCCACTCGCCACGGCGGGGCTCGTGGGCGTTCCACGCGACGTAGGTCTCGATGGTGTTCAGACCCATGAGCCGCGCCTTGCGGATGCGGTCCTGCCACAGGTCGGGGTGCACCCGGAAGTAGTGGATGGAGCCGGCGATCACCTGGTGCGGCGCGCCGTCGCGGAGGAAGTCGGTCTCGCCGATGGAGAAAGATGTCACGGGTGCGGTGCTTTCGATGGGGGGATCGGCTGCGCCGGGTCCTGAGGGACCCGGCGCAGCCGGGCGTGCTACTTGTTGACGGTGAAGCCCTGCTCGTCGCCGTACTCGACCAGTGCGTCCTGCCAGGCGGTGAGGCCCGCATTCAGGTCGGAGTTGTTCTGGTACGCCTGGCCCACGGTGTCGCCGAAGATGCTGTTGGCGTACACCTGGTAGGGCAGGTAGCTCCAGCCTTCGACGACGTCGCCGGCCGCGCCCGCGAGGACCTCGTTGATCTTCTGACCGCCGAAGTACTCGGGTGCGTCCGCGAGGAACTCGTCGCTGGAGAGCTCGGCGGTGGTCGACGGGAAGCCGCCCGACTCGAGGAAGATCGAGATGCTCTCCTCCGAGTTGTTCAGCCACCACAGGAAGCCCGCGGCGAGCTCCGGGTTCTTGCTCTGCTTCGTCACGGCCTGACCGCCGCCGCCGTTCTCGGCGCTCGCCGCCGTGCCGTCGTAGGTCGGCATCGGCGCGACGCGCCAGTCGCCGGCGCCGTCGGGCGCGCCCGAGATCAGGTTGCCCGGCATCCAGGCGCCGATCACGAGGGTGGCGATGCTGCCGTCACCGAGTCCGCGGAACCACTCGTCGCTCCAGCTGCTGGTCTGCGCGACGAGGCCCTCCTCGACGAGGCGGTTCCAGTTCTCGGTCCACTTCTTGGTGCCGGCGTCCTCGAGGTCGAGGGTGACGTCGGTTCCCGAGGTCGCGAACGGCTTGCCGCCCGCCTGCCAGATCATCGACGTCGCGAAGCCCGCGTCGCCGGTGTCGTTGGTGATGTACGCGTCGGGGTTCGCCGCGTGGATCGCCTTGGCGGCCTCGTAGTACTCGTCCCACGTGGTCGGCACGGCGATGCCGGCCGCGTCGAAGACGGCCTTGTTGTAGAAGAGCGCCATGGGGCCCGAGTCCTGGGGGAGGCCGTAGATGGCGTCGCCGTCGGTCACGGAGTTCCAGGTGGAGGCGGTGTAGTCGTCTTCGAAGTCGGCGAAGCCGTACTGCGACAGGTCGACGAACGCGTCGGTCAGGGCGAACTGCGGCAGCGCGTAGTACTCGACCTGCACGACGTCCGGGGCGCCGGAGCCGGCCTTGATGGCGTTCTGCAGCTTCGTGTACTCCTCGTTGTTGGTGCCGGCGTTGACGAGGTTGACCTTGACGTTCGGGTATTCCTTCTCGAACGCCGCGACCTGGTCCTCGGCCGAGGGGGTCCACGACCAGTACGTGATCTCGCCGCCCTTCTCGAGGGCCGCCTCCACGGAGTCGAACGAGCCGTCGCCGGAGCCGCCGCCGGCGTCTCCGCTGCCGCCGGTGCTGCAGCCGGCCAGCGCCAGCGCTGCCACGGTTCCTGCGGCGAGCACCGCGAGGGTGCGCCGCGTCGGTGAGGGAAGGTGCTTCATTGCTGTGTCCTTTCGGGAGGTGCGATCCAGCGTCGGATCGCGGAGGTGGTGCACGAGGTGCGGGGAGCTATTGCTTGACGCTTCCCGCGGTGAGACCTGACTGCCAGAACCGCTGCAGCAGCAGGAAGGCGATGACGATCGGGATGATCGTGAGCAGCGAGCCCATGATCACGAGGTTGTAGATCGGCTGGGATCCGGCGCCGATCGCCTGCGAGCTCCACTGGTTGAGACCCACGGTGAGGGGGTACCAGGCGGGGTCCGACAGCATGATCAGCGGCAGGAAGTAGTTGTTCCAGGTGGCGACGACCGTGAAGAGCGCGACCGTCACGATGCCCGGCGCGAGAAGCCGCATCGAGATCGTGAAGAAGGTGCGGAACTCCCCGGCTCCGTCGATGCGTGCGGCTTCGAGCAGCTCGGTCGGCACGGATTCGGAGGCGAACACCCAGATCAGGTACAGGCCGAACGGGCTGATGAGCGACGGGATGATCACGGCCCACGGAGTGTTCGTCAGCCCGAGCTCGCTGAAGAGCAGGAACGTCGGGACGGCGAGCGCCGTGCCGGGCACCGCGACCGCGCCGAGCACCACCGCGAAGACCCCGCGCCGGCCGGGGAAGCGGTACTTCGCCAGGCCGTACCCCGCCATGGTGGCGAGCAGCGTCGCGCCGCCGGCGCCCACGAAGACGTAGAGGAGGGTGTTCCCCAGCCAGCGCAGGAAGATGCCGTCGCGATAGGCGAACGTCGCCCCGAGGTTGTCGAAGAACGCGAAGTCGTCGGCGAACCAGAGGCCGAACGAGCTGAACAGTCCCGACTGGGTCTTCGTCGAGCTGAAGAGCAGCCACACCAGCGGCACGAGCGTGTACAGGGCGTACACGATCATGACGATCAGCAGGGTGTTCGACTTGCGCGGATTCATCAGGTCGTGGCGCTTGCGGGACGGGCGGGCGAGGGGGAGTGCCATGTCAGCGCACCTCCGACTTCGAGCCGCGCAGCTGCACGACGTAGGCGATGACCGCGGTGATGACGCCCATGATGATGGCGATCGTCGCGGCGTAGTTGAACTGCTGACCCGCGAACGAGAGGTTGTAGGCGTACATGTTCGGCGTGAAGAACGTCGTGATCACGTTGGGTGCCAGGGGCCGCAGGATGTTCGGCTCGTTGAAGAGCTGGAAGCTGCCGATGATCGAGAAGATCGTCGCGATCACCAGTGCTCCGCGCACGGAGGGGATCTTGATCGAGAAGATCGTGCGCCACGCCCCCGCGCCGTCGAGCGAGGCGGCCTCGTACATGTCGGTGGGGATCGTCTTGAGCGACGAGTAGAAGATCAGCATGTTGTAGCCGACGAACTCCCAGGTCACGATGTTGCCGATCGAGAGCAGCATCCACTCCTTGGCGAACGGCGTGACCGCGTCGAATCCGAGGAAGTCGTTGACGTTGCTCGCGAGGCCGAACTGGTCGCCGTAGATGTAGCCCCACATCAGCACGGCGACGACGGCGGGCACGGCGTAGGGCAGGAAGATCAGGATGCGGAAGAACGAGGCGCCGCGCAGCCGGGCGCTGTCGAGGGCGAGGGCGGCGCCGAGCGCCAGCACCAGCATGATCGGCACCTGCACCACCAGGAAGATCAGCACGCGGCCGAATGCTTCCCAGAACTGCGGGTCGGTCAGCGCGCGGACGTAGTTCTCCACGCCGACGAACGCGGTGCCGCCGATGAGCCGCTCCTGGAAGAAGCTGAGGTAGAGCGCGTAGGCGAGCGGTGTCAGGAACACCAGGGCGAACACGACCATGAACGGGCCGACGAAGGCCCATCCCTTCCAGTCGCGCTTGTCGCGGCGTCGGATGCCGGGGGCTCCGAGAGCTGCGGGGTAATCAGTCGTCATCGACGAGACCTTCTTCGAGTGAGAGCGCTCGATGCGCAATGTGTCAACGTCAACATATGCGATCGACTGCTAGTGTGTCAACGTCAACATATGAATGGATGGTTGATCGTGTCGTCCGAGCATTCTCCCGAGCCCTCGCTGCGTCGTCGCGAGCCGTCGATGGAAGACGTGGCGCGGGAAGCCGGGGTCTCCGGACAGACCGTCTCCCGTGTGGTGAACGCCCGCGGGTACGTGGGCGCGGTGACCCGCGAACGCGTCGAAGCGGCCATGCAGAGCCTTGGCTACCGCCCGAACAGCGCCGCCCGAGCCCTGCGGTCAGGACGATTCCGCACCATCGGCGTGGTCATGTTCTCGTTCAGCTCCTACGGCAACCAGCGCACCCTCGACGCGATCGCCGTGCGCGCCGCGCAGCTCGGCTACGCCCTCACACTCATCCCGGTCGAATCCAGCGCGGGGGAGACCGTCGCCGGAGCCTTCCGCCGGCTCGAGGAGCATGCCGTCGACGGCATCATCATCGTGATCGAGGCGCACCAGCTCGACGAGGCCGACATCGAGATCCCGCAGGGACTGCCGGTCGTCTTCGTGGATTCGAACCGCGGCGATCTGCATCCGTTCGTCGACACGGACCAGGCGCAGGGCGCGCGACTCGCGACCGAGCACCTGCTCGACCTCGGCCACGACACGGTCTGGCACGTGGCCGGTCCCGCGAAGTCCTACTCGGCGGAGCGGCGGCGTGAAGCCTGGCGGGCGACCCTCGATGCGCGCGGCCGAGCGGTTCCCGACGTGCTGCAGGGGGACTGGTCCGCTTCTTCCGGCTATGAGGCGGGAGTGCGGCTGCGCGCGATCGACGGCGTCACGGCGGTGTTCGCCGCGAACGATCAGATGGCGATCGGCGTGCTGCGCGCCTTCCGTGAGGCCGGCCGCGAGGTGCCGGGCGATGTCAGCATCGTCGGCTTCGACGGACTGCCGGATGCCGCCCAGCTGTGGCCTCCGCTGACGACGGTTCAGCAGCATCCGGAGCGGGTCGGCGCCCTCGCCGTCGATGCTCTGCTCGCCGAGCTCGACGGAGAAGCGCGCGTGGACACGCCGCTCGTCGGCACCGAGCTGGTCGTGCGCGAGAGCACGGCGCCCCCGCGACGCTGACGCGCGTCGGTTCGGAGGGGATCGGGATCCGGGAGGGTGATCTCCCGCGAATCCGTCCTCCGTTGTGCAGATATCCCGCGCTACGCGGAGCGGATGCCGCGGCTCAGCGCCAGATCGCGGCGATGCCGGCGTTGAGCGCCGTGAGGATGCCGATGAGCCAGAACATCGCCGACGGAACGGCTTGCCCGCGCTTCTGGCGTGCGCTGCCGATGCCGAGGAGAGCGCCGATGGCGAGCAGGATCACGAGCTTCGTGCCGATCTTGACGTAGTTCAGCTCGTACTCGATGCCCCACGGAGCGGCGAGAGCGAGACCCGCGACGCCGGCGATCAGCAGGCCGTAGTCCATGATGCGGGTGATCTGACGCGTGCCTCCGAAGGCCTGCGCGGCCCACGCGCCGAAGAGCACGGCGAACCCGATCAGATGGACGAACAGCACGACATGACGCAGAGTCTCCATGCCGGTCACCGTACCGAGGCCGACCGATATGCCGCCAGCAAGGAGGTCCTCACCTCGACGCCGAGGCACACATGTCGGGAGGAGGGATGGATGCCGGGCGAAAACCGTGTTTCCGCCCGGCATCCGTGAATTCTCCCGACATCTGTACCGGCGCCGGTCGCCGCAGACGACCTGCGAAGGCCGACGTCAGCCGCGGAGCTCCCGTACGACCAGGGCGGTGCGCAGCGCGGCATCCGCTGCTTCGGCGCCCTTGTCCTCCTTGGAGCCTTCGAGACCCGCGCGGTCGAGGCCCTGCTTCTCGTCGTCGAGGGTGAGCACCCCGAACCCGACGGGCTTTCCGGCGTCGAGCGAGACCCGCGTGAGGCCGTCGGTCGTGGCCGCCGACACGTACTCGAAGTGCGGGGTGCCGCCGCGGATGATGACGCCGAGGGCGACCACGGCATCCGCTCCACCCGCGAACGCGGCCTGAGCGGCGATCGCGAGCTCGAACGAACCCGGCACGCGCACCACGCGGTAGGCGGCGTCGGCCTCGTTCAGCACGCGTTCCGCGCCGGCGATCAGGCCGTTCGAGATCGTGTCGTGCCAGGTGCCGGCGATGACGACGACCTTCAGGCCGCTTCCGTCGATCTTGTCGGTCTTCGGTGCTCCTGCGCCGCTCATTCGTGGTCCTCTCCGTGGGCGAGGGCTTCTGCGAGCTCCTCCGCGCCGATGATGTGACCCATGCGGTCACGCTTCGTCTCCAGGTACTGGTGGTTGTTCGGGCCGACGCCGACGATCAGCGGCACCTGCTCGATGATGTCGAGGCCCAGCTCGCGCAGCTGCTTCACCTTGTCGGTGTTGTTGGTCAGCAGGCGCACCTTCGAGACCCCGAGGTCGTTCAGGATGCCGGCCGCCGCGGCGTACTCGCGCGCGTCGGCGGGCAGGCCGAGGGCGAGGTTGGCGTCGACGGTGTCGAGACCCTCCTCCTGCAGGCTGTAGGCCCGCAGCTTGTTGATGAGGCCGATCCCGCGTCCTTCGTGCCCGCGCATGTAGACGACGACGCCGCCCTCCTTCTCGATCGCGTCGAGCGCCGCATCGAGCTGGGGACCGCACTCGCACTTGAGCGATCCGAACGCCTCGCCCGTGAGGCACTCCGAGTGCACCCGGACGAGCGCGGTGTCGGTGAGCTCGCCGGAGACGACCGCGATGTGATCGGTGCCGGTGACCCGGTCCTTGTAGGCGAGGAACCGGAACGTGCCGTGCGTGGTGGGCACCGTGGCATCCGCGCGCAGACTGACGCGACGGCCGCGGACGGCCTTGGGCGTCGAACCCTGCGGGTCGATCTCGTTGAGGTACGCGATCAGCTGCTCGATCGTGATCACGGGAACACCGTCGCGGGCGCCGAGCTCCATCAGGCCGGGCAGGCGCATCATGCTGCCGTCCTCTGCGACCACCTCGGCGATGCCGCCGACCGGCTGCAGACCGGCGAGCTTCATCAGCTCGACCGCGGCCTCGGTGTGTCCGCTGCGCTCGCGCACACCCCCGTCGACGGCGCGGAGGGGGAGGACGTGTCCCGGGCGGATGATGCTCGTCGCGGTCGACGCCGGGTTCGCGAGCACGTTGAGCGTGTGGGCGCGGTCATGCGCGCTGATGCCGGTGGTGACGCCTTCGGCCGCGTCGACGCTCACGGTGTACGCCGTCGAGCGGGCGTCTTCGCTCACCGCGACCATGGGCGGCAGGTTCAGGCTGTCGGCGAGGTCGGCGGGCATCGGCGCGCAGATGAAGCCCGATGACCAGCGCACCGTCCAGGCGACCCATTCCGGGGTGGCGAGTTCCGCGGAGATGATCACATCGCCCTCGTTCTCGCGGTTCTCGTCGTCCGCGACGAGGACGGGCCGTCCGGCGCGCAGGGCGTCGAGGGCCTCGGGGATGGTGGAAAGGCTCATCGTGAGCCTCCTTCCGGTGCGACGGCGGTGGCCGCCCGGAACGCGAGCAGGCGCTCGACGTGGCGGGCGAGGATGTCTGTCTCCAGGTTGACGCGGTCTCCGACGACGCGCGCGCCGAGGGTGGTGGCGACGAGGGTCTCCGGGATCAGCGAGATCTCGAACCACGCGACGGCCTCGCCCGGAGGGCTGACGGCGCTCACGGTGAGGGACGTGCCGTCGACCGAGATCGAGCCCTTGTCGACGACGAGCGGTGCGAGGTCGGCGGGAAGGCTCACGCGCAGCACGCTCCACTGGGCGCCGGGACGAACCTCCAGGATCTCGCCGACGCCGTCGACATGACCCTGGACGATGTGTCCGCCGAGGCGGGCGCCGACCGGCATCGCCTTCTCGATGTTCACGCGTGTGCCCACGGTGGCGCTGCCGATCGCGGCGACGTCGAGGGTCTGCTTCATCACGTCGGTGTCGAACGTGTCGGCGGTCGATCCCACGACGGTGAGGCAGACGCCCGACACCGCGATGGACTCGCCGTGCACGGCATCCGCGGCGGCCTTCGGGGCGCGCACCGTCAGTCGCCAGCCGTCGCCGGCGGGCGTGATGGCGGTGATCTCGCCGATCTCCTCGATGATTCCGGTGAACATCAGGCGGCTCCTTCATTCTGAGAGCGGGGATTCTGAGAGCGGGGGGCGTTCGCGGGGTGCGCGATCACCAGCAGGTCGGGGCCGAGCGGGACCCACTCGTCCACCGTCAGGCGCAGGGCGTCGCCGATCGAGCCGACGCCGATGTCGGTCAGGGCGAGGCGATCGCCGCCCAGCAGCACGGGGGCGATGTAGGAGAGAACCCGGTCGGCGAGTCCTGCCGCGATGAAGGCGCTCGCCAACGTCGGCCCGCCCTCGACGAAGACGCTCTGGATGCCGCGCTCGTGCAGATCGGCGATGGCGGCGCGCAGGTCGTGCGTGTCGTAGAAGAGGGGAGTGTGCGGATGCCGGTGCACGGCAGCATCCGCCGGCGTGGATCGCGATCCGATGATGACCGGCACCGGCTGGTGCGGCAGCAGCGCGTCGCCGGCGCGCGCGGTGAGCGCCGGGTCGTCGGCGAGCACGGTGCCGGTGCCGACCGCGATGGCGTCGGCTTCGGCGCGGCGACGGTGCACGTCGGCGCGAGCGGCCGGGCCGGTGATCCACTGGCTCGAACCGTCGGCGGCAGCGGCACGACCGTCGAGGCTCTGCGCCCACTTCACGGTGATGTGGGGGCGTCCGAGACGCTGCGCGGTGAGCCAGCCCTCGATCAGCGCGTGCGCGGCATCCGCTTGTTCTCCGGCCTCGACGCTCACTCCGGCGCCGCGCAGTCGCTCCGCTCCGCCGCCCGAGACGACGCCCGGGTCGTCGAGCGCGTAGACGACCCTCGCGATCCCGGCGTCGATGAGGGCGACGGCGCAGGGACCGGTGCGTCCGGTGTGGTTGCAGGGCTCGAGGGTCACGACGGCGGTGGCGCCCTTCGCGGCGCCGGGCGCGAGCTTCGACAGCGCGTCGACCTCGGCGTGCGGGGTGCCGGCCCCGTGGTGCCAGCCCTCGGCGAGCACTTCTCCGTCGGGGGAGAGGATGACGGCGCCGACCTGCGGATTCACTCCACGCGGGCCTCGGGCGGCGAGCTCGAGCGCGCGGCTCATCGCCTCGCGCTCCGCCTCGTTCACTGCCATCCGTCGTCCTCCTGTGAGGCTCCGGAGCTTCTCCTGATCGGAGAGGGAGACAGAAGGCACGCACAGCGTCGCCCCGTGCTGCCTCCCTTCCGGACTAGCGAGGTTGCCCTCACATCACCGTCGGTCCCGGAATTCCACCGGATCGGCATCTCGGCTGGACCGAGACGCTCGCGGACTGTCACCGCCGGTTCGGATTCTCACCGACCCCGGAGCACGTTCAATGCTCTGAGTGTACTCAACGCGGCCGAGGACATTTCATTCCGCGTCATCATCGCGGCGACGACCCGTCATTTCAGCAGGCGGGAGAGGCGGCGATCGGCGAGGATCTTGCCGCCCGTCTGGCACGTCGGGCAGTACTCGAGGGACCGGTCGGCGAAGAAGACGCTGCGCACGGTGTCGCCGCAGACCGGGCAGGTCTCGCCGCGGCGGGCGTGCACCTGCATACCGCGGCGCTTGGCGTCTTTGAGGTCGGCAGGAGGCTTGCCCGACGCCTCGGCGACGGCCTCGGTCAGGGTCTGCTGCATCGCCGCGAACAGCCGATCGATCTCGGCGTCGTCGAGCTTGCCGGCGATGGCATACGGCGACATCTTCGCGGCATGCAGGATCTCGTCGGAGTAGGCGTTGCCGATTCCCGCGATCACCGCCTGATCGCGCAGCAGCCCCTTGATCTGCATCCGTCGGTCGTCGAGGAGCGCCGCGAACGCGGCGCGGGTGAAGTCGGCATCGAGCGGGTCGGGACCGAGGCGGGCGATGCCGGGCACCTCCTGCACGTCGCGGACGACGTACACCGCGAGCGACTTCTTCGTCCCGGCCTCGGTCAGGTCGAACCCGCTGCCGTCGTCGAGCGCGATGCGCAGGGCGATCGGCGACTTTCCCGGCCGGATGAGGGTGGTCGGAAGCGCTTCGTACCAGCGCAGCCAGCCGGCCTTCGCCAGGTGGAACACGAGGTGCAGGTCGTCACCGCAGGACAGCACCACGAACTTGCCGAGTCGCGCGGATGCCGTGATCTCGGCGCCCTGGAGGGCGGAGATCGGCGGGTCGTACGTCTTCAGCGCGGCGATCGCGGCAACGGTCGCGCGCGTGATCGTGCGGCCGACAGCTCGCCCGCCGAGGAACGCGGTGAGCCCTTGAACCTCCGGCATCTCAGGCATGGTGTCATCCTGCCACCGGCATCCGACACTGTCACGTGTCGGCGGCGACCCGCCTCAGAGCACCGGCCACTCGACCGGCGTGCGGTCATCGTCCACCAGCAGCCCGGCGAACCATCCGTCGTCGCGCCCGCGCGGACCGGTGAGCGCCTGGCGCTGCATTCCCTCGTAGCGGAAGCCGAGGGCGAGGGCGGCGCTCGCGGACGCGACGTTGCCCGCGACGGCCCGCCAGGCGATCCTCACGAGACCGAGCTCGGAGAACCCCCAATCGATCACCGCGCGGGCCGCCTCGGCCAGGTATCCATGGCCCCGCGCTTCCGCCGTCATCCAGAAGCCGATCTCGGCGTGCCCGCCCGTGTGATGCTGCTCGATGTCGTGCAGTCCGATCATGCCGGACAGTCGATCGTCGACGAAGACGGCCCACACCGTCTCCTTGCCGTCGGCCCACCATCCCGCCACGAGCTTCACGAAGTCGACAGCGTTCTCGCGCGTGTACGGGCTCGGCACGGTCGTCCAGCGCGGGATCTCCGGATCCTGGCATGCGGCCTCGATCGCCTCGATGTCGGCCTCGCGCGGTGCCCGCAGCACGAGTCGTTCGGTGGTGAGGGTGACCGTTTCCATCCCGACACTCTACTGAGCGCCGAGCGGCCCCCTTGCGTGCGAGCTAATGAGCGCCGAGCGGCCCCGTTGCGTTCGAGCGGCCCCGCTGTGAGCGGTTTGAACGGGGTGGTTCGCGCAGAGAGGGGCCGCTCGGCGAGGAGGGAACCGGAAGGATGCCGCGCCGCGGTGTCGGTGGGCGCGACTAGTCTTGTCCGGTGACTGTTCCGGGGATTCTGCGCGCCTTGGAAGAGGCGTCTCTGTACCGTGACGCCCTCGGCTGGGCGCATACCGACGCCGACCTCGGGCTGGTCGACGGGCTCGATGCGCCGGTCCTGGCCGGCCTGCTGGAGAAGCGCACCGCCGCGGGGCATCCGTCGGCGCTGCTGGCCGTCGCTCCGACCGGGCGCCGGGCGGAGAGCCTCGCTCTCGCGCTCGCGGCCTACCTCCCGACCGCCGAGATCCTTACGTTCCCCGCGTGGGAGACGCTTCCGCACGAGCGGCTGAGCCCGAGCCCCGACACCGTCGGTCAGCGTCTGCAGACGCTGCGCCGCATCGCGGACTGGTCCGGCGACCATCCGCTCGTCGTCGTCGCCTCGGTGCGCGCGGCGCTGCAGCCGATCGCCGGCAACCTCGGCGAGATCGCACCGCTCGAACTCGTCACCGGCAGCCGGGGCAACGAGCTCGACCACGTCGCCGAGCAGCTGGTCGAACGCGCCTACTCGCGCGTCGACATGGTCTCGCGTCGCGGCGAGTTCGCCGTGCGCGGCGGCATCCTCGACGTCTTCCCGCCGACGTCCGAGCACCCGTACCGCGTCGAGTTCTTCGGCGACGAGATCGACCAGATCCGCGCCTTCTCGGTCGCCGATCAGCGCTCGCTGCCGGGCGACGTTCCGGGCGTCGACCTGCCGCCGAGCAGAGAGCTGCTGCTCACACCGGACGTGCGGGAACGCGCCCGCGCCCTCGTCAGCGGCTTCCCGGCGATCGCGGGGATGCTCGAGAAGATGGCCGAGGGCATCCCGGTCGAGGGCATGGAATCGCTGCTGCCGGCGGTGTCGGGACCGCTCAAGTCGCTCGCCGAGTACCTGCCCGCCGGCAGTGCGACCGCCGTCGTCGACCCCGAGCGCTCGACCGCGCGCGCCATCACCCTCGGGGAGACGAACCGCGAGTTCCTCGACGCTGCGTGGAGTGCGGCCACGTCGGGAGCCTCGGCGCCGATCGATCTGGGTGCCGGCGACTTCCGCACTATCGCTCAGCTGCGCGAGGTCGTGCGCGACCGAGGGGGCGTCTGGTGGCGGCTGAGCCCGTTCGGCGCCGGACTCGGCGAGGGCGATGCCGAGGCGACGAACCTCGACGCCACCGTCATCCCGTCGTTCCACGGCAACGTCGACGGCGCGATCTCGTTCGTCGATGCGAAGGTCGCCGAGGGGTGGCGCGTCGTCGTCATCTCCGCCGGCAGCGGACTCGTCGACCGGGCGCGCGACGTGCTCGCGGATCGCGGCATCGCCGCCCGCATCGTCGAATCGCTGCCCGATGCCCCGGATGCCGGTGTCGCGACCCTCGTCACCGGATCGGTCGAGGCCGGGTTCCAGATCGTCGAGGCGAAGCTCGCCGTCCTCACCGACAACGAGTTCTACGGTCGCACGATCGGCGGCGACCAGCGGGTGGTCAAGAAGCTCGCATCGCGACGCAAGAACGTCGTCGACCCGCTGCAGCTCAAGCCCGGCGACCACGTGGTGCATGCCACGCACGGCATCGGCCGTTTCGTCGAGATGACCAAGCGCGAGGTGTCGACCGGTGGCCGCAATGCGACGAAGTCGGTCCGCGACTACCTCGTGCTGGAGTACGCGCCGTCCAAGCGCGGGTACCCCGGCGACAAGCTGTACGTGCCGACGGACCAGCTCGATCTGCTGTCGAAGTACGTCGGCGGCGAGGCTCCCACGCTCTCCAAGATGGGCGGCAGCGATTGGTCGCAGGCGAAGGGCAAGGCCCGCAAGGCCGTGCGCGACATCGCCGTCGAGCTCGTCAAGCTGTACTCGGCGCGGATGAGCGCGAAGGGGCACGCCTTCGGGCCCGACACCCCCTGGCAGCGCGAGCTCGAAGAGGCGTTCCCGTTCGCCGAGACCCCCGACCAGCTGCAGACCATCGACGAGATCAAGGCCGACATGGAGCGGCCGATCCCGATGGACCGCCTGCTCTCGGGCGACGTGGGCTTCGGCAAGACCGAGGTCGCCGTGCGGGCCGCGTTCAAGGCGATCCAAGACGGCAAGCAGGTCGCGATGCTGGTGCCGACGACTCTGCTCGTGAAGCAGCACATGGAGACCTTCACCGAGCGATTCGCCGGATTCCCGGTGAAGGTGCGGGCGCTGTCGCGCTTCCAGACCGACAAAGAGGTGCGTCTCACGCTGCAGGGGCTGCTCGAGGGCTCCGTCGACATGGTCATCGGCACGCACCGCATCCTCACCGAGGGCATCATGTTCAAGGACCTCGGCCTGATGATCATCGACGAGGAGCAGCGGTTCGGCGTCGAGCACAAGGACACGCTCAAGAAGCTGAAGATGAACGTCGACATCCTCGCGATGAGTGCGACGCCGATCCCTCGCACGCTCGAGATGGCGGTGACCGGCATCCGCGAGATGTCGACGCTCGCGACCCCGCCGGAGGACCGGCATCCGATCCTCTCGTTCGTCGGACCCCGCAGCGACAAGCAGATGGCGGCGGCGATCCGACGCGAGATCCTGCGCGAGGGTCAGGTGTTCTTCGTGCACAACCGGGTGCAGTCGATCCAGCGGGTCGCCGCACAGCTCGCCGAACTCGTTCCCGAGGCGCGCATCGCCGTCGCCCACGGACAGATGGGCGAGCACCAGCTCGAGCAGGTCGTCGACGACTTCTGGGAGCGCAAGTTCGACGTGCTCGTCTCGACGACCATCATCGAGACCGGCCTCGACATCTCCAACGCGAACACGATCATCATCGACCGCGCCGACAAGTACGGCCTCAGCCAGCTGCACCAGCTGCGCGGCCGCGTCGGCCGCGGGCGCGAGCGGGCGTACGCGTACTTCCTCTACGACGAGATGAAGCCTCTCTCCGAGACGGCCGCCGACCGCCTGCAGACCATCGCGGTGAACAACGACCTCGGGTCGGGCATGCAGGTGGCGCTGAAGGACCTCGAGCTGCGCGGCGCCGGGAACATGCTGGGCGCCGAGCAGGCCGGGCACATCGCCGGTGTCGGCTTCGACCTGTATCTGCGCATGATCGGCGAAGCCGTGGCGACGTTCCGCGGCGACGAGGTCGAGAGCGGGCAGGAGCTGCGTCTGGAGCTGCCGCTCGACGCGCGCATCCCCGAGTACTACATCGACAGCGAGCGGCTGCGTCTCGAGGCGTACCAGAAGCTGTCGGCGGCGTCCGCGGCCACGGCGAAGGATGAGGCGATCGATCAGGTCATCGAAGAGCTCGTCGACCGGTACGGCACGCCGCCGGAAGAGGTCGAGGGGTTGCTCGCGATCTCCCGCCTGCGCCGTCGTGCCGCGCGCGCGGGGCTCACGGATGTCGTGGTGATGGGCTCGAACCTGCGCATCGCGCCCGCGCGCCTCGAGGACTCGATCAAGGTGCGGCTGCAGCGGCTCTATCCGAAGGCGAAGCTCGTCGCCGGGGGAGAGGCGCTCGTCGTGCCGATGCCGATGGTGGCGGCTGACGTGGGGGTCGGCCTCGAGCCCCTGCCCGACGCACAGCTGCTCGAGTGGGTCGGGCAGCTGTTCACGGCGATCTTCCCGGAGCCCGTCAAGACGGAGCAGGCGTAGCGAGATAGAGCAGGTTGTCGTCGGGGTCCCGCACCTGCGCGACCCGTTCGCCCCAGGGAAGATCCTCGGGCGGAGCGACGGATACCGCGCCCGCGGCGAGGGCTGCGGCGTATGCCGCGTCGGCATCGTCGGCGTAGAGCCACACGGCGATCACGTCGCCTCGGGCGATCTCCGACTCGACGCCGATGCCGATGTGTCCGCCGCCCACAGCGAGGGCGACGTAGACATCGACGCCCTCCTGGTCGTAGCGGTAGGCGACCTCGGCGTCGAACGCCTGCTCATAGAAGGCGCTGAGCCGCGGGAGATCAGTCGTGCGGAGGATCGGGAAGAGACTCGTGATCGCCATGCCGGGAGAGTAGATCCGGGCGGATGACAGTGTCAACGGATCGGCCGGGCGACTAGTCTGGCGGCATGTTGTACGAGCACCTCGGGGCTCGGCCCCGGATCCATGACACCGCCGTCATCGCTCCCACCGCCGTCGTCTCCGGCGACGTCGAGATCGGGCCGGACTGCCAGGTGCTGCACGGCGCCGTCATCACCGCGGAAGGCGGACCCATCACCCTCGGCGAGCACGTGATCGTGATGGAGAACGCGTTGATCCGCGCCACGGCCGCGAATGCCGTGCACATCGGCGCGCACACCCTCATCGGCACGCTGGCCAGCATCGCCGGGGCCACCGTCGGCGAGGAGGTGTTCTTCGCCTCGGGTGCCCGCATCTTCAACGGCGCTCTGGTCGGTGACCGCTGCGAGGTGCGCGTGAACGCCATCGTGCATCGACGCGCGGTGCTCCCCGCGGGAACGGTGGTGCCAATCGGCTGGGTGGCCGTCGGCGACCCGGTGCAGCTGTTCTCACCCGACCGCGAGGCCGAGATCACGGCCGCGCAGCCCGAGCTCGACTTCCCCGGTCACGTCTTCGGCGTCGACCGCGACACCCCCGACCTGATGGTGCAGCTCACCGAACGCTACGGCCGCTCACTCGCCCGGCACGCCGACGACCGCGAGGTCTGACTCGTCGTCGGAATCGCGTGAATGGTCGTCTTCGGGCCGGATCCGCGACCATTCACGCGATTCGAACTACCCTCAGATCACGCCCTGCGCGAGCATCGCCGCGGCAACCCGCTCGAAGCCGGCGATGTTCGCACCCGCGACGTAGTCTCCGGGCACGCCGTGACGCTCGGCGGCGTCGAAGGCGGCGCGGTGGATGTCGCCCATGATCTCGCGCAGCTTGTTCTCGCTGTCGGCGAAGGTCCAGCGCTGGCGCGACGCGTTCTGGCTCATCTCCAGCGCCGAGGTCGCGACACCCCCGGCGTTCGCGGCCTTGCCCGGGGCGAACAGCACTCCGGCGTTCTGGAACGCGTCGACCGCGGCCGGCTCGCACGGCATGTTCGCACCCTCGGAGACCGCGCGCACGCCGTTCGCGATCAGCGCCTCGGCATCGGCCAGGCTCACCTCGTTCTGCGTGGCGGAGGGCACGGCGATGTCGACCGGCACCTCCCAGACGCTGCCGCCCTCGACGAAGCGCGCGCTCGGGCGACGATTCGCGTATTCGACGATGCGGGCGCGCTCGACCTCCTTGAGCTGGCGGAGCAGGTCGACGTCGATGCCGGCGTCGTCGACGACGTAGCCGGAGGAGTCGGATGCCGTGACCGGCACGGCGCCGAGCTGCGTGGCCTTCTGGATCGCGTAGATCGCGACGTTGCCCGAACCCGAGATGCCGACGCGCTTGCCGGCGAGGGAGTCGTCGTGCACGGCCAGCATCTCCTGTGCGAAGAACACGGCGCCGTAGCCGGTGGCCTCGGTGCGCACCTCGGCGCCGCCCCAGCCGGTGCCCTTGCCGGTGAACATGCCGGACTCGTGGCGGTTGGTGACCTTGCGGTACTGGCCGAAGAGGTACCCGATCTCGCGTCCGCCCACGCCGATGTCGCCGGCGGGCACGTCGGTGTGCTCGCCGAGGTGGCGGTACAGCTCGTTCATGAACGACTGGCAGAAGCGCATGACCTCGGCGTCGGACCTGCCGTGCGGGTCGAAGTCCGATCCGCCCTTGCCGCCGCCGATGCCCTGTCCGGTGAGCGCGTTCTTGAAGATCTGCTCGAAGCCGAGGAACTTGATGATCGAGAGGTTGACCGAGGGGTGGAACCGCAGGCCGCCCTTGTACGGGCCGAGCACCGAGGAGAACTGGATGCGGTAGCCGCGGTTGACCTGGAGCCTGCCCGCGTCGTCGACCCACGGCACGCGGAACAGGATCTGGCGCTCCGGCTCGACCAGCCGCTCGAGGATGCCGCCGTCGACGTATTCCGGATGCCGCTCAAGCACCGGCGAGATGGAGTTGAGCACCTCGTGCACGGCCTGGTGGAATTCCGGTTCGTGCGGGCTGCGCGACAGCACCGTGTCGAAGACGGGCTGCACGGGATCGGCGAGCGGGTGGAAGACGGCGGCAGACGATGCGGTCACGCGGGAGGTGCTTTCTGGTGGGGACGAGGGCGCAGGCGATCGTGTCGCGTGACGGGAGAGTGGTCGGATCCGACCGATATTTCACTCTATCGGTGTCGCCGAAGACGGAATCCCGACGCCGACCCGACCCGCGCCGAGACTCACCCCGTGTTCTGCAGACCGGCCGCGACGCCGCTGACGGAGAGCAGGAGCAGACGCTGCTGCTCGGCGTCCGCGCCGGACCCCTCGGGCTGCTCGGCCGCCGAGCGGAGCGCGCGCAGAGCGCGCAGCTGCAGCAGCGAGAGGGCGTCCACGTAGGGGCTCCGCAGCTGCACGGCGCGCTGCAGCACGGGCTTGTTCTCGAGCAGTCCCTCGCCGCCGGTGAGGCGGATGACCCACGACCGGGTGAGGGCGAGCTCGTCGAGCACGAGGGCCGCGAGGTCATCGCGGTCGCCGAGCGCGAGGTACTGCCGGGCGATCCGCTCGTCGGTCTTCGCCAGGCTCATCGCCACGTTGTCGATCATGGTGCGCAGCAGCGGCCACTCGCGATACGCCTCGGTGAGCAGCTCGGCGTCGCCGACCGCTTCGAGGGCCGTACCGAGTCCGAACCAGCCGGCGAGGTTGATGCGGGCCTGCGTCCACGCGAAGACCCACGGGATCGCCCGCAGATCCTCGAGCGATTCGACGGACAGTCCGCGCCGTGCGGGGCGCGAGCCGAGCGCCAGCAGGCCGATCTCCTCCAGCGGTGTGACGGTCGCGAACCAGGGGGCGAAGCCCTCGGCCTTGACGAGCGAGAAGAACCGCTCGCGCGAGGTCGCGTCCATGATCGAGGCCACCTCGGCGTAGCGTGCGGCCGCGCTGCTCGTGCGCTCCTCCTCGGAGGGCGACGAGGCCAGCAGGGTCGCCGCAGCGACCTGGTCGATGTGCCGCATCGCGATCGCCGGCTCGCCGTAGCGCGCGAAGATGACCTCGCCCTGCTCGGTGAGCTTGAAGCGGCCGTCGACCGAGTGCGGCGGCTGTGCGAGGATCGCGGAGTTCGCGGGTCCGCCACCACGGCCGAGGGCGCCGCCGCGGCCATGGAACAGGGTCAGCTCGATGCCCGACTCCTGCGCCCAGCGGGCGATCTTCTCCTGCGCCTCGTACAGGGCGAGGTTCGCGGCGACGGGGCCGACGTCCTTCGACGAGTCGGAGTAGCCGAGCATGACCTCGAGCTTGTTCCCGGTCGCGGCCATGCGCTCCCGGAACTCGGGGAACGTCACGACCTCGGCGAGGATCTCAGGGGCGGCCTGCAGGTCGGCGAAGGTCTCGAACAGCGGCACGACGTCGAGCACGGGCACGTCGTCGCCGAGGGCATGCCGGGCGAGCCTGTGCACGTTCGCCAGGTCGGATGCCGACTGCGTGAACGACACCACGTACCGACCGGCCGCGCGGGCGCCGCGGTCGCGCTGGATCTCCGCGATCACACGGAACAGCTCCAGCACCTCCTCGGTCTGCGCGCTGATCGCCTCGCCCGCCTCGAGCTCGGCGAGAGCCTTCGCGTGCACCTGCGAGTGCTGTCGGACCTCGAGCTCGGTCAGGTGGAACCCGTACGTCTCGACCTGCCAGATCAGGTGCTGCACACCGCCGAAGGCGTGGCGCTTCGCCCCGGCTTCCGCGAGCGACGACTGCACGGCACGCAGGTCGGCGAGCAGTTCCTCGGGACGGGTGAAGCCGCGCTCGGCGTCGCCCCGGCGGGTCGCGGCCACGCGACGGGCGAGCACGAGCAGCACGCGGCGGTGCGGCTCATCGGGGGAGCGCGCCGCGAGTTCGGCGGCGACATCGGGCTCGACGGCGGCGAAGGCGTCCCAGATGGCCGTGACCCCGGCGCTCGGCGGCGTGTCGTCGGAGGCGAGCGTCAGGGTGCGGCCGATGCGGTCGAGTGCGCGCTCGAGACCGCGGAGCACGTGGTCGGCGGCGATCTGCGACGCCTCGCGGGTGACGGATGCCGTGACGAACGGGTTGCCGTCGCGATCACCGCCGACCCAGGATCCGATCCGCACGAAAGCGGGGACGACGGGCGCGCTCGCGCCGGACTCCTCGCCGCGCAGCGCGTCGTCGATGCGCCGGTACACGTGCGGCACGGTGGTGAACAGCGTCTCGTCGAACACGCCCATGACCGTGCGCACCTCGTCGGTCGGCGACGGCTTCTGCGCGCGCAGCGGCGCCGTGCGCCAGAGCGTGTCGATCTCCTCCAGCATCCGGCGGCGGGCCCGGTGCGCCTCGGCGCCGCCCTTGCTCGCGGCGTCGTGCTGGGTGAGCAGCTCGGACAGGCGGCGGATGCTGGACGACACCGCGCGACGCCGCGCCTCCGTCGGGTGCGCCGTGAACACGGGGTGGAAGCGCAGGCCGTCGAGGCGGCGGCGAGCCTCGTCGTCGCCGACCTCGCTGCGCAGGCGCGCGTAGGCGGTCGCGACGGTGTCGGCGGCATCCTCCCGTCCGGGCTGGCCGGCACGCTCGCGGAGCACGCGCACGCGCTGGTGCTCCTCGGCGAGGTTGACGAGGTGGAAGTAGCAGGTGAAAGCGCGCGCGACCTCGTCGGCCCGTGCGACCGTGAACGATTCGGCGATCGCCGCTGCACGGTCGAAGGCGCCGGAGTTCTCCTCCTCGTATGCCTGGATCGTGGCGAGACGCAGACGCTCGACATCCTCGAAGAGGTCGTCGCCGCCGGCCTCGCGCAGCACCTGGCCGAGCAGGGCGCCGAGCATGCGCACGTCGGAGCGCATCGCATCGGGAATGCCCTGGCCTGCTTCGAAGCGGCCGATCACGCGGATGGCCTCGGTGTTCGTGGGCTCGGAGAACTCGTGTGCGGGGGTCACCCTTCGAGAGTATCCCCGTCGACTGGGGTGTCCCGAACGCATGACGTCCCGGGTCGCCGAGAAGCGCACGACCTACGATGGAGGGGATGCGCATCTCAGCGAACCCCCTCCGCGGTCAGCAGTTCCCCGCCGTGCTCCTGCTCGTCGCTGCGGGCCTCGGCCTGCTCCTGGCGAACCTCCCGACGCACGATGCGCTGGCGGCATTCCTCGACTTCCACATCGCGGTGCCCGGCACCGGGCTCGACCTGTCCGTCGCGCACTGGGTGTCGGACGGGCTGCTCGCCGTGTTCTTCCTCGTCGTGGCCATCGAGCTGCGGCACGAGCTGACGCATGGAGAGCTCGATTCTCCGCGGAAGGCCGTGCAGCCGGCGATCGCGGCGGCCGGCGGGGTGATCGTGCCGATCGCGGTGTACCTGCTGATCGCCGGCAGCGGCGACACGGCGACGGGGTGGCCGATCCCGACCGCGACCGACATCGCCTTCGCGCTCGGGGTCCTCGCGATGTTCGGCCGCGGGCTGCCTCCGACCGTGCGGGTCTTCCTCCTGGCGCTGGCGATCCTCGACGACATCATCGGCATCATCTTCATCGCCGTGCTCTTCGCCCACGACGTGCAGTGGCTGCTGCTCGGCCTCGCGGTCGTCGGGGTCGCCGTCTTCTGGGTGCTCAGCCGACTGCTGCACGAGCACGGCCACCTGATCATCGCCGTCGCGATGGCGGTCGTCGCCGTCGTGACCTGGGGTCTGGTCGCGTCGTCGGGAATCCACGCCACCATCGCCGGCGTCATGCTCGGTCTCGTGATGGCTCCGGTCCCCGCCGGCCGCACCCGTCATCTGCTCGAGCCGACGGTGAACGGCGCCATCCTGCCGATCTTCGCGTTCGTCGCCGCCTTCGTCGTGATCCCGGCCGTGTCTCCGACGCAACTGTCTCCGGCCTTCTGGGCGATCGTCGTCGCCCTTCCGGTGGGCAAGATCGTCGGCATCGGGCTGTTCGGCTGGATCGCCATGCGCATCCGTCCGAAGGGAGCGGCACCGGCTCTGCCCTTCGCCGACATCCTGGCGGCGGGAGCCCTCGGCGGCATCGGGTTCACGGTCTCGCTGCTGCTGGCCAACCTGGCCTTCGGTGCGCACGACGACATCCGGGATCAGGCGATCCTGGGTGTGCTCGTCGGCTCGCTGATCGCGCTCGTGCTCTCCGGCATCATCGTCTCCCTGCGCGCGCGCTGGTACCGTCGGGTCGCAGCCGCGGCGTCATGAGGGCCGCCCGCCCGGATCGCCGTCGGGCAGGATCGAAGGAGGAACCGTGAGCACTCGCCCCGATCCCCGCGAGGGCACGCACGATGCGCTGCGCGCGGCCGCCGACACGATGCGCGCGGTGCGGGAGGACTGCGTGTGGTCGCAGCAGATCACGCACCGAGATCTCGTGCCGTACCTGATCGAGGAGTCGCACGAGGTCATCGATGCCGTCGAGGGCGGCACGCGCGATGACCTGCGTGAGGAACTCGGCGATCTGCTCTGGCAGGTGCTGTTCCATGCGGCCATCGCCGCGCAGGACCCCGATGATCCGTTCGACATCGACGACGTGGCCTCGACGCTGACCGAGAAGATGGTCCGTCGGCATCCGCACGTCTTCGCGGGGGAGGTGGCGAACACGCCCGAAGAGGTGCTCGTGCACTGGAACGCCGCCAAGGCCGCCGAGAAGCGCACCCGCACGAGCGTGCTCGACGGCGTACCCCGGGGGATGCCGGCGCTCGCCCTCGCGCAGAAGCTCGTCGGTCGCGCCGCCGGAGCCGCTGTGCTCGCGCCCGCGAGTCCGGCTCCCGCGCCGGCATCCGAAGCCGAACTCGGCGACGCGCTCCTCGCGCTCGTGACCGTCGCCCGCACGCAGGGCTGGGATGCCGAACGCGCACTGCGCGAGCGGCTGCGGATGCTGGAGGACGAGGTGCGCGCCGTCGAAGCGGCATCCTGACCCGGCGGCGGCTCGGCCGCGACGCCGGACCTGGGAAGATGGGAGGCGTGGCTACTGTGAACCCGCCGCGCGGCATGCGCGACATCCTCCCCGCCGACAAGGCCCGCCGTGAGCGCGTGCTCTCCGTCATCCGCGACCGCTACCTCGCGCACGGATTCGACGAGATCGAGACGCCCGTCGTCGAGGACTACGACCGCCTGCACGCGGGCATCGGCGGCGACAACGAGAAACTCTCCTACAACGTGCTCCGTCGGGGGCTCGACGCCGACGCCATCCGCGAGGCGGCCGACGACCCGGCGGCGCTCTCCGACCTGGGCCTGCGCTACGACCTGACGGTGCCGCTCGCCCGCTTCTACGCGAGCAACCGCGGGCAGCTGCCCGGGGTCTTCCGGGCGATCCAGATCGGGCCGGTCTGGCGTGCCGAGCGTCCGCAGAAGGGCCGGTACCGCCAGTTCGTGCAGTGCGACATCGACATCATCGGCGACGACTCCTCGCGCGCCGAGGCCGAGTTGATGGTCGCCTCCCTCGACGCCGTCGATGCGCTCGGACTCGAGGGTGCGACGGTGCGGATCAACGACCGCCGCGTGCTGGACTGGATGCTCGACAGCTTCGGGTTCACCGCCGACGAGCGTCCCGGCGTGCTGATCACGATCGACAAGCTCGACAAGATCGGGCCCGAGGGCGTCGGCGCCGAGCTCCGTGAGCGCGCGGAGCGTCAGGGGACCAGTACGGCGCCCGTCGACGCGTTCGAGGAATTCCTGCGTCGCCCACAGACCATGGAGTACAACCCGTACGGCGAGCGGCAGATCCGCAAGGCGCTGCCCGACGGTGCGCCCGACGACATCGTCGCGCACCTCGTCGGCATCGGCGACGCCGTGGCCGCGGGGCGCCCCTCGACGGAATCCGCCGAGATCCCGCTCGTGTTCGACCCGTTCCTCGTGCGCGGGATGGGCTACTACACCGGCACCATCTTCGAGCTGGCGCACCCGTCGGTCGGCTACTCGCTCGGCGGCGGCGGACGCTACGACGGCATGATCGGCCGCTTCCTCGGTCAGCAGGTGCCCGCGGTCGGATTCTCGCTCGGTTTCGAGCGTCTCGTCGACCTCGTCACGGCGGAACCGGATGCCGCAGCGCAGGCCGTCGTCCTGATCCACGATGCCGATGTGCCGGTCGCCGAACTCGTCGCGCACAAGGCCGGTCTCATCGCGACCGGAGCCCGCGTGCGGCTCGAGCGTCGTACGAAGAACCTCAAGGCGCTGCTCGAGCGCTCGGCGGCGGACGGCTACACGGCGTTCGCGACCGTGTCGGCCGGCGTCGGAGACCTGGAGCTCAAGCCCCTGTCCTGACCTGCGCTCGTTCACGCGGCGTTCACGACCGTCGTGTCGAATCGCGTGGTGCGCCGCCTCCGTGTCCTCGTCGTCGTGGGACTCGTCGTGGCCACGGCGCTCGTCGGCTTCCGCATCGTCCTCACCCAGCAGGCGGCGCTCGCCCGGAGGCGGATCGGGAAGCCGCTCGGCGAGGACTCCCTCGATGCTGATCGCGTGTGGCGGTCAGCCCTCGACGGCGAGCCGATCGACCTGCTGGTCCTCGGCGACTCGATCGCGGCCGGGCTCGGGGCCGAGCGGCGCAAGGAGACCTTGGGCGGCCGCCTCGCGAAGGGCACGGCAGGGCGGATGCGACGACCGGTACGCCTGCACACGGCGGCGGTCGTCGGCTCCGAGTCGCCGGACCTGCCGGGTCAGCTCGACAGCCTGCCGGAGGGGTACCACCCGCAGGTCGCGGTGATCGTCGTGGGCGGCAACGACGTCACCCACCGGCTGCCGGTGCCCCTGTCTGCGCAGCATCTCCACGAGACGATCCGGCGCCTGCGCGAGCGGGGTGCCGAGGTCGTCGTGGGGACTTGTCCCGACCTGGGCGCCCTGCGGCCCGTTCCGCAGCCGCTCCGCCGCCTGGCGTCGAGCATGTCGCGCCGCCTCGCCGACATCCAGGCCGAGACGGCGCGCCACGCCGGTGCCGAACCGGTCGATCTGCGCCGGGCAGTGGGGCCGATGTTCTTCGACGAGCCCGAGGCGATGTTCAGCCTGGACCGCTTCCACCCGAGCGCCCTCGGCTACCGCCGCACGGCAGAGGCGCTGCTGCCTGCCGTCTGCCGTGCGGCCGAGGTCGCGGTCAGCTCGCGCCGTCCTCCGGAGCCGCGTTGAACGACTCCGCCCATTCGGCGACGCGACGGCTGCTCTCCTCGTCGGAGATGTCCTCGACGCGGGTCATCACCGACCAGCGCACGCCGAACGGATCGCGGATGCTGGCGAACCGGTCACCCGACACGAACGGCGCGGGTGCTTCCCGCACGGTCGCGCCTGCCGCGACGGCCTTCTCGACCACGGCGTCGACGTCGGACACATACAGGCCCATCGAGTAGCAGTCGTCGTCTCCCGCGGGCGAGGGGACGAGGTGGTAGTCGGGGCTCGGCTCGCCGAGCTGCAGCAGTCCGAGCCCGAAGTCGAGGTCGGCGTGCGCGACGACGCCGCCGAACTCGGTCACGTCGACGACCCGCGCGCCGAAGACATCGCGGTAGAAGTCGATCGCCTGCTTCGCGCCGGGGATCGCCAGGAAGGGCGTGAGCGACGTCGCGCTGTTCGGTCGTCCGTCGGTCGTGTAGGTGCCGGTCGCGCCGGTGGTGGGGGTGTCATCAGTCATGCCCTCACGGTAGGACGGAGCGGATGCCGGGGGCTTGAAGATCCGCGCCAACCTCGGCCTCCTCCGTGTCGGCACCGGACTCTACGCTGGGCCCATGGTGAATCCGACCCGCGGCATCCTGTACCCGGCACGGCTGCCGGAGTTCCATCGGCTGCCGGCACCGGCGGGGGTGGCCGACCTGGTCGCCTGGTTCTGGATACCCGAGTGGGACATCGAGCCCGGGCGCTCCTCGCGGCAGGAGGTCGTGTCGTACCCGGCTCTCAATCTGGTCGTCGAACGGGAAGGCGTGTCGTTGGCTGGAGCGACGACGCGCGCCTCGCACCGCGACCTGCGCGGACAGGGCTGGGCGGTGGGGGCTCTGCTGCGTCCCGCTGCCGTGGCCGCGCTCGTCGAGGAACCGGCCGCGCTGATCGATGCCGAGACCCCGATCGATGCGCCCGAGCTGCTGACCGCCGTGACCGCGGACATGGCGTCCGGTGAGGGGCGCCGTGAACGAGCGGTCTCCTCGTTCTCGCTCTGGCTGCGCGCGAGAGTCGGCCGGTCCGACGACGCGTCCCTGCAGGCCAACGCTCTGTTCGACGCCCTCATGGGGGAGGAGGCCGCTCTTACACCGGAGGAAGCAGCGACCCGACTCGCTGTCTCGCTGCGCACCCTGCAGCGGATGACCCACCGCCACATCGGACTCTCGCCCGCTGCGATGATCCGTCGTCGTCGTCTGCAGGAGGCCGCCCAGCTCGTGCGGGAGGAGCCCGCCGCCGACCTCGCCACGATCGCGGCCGAGCTCGGTTACTCCGATCACGCCCACCTGACGCGGGACTTCCAGGCCGTGCTCGGGATCGCTCCGCGGACGTACCGCTCGGAATCGACGGCGGCGAAGCCCACGGCGGCGGTATCAGCGGGCGGGTCGACGGCGGGCGAGGCGGAGGCGCAGCATCCGGTATCCGACACCGAGCGCGACGACGGCCATTCCGACGAGTGACGCGACGACGGGCAGGCTGTTGACGAGCACGAGGCACCCGAGCGCCCCGACGACCTGCAGCACACGCGGGTATCGTCGCGCGGACCCTGTCTGCCGGAATGCCGCCGCATTGGCGATCAGGTAGTACAGCAGCACGCCGAACGACGAGAAGCCGATCGCGTCGCGGAGATCGGCGACGAGCACGATCGCGATCACGACGACGGCCACGGCGATCTCGGCGCGCTGCGGTACCTGGTGGCGCACGCTGACCTTCGCCAGGAACCGCGGGACGTCGCTCTCTCTGGCCATCGCGAGGGTCGTGCGTCCGATGCCCGTCAGGAGCGCGAGGAGCGCGCCGAGGGAGGCCGCGGCCGCCGCCACCCGGATGATCGGGGCCAGCGCGGGCCACCCGGCCGAGACGAGCAGATCGGCCAGCGGCGCGGTGGAGTCGACGACACCGGCGCCGAGGATCTGCACCACGGCGATGCCCACCAGCACGTAGACGACGACGGCGCCGCCCAGTGCGAGCACGATGGCGCGCGGGATGGTCTTCGACGGGTCGACGACCTCTTCGCCCATGGTCGCGATCCGCGCGTATCCGGCGAACGCGAAGAACAGCAGCCCGGCGCCCTGCAGCACTCCGTAGGCGGAGGCGTCGGGGAGCGGGGCGGCCGACGACGCAGATGCCGAGCCGAACCCCACCGCCACGGCGACGGCGAGACCGAGCAGCGAGCACGCGACGAGGATGCGGGTCAGGAGCGCGGTGCGCGTCACGCCGAAGCAGTTCACCGCTGCGAGCGCGGCCACCGCGAGCACGGCGACGGGCACCTGCCATCCCTCGGGCGCGGCGTAGGCGGCGAAGGTCATCGCCATCGCCGCGCAGCTCGCGATCTTGCCGATGACGAAGCTCCACCCGGCGATGAACCCCCACCAGGGTCCGATCTCCGCACGGGCGTAGGAGTAGGTTCCGCCGGCCACCGGATGCACCGCGGCGAGCTGCGCCGAGGCGGTGGCGTTGCAGTACGCCACGACGGCGGCGATCGCGAGGGCGATGAAGAGGCCGCTGCCGGCGACGCCGGCGGCCGGCGCCCACACCGCGAACACGCCGGCGCCGATCATCGAGCCCAGCCCGATGGCGACGGCGTCGGGGAGCGTCAGTCGGCGGGCGAGGGGCATGGCGTCATCGTCCCACGCGCCGGTGAACGGCGGGAGACGACTCAGCGCTGAGCGGCGGTGACGCGCTTCTTCTCGCGGATGTACACCTCGCGGCGCACCTTCGCGACCACGTCGCCGTCGCGGTCGGTGACGACGGTCTCGAACCACTCGAGCACCTTCGCGCCGCCGCGGGCGCGCTCGCGGATCTCGGCCGCCTTCTCCTTCGAGACCTCGAACTCGGCGGTCAGCACACCGCGACCCGGCTTGAGGAACTCGATCTCGCCCCGGGTGTCCCAGACGACATGGTCGCGTCCGAGCTGATGCATCACGAGCATGAAGAAATAGGGGTCGGTCGTGGCCGACATCGATCCGCCGAACGCGGTCTTGACGTAGTTGCGGGTGAAGACGTTGACGTGGAGCTCGACCGTCGCGTGGGTCCAGTCGTCGCTGAATCGACGGACGCGGATGCCGCTGCAGAGGTTCGGGATCCACAGGCTCATGCCGATCGCGAGTCGGCGAGGAGTGATGCGCATGGCGCCAGTGTTCCGGAAACGCCTGCGTCCGCAAAAGCAGATGGAGGGTCTGTACAGTTATTATAGTTTGAGTAGAATAACTAGAGATTCACGAATCGGGGGTGCATGGTGCTGATCAGAGTCGACACCGACAGTCCGCGACCGCTGTACGACCAGGTCGCGGCGTCGATCCGCTCCGACATCCTCGCCGGTGCGCTCGTACCGGGTGACCGGCTCCCCGCCGCCCGCGATGTCGCCGACGCGCTCGACATCAATCAGCACACGGTGCTTCACGCCTACCAGCGACTGCGCGACGAAGGCCTCATCGACCTCCGCCGCGGCAGGGGAGCGGTGATCGCGGCATCCGCCGCTCCGCTCGCCGAGCTCGCGCAGGAGATCGACGCGCTCGTGCGGCGGGCCGGCGCCCTCGGGGTCTCCGCCGAGACGCTCGCCGGCATCGTGCAGGCGCACCGCGATCCGCGATCCGAATCCCGCTCCACCAGGAATCCCGAGGAGGGAACGCCATGACCACGCATGACCTGACCCGCACACCCCCATCACTGCTGCGGCGGGCGCGACTGATCTTCTTCCTGGTCGCGGTGGTCGTGCCGATCGTGAGCACCGTGATCGGCACCATCGTCCTGCTGGCCTGGCTGCCGTCGCTGCCCGCGCAGGTCGCCACGCACTGGGGCGTCGACGGCGCCGACGCGTTCGGCCCGGCATCCGCGTATCTCTGGATCCTCCTCGCGGTCGGTCTCGGCCTTCCGGCGGTCATGGCGTTCGTCACGCTCGCCGCGGTCGGTGACCACTGGGGCGGGGCTGCGCGATCGATGGGCGCGCTCGCCGCAGGGCTGTCGGTGTTCGCGACCGTCCTGACCCTCGGCTCGCTCGCCATCCAGCGCGAATTGGCCGAGTCCGCCGACGTGCCGGGAATCGGCGGGGTGATCGCGCTGTCCTTCGGCGCTCTCCTCGTGGTGGGCGCCGTCGCCTGGGCCGTGCAGCCCCGGGTGCGCCCGGAGTCAGGGCGGGTCCTCCTCCCGAAGCACGTCGTCCACATCGCCGAGGGGGAGCGCGTGGTCTGGGTGGCCACGACCTCGATGCCGCGCGCGGCGCTCTCCGCGCTCCTCATCCTCCTGCTCGGTCTCGTCGCGCTCGCCGCGTACATGCTCGTCACCGGTGTCCAGGGCGGCTGGATCGTCGCCGCCGTGGTGGTGGTCGTCGCGGTCGCGATGGCAGCGACCACCACGTTCCGCGTTCGCGTGACCCCCGAGGGCTTCGCCGCGCGCGCCCTGCTCGGATGGCCGCGCGTGACCATCCCACTCGACGAGATCGAGTCGGCGCGTGCCGTCGACGTCTCGCCGTTCGGGGAGTTCGGCGGCTGGGGGTGGCGCATCGCCGTGGACGGACGGACCGGGATCATCATGCGCCGCGGGTCCGCGATCGAGATCACCCGTCGTGACCGGCGCCCATTCATCGTGACGATCGACGGGGCGGAGGATGCGGCGGCCCTGCTGCAGGCCTTCATCGACAACCGAGAGGCGACCTCATGACCGACACCGTTCTCCCCACTGCGCGACGGGTGCCCTGGGCCGCCGTGATCGCCTTCACGGTGCTCGCCTGCGGACTTGCCTGGCTGGTCGCGCTGCCCCTGTGGCTCGGCGACGGGCTCGCGGAGCCCTTCGCGGGAGTGATCCTCCCGGTGATGATGCTCACCCCGGCGGTCGCCGCGCTCATCGTCACCTTCACGATGCGCACACCGGCGCGGGGCCGACGAGCACGTTTCCTCGGCCTGTGGCCGCTGCGACCGGCGAAGCGCATCGTCTGGCTCCTGGCCGCCGCGTGGCTCGTGCCGCCGCTCCTGGTCGCGGCGAGCATCCTCGTCTCCGCCGCCCTCGGGTTCGTGCAGCTCGACCTCACGTTCGGTGCCTTCGCCGTCGAGCTCGAGGAGGCCCTGCCTCCGGGGTCGCCCGTTCCGCCGGTCGGAGTCGTCGTGTTCGCGCAGATCGCGATGATCCCGCTCGCCGCGCTCCTGAACGCGATCCCCGCCTTCGGGGAGGAGCTCGGCTGGCGCGGATGGCTCGTGCCCGCCCTCCGCCCGCTCGGCACCTGGCCGGCGCTGCTCATCAGCGGCGCGATCTGGGGCGTCTGGCACAGCCCGGTGATCCTGCTCGGCTACAACTTCGGCCGGACCGACGTCACGGGCGTGCTGCTGATGATCGGCGGATGCGTGGCGTGGGGCATCCTGCTCGGCTGGCTGCGGCTGCGCTCGGCATCCGTCTGGCCCGCCGTGATCGCCCATGGCGCGCTCAACGCGGCGGGCGGCCTCATCGTCATCTTCGCCGCCGCGCAGCCCGACCTCGGACTCGCCGGTCCCCTCGGCGTCGCGGGATGGATCGTCCTCGCCGTCGTGATCGCGGTGCTCGCACTCACCGGGCAGTTCCGCCGTCAGCCCGAGCTCGCCGGTGCACACGGCAGGATGCTGTCCGCGCCACGCTCCTGATGCGCTCTTGACGCGGTCCCGGGGCGAGGGTTGGCTGAGGGCATGGAATCCACCCCCGCAGCCTGGTCGCAGGCCGACGCCTTCCTCGCCGACACGCTCGTCGGGCACGATCCCGCCCTCGAGGCCGCGCTCGCCGCGCAGCGCGCGGCCGGACTTCCCGAGATCGAGGTCGCGCCCGTCGCCGGCAAGCTGCTCGACCTGCTCGTGCGCATCAGCGGCGCGCGTCGTGTGCTCGAGATCGGCACGCTCGGCGGCTACTCGACGATCTGGATGGCGCGCGCGGTGGGTCCCGACGGACGTGTGACCACGATCGAGGCCGAAGCCGACAACGCCGCCGTCGCCCGCGCCAGCATCGATGCGGCAGGGGTGGGGGAGCGCGTCGACATCCGCATCGGCCGCGGAGCCGATGTGCTGCCGACCCTCGTCGCCGGATTCGACCTGGTGTTCATCGACGCCGACAAGGAGTCGAACACCGTCTACCTCGACTGGGCGGCGAAGCTCGGGCATCCCGGCACCGTGATCGTGCTCGACAACATCGGCCGCGACGGCGAGATCGTGCGCGAGGACTCGACCGATTCGAAGGTCATCGGCACGCGCGACGGACTGCGGATGATGGGCGACGATCCCCGGTTCGACGCGACGGCGCTGCAGACCGTCGGCGTGAAGGGGTGGGACGGCGTCGCGCTCGCGATCGTCGTGTGATGCTGCGCCCCGCTCCGTCCCTGAGTCGGAGGAGGGGCCGGGATAGACTGGGCGCGGACCGACGACGCTCCACCCACTTCCACCCTGAACAAGGAGCACATCAGTGGCACTGATCGAGGCTGTAGGCGCACGCGAGATTCTCGACTCGCGCGGAAACCCGACCGTCGAGGTGGAGGTGCTTCTCGACGACGGCATCGTCCAGCGGGCCGCCGTCCCCTCCGGTGCATCCACGGGTGCGTTCGAGGCGTACGAGCTCCGCGACGGCGACAAGAGCCGCTACGGCGGCAAGGGCGTGCTCAAGGCCGTCGACGCCATCATCGACGAGCTGGGCCCGGCCATCGAGGGTGTCGAGGCGAGCGAGCAGCGCATCATCGACGAGATCCTCATCGAGGTCGACGGCACCGAGAACAAGAAGCGCGTCGGCGCGAACGCCATCCTCGGCGTGAGCCTCGCCGTCTCGAAGGCCGCTGCGGACTCCGCCGACCTTCCGCTGTTCCGCTACCTCGGCGGCCCGAACGCGCACCTGCTGCCCGTTCCGCTGTTCAACGTCATCAACGGCGGCGAGCACGCCGACAACGGCATCGACATGCAGGAGTTCTTCCTCGCCCCGATCGGCGCCGAGACCTACTCCGAGGCTCTGCGCTGGGGTGTCGAGACGTATCACGTGCTGCGTTCCGAGCTGAAGGCCGCGGGCTACGCGACCGGCCTCGGCGACGAGGGCGGCTTCGCCCCCGACCTGCCCAGCAACCGCGAGGGCCTCGACTTCCTCGTCAAGGCGATCGAGAAGGCCGGCTTCACGCCCGGCTCCGACATCGCGCTCGGCCTCGACGTCGCCGCGACCGAGTTCTTCAAGGACGGCGTCTACCGTCTTGACAACAAGGACTGGGATGCCGAAGCGCTGACCGAGTACTACGTCGGCCTGGTCAACGACTTCCCGATCGTCACGATCGAGGATGCTCTCGCCGAGGACGACTGGGACAACTGGAAGCACCTCACCGACGTGCTCGGCTCGCGCGTCCAGCTGGTGGGCGACGACCTGTTCGTCACCAACCCGCAGCGTCTCGCCGACGGCATCAAGCGCGGCGTCGCGAACTCGCTTCTCGTGAAGGTCAACCAGATCGGCACGCTCACCGAGACGTTCGACGCGGTCAGCCTGGCTCAGCGCTCGGGCTACACGGCGATGCTCTCGCACCGTTCGGGTGAGACCGAGGACACCACGATCGCCGACCTCGTGGTCGCGACGAACGCGGGCCAGATCAAGGCGGGTGCGCCTGCTCGCAGCGAGCGCGTCGCGAAGTACAATCAGCTTCTGCGCATCGAGGAAGAGCTCGGCGACGCCGCGGTGTTCGCCGGACGTTCGGCCTTCCCGCGCTACCAGGGCTGAGCGCAGCGCTCAGACCGCAGAGTCAGATTCACACCGCCCGCTGAGCGGTGACCGGAGGAGGAGCCGTGGCACGACGACCGGCTCCTCCTTCGGCGTCTCCGAAGGCTTCCGCTCCGCAGCCGGCCACGGCGAAGAAGGGGCGTGCGAAGGCGACCGGCGCCCCTGCTCCGAAGGCGCCTCGCACGGGTTCTCGGCGGAGCGCGCCCCGTGTCGATGTGCGCGAGTGGGCCTCCGGCATCCGTCTGTCCGCGTTCTCGGTCATCATGCTCTCCCTCGTCGTGCTGGGCGCCTGGGTTCTCGTTCCGACACTCGGCACGTTCATCGATCAGCGGCAGAAGATCGCGGCCCTCGAAGCCTCGGTGCAGGTGAGCGAAGACCAGATCGACGACCTCGTCGCCGAGCGCGAGCGCTGGAGCGACCCCGCCTACATCACGACGCAGGCCCGCGAACGGCTGTACTACGTGAAGCCCGGTGAGGTCGTGTACCTGATCGACAACGACCTCGATCCGTCGGCGCTGCCGCGCGAGCAGGAGCCCGTCAGCGACACCCTCGAGGAGAAGCCGGCGGATTGGATGCCGCAGCTGCTGCGCACCGTCGTCTCGGCGGGTCTCAGCGACACCGCGGCCGTGGTTCCCTGAGCATCCGCTCCGAGCATCCTCCCTGGCGGCTCCCCTACGCTGGTGGGGTGACCACGCCGCCGTTCCCCGCCCCCACGCCCGCCGAACTCGCCGTCGTGTCGGCCCAGCTCGGACGCGCGGCGCGCGGAGTGGTCGGCATCGCGGCGCGCTGCTCCTGCGGCAATCCGACGGTGGTCGCCACGACCCCGCGGCTGCCCGACGGCACGCCCTTCCCGACCTTCTACTATCTGACGCATCCCGCCGCCACGGCGGCGATGTCGACGCTCGAGGCGACCCAGGTGATGCCGGAGCTGGCTGCTCTCCTCGCCGAAGACGAAGCGGTCGCGGCCGGCTACCTCGCGGCGCACGAGGCGTACCTGGCCGATCGCGCGCAGTTCGGCGGCGTCCCTGAGATCGACGGCATCTCGGCCGGGGGCATGCCCACCCGCGTCAAGTGCCTGCATGCCCTCGCCGGTCATGCCCTCGCGGCCGGTCCCGGCGTGAACCCGATCGGCGACGCGGCTCTCGAACGATCCTCCTGGTCCCCGGCCGTGTGCCGTTGCGAAGACCCCGGCGCCGCGACCCGCGAAGAGACGGCCCGATCCGCATGACCTCTCGGCGGATGCTGCGCAATGTCACGGCCCTCGCGGTCGTGGCGGCATCCGTCCTGCTCCTGGGCGCCACGGCGACGCCCCCGCCGATCCCCGACGACCCCGCCGACCCGGTGCGCGCTTCGGAGTACTGGCTCGACGGCGCGCGCATCCGTGAGGCATGGAACACGACGCGCGGCGAGGGCGTCACGATCGCGGTGATCGACACCGGCATCGGCAAGGTTCCGGAGACGTTCGGCGACGCGGTGGTCGGCGGCACCGATGTTTCGGGCACCGGCACGGCCGACGGCCGCACGCCGGTCGGAGCGGTCGACGGCAACCACGGCTCCTGGGTGGCGTCGCTCGCCGCGGGGCGGGGTGCGGCCGATGGGACCGGCATGATCGGCGTCGCCCCCGAGGCGAATCTGCTGTCGATCTCGGTGGGGTTCGGCGCCGCCGCGGCCGTGCCGTTCACCGAGCAGGTCGCGAAGGCGATGCGCTGGGCCGTCGACAACGGCGCCGACGTGATCAACCTGTCGTTCACCACGAACACCCTCGACTGGGACAAGAGCTGGGACGACGCCTTCCTCTACGCGTTCGAGCATGACGTCGTGGTGGTCGTCGCCGCCGGAAACCGCGGCAGCGGCACGAACATCATCGGCGCTCCCGCCACGATTCCCGGAGTGCTGACCGTGGGCGGTGTCGACCAGACCGGCACCGCCAGCATCGAGGCCTCGACGCAGGGCATCACGATCGGCATCTCCGCACCGAGCGAAGGGCTGCTGGGCGTCTCCGCGAACGGCGAGGTCGTGTCGTGGAGCGGCACCAGCGGTGCGGCTCCGATCGTCTCGGGGATCGCGGCGCTGATCCGCTCCGCCCATCCGAACATCAAGGCCATCGACGTCATCAACCGGATCATCAAGACGGCGATGCCCGTCGCGGACGCGAAGAAGCCGCAGGATCCGCTGTACGGCTACGGGCTGGTCGATGCGGCCGCCGCGATCTCGGCCGACATCGCCCCGGTCGACAAGAATCCGATGGGCGATCTGGCCGAGTGGATCCACTTCTTCCGGCGCGCGGAGACCGAGCCGCAGCCCGAGCCGACGACGACTCCGATCGCCGTTCCGCCGCTTCCCGACGCCGACGCGCCGACGGATGCCGGTTCACCGCTGCTTCCCAGCGCTGATTCGCTCCGCTACGGTACCCTGCCGCTCATCGCGCTCACAGTCCCTGGTATCCTGATAGCGCTTGGCGTCACCGCAGCTGCCCGGCGCATCCGATCGGCGCGCGTTTCTCGTACGCCACATTCCTGACTCCAAGGAGTTGTTCCCCTGTGCCTCAGAACAGCACTGTGCCCAAGATTCTGATCGTCGGTGGAGGCTACGCGGGCTTCTACAGCGCGTGGAAGCTCGAGAAGCACCTGCGCAAGGGCGAGGCGGAGGTGACCATGGTCGACCCGCTGCCGTACATGACGTACCAGCCGTTCCTCCCCGAGGTCGCCGCGGGCTCGATCGAGGCTCGCCACTCCGTGGTCGCGCACCGCCGTCACCTGAAGCGCACGAACGTGATCACCGCCAAGGTGACCAACATCAACCACGCCGAGAAGACCGCCACCATCACGCCGCCGCTGGGCGAGCCGTACGAGTTCGCGTACGACCAGATCGTCGTCACCGCCGGCGCCGTCTCGCGCACCTTCCCGATCCCCGGCATCGCCGACAACGCGATCGGCCTCAAGACCATCGAAGAGGCCGTCGCGATCCGCGACCGCCTGATGTCGAACTTCGACAAGGCCGCGTCGCTGCCGCCCGGCCCCGCGCGCGACCGTCTGCTC
Organism: Microbacterium sp. K24; assembly: GCF_004794465.1. GTDB lineage: Bacteria > Actinomycetota > Actinomycetes > Actinomycetales > Microbacteriaceae > Microbacterium. Next base: position 60,210 of record NZ_SSDJ01000086.1, on the reverse strand, counting down.
ACGGTCATCGTCGTCGGCGGCGGTTTCGCCGGCATCGAGGTGTTCGCGGAGCTGCGTTCGCTCGCCTCGTCGCTCGTCGCGAAGTACCCGCAGCTGACGTTCGACGACACGCACTTCCACCTCATCGAGGCCATGGGACGCATCATGCCCGAGGTCTCGCTGAAGACCAGCGAGTGGGTGCTCAAGGATCTCGCGAAGCGCGGTGCGTACGTGCACCTCGACACGCAGCTCACGAGCGCGGTCGACGGCAACGTCGAGCTCTCCACGGGTGAGGTCCTGCCGACCGACCTGATCGTCTGGACCGCCGGTGTCATGGCGAACCCGACCGTCGTGCGCGGCGGCGACCTGCCCGTCGAGGAGCGCGGTCGCATCCAGACCCGCGCCGACCTGCGCGTCGGCACGCCCGAGGCCTTCGTCGAGGGCGCCTGGGCTGCCGGTGACGTCTCGGCCGTCCCCGACCTCTCCGGTGGCGGCGTCGGCGGCTTCTGCGTGCCGAACGCCCAGCACGCGGTGCGTCAGGCGAAGCTCCTCGCGAAGAACATCGTCGCCGTGCTGCGGGGCGAAGAGCCCCGCGAGTACTTCCACAAGAACATGGGCGCCGTGGCCGGTCTCGGGCTCTACAACGGTGTCTTCCAGTCCGGCAAGCTCGCGCTCAAGGGCTTCGTCGCCTGGGTCGCGCACCGTGGCTACCACGGCCTCGCGATGCCGACGTGGGAGCGCAAGTTCCGCGTGATCTGGGGCTGGTGGAACAACCTGTGGCTCGGCCGCGACATCGTGAACCTCGAGACCGTGCAGAACCCGCGCTACGTCTTCGAGGAGTTCGCCGCGCGTCCGCGCGCTGCGGCCCCCGCGGCTCCGGCCGCTCCTGCGGCTCCCGCCCTGCCCGGGTCCCACTCGTCGGAGCCGGCGACGACGATCGCCGCCGCCGACAAGACCCCGGACGCCGACGAGCCCGTCTCGGACGACGCCCCGGCCGAGAAGCCGGAGTCCGAGAAGGCTCCGGCCGCCAAGAAGGCACCGGCGAAGAAGGCTCCGGCCAAGAAGCCGGCTGCGGAGAAGGTCGCCGCCAAATAGGTCTTCGATACCGCACGTTCGAACAGCCCTCCCACTCGGGAGGGCTGTTCGCGTCTGTGGAGGCGACGCATAGCTCCGATCGGTAGGGTCGAGCGCGCAAGGGGAGTACTCCCGTCTGCGGCGGTGTCGTCATTACGGACATGAATCGTGTCCCGGCCCGTCGGCCCGTGAGGGCGGAGGAGACCTTGGCACCCGCTGTGCGGGCTGCCTCGACTCTTGCCGTCGTCCGACGTCGTGGAATCCCGGTGGCCCGCTCCACGAAAGGACCACCACCATGGGGAAGCTCTCCCGCCTGATCGGCCTCGCCTCCGACGCTCTCGAGAAGAACAACGGCTCCGCCCGCGCTGACGGGCGCGCTGGCGGCTCCCGTTCGTCGACGGATTGGGGCGGGGTGCTCCGAGGTGCCGTCGATGCCGTGCGAGGACCGTCGGATGCGGCGCCGCGCACGGAGGGGTCACCCGGAGCCGCTTCGACGACGCCTCGCGCATCCGCCGATCCCTACGCGCCACCGCCCGCTTCCGCCGCCGGCGGCGGGGCGCGCACCGGGTCGTCCACGAGCGATGCGGATCGTGCGGCGATCGCGCGCTACGACTACCTGCTGCAGACCGCCGACCCGCAGAGCGTCGAGCAGATCCATCGCGACGCGTTCGCTCGTCTCACGCCGCAGCAGCGGACACTCGTCGAAGAGCGGATGCGCGATGAGCTCGCACCGGGGGAGCGGCCGCGCTCGTCCTCGCCCGATGACCTCGCCCGAGCCGCCGCCCGAGCCGAGGCGATGCGCCCCGGACGGATGCGCGGGCTGCTGTCGCGGGTACGCGGCGGCGGCGCGGGTGGTGCGGCCGTCCTGGCCGGAGGGGCTGCGGTGGGTGTGCTCGGCGCGGTCGCGGGTGGTGCAGTGCTCAGCTCCGTGGCCGGCCCGCTTCTGGATCAGGCCGCCGGCCTCGGAGTCGATTTCACGGCGCTGGCCGAGGGCGTCGATCTGGAGGCGCTCGCCTCGGGTGTCGGCATCGATGGCTTCACGGGCGGTGCCGAAGAGCTGATGGGCTCCGCGGGAGAAGCCGCCTCCGGCCTCGGCGAGACGGCCACCGGCTGGGGCGAGAAGCTCGGCGACCTCGGCATCCCGGGGATCGGCGACATCTTCGGCCGCTGAGCGATTCGTGTCGATGACTGCCGATCACGGCTTCACCGGACTCACCGGCTTCGCGGCCGACATCCTCACCGCTCTCGGCGACGTCGGGGTCGGTGTGCTCGTCTTCCTCGAGGTGCTCGTCCCGCCGATCCCGAGCGAGGTGATCCTGCCGTTCGCGGGATACCTCAGCCAGAGCGGGGACCTGCACCTCGGCTGGCTGTTCTTCTGGAGCACGCTCGCGTCATGGCTGGGCGCTCTGCTGCTGTACGGGCTTGGCGCGGCAATCGGCATGCAGCGTGCGGTGCGGCTGCTCGCCGGAACCCGGCTGGTCAGCCGCTCCGACCTGGAGCGGGGTGCGGACTGGTTCGCGCGCAGCGGGGGGTGGACCGTGCTGGTGGGCCGCATGGTGCCGGGCGTCCGCAGCCTGATCTCGATCCCGGCCGGTGCGTCCCGCATGGGCATCGTGAGGTTCAGCGTCTACACGATCATCGGCAGCGGCCTCTGGAACGCGCTGCTTCTCGGCGTGGGCGCCGCCCTCGGCACGCAGCACGAGCAGCTGGAGCACTACCTCGGGTACCTCGACTACGTCGTGTACGCGGCGATCGCGATCGCTCTTGTCGTGCTGGTGGTGAGACGGGTGCGCGAGTCAGCGGGAGTTCGGCGGCAGACGCCGGAATCCGGGGAAAGCTGATGGGTGCCCCCGCTGGGACTCGAACCCAGACTGAAGCGATTTTAAGTCGCCTGCCTCTGCCATTGGGCTACGGGGGCCACGCGTCAGCCTAGTTGCTCGCGGTTCACGCGCTGGCTCAGGAGTCGGCGGCCCCCGGAGCCTCGTTCGTCCACTCCCGGATGGTCTCGACGATCTCCGGAGCGTCCGGAAGGGTCGTGGGGCGGAAGCGCTTGATCCGCCCGTCCGGATTGACCAGGAACTTCTCGAAGTTCCATTTCACGCGCCCCGCTTTCCCCTCGGCATCCGGGGTCTGGGTGAGCTCACGGTACAGGGGATGCGCCGACCTGCCGTTGACCTTCACCTTCTCGGTCATCGGGAACGTCACGCCCCAGGTCGCCGAGCAGTACTCCGCGATGGCGTCGGAGCTCCCGAGCTCCTGAAGGAACTGATTGCTCGGGAAGCCGACCACTGTGAAGCCGTCGTCGCCGAACGTGCGCTGCAGCTCCTCGAGCTGCTCGTACTGCGGAGCGAGCCCGCAGCGCGAGGCGACGTTCACGACCAGCGCCACCTTCCCTTCGGTCAGCTCCCCGAATGTGCGGCGTTCGCCGCGCAGAGTAGTGACCTCGATATCCTGCAGAGCCATGTCGGCATCCTTTCTCATCGATCGATTCGTGTCAGGCGGGGATGCCCGGGCGGGCGTGCTCCGGACGCGGGAAGGCCGTCACGCGCTCGCGAAGGTCGTTCAGTCGGGTGACGAGGTCGTGCGCCTCGTCGGGCTCGAGGTCGATGGCCCGCGTCATGCAGTCCTCGAGCCAGCCGAGCTCGGCGATGATCTCGCGGCTGCGCGCGGTCGGCGTGACGAGAACACGGCGACGATCGGTCTGCGACGTCTGTCGATCGATGAGGCCTGCACTCTGCATCCTGTTCAGGAGCCCGGCGACGCTGCTCGTGTCGAGCATGAGCGCCGCGGAGATCTCGCCCGGAGTCTGCTCGCCCTCGCTCCAGAGCAGGCCGAGAACCATCAGCTGCTGGTAGCTCAGGCCCCAGGGCGAGAGCAGTTCGCGGTAGAGCTGCAGAGTCGCGTTCATCGTCGAATACAAGGCGAGGCAGACCGCCTCGTTTCGTCGCACAGCGGGATGGGTGTCGCTCATTCCGTAAGCCTCGCATACAAGTAATTGGGATACAAGGTAAATTCGGATGCGACGGGGTGCCGCCGCACGTGATCCGGAGTCCGCGAGGTCATAAGGTGGGGGAGTGCTCGACCTCACCGAAGAACTGAGCCCCGTTCAGGGTGCCGCCGCGGTCGCTCCCGAGTGGCAGGACCCGGTCCGCTACTGGCCGCGCTTGTCGGCAGCGACGCAGCACCTCCCCGCGCCCGTCGCGGTGATCGATCGGGAGGCGCTGCGGTACAACGCCATGGACCTGCTGGTCCGCTCCGGCGGGCTGCCCATCCGCCTCGCCTCGAAGTCGGTGCGCGTGCGAGCGATACTGGATGCCGTGCTGGAGCTGCCGGGATTCCGCGGCATCCTCGCATTCACGCTCCCCGAGGCTCTGTGGCTCGCCGAGACCCACGACGACATCGTGCTCGCGTACCCGACGGTCGACCGCGCGAGCCTCGAGGCGCTGTTCGCCGATGAGCAGGCGGCGCAGCGCATCACGCTCATGGTCGACGATGTCGCGCACCTCGACCTGATCGACAGCGTCAAGAGCCCGGGCGCTCGTCCGGAGATCCGCGTCGCGATCGACGTCGACGCCTCCTGGAAGTCCTCGCTCCTCGGTCATATCGGTGTCCGCCGTTCGGCGCTCTTCACCGCCGGCGAAGTGGCCGGATTCGCCCGTAAAGTCCTCGCGCGCCCCGGCTTCCGGCTCGTCGGGCTGCAGATGTACGACGCGCAGATCGCCGGCCAGGGCGATGACGCGGGCTCGGATGCGCCGCTGATCCGCATGGTGCAGGCGCGGTCCCGTGCCGAGCTGCGGGAGCGCCGCGCGGCGATCGTCGAGGCGGTGACGGCACTCGCTCCGATGGAGTTCCTGAACGGCGGCGGCACCGGCTCGCTCGAGTTCACCGGCAGCGACGAGTCGCTCACCGAGGCGAGCGCCGGCAGCGGGCTCCTCGGCGGTCACCTGTTCGACGGCTACCGGTCGTTTCAGCCGGCGCCGGCAGCGGCCTTCGCCTTCGACGTCGTGCGACGCCCGGCCGCCGACATCGCGACCGTGCTCGGCGGCGGCTGGATCGCGTCCGGCCCGCCGGTGGCGTCGCGACAGCCCCAGCCGGTCTGGCCGGAGGGACTGCGAACACTTCCGCGCGAGGCTGCCGGCGAGGTGCAGACGCCGCTCCAGGGGCCGGCGGCCACCTCCCTCGGCGTGGGCGACCGTGTGTGGTTCCGTCATGCGAAGAGCGGCGAACCGGCGGAGCGCATCGCGCAGTACCACCTCGTCTCGGGTGACGAGGTCGTCGACGAATTGCCCACATACCGCGGCGAGGGGAAGGCCTTCCTGTGACGAGGATCGGCGGTACCTGGCAGAACTGGGCGCGCTCGGCCACCGTTCGTCCGGTGCGGGTGGAGCGGCCGCGGAGTCCGGAGGGCGTGCAGCGCGCGGTCCTCGCCGCCGTGAAGCACGGCCTCACCGTCAAAGCCGTGGGCGCAGGGCACAGCTTCACCGGAATCGCCGTCGCGCCCGGGGTGCTGCTGGAACTCGACGACATGCAGGGCCTGGTCTCGGCGGATGCCGCCACCAGGCGCGTGACCCTGCTCGCCGGCACGCGCCTGCACCGGATCCCGAGGCTCCTCGCTCCCTACGGCCTCGCGATGGAGAACCTCGGCGACATCGACCGCCAATCGATCTCGGGCGCGATCTCGACCGGCACGCACGGCACCGGCGCAGGGTTCGGCGGCCTCGCCACTCAGGTCGTCGGCGTCACGATGATCACCGCGGCCGGAGAGTTCCTGCGCATCGACGAGCAGCAGAACAGCGAGCTCCTGCCCGCCGCGGCGCTCGGCCTCGGCGCCCTCGGCATCCTCGTCGAGGTGACCCTCCAGTGCGTTCCGGCCTTCGTCATGCATGCGATCGACGAGCCGATGCCGCTCGACGAGGTGCTCGACGACATCGAGGGCCACGTCGCGGCATCCGATCACTTCGAGTTCTACTGGTTCCCCCACACCGACGTCGCCCTCACCAAGCGCCAGACGCGCCTGCCCGAGTCGGCCGTGCGCAAGCCGCTGCCTGCGGTGGGGAAGTGGATCGATGAGACGCTGCTCTCCAACGGCGTCTACCGGGTGGTCTGCGCCGCGGGACAGATCGTCCCGGCCGTCACGCCGCCGTTCAGCCGCCTGGCTGTGAAGCTCACCGGTGACCGCGAGTACACCGATCTGTCGAACCGCGTCCTCACGCAGAGTCGCACGGTGCGGTTCCGCGAGATGGAGTACGCGATCCCCGCCGAGAACGTCGTGGCGGCCTTCCGCGCTGTGCGGAAGCTCATCGATCAGCGGAACTGGCGTATCGAGTTCCCCGTCGAGGTGCGCTTCGCCGCGGAAGACGATCGCTGGCTGTCCACGGCCCATGGCCGGGCGAGTGCGTACATCGCGGTGCACCGCTATTGGCGCGCCGATCCGACCGAGTACTTCGAGGCCGTCGAGCTGATCATGCGCGAGCACGGCGGCCGGCCGCACTGGGGCAAGCTCCACACCCAGACGGCCGAGACGCTGCGCGAGCGCTATCCGCGGTTCGACGACTTCCTGGCCGTGCGAGACCGGCTCGACCCCGAGCGGCGGTTCGGCAACCGCTACCTCAAGCGCGTGCTCGGTGCCTGACCTCCGGATCGATCGGAATCGCACGTGCCATCCCCAGTACACGTGCAGACAGCGCGTCTAGGATGAGAGAAACACGAGGAAGGGTGGGCCTCTGATGGAATGGCTCGTGCCAGTACTGATCGTCGTCGGAGTGATCCTGCTCGTCGGCATCTATCTCTGGGCCACGTACAACTCGCTGGTGCAGTTGAAGGTCCGCGTCGATGAGGCGTGGAGCGGCATCACCGTGCAGCTCAAGCGACGAGCCGACCTCATCCCCAACCTCATCGAGACGGTGAAGGGCTACGCCTCCCATGAGAAGGCGGTCTTCGAGAACGTCACTCGCGCGCGTGCCGAGACGCTGTCGGCCAGCGGCCCGGGTGAAGCGGGTATCGCCGAGGGGCACGTGCAGCAGGCGCTGCGCAGCCTCTTCGCCGTCGCCGAGGCGTATCCGCAGCTGCAGGCCAGCCAGAACTTCCTCCAGCTCCAGCAGGCGATCGTCGACACCGAAGACAAGATCCAGGCCGCGCGTCGCTTCTACAACGGCGGTGTGCGCGAGCTGAACACGAAGATCAAGGTGTTCCCGAACAACCTCTTCGCGAAGGGTCTGGGCTTCACGGAGCGCGAGTTCTTCGAGGTCGCCGACAGCGGTGCGATCTCCGAGCCGCCCCGCGTGCAGTTCTGATGCGCGTCACCAGGGCGTCAGTTCCACCCCGTCGGCAGTGAACGAGATGTCGCCACGGATGCTCCACGACTCCGTGCGGTAGGTCGTGGTGCGATCTGCGCCGTCTTGCCCGATGCCTGTGACGGTCGCGACGAGAACACCTCCGTCGGCGGAGAACCCCGTCGCCGTCACCACCACGGAGGGCGCCTGCTCGATGCGGTAGCGCATCTCGGAGACGGCGCGGAATTCGGTGCCCCAGGGGATGCGGATGCCGCAGCCCTCCGGCGCTGTCGCCGCCGGAGCGGTGCACGTGTCGAGGTGCGAGTCGAGCTTCTCCTGCGCTGCGTCCGTCGCCTCCGGGCGCAGAGCGACCTCCAGAGCGACATCTGCCGTCTCGCCCGGGAGGAGAATCGCCGTGCCCTTTCCGTCGAGGAGCGAGGCGGGAGCGGCGGAGACCGTGTAGGCGGCGGGGAGCAGGCCCACCGCCTCGCCGACCGGGAACGTCGCGTCGCCGATGCCGACGAAGGCGCCGATCGCGGCCGTGGCGGTCATCGTTCCGAGCGCGGAGGCATCCACGGTCCACCGTCCGCTGTCGTTCGAGAGCGTCAGCTGCGCCGAGCGCTCCTCACCTCCGAGGCGGAAGGCGACATCGGCGGTCGCGGAACCGCCGTTCTCATCGAGGGCTGACACCTCCGCGTCTTCGATGAACTCCGCAGCGTTGGCGAAGGCATCGAGGGCCGTCTCGGTCACGGCGATTCCGGTCGCCTCGGCGGCCGCCGCATCACCCGATTCCAGCGCGCGCAGGTAGGCGGTCGCCGCCTCCTCGGCGGTGGCCGGACGGCTCGCAGCCTGCCAGATGAGCACGCCGGCCACAGCGACGACGACCACGGCGACGCCGCCGCCGATCACCCACCACCGGCGACGCGTCATGACACGCCCTCTCTGGTGTGCAGGTGACGCCGGATCGACGCGCCCACGTCTCCGCGCAGCGCATCGTGGATCGCGTCGGTGGCATCGCCCCAGCCCGAGACCGAGATGTGCTCCAGCCCCTGCCACGAAGCTGCCAGGGCCAGTTCCTCGGCGATCCGGCCGACGTCGTCGGGCCGCGCCTGCGGCTCCCACCACGCCGATTGCACCTGCAGCGTCGAGGTGGCCCGCTCGGCCTTGAGGTCGACGCGGGCCACGATGCGATCCCCGACCAGCACGGGCAGTGAGTAGTAGCCGTATCGACGCTTCTCGGCCGGCACGTAGATCTCGATGCGGTAGTCGAGGTCGAACGCGCGCAGCGCGCGGTCGCGGAACCACACCACCGGGTCGAACGGCGTCAGCACGGCGGCCGCGTCGATCTTCCGCGGCAGCACCGCGTCGCGGTGCCGCCACGACGGGAGGGGGCGGCCGCCCCGCTCCCAGCCGCGCACGTGCACCGGCTCGAGTTCGCCCGCCTCGACGAGGTCGACGATCGAGCGCGCGACCGAGGGGCGATCCTTGATGCGGTAGTAGTCGGCGAGGTCGGACTGCGTCGCCACCCCGCTCGATCTCGCCGCTCGACGGACCAGCTCGTGGATCGCCTCGGCGCGAGGGATCTCCTGCGAGAGGATCGCATCGGGGATGACCTGTTCGGCCAGCGCGTAGGAACGCTCGAATCCGCGGCGGCCGCTCACGGCCACATCACCCGTGCGCCAGAGGTGCTCGAGCGCGAGCTTGACCTCGTCCCAGTCCCACCAGGTGCCGCGTTCGCGCGGTGCATCGGCGCGGAGGTCGGCCGGACGCAGCGGACCCCGCGTGCGCAGCTCGTCTTGCACCCACTGCACCGTGCGGGCGTTCGTGCTCATCCACGAATCCTCACCCGCCCAGCGGCGGCGGAAGTCGTCCATGCGGAACCGCCACAGCGGCCAGTCCTCGATCGGGATGAAGGTCGCCTCGTGGGCGAGGTACTCGACGTAGTGGGTGGTGCGGGCGAGGAACACGCGGTCGAGCAGCGCCGGCTCGTAGGCGCCCAGACGCGAGAAGAGGGGCAGGTAGTGCGACCGCGCGAAGACGTTCACCGAGTCGATCTGCAGCACTCCGAGTCGTTCCATCACCCGATCGATGTGACGCCGGGAGACGGATGCCGGGCGTGCACGGGTGAAACCCTGAGCGGCCAGAGCGATGCGGCGCGCCTGGGCGGAACTGAGGGTGTCGGTCACGACGTCAGCGTATCCCCGGCCGAGGACATCGCGTCATGAGCCGAGCGGCGACCGCCGTAGACTTGGGCGATGAGCGAGGACCAGCGACCACGGCTGCGAGACCTGTTCCGCCCGCGCCCGATCTCCACCGACCGCACCGTGACGACCGAGGCCGACGAGGCCGTTCCGCCGCGACTGCGCATCACGGCCGCCTACGCGTGGCGGCTCCTGCTCATCGCCGCCGTCATCGGCGTGTTCATCTGGCTCGTCATGCTGCTCAAGCTTCTGGTGATCCCGCTCATGGTCGCCATCCTCATCACGGCCCTGCTGTGGCCGGCCTTCGAGTGGATGCTGCGCCATCGCGTCCCGCGCTGGGCCGCCATCGCCATCTCCCTCCTCGGCACGGCGGCGATCGTCACCGGGCTCGTCTGGCTCGTCGTCTGGCAGGTCCGGCTCGAGCTCCCCGCCGTGCAGGAGAGCACGACGAAGGCCATCGACGGGTTCCAGGTCTGGCTGCACGAGGGTCCCCTGCAGCTCTCCGACAAGCAGATCGCCGACTACATCGACCAGGGCCTCGCGATGATCGAGGAGCAGACGCAGGCTCTGCTGTCGGGTGCCCTGGCGATCGGCACCACGCTGGGGCACGTGCTCACGGGAGCACTCCTCGCTCTGTTCAGCCTCATCTGCCTCCTCGCCGACGGCGGCGGGATCTGGCGCTGGACCGTCAAGCTCTTCCCGCGCAAGGCGCGTCCGGCCGTCGACAGCGCCGCACGCAACGGCTGGCGGACGATCGTGAACTACGCGCGGACCCAGCTGTTCGTCGCGACCATCGACGCGATCGGCATCGGGATCGGCGCGTTCCTGCTGCAGGTTCCGCTCGCCCTCCCGGTGGCCGTCCTGGTCTTCCTCGGCTCGTTCATCCCGATCGTGGGTGCGGTCGCCACCGGCGCCGTCGCCGTGTTCCTCGCCCTCGTGTACAACGGGCCGTGGACCGCGCTGTTCATGCTGCTGGTCGTGCTCGCGGTGCAGCAGATCGAAGGCCACATCCTGCAGCCGATCATGATGGGATCGGCAGTGAAGGTGCATCCGCTGGCCGTCGTGCTCGTCGTCGCGGGAGGCGCGATGATCGCGGGCATCCCGGGGGCGCTGTTCGCCGTGCCGTTGGCGGCATTCGTGAACGTCGCCGCGGTGACATTGAGTTCGGGGTCGTGGCGCACCGGCGACGTCCCGAGTGGAGATCTGATCTGGAGCACAGTGCCGCGCGAGCGGCAACGGAGGAATCGATGAGCGCAGTCCCCAGCCTGTCCGAGTTCGAGTATGCGGCTCAGAGCCTGGCTGAGGTGATCTCCCATACGCCGACGCTGCCGTCGCGAGCACTGTCCGACATCCTCGGTGCTCCGGTGCTGCTGAAGATGGAGAACCTGCAGCGCACCGGCTCGTTCAAGATCCGCGGCGCGGCGTACCGTCTCTCGCGGCTCAGCGCCGAGGAGCGTTCGCGCGGGGTCGTGGCGGCCTCCGCCGGCAACCACGCACAGGGCGTCGCACTCGCCGCCCAGGCCCTCGGCATCCCCGCCACGATCTTCATGCCTCTCGGCGTGCCGGTGCCCAAGCTCCTGGCCACGCGCGGCTACGGCGCCGAGGTCGTGCTCGAGGGCGAGACCGTGGCGACCTCGCTGCGCCTCGCCGCCGAGTTCTCCGAGCGCACCGGTGCCGTGCTCATCCCTCCCTTCGATCACCGCGACGTCGTGATCGGGCAGGGCACACTCGGTCTGGAACTGCTCGAGGACGCACCCGAGGTCGACACCATCGTGCTCAGCATCGGCGGCGGAGGCCTCATCGCGGGCGTCGCCGCCGCCGTCAAGGCCCGCGCCGCCGAGCTCGGCCGCACCGTGCGGGTGATCGGCGTCCAGGCCGAGAACGCGGCCGCCATGGCCCCGTCGCTCGCAGCAGGAGAGCCCGTCGACATCGTGACGCGGCCGACCATCGCCGACGGCATCCTCGTCGCCCGTCCCGGAGCGATCCCGTTCGACATCATCAAGGACCTCGTCGACGAGGTCGTCACGGTCTCGGACGACGATCTGGCGCGCGCCATGCTCATCCTCCTCGAGCAGGCCAAGGTCGTCGTCGAGCCCGCGGGCGCTGCAGGCGTCGCGGCCATCCTCGCCGGGAAGGTCTCCGCGACCGGGACGACGATGGCTGTGCTGTCCGGCGGCAACATCGACCCGCTGCTGCTGCAGCGCGTCGTCTCGCACGGTCTCGCGGCATCGGGCCGCTATCTCACGATCCGCGTGCCGCTGCCCGACCGCCCCGGTCAGCTCGCCCGGGTGTCCGAGCTCATCGCCGCGGCGGGGGCGAACGTCATCGAGGCGATGCACACGCGGCACGGTCACGGACTGCAGATCAGCGACGTGATCCTCGAACTGAGCGTCGAGACGCGCGGACCCGAGCACTCGGAGCTCACGCTCGACACTCTGCGTCAGGCCGGCTTCCAGCCGTTCATCGTCCCGGACTGAGCGGACAGCAGAGCGCCCCGGCATCCGCAGGGATGCCGGGGCGCTCTGCTGCGACGGGGCGTCAGCCGGTGTACGTCTCGACGTTCACGATCTCGACGGCGATCGAGCGGCCGTTCGGCGCCTCGTACGACGACTTCTCGCCGACCTTGAGGCCCAGGATCGCCTGCCCGAGCGGGCTGGCCTCGCTGTAGACGTCGAGGTCGCTGCCGCCGGCGGCGATCTCGCGGCTGCCGAGGAGGAAGACCTCTTCGCCGCCGGCGACGACCGCGGTCACGACGGTGCCGGGCTCGACGATGCCGCGGCTTGCGGGAGCCTCGCCGACCTTCGCGGTCTTCAGCAGACCCTCGAGGGTGCGGATGCGGGCTTCCTGCTTGCCCTGCTCGTCCTTGGCGGCGTGGTAGCCGCCGTTCTCCTTGAGGTCGCCCTCTTCGCGGGCGGCCTCGATGCGCTTGGCGATCTCATCGCGGCCGGTGGTGGACAGGTGCTCCAGCTCGGCGACGAGCCGGTCATATGCTTCCTGCGTGAGGAAGGGAACCTGAGCGTCGGTGGACATGACGAAGCTCCTTCTTTCGGATCCCACCGGGTACTGCGGGGGATATGCCAAGACGCCCCGGCACGTTGCCAGGGCGTCGTCTGTCTGCGATGAGTCTAAGCGACCCAGCAGGTGTTCACCAAACCTGTGGTGGCCGCGGACACCGTCGGAACGACGGCCGACATCGCCTGGGTGTGGCTGTCTCCGGCAGGGATCTCGACCACCTTCCAGCCGACGACGCCGAACTCCTCGTCGAGCGCCTCGACCACGCAGACGACGTCCTTGCCCTGCACGCCGCTGACCTGGAAGCGCACGTCGACGGTGTGCTCGTCGACCAGTTCGAAGCCGAGATCGTCGGCATCCACCGAGCTCATCGACTGGGCGACGATCATCCAGCCGAACGCCCCCACCACGAGCAGTGCGACGATGCCGGCGATGATCCACGGCGTCCGCCGCGTGCGCGTGCGGCCATAGCGTTCGTCGAGCTCTTCTGCGGTCGTCACGGGGCGGTCTTCCGGTCGTTAGGCTGGTGATACCAGGTTATGCGACCTGAGTAGGAAAGGCCGACACATGCGCTCTCTGTCCGAGACTCCGATGCCGACGCCCACCATGACGGTGGCTCCCGAAGCCGTGACTCCCGGCTTCGTCGGCTTCGCCGTGATCGTGGTCATCGTCATCGCGGTGATCCTGCTCATCTGGGACATGAACCGCCGCATCCGCCGCGTGCGCTACCGCGAAGAGGTGCGCGACGAGCTGGATGCCGAACAGGCCGCCCGCGCGGCCGACGAGGCGACCGAGACGGATGCCGACCTGCCCATCACCCGCGAAGGCGACGACGACCCGCGCGCGACCTGACGGCGTCAGGCGCCGAGCGAGGGGCTGAGCGGCTCCAGAGTGATCAGCAGGCACGCGGTCCAGTGGCACAGGAACGCGAGCACCGTGCAGACGTGGAAGATCTCGTGGAAGCCGAAGTGCCCGGGCCAGGGGTTCGGCTTCTTCAGCGCGTAGACGATCGCCCCGCCGGTGTAGAGCAGGCCGCCGACGATCACGAGGATCATCATGGCGGCGTTCGCGGCGAGAAGGTCGGCCATGAACATCACCGCCGCCCACCCCATGAGCAGGTAGAGCGCCACATAGAGCCAGCGCGGCGCGTGGATCCAGAACACGCGGAAGAGGATCCCGACCACGGTTCCGCCCCACACCAGCCAGAGCAGCAGAGCGCCCTTCTCGGGAGGGAGCGCCAGCGTCGCCAGCGGCGTGTAGGTGCCGGCGATCAGCAGGAAGATGTTGGCGTGGTCGATCCGCTTGAGGATCAGCTTCACCTTCGGCTTCCAGTCGAAGCGGTGATAGAGGGCCGAGTTGCCGAAGAGCAGCAGCGAGCTCGCCATGAACACGGCCGCCGCCCACTTCGCGGCTCCGCCCTGCGCGAGGACGATGAGCACGATGCCGGCGACGATGGCGACGGGGAAGACGCCGGCGTGGATCCATCCGCGCCAGGTCGGCCGGATCTCGACCGCCGCATCCGCCGCGGCCACCTCGAGAAGGGGCAGCTGGGGGAGTTCGGGTTCGGACGGCTCGGGAGTGCTCACGTGCTCACTCTAGGTGGGTGCGCATGCCGTGGAAGGCACATATCCCCAGGCTTCGCACACGGTGCGCGCGGGCCCGACACGGTAGCGTAGGTGGGTGATGTCACGCGAGAGTCCGGGGCGCGGACCGCTGTACCGGCTCTACACCAGCCGGCTGCGACGCCATCTGGATCCGGCGTCCGTGCCGCACCATGTCGCGATGATGATCGACGGCAATCGACGGTGGGCACGGCAGCTCGGCTACACCACGCCCGCGGAGGGGCATCGGGCCGGTGCCGCGAAGATGCGCGAGTTCCTCGGCTGGTGCGATGAGCTCGGCGTGCGGGTCGTCTCGCTGTACCTCCTCTCCAGCGACAACCTGCGCAAGCGCGATTCCGCCGAGCTCGCCGACCTGATCGAGATCATCGCGGAGCTGGCTGAGGCGGTGTCGCAGGAGGAGAACTGGCGGGTGCAGCACGTCGGCCGCTCCGACATCCTCCCTCCCGAGCTCGCCCGTGTGCTCGCGGAGGCCGAAGCGCGCACGAAGAGCCACACGGGCCTCCACGTGAATCTCGCCGTCGGCTATGGCGGACGGCACGAGATCGTCGACGCCGTCCGCAGCATCATCGCGAAGCACGAGGCGTCGGGTGGCACGCTGGAGGATCTGGCGGCCCACCTGACTCCCGAGATGATCGGCGAGCACCTCTACACGGGCGGACAGCCCGACCCCGATCTGGTGATCCGCACGAGCGGTGAGCAGCGGCTCAGCGACTTCCTGCTGTGGCAGAGCGCGCACAGCGAGTTCTACTTCGTCGAGGCGCTGGGGCCCGACCTGCGCCAGGTCGACTTCCTGCGCGCGATCCGCGACTTCGCCGACCGCGACCGCCGCTTCGGACGCTAGCGCGTTCCGGGGGCCGCGCACCCGTGCCAGACTGACGCGGTGAGCACTTTCGACGACTATGTCGGCACCTTCGACA
Organism: Microbacterium sp. K24; assembly: GCF_004794465.1. Lineage (GTDB taxonomy): Bacteria > Actinomycetota > Actinomycetes > Actinomycetales > Microbacteriaceae > Microbacterium. The sequence goes on along the minus strand of NZ_SSDJ01000086.1, from coordinate 45,133 downwards.
ACGAATCCGGCTACCTGAACTGGGCTGCATTCGGTCCGCTGTCGCCCTCGGTGCGCGAGGAGATCTTCGCCGACGCCGATCTGCTGGGCAGCGGGCGCCCGTCGTCGCTGTCGCTGGTCTGGGAGCGGGTCGGGCAGGCGCAGGAACTCGTCGCGGAGCTTCTCGGCGGCGACGCCGTGGATGTCACGCTGCAGCCGTCGTCGACGCAGGGTCTCATGCACGCCTTCTACGGGATGACCGGCGCGGTGATCGCGAGCACGGCCGAGTTCCCGAGTATCAGTCTCACCCTCGATCGTGCGGCGGCAGCATCGGATCGCGCGCTGACGCCGCGGTGGATCACACCCGCCGACAGCCGGGTGACAGCGGATGCCGTCGCCGAGGTGCTGGATGACGAGGTCACGGCGCTCGCGGTCAGTCACGTCGACTTCCGCACCGGCTACCGCGCCGATCTCGCGGCGTTGCGCGACGTCATCGGACCGGACCGCCTGCTCATCGTCGATGCCGTGCAGTCGTTCGGCGTCGTGGATGCCGACTTCACGATGGCCGACGTCGTGGTCGGTCACGGCTACAAATGGTTGCGGGCGGGTCGCGGCAGCGCCTTCGCCTGGTTCTCGCCGCGAGCCAGGCAGCGCATCGTTCCCGTGCTGTCGGGCATCACCGGCACGGACAGCCTGTCGGTGGACGAGGTGATGGCGCCGACGGCATCCGCTCAGGCATTCACGGTGAGCTCGCCCGACACTCTGGCCGCCGGTCGGCTGGCCATCGGCGTGCGCGATGTGCGCGATGCGGGTGTCGCGGCCATCGAGGCGAGGATCGCCCAACACGTCGACACGGTCCTGGAGATCGCGGATCGGCACGGCATCGTCGTGACATCGCCCCGAGATCGCGCGGAGCGGGCAGGGATCGTCGTGCTCTCGCCCGAGGAGCCCGCCCGCCTGGCCGCGGCCCTCTCCAACGCCGGGATCGTCGTGACGGCACGCGGCTCCTCCGTGCGCATCGGCGTCCACGCGGGCACCGACGCCGCCACCCTGCAGCAGCTGGACGACGCGCTCGGCGCTTTCGGAAACGAGACGTTCACAAGCTCGTAAGAATCGCCCGCGTGTCGACGCGCGGTTAAGCCACCGCGAAGTCGTACGTTCTAGGCATCGGGCAAGGAGCCCGGTCGAGTCGGCCTTCCGGTTGACGACTCGTGGCCCCAGGTCGACTCGTTCTCAGGCGGGGATCAATCCCCGGGTCGGGAGTGGGTCGTGACCACACGTACAGCGCAGCAGTCCACCAGCACCGCGCAGCAGTCCACCCGTAAGACGACGAGGAGCGCTTCGTCGATCGAACCGGATCAGGACCTGCGCACCTATGTGCTCGACACGTCGGTGCTGCTGAGCGATCCGCAGGCGTTCTTCCGGTTCGCCGAGCACTCCGTGGTGCTCCCCGTCGTCGTCATCACCGAGCTCGAAGGCAAGCGCCACGACCCGGAGATCGGCTACTTCGCCCGTCAGGCACTGCGTCACCTCGACGACCTGCGCATCGAGCACGGTCGTCTGGACTTCCCGGTGGAGGTCGGAGAGGGCGGCACCCTGCGCGTCGAGCTCGCCAACACCGACCCGTCGGTGCTGCCGGCCGGCATCCGGCTCAGCGACAACGACACCCGCATCCTCTCGGTCGCGATGCACCTGGCGCAGGACGGCCAGGACGTCACGATCGTCTCCAAGGACCTGCCGATGCGCGTCAAGGCGGCATCTCTCGGCATCCGCGCCGAGGAGTACCTCGCCGAGCAGGCCGTGGACTCCGGATGGACGGGCATCTCGACGCTCGACCTCTCGGGCGACGAGATCAGTGACTTGTACGAGAGCGAGGTCGGCATCAGCGAAGAGGCGCGCGGCCTTCCGATCAACACCGGCCTGATCATCCACTCGGAGCGCGGGTCGGCTCTCGGACGAGTGACCGGCGACGGCGAGTACCGCCTGGTGCGCGGCGACCGCGACATCTTCGGCATGCACGGGCGCTCGGCGGAGCAGCGGATCGCGATCGACCTGCTCCTCGATCAGGAGGTGGGCATCGTCTCGCTCGGCGGCCGGGCCGGCACCGGAAAGTCGGCGCTCGCGCTGTGCGCCGGACTCGAAGCGGTGCTGGAGCGTCAGCAGCAGAAGAAGATCATCGTCTTCCGTCCGCTCTTCGCGGTCGGCGGGCAGGAGCTCGGATACCTTCCCGGCGACCAGGGCGAGAAGATGGGCCCCTGGGGCCAGGCGGTGTTCGACACCCTCGGCTCGGTGGTCTCGGGCAACGTCGTCGAAGAGGTCATCGAGCGCGGACTGCTCGAGGTCCTCCCGCTCACCCACATCCGCGGACGCTCCCTGCACGACGCCTTCGTGATCGTCGACGAGGCCCAGTCCCTGGAGCGCAACGTGCTGCTGACGGTACTCAGCCGCATGGGCCAGAACTCCCGGGTGATCCTCACGCACGACGTCGGACAGCGCGACAACCTCCGGGTCGGCCGCCACGACGGCATCGCCAGCGTGATCGAGACCCTGAAGGGGCACGACCTCTTCGGACACGTGACGCTGATGCGCTCAGAGCGCTCGGCGATCGCAGCCCTCGTCACTGAACTCCTGGAGGGCGGAGAGCTCAGCTGACGACGGCGGGAGAGCGGATGCCGTGACCTTCGGCATCCGCTCTTCTTCTTCACTGGCCCCCAGTGTGAACGAGGAAGCGGTCGATGGCTGGCGAGGTTCACCGGTGGTCGTGCGTCCGTTCGACGGCGGCGAGGATCGCGGCCTGCACGGACGGCCAGTCGTGGATCACCTGGGCGTAGTCGAAGCGGAGCGTCTCGATGCCCAGGCGCGAGGCCGCCGCATCCCGAGCCAGATCGCGATGCCGCTCAGATGCACCTTCATGATTCTCTCGCCCGTCGATCTCCAGGATCAGCCGCTCCTCGATGAGGAAGTCGACCCGCCCGACTCCAGGGAGCACGACCTGGCATGCCAGAAGCAGGCCGAGGAGGTGCAGGCGGAGACGTACCAGTGATTCCAATCCGCTGTCGGCATCCGGGCGCGCGAAGTCGACGAGCCAGCGTGCGTACGCGGGGAGAGCGGCGCGGATGCGCGAACGTGCTGCGGCGGACAGCTTCCGGAGACGCCAGGCGGACTCGAAGGAGGCAAAGAACGCCTCATCTCCGGCGCAGCGATGAAGGTGGATGAGTGCGGTCTCGACGTCGACAAGGCCGAGCCCAGGGTCTCCTCGCAAGAAGTGACTCGTGCACCGGCATCCGACGTGCGGATGGATGCGACCGCGCCTGCCGACCCATACGTGGGGTGGGCCTTCCGAATCGAGTACCCACACGCCGTGACGCCGCAGCGCTTCCGCGCAGGTGAGGGAGCCGCCGTGCAGAGCCGCACGATGCAGCGCGTCATGCAGCCCCTTCGTGGCGAAGAGCCCCGGCCGGACTCGGTCTATCCGGCCCGCGCGGACGTCATTCGCCAGCTGCATCCGACTGATGCCGTACTGCTGGAGCTGCACGCCGCTGGCAAGCCCGCCGAGACGGGTGAGGAGCAGCTGTGGATCGAGCATCCTTCCACCATGCCTGGCCCTGCCGCGCGGAGTCGGCACCCGAGGCGCCCGATTGCGGAAACCGGGGAATGACGCGCCGGAAACCTTCCTGTGCAGGGCAGGCCGTTGCTTCATTCCGGGGGCCGACACGCCAGATGTCGGACCGAATGCCCGCAATTGTCCGACATCTGGCGTGTCGGCCCCCGAGGGAGGGGGCTGCGGTCGTCATCAGCGGGTGCGGACCACAGGCAGGAGACGACGGATGCCGCGAGGGCCAGGCCCCCGCGGCATCCGCTTGTCGTGCTCCGGACTCAGCCGGGATGCGTCATCGAGAGCAGGTCGAGCTTCTCGTCGAGCTGCTCGAGCGTGAGGTCGCCGCGCTCGACGTAGCCGAGGTCGATCACGGCGTCGCGCACGGTGATGCCCTTGGCGACCGAGTGCTTCGCGATCTTCGCCGCTGCCTCGTAGCCGATGAGCTTGTTCAGCGGGGTCACGATCGACGGGCTCATGCCCGCGAAGGCCGCCGCGCGCTCGACGTTCGCCTGCAGGCCGTCGATCGTCTTGTCGGCGAGCACGCGCGAGGCGTTCGACAGCAGGCGGATCGACTCCAGCAGCGCCGTGCCCATGACGGGGATCGCGACGTTCAGCTCGAAGGAACCGGATGCTCCGGCCCAGGCGACGGTCGCGTCGTTGCCGATCACGCGGGCGCAGACCATCAGCACAGCCTCGGGGACGACGGGGTTGACCTTGCCGGGCATGATCGACGAGCCGGGCTGCAGGTCGGGGATGTGCAGCTCTCCGAGACCCGTGTTGGGGCCCGAGCCCATCCAGCGCAGGTCGTTGTTGATCTTGGTCAGCGAGACCGCGATCGTGCGCAGGGCGCCGGACGCCTCGACGAGCCCGTCGCGGTTCGCCTGGGCCTCGAAGTGGTCCTTGGCCTCGGTGATCGGCAGCTCGGTCTCGGCCGCGAGCAGCGCGATGACCTTCTGCGGGAAGCCAAGCGGGGTGTTGATGCCGGTGCCGACGGCGGTGCCGCCCAGGGGCACCTCGGCGACGCGGGGGAGCGCCGACTGAACGCGCTCGATGCCGAGCCGCACCTGACGGGCGTAGCCGCCGAACTCCTGGCCGAGCGTGACGGGTGTCGCATCCATGAGGTGGGTGCGGCCGGACTTCACGGCATCCTTCCACAGCTCCGCCTTCGCCTCGAGGGCGACGGCGAGGTGGTCGAGCGACGGGATGAGCGTGTCGATGAGAGCCTGGGTGACGGCGATGTGCACCGAGGTCGGGAACACGTCGTTCGACGACTGCGAGGCGTTCACGTGGTCGTTGGGGTGAACGGTCGCGCCGAGGATGCGCGTCGCGAGCGTCGCGAGCACCTCGTTCATGTTCATGTTCGACGACGTGCCGGAACCGGTCTGGTACGTGTCGACGGGGAACTCTCCGTCGTGCGCGCCCGAGGCGACCTGGTCGGCAGCCTGGGCGATCGCGTCGGCGATGGCGCCGTCGAGAGTGCCCAGCTCCTTGTTCGCGAGGGCGGCGGCCTTCTTGATGCGAGCGAGGGCGGCGATCTGCGTCGACTCCAGCCCCTTGCCCGAGATCGGGAAGTTCTCCACGGCACGCTGCGTCTGCGCACCGTAGAGCGCGTTCACGGGGACCCGCACCTCACCCATGGTGTCGTGTTCGATGCGGTAGTCCTGCTCGGTCATTCCGAACCCTCCTTGGTTGCGGGGGTGGCCCCCTCGGTATCGATTCCGACCGTGATCACCGGCGACGCGGTGCCCTCGGCCAGACGGTAGTTGGCGCCGACGATGCCCAGACGGCCCTCGGCGACGGCGGTGCTGATCAGCTCGGACGACTGCAACAGGTCCTTGACCGTGTTGCGCAGGTGCTCTTCGCCGACGAGCTCGGCGTCGATCTCGGCGACCGTGGTGCCGCCGTTCTCATGCAGCACCTTCCGTGCGGCGGGCACGATCGGGGCGATGAGGCGCCAGATGTGCGGGGGGAGCGGAGCCGCATCGATCGCGGTGCCGTCGATGGCCGCGCGCACGGCTCCGCACGAGTCATGTGCGAGCACGACGATGAGCGGCACCTCCAGCACGGCGACGGCGTACTCGAGACTCGCGACGATCGACTCGCCCAGCACCTGGCCGGCGTTGCGCACGACGAACAGGTCGCCGAGACCCAGATCGAAGATGATCTCGGCGGCGAGGCGCGAATCGGAGCAGCCGAAGAGCGTCGCCACCGGATGCTGCGCCGCCGCGAGATCCTGCCGACGGGCGCCGTCCTGGTTCGGATGCTGAGGCTCGTCACGCACGAAACGAGCGTTCCCCTCCTGCATCTGCTGCCAGGCTGCGGCGGGGGTGAGCGGGTGCGTCATGAAGCCTCCGAGAGGGCACGGATCTGTGGCACGAGGGATTCAGCGAGGTCGGCTGTCGATGAGGCGGAGCGAGAGCCGTAGAGCAGCACGTAGTCATCGCCCGCCTGCGTGCCGATGGCGTAGGACACGTTGGCGTTGGCACCCGCATCGCCGAGCTTGTACACGTCCCAGTCGAGTCCGCCGATGCGGATCTCGTCGGTCGGGGCGTTGCCGTTCAGGCGCTGCGGCGCCCACGAGGAGTCGGCGTCGAAGGCCTGGGCGACTTTGATGAAGCCGCGCTCGTCGTCGGCGGCCGGGGCGAGCGTGATCTCCCAGACCACGGTGGCGCCGCTCTGCAGCTCGGCGGCGTTGACGCGCCAGAAACCGTCGAGCTCGGGAACGATCGCCGGGCTGTCCATGGTCGACTCGACGCCTGCGGCGATGCCCGCCACGTCGATCTTCTGCGCGGTGACCGGCTCGCCGCGCGGGACGGCGAAGATGATCACGGCGACGACGGCCACGGTCACCAGAAGCGCGGCGATCAGGTTGCGCAGGGTCTGGCTGCCGCGATACGCCTTGCTGGAGGCGGCTTTGCGTGCCGCGGTCTCGTCGGGCGTCTCGGGGCGGCCCAGCTCGGCGACGATCGGAGCGGGCTTGTTCATGAGGCCCCGCCGGCGGGATCGGAGTCGGATGCCGCGGCCCGGGCGGCGTCGAGACGGCGCTTCGCGCCGAGCAGCCACTCCTCGCAGCGAGCCGCGAGCGCTTCGCCGCGTTCCCAGAGGGCGAGCGAATGCTCGAGGGTGGGGGAGCCCTGTTCGAGCTCGGCGACGACGGTGACGAGCTCATCGCGGGCTGCCTCGAACGACAGCGTCTCGACGGGGATCTCGTTCAGAGCGCTCACTCCTCCATCTTACGGCGTGCGCGATCGCTGCCTGGCTCAGGAACCTTCCGCGATCTCGCCCTCGGAACGGGCGGCCACCGAGCCGCGATCGACCGTGATGGTCAGGGAGCTGCCGGCCGGAGCATCTGCCGCGTCGCGCAGGATCACGCCGCCTTCGACGTGCGCGATCGCGTAGCCGCGCGCGAGGGTCGCTGCCGGCGACAGCGCTCGCAGCGATGCCCGCAGCTCGCTGGTGCGACGACCGGCGCCGTCGAGCTGCCGGGTGAGCGCATCGCGACCGCGCGACTGCAGCAGCCACAGCTCCTGCGCGCGCGCATCGATGATCGGATCGGGGGAGCGGAGCACCGGTCGGGAGCGCAGCTGTTCGAGCTGCGCGATGTCGTGGGACAGCCGCTGTGTGAGGCGGGATGTCGCCCGTGAGCGCAGCTGGGCGATCAGCGCGCGCTGCTCGCCGACATCCGGCACGACCCGCTTGGCGGCATCCGTCGGCGTCGAGGCCCGGAGGTCGGCGACGTCGTCGAGGAGAGGATGGTCGTTCTCATGCCCGATCGCACTGACGATCGGCGTGGATGCCGCGGCCACGGCACGCACGAGTCGTTCGTCGCTGAAGCCGAGAAGGGTCTGCGGATCGCCGCCGCCGCGCGCGATGATGATGACGTCGACCTCGGGATCGGCGTCGAGTCTCTTCAGTGCGGCGAGCGTGTCGGGCACGCAGCGATCGCCCTGCACCGCCGCGTATTCGGTGCGGAAGCGCACCTGCGGCCAGCGCAGCTCGGCGTTCCGATGCACATCCTTCTCGGCGTCGGACCGCTCGCCCGTGATCAGGCCGATCATGTGGGGGAGGAAGGGCAGGCGCTTCTTGCGCGAGGAATCGAACAGACCCTCCTGGCGGAGCTGCAGCCGCAGCTTCTCGAGGCGTTCGAGCTGGTCTCCGAGCCCCACGTGCTTCATCGCCGAGACGGCGAAGCTGAAGTCGCCGGACTTGACGAAGTAATCGGCCTTCACCGCGGCGACGACGTGATCGCCGACGCCGAGGTCGGAGGGGATGCGGCCGCGGACGCTCGACCAGATCCGGATCGAGATCTGGGCGTCGGACTGCGTGTCCTTCAGACGCGCGAACACGTTGCCGGCACGGACGTTCCACGAGGTGATCTCGCCCTCGACCCACACGGTGTTCCATCGTGCGATGAAGTCGCGGATCGTCGCGTTCAACCGTGCGACCGATGTGGGGGCGGCCGACGTGGAGTCGCGGGGCGCGACGGCGTCGGCCGGCGGCGTCTCGCCCGGACCCGCCGCCGCTTCGAAGACTGTCATGTGCTCCCGTTCCGTGCCATCGTGCCGTCTGGCGGCACCCCGGCCTTCCTCAGGAGGACGCCGGTAGAATCAAGGGGTGACTTCGACTGCCGTTCATCTCCCCGTCCCGCGCGTCCCACGAGTGCGGGCGGCTGCCGGGCGGCTTCAGGATAACCCGATCGTCGGACACAAGCGGATTCTGCTGGCCGCTCCCCGCGGCTACTGCGCCGGCGTCGATCGGGCCGTCGTCGCCGTCGAGAAGGCGCTGGAGCGCTACGGCGCCCCCGTCTACGTGCGCAAGCAGATCGTGCACAACATCCACGTCGTCTCCGAGCTCGAGGAGAAGGGCGCGATCTTCGTCGAGGAGGTCGACGAGGTCCCCGCCGGAGCCCACGTCGTCTTCAGCGCCCACGGCGTCTCGCCGGCCGTCGTGAACGCGGCATCCGATCGAGGGCTGCACGCGATCGACGCCACCTGCCCGCTCGTCACGAAGGTGCACCGCGAAGCCGTGCGTTTCGCCCGGGACGACTTCGAGATCCTCCTCATCGGCCACGAAGGCCACGAAGAGGTCGAGGGCACGGCGGGCGAGGCCCCCGAGCACGTCACCATCGTCAATTCGCCGGCCGAGGCCGACACCGTGCAGGTGAAGGACCCGTCGAAGGTGGTGTGGCTCTCGCAGACCACGCTGTCGGTCGACGAGACCATGGAGACGGTCAACCGTCTGCGTCTCCGCTTCCCCGAACTCCACAATCCGCCGTCCGACGACATCTGCTACGCGACCCAGAACCGGCAGGTGGCGATCAAGAAGGTCGCGACCAACGCCGACCTCGTCATCGTGGTCGGCTCGGCCAACTCGTCCAACTCGGTCCGCCTCGTCGAGGTGGCCCTCGAATACGGTGCCAAGGCGGCGTATCGTGTCGACTACGCCGAAGAGGTCAAGCAGGAATGGCTCGACGGCGTGGAGACCGTCGGCGTGACGAGCGGGGCATCTGTTCCCGAAGTGCTCGTCCGTGAGGTCCTCGAAGCGCTGAGCGACGCCGGCTACCGCGACGTCGAAGAGGTGAAGACGGCCGAGGAGGATCTGATGTTCTCTCTCCCCAAGGAGCTGCGCCAGGATTCGTCCGGCCAGCGCGACGCTCGGGCGCTCGGCGGCCGTGCCACAGGAGGAGGCGCGTAGCGGTGAGCCCTGCGGAGGGCGAGCAGACTCTCATCGGGTCTGTGCAGCGTGCGCTCCGCTTGGTCGACATCGTCGCGAACTCACCGCGGCCCCTGCCCGCCAAGATGCTCGCGGCAGCCACCGGTCTGACGCCGGGGACCACCTACAATCTGGTCCGCACGCTCATCCACGAGGGGTATCTGTCCGCCGAGCCCGACGGCCTCGTGCTCGGCACGCGCTTCCCGGCCTTCCAGCAGCAGATCGACTCTCGCGGCGTGTTCCTCGCCCGGGTGCGCGCCACGCTCCGCGAGGTCACCGAGGTGGTCGGAGCGACGGCGTACCTGTCGCGCTTCGACGACGGCGAGATGCACCTGGTCGACATCGTCGACGCGGTGCATAACCCCCGGGTGGAGCTCTGGGTGGGACTGCAGTCGAGCGCGCACGCGACCGCGCTGGGCAAGCAGATCCTGGCGGAGCTGCCCGACGAGCATCGCCTCGACTATCTCTCACGTCATCGCCTCGAAGAGCTGACGCCGCGCACCATCAGCGATCGGACGACCTTGCTGACGCAACTCGAGCATTCGCCCGGGTGGGTTCTCGATGAAGAGGAGTACGCCATCGGGGCGACGTGCGTCGCCGTGCCGGTGATCGCTCCCCACATCACCGCGTCGCTCGCGATCTCGCTGCCGTCCGATCGAGCGGTCGTGGACAGGGAGCTGGTCTCGAGCCTCCAGCGGATCGCCCGTCAGCTCTCCCTGCAGCTCGGGGCCGACGCTTTCGACAAGGGGACACCCGATGGCGAGTTCACTATCTGAAGTTTCGGCCCTAGCGCGGCGACGGGCCCTTTCCTATGATCAGAAAAGTAGGCGTCTGTGCAAACGGCACTACAGGTTCGCGGAGGGTCCCCAGCTCTTCGTCGAACCCATCTGGATGACGAGCGTCCCCAGCGTTCCGAATCCGCGGCCCCGAGGAGTCCCCACTTCTCCGGGGCCGCCATCATTTTCGGACCCATCCGGCTGTGAGCCGCTCCGAGCCTCGAGGATTAGCATGGCGGGATGACCGATCAGCGTCCTCAGTACGGCGAACTCGCGACTCCCGAGGAGCAGCGGAGGGCCGCAGGCCTCCCGCCCCTCGACGAGATCGTCGCCGCGCCGATCGTGACGGCGCCTGAGCCTATCGCCGACGCTGTGCCCCGCCGCCCGCATCCGGTCGACCGGGTCGTCACCGCCGGGCTGCTGGCCTACGGTCTGTTCAACGTCATCTTCACGGCCGTGTCGTATCTGGATCTCACGCGCGTGATGAACGAGAGCATGAAGATCCTCGGGATCGACGGGGAGTTCACGAACTACGAGCAAGGCAAGCTCTGGGGCGCCATCGCCGCCGTCGTGCTCGTGGTCGGCTGGTCGCTGACCGCCTGGGCGTCGATCCGGCGTCTCCGCAGCGCGAAGATCAGCTGGTGGGTGCCGCTGGTGGGCGCGGCGGTGACGATGCTCATCACCTCGATGTGTCTGGCCGTGCCGATGTTCGGCGACCCCGCCTTCATGTCGTACGTCCAGAACATGGGCAGCAGCTGACGCGGACCCCTGCACGCACGGAGGGCCCCGCCGAACGGCGGGGCCCTCCTTGCGTGTCGTGCGGAACTCAGCTCTTCGACTGGCCGTACGAACCGAGCTGGCGCGTCGACTCGACGACGCGGGCGGCCATCGCGGTCTCCGCGATCTTGCCCCATGCGCGCGGGTCGTACTGCTTCTTGTTCCCGACCTCGCCGTCGACCTTCAGAACGCCGTCGTAGTTCTTGAACATGTAATCGGCGATCGCACGCGTGTACGCGTACTGCGTGTCGGTGTCGATGTTCATCTTGACGACGCCGTTGGCGACCGCGAGGGCGATCTCGTCGTCGGTCGAGCCGGAGCCGCCGTGGAAGACGAGGTCGAGCGGCTTCGCGCCCGTGTTGTACTTCGCGGCGACCTGCTCCTGGATCTCGCCCAGCAGCTCGGGACGCAGCTTCACGCCACCCGGCTTGTACACGCCGTGGACGTTGCCGAAGGTGAGTGCGGCGATGTAGCGGCCCTGCTCACCGAGTCCGAGCGCCTGCACGGCCTGGTCGACGTCGGCGAAGGTGGTGTAGAGCGCCTCGTTCGAGCCTTCGTGCGCGACGCCGTCCTCTTCGCCGCCGACGACACCGATCTCGACCTCGAGGATCGCGTTGATCGCCTTCATGCGGGGGAGGAGATCCTTGGCGATCTCGATGTTCTCCGCGAGCGGCACGGCCGAGCCGTCCCACATGTGCGACTGGAAGATCGGGTTGCGTCCGGCCTTGACCTCTTCTTCGGAAGCGGAGATCAGCGGCTCGACGAAGCCGGCCAGGGCGTCCTTGGGGCAGTGGTCGGTGTGCAGCGCCACGGTGATCGGGTAGTTCTTGGCGACCTCGGTCGCGAAGCGGGCGAATGCGAGGGCGCCGGTCGCGCGGGCCTTGACGGTGTGGCCGGCGAAATAGTCCGCGCCGCCCGTGGTGACCTGGATGATGCCGTCGGAGCCGGCCTCGGTGAGGCCCTGCAGAACGGAGTTGATCGTCTGCGAGCTGGACACGTTGAATGCGGGGTACGCGAAGCCGCCGGCCTTCGCGCGGTCGAGCATTTCGGCGTACTGATCCGGGGTGGCGACGGGCATGAGAACTCCTGCGGTAGGTGAAGCCGGGACAGCAGTCACTCTATCGGGGTGTGTGAGCGGATGCCGCAGCGCGGTAGCCACCCTGACGCGGTCTCTCCTGCACATGCGTTAAGAATCGTGATTCCTTCACGCGAAAGAGGACGAAAGCTGAGCGGTTCGCGACGCCCGATGGCTAGGCTGACCGCATGGTTAGTCTGACAGCGGATCTGAGCCCTCTTCATCCCGACCGTAATCTCGCGATGGAGCTGGTCCGCTCCACGGAGGCTGCGGCCATCCGTGCCGTGCCGTTCATCGGTCGAGGGGCGAAGGAAGCAGCGGACGGCGCCGCCGTCGACGCGATGCGGGCCTTCCTCGGCACCGTCGACTTCCAGGGCAAGGTCGTCATCGGCGAGGGCGAGAAGGACAACGCGCCGATGCTCTTCAACGGAGAGGTCGTCGGCACCGGTCGCGGACCGCTGTGCGACATCGCCGTCGACCCGATCGACGGCACGTCCCTCACGGCGGCGGGGCGGCAGAACGCGCTCTCGGTGATCGCGGTCTCCGATCGCGGGACGATGCTCGACGCCTCTTCCGTCTTCTACATGGACAAGCTCGTCACCGGCCCGGCAGGCGTGGGTGTCGTCGACATCCGCCTGCCCATCGGCGAGAACATCCGCAAGCTCGCGGGTGCACTCGGCAAGCCGGTCGACGAGATCGTCGTCTCGGTTCTGAACCGTCCGCGCCACGAGAAGCTGATCCAGGAGATCCGCGACGCCGGCGCCGGCACACGTCTGATGAGCGACGGCGACGTCGCCGGCGGGATCAACGCCGCCCGACATGACGCGCGCACCGACATGTGCGTCGGGGTCGGCGGCAGTCCGGAGGGAATCGTCACCGCGTGCGCGATCAAGGCGCTCGGCGGGCACATCCAGGGGATTCTCTGGCCGCGGGACGACGATGAGCGTCAGCGCGGCATCGACGCGGGTCTCGACATCGACAAGGTCTATGAGGCCGACGACCTGGTGCAGGGCAAGAACACGATCTTCGTGGCGACCGGTGTCACGGACGGTCAGCTCGTCGCGGGCGTGCGTCGGGAGCGAGGCTTCGTCTATACCGAGAGCGTCGTGCTCCGTGGAGCATCGGGCACACTGCGTCGCATCGCGTCGGAGCACCTCGTCTCCAAGTGGCTCTGAGCCGGCGGTCCGGAACGCCTGAGAAGACCATCGTTATCGACCCGGTATCGGGTCGATACATCGCGATCCCCGCTTCTGCGGAGTGCCGTGTCACAATTGTCACTGGGTTTGTCGCCGTCGACGGAGCCGCCAGGCACCGCAGGCGCAGGAGGGCGAACAGATGACAACGCAGCACACGAGTGGCTCCAAGGCCGCCCCGACGAAGATCGTGACGACGAACACGGGGCGCATCCTCCGGGTGAGCGCTGACGCGGAAGTCATCGCGCCCGCTCCGACCTCTCCGCCGCCGACGGCGGTCAGCGATCCGGCCCGTCGCGCCGACGTGCTGTTCCGCAAACGCCTCGACGAGGGTCACGAGATCAGCGCCTGGTGGATGATCGGCGCCTTCCTCGCCACGAGCGGGCTCGTCATCGTTCTGCTGAGCGGCGTCCCGGGCGTCGCCTGACCCGCGCAGCGTCTGACTGACCTCAGCGTCGCCTGACCTACGGGTCGTTCGACCTACGCGTCGTCGAGCCGCGCGCGCACGTCGCCCACGTCGGCGCGCACCGTGATCGATCCGTCGTCACCCGCGGCGGCGCCGCCTGATTCCTCAAGTGATTCCTCGTCGTCGATGCCGACCAGTTCCGGTGCGATGAAACGACGGGTGACGCCGGCCGTCACGGCCGGCGCGGTCGCGAGCCCCGATGCGTCGATGCCGGGGAACTGCCGCGCCGTGACGAGGACACGGGTCTCGAGGGATCCGGCGAACTTGTTGTAGCTGTCGACGGTGCGCTCCAGCGCCCGCCGCAGGTCGTCGGCGTGACCGGCGAGCGTGCCGAGCCGTTCGTAGAGCTGTGTTCCGAGGTTCAGCAGCGTGCGCGCCTCGGTCGACACCTCCTGCTGCGTCCAGGTGTAGGCGACGGTCTTGAGCACCGCCCAGAGATTCACGGGTGATGCCAACGCTACGCGCCGGCTGAAGGCGTAGTCGAGCAGAGTCGGGTCTTCGTCGATGGCGGCTGCCAGCAGCGACTCGCTCGGGAGGAAGCAGATCACGAACTCGGGGCTGGCGTCGAGGCCCGACCAGTACGCCTTCTTCGCGAGGGCGTCGATGTGCGCGCGGACCGCCTTCACATGCTTCTGCATGTGCGCGCGGCGCTGACTCTCATGCGCGTCACCGGCGGGCAGGGCCGAGGCCTCGAGGTAGGCGTCGAGCGGAACCTTGGCGTCGACCGCGATCGACGTGCCACCGGCGAGGCGCACGACCATGTCGGGGCGCCCGGTGCCGCGGTCGGACGAGATGGTCGACTGGAGGTCGAAATCGACATGCCGGGTGAGTCCCGCCGCTTCGACCACACGCCGCAGCTGCGTCTCGCCCCAGACGCCGCGGGTCGCCGTGGAGCGCAGCGCACCGGCGAGGGACTCGGTCGTCGCGCGGAGGGCCTCATCGGACTCCTGAGCCCGGCGGAGCTGCTCGGCCAGGGTTCCGAACTGCGCCTGACGCTCCTGCTCGATCGCCGTGACCTTCGACTGCATCTGCTGCAGGCTCTCGCGCACCGGAGCGAGCGCCGTGAGCACGGCGTTCTGCTGCTGCACGCGCAGTGCCTCTGCGCGCTGCTCGGTGCGGGCATGCTCGACGGCATCGCGGTAGAGGTCGTACTGACGGTCGCGATCGTCGCGCGCGGCAGCCAGCTCTGCTTCGGAGCGGGCGAGATCGGCGGCCCCGCGTCCGGCGCGCAGGAACCAGCCCACGGCGACTCCCGCCGCGAGTGCGGCGAGGATCAGAACGAACGAGAGAGCATCCATGTGTCTCATGATGCGGCCGGCATCCGACATTGCGGCGCCGCCCCGCTCAGGCGTCGCGATCCTCGTCAGGCGACGGCGCGCTCCAGGGCGGGCATCGCGGGCTCCGTCACCCGCAGGCTGAGGGCCTCAGCGAGAGCGAAGACGTCGGGAGCGCCGTGTCGACGTGCGGCATCGATCACGATCTGCGCGCAGGCGCGGGCGTCGGCCAGCGCATCATGATGCGGGAAATCTCCGAATCCCGCTGCCGCCGCGGCCAGCGGCAGGCGGTAGGAGTCGAGCTGGTACGTCTTGCGCGCGACCTGCAGGCTGCAGAGCGAGCGGTACGGCGGGCACAGCATGCCGGTGGCCTCCGCGGCCCGACGCAGCACGTTCAGGTCGAAGCCCGCGTTGTGCGCGACGAGCACATCGGCGCCGGCGAAGCCGCACAGCCGGTCGAACTGCTCCACCCAGGTCGCGGCGGAGAGCACGTCGGTCGGCTGGATGCCGTGGATGCGCACGTTCCACTCCTGGAACACGTCGTGACCGGGCGGGGGCTGGATCAGCCAGCCGGCGGTGGCGACGACCTCGCCGCCGCGCACGCGGACGAGTCCGACGGAACAGGCGGAAGCGGGGCTGGAGTTCGCGGTTTCGAAGTCGATCGCAGTGAAGTCCAGGGGCACGATCCCACTCTCCCTCGCGACTTCTGCGAGCGATCGCAGGCTCGCCGTAGGCTGGCGACATGACGGACGAGCAGGCGACATCCTTCGGCGTGCAGGCCCACAGCTACGAGGTCGGACGCCCCGAGTACCCCTTCGATGCGGTGGCATGGATGCTCGACGCGCTGCCGCACGGCTCCCGTCGGATCGCCGATGTCGGGGCGGGAACGGGCAAGCTGACCCGCACGCTCATCGGTGCGCCGGATGCCGAGGTCGTCGCGGTCGATCCCGATCCGGAGATGCTCGCGACGCTGCGCACCGCAGTGCCCGGTGTTCCGGCGTTCGTGGGGACGGCCGAGAGCCTGCCGCTACCGGATGACAGCGTCGACGCGGTCGTGCTGGGACAGGCGTGGCACTGGGTGGAGCCGGTCGCGGCATCCGTCGAGATCGGGCGCGTCGTGCGCAGCGGGGGAGTGCTCGGGCTCATCTGGAACATCCGCGATGAGCGCGTGGACTGGGTGCGGCGGCTCACGGAGATCATGCACGGCAGCAATGCCGAGATCATGCTCGCCGCGGGAGACCCGGTCGTCGCCGCGCCGTTCGGCGCTCTCGCTCAGGAGCAGTGGGCGTGGGTCCGGCCGATGACGCGGGACCTGCTGCACACGATGGCGACGTCGCGGAGTTACGTGATCACGGCATCCGACGAGGAGAAGGCGCGCATCCGACGGGACATGGATGCCCTGTTCGACGAACTCGGCCTGCACGGCGATGGCACGATCGACCTTCCCTACGTGACGCGGGCGTTCCGCGCCGTGCGCGACTGACGGTTCAGGGTCGGGCGGGGCACGACCGGTAGACTCGTCCTCCGTGGCTCTCACTATCGGCATCGTCGGCCTGCCCAACGTCGGCAAGTCCACCCTCTTCAACGCACTCACCAAGAACGACGTGCTCGCGGCGAACTATCCGTTCGCGACGATCGAGCCGAACGTCGGCGTGGTGAACCTGCCCGACCCGCGGCTCGACAAGCTCGCGGAGATCTTCAGCAGCGAGCGGATCCTGCCCGCTGCCGTGTCGTTCGTCGACATCGCCGGCATCGTCCGCGGCGCCAGCGAGGGGGAGGGGCTCGGCAACAAGTTCCTCGCGAACATCCGCGAGGCGGACGCGATCGCGCAGGTGGTCCGCGGATTCTCCGACGACGACGTGGTGCACGTGGACGGCGCCGTCAACCCGGCATCCGATATGGAGACGATCAACGCCGAGCTGATGCTCGCGGATCTCGAGACCGTCGATAAGGCGATCACCCGCTACGAGAAGGAAGTACGCGGCAAGAAGATCGAGCCGGTCGTGCTCGAGACCGCGCTTGCCGCCAAGGATGCGCTGGAGCGCGGCGTGCTGCTGTCGGTCGCCGGCATCGACCTGACGCCGATCCGCGAACTGGGACTGCTCACCGCGAAGCCGGTCATCTTCGTCTTCAACGTCGATGAGGGTGTGCTGACGGATGCCGCGCGCAAGGCGGAGCTCGCCGCCCTCGTCGCGCCCGCGAAGGCCATCTTCCTCGACGCGAAGATCGAGTCGGAGCTCATCGACCTCGACCCGGAGGATGCCGCTGAGCTGCTGGCGTCGACCGGACAGGACGAGTCGGGCCTCGACCAGCTCGCACGCATCGGCTTCGACACCCTCGGCCTGCAGACGTACCTCACCGCAGGCCCGAAGGAAGCTCGCGCGTGGACGATCGGGAAGGGCTGGAAGGCCCCTCAGGCGGCCGGCGTGATCCACACCGACTTCGAGAAGGGCTTCATCAAGGCCGAGATCGTCTCGTTCGACGACTTGGTCGAGACCGGCTCCGTCGTCGAGGCCCGCGCGAAGGGCAAGGCGCGCCTCGAAGGCAAGGACTACGTCATGAAGGACGGCGACGTGGTGGAGTTCCGCTTCAACAACTGAGGCGGAACGAAGTAGGTCCGGTGTCCGCGAGGAGTCCTCTCGAATCCAAGCTGACCGGTGGTGGCCGCGTAACGACAAGCGAAGTCGCGGGTGGGGTGAACTGCATTGCCTGCCGACATGCGTTGGAAGAACGAGGCCGCGTTTGAATCGGACCTGCGCACGGCGGATGACGACCGCCTTCGGGCGAACTTTCATTGGGCGGCCTCGGGCGAGGCTCGCACATCCAGTAACGGCAGGCACAACAGCCCAAGTACGCGGCGCGGTTGGAAAGCGCGTCGACAGGCCGTGGAAGGCGAAATGATCAGACGTGGGATCGAAATCTGACGTTCGCGAGACGTCGTGGTGTTCCGCATCTGAAATACATCTGGCGGGCCCAAGTAAGCTCCGTTCATGATCCAGGGCAACAGGGCGTCGCTCACCATCCGCAGCGAAACGAAGACGGTAGCCGAGATCTCTGCAATGGTCGGACTGGAGCCCACCGACTGGGGTGACATCGGTGATCTCACTCCTGCGGGGCGGGCCCGGTAGGAACTATGCGCCCGAACGCCTGACGCACCAGCGGACCTTTTGGTCGCTCACAGAGAGTGTTGACGAACCGAGTGCCGACGATCAGACCGGCTTCTCTGCTCTTCGCGCGTTGGTGGTCAGACTGGAACCCAACGCTCAGGCACTCATGGAGCTACGTCAAGGCGGAGAGACCACGCTCTGGTGGTCAGGAGACTCCGACAGTCCGCAAGGTGGATTTGTGTTGGAGGCGGACTTGATCCGCTGCCTTTCCAAGCTGGGGTGCGATGTCTTCGGGACTGCGTTTCTCGCCGAAGACAACGAAGAAGAGGATGCGATGAGCGACGGCGACGGGGCGGAGTTCCGCTCCAACAACTAGTCGTCTTCCGCTTGACGCCTCGCGAGCTCATTTGACGGGTGAGATGAGCCCGTTGCTTCGGGGGCGGAACCTCACCTCTCTTGCTAGCTTGGCCGTATGACCGCACCTTCGTTCGCTGAGCAGTCTGCGTGGATGCAGGCGATGCGACCGGCGACCGCCCGCATCGAGTTCGTCTTCAACAGCGGAGACGCACAGCACCCGCTGCTCGAACTATTGGCGCACCTCGATTCGGTGAGAACGGTTGGTGTGGCGCCAGACAACTGGCACTACAGGAGGGGGCGCCCGACCGCAGTGAAGCGCAGTTATGCCTACGACCGCGATATAGTTCGCGCGATTGAAAGCCTTGGCTGTTTTTTCCCTGAAGCTGCGAGCAAGAAACGCTGGACAGAACTGGGCGACGTCGACGTGATGTTTCTCGACCGGCGAGGCAAGACTCTCGGGGTAACAGTGACCCACGAGGGCATGCTCATCTCACCAGCGGACGAGGACCGCCTGACTCGCCCGTCATGAGGTGTTCGGTAGCGGTACGTCGTGGATTTTCCGTGACGGGTTGACGTGGCGCGTGGCAAACTGAGCGCGGCCACGCTGGAGCGGCTCGAGGTGGCGATCCAGCAGAATATGCTCACAGTCGATTCCGTCGCGATGCTCTGCGCGGCGACACGAAGAACCGGAAGGTCGCGATGACAACGACAACCACTGCGCCGCGGACGAACACGCTCTCGCTCGTCGGCTTCATCGCCGCATTCGTGATTCCTATCGCGGGGCTTGTTCTCGGTGTGCTCGCCCTGCGGCAGCTGCGCACGCCGGGCAACATCGAATCGGGGGCTGGTCTCGCCAGATGGGCGATGATCATCGGGGCATTGGGCACGGTAGCCCAGGCGACCTTCTTCATCGTGTGGCTGTCGCTGTTCTTCTCCGCGATCAACGGGCAGTCGTTCGGCAGCTGACGGCTCTGGAGGAGACTCGTGAAATCCCAGAGGCTGCACGCTCGGCTGCAAGAGGCGACGGCGACCACGTCTGTCGTGCACGTGGAGCGGAGACCGAAGCACGCTGACCGCCTCGACGGAATCGTCTTGCGTGTCGGAAAGAAATGGGCGTTGATGGCTCGGACCGTCGACGGCGGCTACCTCGACGGGCTCGTCGCGTTTCGCGTAAAGGACGTGAAGCGGATCTCGGATGACCAGTCAGTTGCGTCAGCGTTCGTGAAGACGTTGCCGGACTGGCCCCCGGCGTACTCGGCTCCGCTCGATCTCGACTCGACGGTGGGCGTCCTCGACGGACTCGGCCGGGGCGGCCGATTGATCGGCATTCAGAAGGAGAAGGAGCGCGACGCCCTGTGGATCGGGATCCTCGAGGGGATCCTCGGCCGATTCGTCTACCTCCACGAAGTGCGGCACGACGCCGCGTGGAACTCTGAGCCGCTCGGATACCGCCTGAGATCGATCACGACGGTGGAGATCGGACGACGCTACTTTTCCGCGCTCACGGCCATCGCCGGCGAGACCCCCGAGCATCCACGCGCGACCTTTCACGTCGTACGGCGCTGACCGGCGATCCAGGTGTGGTTGACGATCGCGGCGCTGACGGCCGCGCGATAGCTCGCCCCATCCGGACCCCGATAGAGATCCCGAGGCCGGTACGGCGATGCGTCACTGTACGGAGCACTGTCTTGCACCTGCGCAGCGAGGTCTGACAGGTACTCGGACCCGCCGACGAGGTACGCATCGACCTCGGCGTCATCCAGCCGGATCAGTACGGAATCGTCGACCATGGCGCCGTACGTGTAGCGAGTCTGCAGGTACAGGACTCCCCGTTGCTCGACGAGGAACCAGGCTCCGGGCGCATGCGCGAGGTAGTGCATGGCATCCCGCTCCTGGGCGATCCGCTCCGGATCTCCCCACAGCTCGACAGGAGGCAGAGGCTCCAGCGGGTGCCGCATGGCGTCGTTCAGCACGAAGTAACCGAAGGTCGGAGCGGACCCGCGGATCAGCGTGCAGCAGATGATCCGTCGGCACGTCGTGCAGGTGAGCTGCGTCTCCACGCGCTCCATGAGCCCCGATGCGTGAAGCGCCCGGAGGTCGGCGAGCCGCACCCGGTGGGAGTCTTCCGCGAGCAGCCCGGCGTCGAGACCCTCGGCGAGAGCCCTGACGGTTCGCTCCACGTCGACGCCTCCGTCGCGACCATCCCCGCGCACCAGGAGTTCACCGCACGTCGGGCAGTCGTCGTCGTCAGGCCGACAAGCGAGACCGGGCTTCGCACGCGTGATGACGATGCGGCGCAGATTGCCCGGTGAGTTCCAGCCGCCCTCACCCGCGAAATCGAGCCGTGCGTATCCGCCATCGAGATCGAGATACGGCTCGCGCATCCCCGCGAAGCGACGCGGTGCGCCGATGGCGTTCACGAGGTCATCGAGAGTGGCATCGTTGTCGACGCCGTCGATCCAGTCGGACAGAGAGAGTCCCTGTGGAGCAGTGGAGGTCGGCACGACCTCCAGCAGCACGCCGGCGACCGCTCCGTCGTGCAGGACGATCTCGCCACCCGCGGCGAATCGCCGCCACTGCGACCGGACTGCCGGTTCCCCGATCAGGCGCTCCGCGACGGCGACGGGTTCGCCTCCGAACGCCGCGGCCAGGCGACGCACCGCCGGATCGTCTTCTGACCGTTCGAGCGCATCGAGGACGACGGGAAGCCGGGTGCTGTCCTGCCAACGCGTCACCGGACCATTATCCGTGGGGCGGTGCCCCGACGGCATCCGGATAGGCTGGATGGCGGCGGCGTGAGCCGCGGTCCGGCCGCAGGCGTCCGCCGAGTTCGTTCCGCCCGCGCTTCCGATACCGACGGCACGAGGAGATTGACGCCGATGACCGACACCCAGATTTTCGAGCCCGAGACCCGCGCCATCCCGTTCGTCGACGAGGGCGACGGTCCGGTCAAGCTCGTGCTGATCCAGGAGCAGGGTCTGGCGACCGATGTGCTGGGCATCGTCGGACACTACCTCGCCGAGGAAGCCGGATTCCATGTGCTGCGGATCGGGTACCGCAGCACAGATGCCGACGTCCCGCTCGAGGAGCGGGTCGACGACGTGCTCGCGGTGATCGACCACGTCGGGCTCACGGACACCTGGGTCGGCGGACACGGTTTCGGCGGCACCATCGCCCGGGCGCTCGCCGCATCGCACCATGAGCGCGTCAACGGCCTGCTCCTGCTGGGCGTGGAGGAGAGCGAGATCCCGGTCGCACCGGTGATCCCCGTGCTGATCATCCAGGGCTCCGACGACACCGAGACTCCGCCGGCGACCGGCGAGCGTCTGCAGTCGACCGTGCCCGAGCGCGCGAGCGTGAAGACCATCACCGGCGGAGACCACCTGTTCCCGATGACGCACCCCATCGAGACCGCGGTGAACATCGAGGAGTACCTCGACTGGGACTGAGGCGCGGATCGCCGCGCGAGATCAGCGTCCCTGGCGCTTCTTGTACGGCTTCGGCTGACCCTTCACCACGGGAGCACGCCCCTTGCCCTTGGAGGCCTTCGCCTTGCCTCCGGCGGGAACGACCGGCTTCGCGGCCGGTGCCGGCGCGGCGGCGATCCGCTCGCGTGCCTCGACGAGCAGGAGCTCGCCCGCCTTCGTCAGGCGAGTCTCGCCTCCGCGTGTGACGAGCGGATGCCCGACCTCTTCTTCGAGCTGCTCGATCGACGAGTAGACAGCAGCCAGAGAGACGTTCAGCGACTCTGCCGCGCGGGGGAAATGCAGCTTCTCGGCGACGGCGACGAAACGCCGAAGTTGCGTGATGTTCACGGGGGAGCAGTCCTTTCCCGCACGGATCGCGGTACCTCTTCAGCGTACGCGTCTTCGATGGGCCGGTCGGCGTACGCTGAGGATGCCGCCGATCGAAGGGTTCGCCGTGTCCGACCACGACCATTTCGCGCATGAACACATCCCGGCCCCCGGGGAGCCGACCATCCCGGAACTCGAGGAGGATGAGACGATCGCGCCGCGGCCGGAGGAGGAGATCGCCGACGTCCTTCGGGCGAAACCCGACGTGGAGGACCACAGCTCCCACCGTCCCGACTGACGGCGGGAGTGGATCGGGAGATCCGACCGTCCGCCCGATGACAGGATTGAGTCATGACCGCAACACTCGTGGCCCAAGGGCTGGCCGGCGGGTACGGCCATCGCACCCTCTTCGACGCGCTCGACCTCACCGTCGCCCCCGGCGACGTGGTCGGAGTGGTCGGAGCCAACGGCGCGGGAAAGTCCACCCTGCTCCGTCTGCTCGCCGGCCTCGACGAGCCTCAGGCCGGCAGCATCGCTCTCGCCCCGGCAGACGCGTTCGTCGGATGGCTGCCCCAGGAGCACGACCGCCTCGTCGGCGAGACGATCGCGGCCTACATCGCGCGCCGCACGGGGTGCGCCGCCGCGACCATCGCGATGGATGCCGCGGCGGCTGCGCTCGGGGACCCGTCGCTCGCGGCCCCGGGCATCGACCCCGCTGACGCGTACTCGACGGCGCTCGACCGGTGGCTGGCCAGCGGCGCCGCCGATCTCGACGAGCGGCTCCCATCCGTGCTCGCCGACCTGGGCCTCGAACTCGACGGAGGCGCTGCCGACGAGATCCTGATGACCTCCCTCTCCGGCGGTCAGGCGGCCCGCGTCGGCCTGGCCGCGCTGCTCCTGTCCCGCTTCGACATCGCGCTGCTGGACGAGCCGACGAACGATCTCGATCTCGACGGTCTCGAGCGGTTGGAAGCCTTCGTGCGCGGACTGCGTGGCGGAGTGATGCTGGTCAGCCACGATCGCGAGTTCCTCGCGCGTTGCGTGACCCGAGTGCTGGAGCTCGACCTGGCACAAGGCTCGAACCGCGTGTTCGGCGGAGGCTACGACGCGTATCTCGAGGAGCGCGCGACGGTGCGCCGCCAACAGCGCGAGAAGTACGACGAGTTCGCCGAGAAGAAGGCCGACCTCATCGGCCGCGCTCGAACCCAGCGGGAGTGGTCGAGCCAGGGCGTGCGCAACGCGATGAAGAAGGCGCCCGACAACGACAAGATCCGACGCAAGGCGGCGACGGAGTCCAGCGAGAAGCAGGCCCAGAAGGTGCGGCAGATGGAGAGTCGCATCGCGCGACTCGAAGAGGTCGACGAGCCGCGCAAGGAGTGGCAGCTCGAGTTCACCATCGCCTCTGCCCCGCGTTCCAGCTCGGTCGTCTCGACGCTGAGCTCCGCGGTCTTCCGCCAGGGATCGTTCACCCTCGGACCGGTGTCGCTGCAGGTGAACGCGGGCGAGCGCATCGGCATCACCGGTCCGAACGGGGCGGGGAAGTCGACTCTCCTCCGTGCCCTGCTCGGGCAGCAGGATCCGGACGAGGGCACGGCGAGTCTCGGGGCGAGCGTGCAGATCGGAGAGATCGATCAGGCTCGCTCTCTCCTTGCCGGATCTCAGCCGCTCGCGGCGGCGTTCGAGGAGCTCGTGCCCGAGATGGCCACCGGAGAGGTGCGCACGCTGCTCGCCAAGTTCGGGCTCAAGGCCGATCACGTGGGTCGTCCCGTCGACGAGTTGTCACCGGGGGAGCGCACCCGCGCGGGGCTCGCCCTGCTGCAGGCTCGCGGAACGAACGTGCTGGTGCTCGACGAGCCGACGAACCACCTCGATCTCGCCGCCATCGAGCAGCTGGAGCAGGCGCTCGAATCCTACGAGGGAACGCTGCTGCTGGTGACTCACGACCGGCGGATGCTCGCCACCGTGCACACCGACCGGCGGTGGCGCGTCGAGGCCGGCACGGTGACCGAGCTCTGACGAGGGGCGGATCCGGGCGCTCCGGCGGATAGCATCCGAGAATGGCTGCAATCACCGTGCGGAAGAGAGTGCGCCTGCGTGCGCTCGCCTCGATCATCCTCGGCGGCGTCGCGGGAGTGTCCGTGGCCTTCCTCTACGGCCCGGCCCCGGGAATCCTCGCCGGCTGGGGTGTTTTCGCCCTCGTCAATGTCGTCTGGGTCCTCTGCCTGGTCTGGCCGATGGGACCGACCGAGACACGCGAGCATGCGACGGTCGAAGCGCCTGGCAGGCGGGTGGCCCGACTGATCTCGGTCATCGGCAGCCTGGTGAGCCTGGCAGCGGTTCTGAGCGTGATCATCCAGGCACAGAACGCGCCGGGAGCCGAAGAGTACCTCCTCGCGGGTATCGCGGTGGTGAGTGTCGCGACCTCGTGGCTCCTCATCCAGGTCGACTACGTGCTGCGGTACGCGCGGATGTACTACTCCGAGGCGCACGGTGGCATCGACTTCAACCAGGACGAGCCGCCGCAGTACACGGACTTCATCTACTTCTCGCTGGGGCTCGGCATGACCTATCAGGTCGCCGACACCGATGTCACCACGAACGCCATCCGCCGCGTCGTCATCGCCCAGACTGTTCTCGCCTACCTCTTCGGCACCGTCATCCTCGCCACGATCATCAACCTCGTGACGGGTCTAAACTGACCACGCCGCCGTCAGAGCCTCCCGACACGACGGATGCCGCGACCCCGAGAGGGCCGCGGCATCCGGAAGTCTTCGCTCAGGCGACCTTGGGCATCACGGCGAAGGACACGGCGCCCTCGTCGTCGACGCCGGCGTCGAGCACCTTGTCGTCGAGGGCCGTGGCCGCTGTCTCATCGAGGAACAGCCGGGTTCCGGAGATCTCGACGACCTGGTCCTGGGGCTCCGGGTCGGCGGCGACCAGCACGGCGAGACGCGCGCCGCCCTCGGCATCCGGGGTCGCGGTGGAATGGATGCGCAGGCCGGCATCCGGGGCTTCGCTCTGACGACTCACGAGGGTCGAGACGATGGCGGTGGCGTTGTCGGTGAGGGTGAGCACGAGACTCTCCTTCCGGTTGGGGCATGCCGCGGTCGCGACACGTCCGGGCCACGATGCCGGACCTGCCCGATCGACTCAACCCCTTTGCCGCGATTGCCAGGAGGCTCTCAAGGTCGCAGCTGTTTGCGGAGAAACACCTGCTCGGTCCCGTCGCCGTCGGGAATCCGCTCATGCTCCTCGTATCCGCACGCCTCGTACAGCCGCAGGTTCGCCTCGCTGAGGCTGCCGGTGAACAGTTCCGCCAGGTGAGCCCCCGACGATTCCTCGGCCGCCTGCAGCAGCATCCGGCCGATCCCCTCGCCCTGCATGTCGGGAGCGATCGCGATGCGTCCGATCAGGAGCATGCCGTCGCGTTCGACGAAGCGGATCGCGCCCACCAGGCGTCCCTGGATGCGGGCGACGAAACCGGACTCGGACCGGAGCTCCGCCTCCAGCTCTGCGAGAGTCTGGGTCAGCGGCGGCATGTCGACGCTGCCGTAGATCGCGGCCTCCGACACGAAGGCCGCCCGTTGCACCGTCAGCACCTCTCCCGCGTCGTCGTCGCTGATCGCGATGATGTCGACGTCCGGGCGTCCGTCCTGCTGCTCTTCCGTCACGTGCTGTCCTTTCGTTCCCCCGTCACACTCGGGGCGCGCCCGCACCGGTGTCAACCCCCTCGGCACACGCCGCTGGGGCCGTTAACCTCGCACCATGGCTGAGACGAAGACGACCAAGAAGACTGCCGCCACGACCAAGGGCGGCGCGAAGACGACCCGGCGGCAGAACGCCGAGAAGGGTTTCACGGCTTCTCCGGATCTCGCGGCGAACCTGCAGGCCGTGCTCGTCGACCTGCTCGAACTCGCGACCCAGGGCAAGCAGGCTCACTGGAACGTCGTCGGACGCAACTTCCGCGACACCCACCGCCAGCTCGACGAGATCATCGACGACGCCCGCACGTTCAGCGACACGGTCGCCGAGCGCATGCGCGCGCTGCACGCGGTGCCGGATGGCCGCAGCGTCACCGTGTCGGCCACGACGACGCTGCCGGAGTTCCCGACCGGCGAGGTCTCGACCTCAGAGACGATCGACCTCATCACCGCACGACTCGAAGCGGTCGTGTCGACCATGCGCGACGTGCACGACGACGTCGACGAGGCGGACCCGACGTCGGCCGACATCCTGCATGCCGTCATCGAGCGCCTCGAGCAGTTCGCATGGATGGTCAGTGCCGAGAACCGGAGCCCCGCGGGCCGGTGACCTCCACCCGGCCCGCACGGGTCGGGGTCACCCCTCCGAGGTCTGGGCGAAGCGCCGTCCGCGCATCACTCCCGGCAGCGCGATCCACAACGCCACGACGAGGATGAGCGCGGCGATGAGAGCGATGATGCCGGCCGTGCGGTTCAGCGTGAAGTCGATGATCAGCGTGGTCACACCGATCGTCAACGCGCCGATCACCACGAGGTCGATCTGCACGATGCGTGCCGCGATCCGCACGAGTTCGGGCTTTCGGCGGTGGCCGAACAGCGCACGGTGCATGCCCACCGGAGCGAGCGCCAGGATCGTCGCGATCGCGGCGAGTGCGACCAGGACTACATAGACGTCGCGCTGCAGCTGATCCATGTCGGTGAAACGCGGCTGGAACGCCACAGCCAGAAGGAAGCCGGTGAGGATCTGCGTGCCGGTCTGCATCACCCGCAGCTCCTGCAGCAGCTCGAGCCAGTTCCGATCCGCTCGTTCGTTCGGCGTCTCGTCGCGGCCGTCCACGCGATCGTCGACATGGGGCTCGACGCGGGGCTCGTCCGGAGGCAGATCGACTGTCATGATCTCAGTGTTGTGCTCGTGATCCGCTGATGTCCAGCCCGTTGCCGCGGCCGCCAGAAAGAAGGAATGATGACGCTTCCCCCGATCGATGAATGGTGGTCGGAGCTCTCGCCCGACGCCCAGCAGTCCGTGCTCGACAGCGACTCCGCCCTGCTCGATGAGACCGTTCGCGAGGAGATCCGCCAGATCACCGGCGCCGTCGTCGGGATGGTCGAGCAGCTCTCCGCCACGGACAGGAAATACGCACGCGCCCACGCCCCGACGGAGGACTGACGGGGGCGTCGGGCGTCATCCGGCGTCGGGACCAGCGGTCGGGTTCTCTTCGCGCAAGCGCGGTTCGGTCCACCGCTCGGGACGCAGCCCGCTCTTGTCGGCGTAGAAGGCGCGGATCTGCTCCATGTCGGCTGCCACGTCACCGGTGAGATCGATCGTGGGGCCCAGACCTGAGGTCATCGTGGTGCGGTCGACGAAGCCGAGCGTCACCGGCATCCCCGTCTCCCGCGCGATCCGGTAGAAGCCGGACTTCCAGTACTCGTTCCCCCCTCGGGTGCCGTCCGGCGTGACCACGAGGCCGAAGACCGTACCGGCGTGCACCTGGCCGACGACGTCCTTCACGACACGCGCCGGGTCGGCGCGGTCCACGGGAATGCCGCCGAGGCGGCGCATGATCGGGCCGCGCCAGCCCCGGAAGAGGCTGTTCTTGCCGAGCCAGTGCACGTCGATGCCGAGACGCCACGCGATGGCGAGCATGAGGACGAAGTCCCAGTTGGACGTGTGCGGGGCGCCGACCAGCACCGTCGGGCGGGTCGGTGCGCCCTCGCTCACGAGCGTCCATCGGCTGAACGCCCAGAACACGCGGGCGAGGAGACGTTTGAGCATGGCTCAACCGTAGGCGAGCGCGGTTATCGATCTGCTGTCGGCGGTGCGCCGTCGGATGCCGGGCGCGTCAAAGCGGCGGCGATCGCCGGGTCGAGCCCTGGCACCTCGTCGACCGGCACGGCGAGGGCGAGGAGGGTGCGGCTGAAGTAATTCCTCGCCGACGCCGCCAGAGTGATGTCGACGATCTGCCGGTCCGAGTATCCGGCGTCGCGCAAGGACCGCGCATCGTCGTCGGTCATCGATGCGGGGTCGGTCGACAGTCGCGCCGCGTAATCGATGACGACCCGCTCGGCGGGCGCGAATCCGCTGTCGTCTCCCTGCGCGAAGGCAGTGAGGCCCGCTTCGTCGACGATGCCGGCCCGCAACGACTTGCGGCCATGAGCGAGCAGGCAGTGGGTGGATCCCAGTGCGCGAGCCGCTCCGAGCGTCGCCGCCTCGTACACCCGGAGACCGATCGATGGCACGATCGCCTGGATCAGGTTCTCGAAGGCCGCGTGCGCTTCGGGATTGACCGCCATCGCCTGGGTGTGGACGAAGACGAAGCCGTCATCGTCGATGTCATCGGCGTACATCTCTGCGACGTGACCCTCTGCCGCGTTCGGGTCCGGGGGAGTGATGATCATGCCCGCACGATACGCCGCGGCAACGCGCCGCGGAAGAGCCCCGGCGCCACCCCCGCCGGACAGGCGTACCATCGAAGGATGACGAAAACGCAGCAGGACTCCGTGGAGCAGGAAGCGCCTCTCGCGCCGCTGCCTCTCGCGGACGCCCTGAACCTGCTCGAGGCGGATGCCGCCGGTTATTGCAGCGGTGGCGTCTGCCATTTCCCTGCGCCCAAGACGCAGTAGACGGCAGACGCCACCAGGCGTGCGCGACGGTCAGTGACCGCCGTGGAACCCGTCGCCGGCATCGTCGGCCGGCTTGCGCACGAACGGGCTCAGCGCCACGGCCGCGAGCGAGATGATCGCCGCGATGAGGAACGCCATGCGCGCCCCCGGAGCACCGGCGACCGCGGTCGGCAGGCCCTCGTTCTCGCCGGCGTGCAGGATCGCCGAGTAGGTGACGGTGAGCAGCGCCACTCCGGCCGCGCCACCGACCTGCTGCAGCGTGTTCAGCACGGCCGAACCGTGCGAGTACAGCGAACGCTGCAGCGATCCGAGCGAGGCGGAGAACAGCGGGGTGAACGACATCGCCAGTCCGACCGACATCGCGGCCTGCACGATGATCAGCACCCACCACACGGTGTGCTCGCCGACCGTCGAGTAGTAGAACAGCGCCGCCGAAACCAGGATCGTGCCCGGGATCAGCAGGGGGCGCGTGCCGCGGGAGTCGTAGACGCGTCCCATGATCGGCCCCAGCAGACCCATGAGCACGGAGCCCGGGAGCAGGATCAGTCCGGACTGCAGGGCGTTGAGTCCGGCGACGTTCTGCAGGTACTGAGGCAGCAGCGTGAGGGTTCCGAACATCGACAGCGCCAGGATCGTCATGATGATGACGGAGAACGTGAAGTTGCCGGCGCGGAACACCCGCAGGTCGAGCAGCGCGTCGTCGACCCGCTGCAGCAGGAGCTGGCGCCACACGAACAGGCCCAGCGACACGGCGCCGACGACCAGGGCGATGATGCCCGTCGTCTCGCCGGAGCCGCCTTCGCCGCCGAACTGGCTGAGACCGAAGACGATCCCTCCGAAGCCGAGGGCGGCGAGCGGGATCGACAGGACATCGAGCGGAACGCGACGCGTCTCGCCGAGGTTCGTCATCCACTTCACGCCCATGCCGAGGGCGACGAGCGCGATCGGGAGGACGATCGCGAACAGCGCGCGCCAGTTGAACGTCTCGAGGACGGCGCCGGCCAGCGTCGGCCCGATCGCGGGCGCGAGCGAGATGACCATGCCGACGCGACCCATCATGCGTCCGCGCGACTGCGGCGGGACGACGTTCATGATGGTCGTCATCAGCAGCGGCATCATGATGCCGGTACCCGCGGCCTGGATGACGCGGCCGATCAGCAGCACGCCGAATCCGGGCGCGACGAGGGCGACGAGCGTGCCGAGCGAGAACGCGACCATCGCCGCGATGAACACCTGACGAGTGGTGAAGCGCTGCAGGATGAACCCGGTCGTCGGGATCACGACGGCCATCGTCAGCATGAAGGCGCTGGTCAGCCACTGGCCCAGCTCGGGCGGAATGCCCAGGTCGGCGTTCAGGTGCGGGATCGCGATGCCCATCGTCGTCTCGTTGAGGATGGCGACGAAGGCGGCGACGAGCAGCAGCCAGATCACGCGCATGTCGGTGCGGGAGATCTCGCCGGAAGCAGGCGCGGTGTTGGTGGTCGGAACGGAGCCGGTATCGACGGCAGACATAGGCGGCCTCCTGGGCGACGAGATGCGGGGGGTGTGCGAGAGATCGCGCGAGTCTCTCAGCGTAACCACAGGGTCGGACATTTCATTCCGATCCCGGCGAAATCCGCCGAGAGCGGATGCAGCGGAGCCCGGTGTCCGCCGCGCTGAGTACGCTGGCGCCATGAGCATGGGCGGCGGTATGGGCGGCGGAGGGCGCGGCGGCGGCTTCCGCGGCGTCGACGAGAACGCGCAGCGGAGGCAGAACGCCGAGGCGCCGCGCATCAGCGGGTTGGGCGCGCGGGTCGTGGCGCTGTTCCGGCCGTACCGCTGGCGGATCTTCTTCACCGGCATCCTCGTGGTGGCCGGCGCAGCCATCGCCGTGATCCCGCCGCTGATCGTTCAGCGTATCTTCGACGATGCGCTCTTCCCGGTCGACGGCGGCGGCCCGCAGCTCGAGCTGCTGGCCTGGCTGGTCGCGGCGATGGTCGGGCTGTTCCTGTTCTCGGCAATGCTCGGCGTCGCGCAGACGTGGCTGACGGCGACGGTCGGCAACAGCGTGACGGGCGACCTGCGCGTGAAGCTGTTCGAGCACCTGCAGGCCATGGAACTCGGCTTCTTCACCCGCACCAAGACGGGCGTGATCCAGTCGCGGCTGCAGAACGACGTCGGCGGGGTCTCGGGCGTCCTCACCAACACGGTCACCAGCATCCTGGGGAACGTCGTGACCGTCGTCGCCTCGCTCGTGGCGATGATCATCATCGACTGGCGGCTCACCCTCATCGCGGTCGTGCTGATGCCGTTCCTGATCTTCGTGCAGCGCCGCGTCGGACAGGTGCGCGCGCGCATCGCGGGCGAGACCCAGGAATCGCTGTCGGAGCTGACCTCGATCACGCAGGAGACGCTGAGCGTCTCGGGAATGCTGCTGTCGAAGGCGTTCAACCGGCAGCGCACAGAGTCCGCGCGATATCAGGCCGAGAACCGCAACCAGGTCGTGCTGCAGGTGCGCCGGGCGATGAGCGGCCAGGGTTTCTTCGCCGTCGTCCAGGTGCTGATGGCCAGTGTGCCCGCCGTCATCTACCTGGTCTCGGGCTACCTGATCGCGGGTGGCACGGGCGCGATCACGGCCGGAACCGTCGTCGCGTTCACGACCGTGCAGGCTCGACTGCTGATGCCGCTGATGGGGCTCATGCGGGTGTCGCTCGATCTGCAGACGTCGTCGGCGCTGTTCGCCCGGATCTTCGAGTACCTCGATCTCGTGCCCGAGATCGAGGATGCTCCCGACGCGATCTCGGTCGACGAGGCCCCCGGCCCGCGCGGACGCATCGAGTTCTCGGACGTCGTCTTCCGCTACCCGGATGCGTCGGCCGACGCCCGACCGACGCTCGACGGCGTGTCGTTCGTCGCCGAGCCCGGGAAGCACGTCGCGTTCGTCGGTCCCTCGGGCGCGGGCAAGACGACGATCCTGTACCTCGCGCCCCGTCTGTACGAGGCGAAGGGCGGGAGCGTGCTCTTCGCCGGCGCCGACGTGCGCTCCCTGACGCAGGAATCGATCATCGACAACGTCGGCATCGTGTCGCAGGAGACCTACCTGTTCCACGCCACGATCCGCGAGAACCTCATGTACGCGCGCCCCGGGGCGACCGAGGAGGAGCTCATCGCCGCCTGCGAGGCGGCGAACATCCACCACATCATCGCGGGATTCGAGAACGGGTACGACACGATCGTCGGCGAACGCGGGTACCGGCTCTCCGGCGGGGAGAAGCAGCGCATCGCGATCGCGCGGGTGCTGCTCAAGGATCCGCCGGTGCTGCTCCTCGACGAGGCCACATCGGCCCTCGACACGGTGTCGGAGCGCGTCGTGCAGGAAGCTCTCGACGAGGCGGCGAAGGGCCGCACGACTCTGTCGATCGCGCATCGGCTGTCGACGGTCATGGGGGCCGACGTCATCCATGTCGTCGAGGCCGGCAAGATCGTCGAGTCGGGCACGCATTCGGAACTCCTCGCCCGCGACGGTCTGTACGCGGAACTCGCCGCACAGCAGGTCGCGGCCTCCCGCGTGCTGGCCACCGAGCCGGTCGTCGAGGAGTCGGTCACCGGCGGCCTCCGAGCAGCGCTCGAGCAGCGTCGCGCCGATCGTGCTCCGGTCGATTCGGCCGGAGCGGATGCCGTGGCCGCGCTGACCGCAGCGGTCCCGCTGCTCGCCGACCCCCGCGTCGACGAGCGGGTGTACCCACCGGAGAACTGAACAGCCGGGACCGCCGCCCCGAGCAGGCTCAGTGCACCGAGAGCCCGCCGTCCACGAACAGCGAGTGGCCGGTGACGTAGCCCGAGCCGGCGCCGGCCAGGAACACCGCAGCGCCGGCGAAGTCGCTCGGCAGGCCGTTGCGCCCGATCATCGTGCGGGCCGCCAGAGCGGCGATCTTCTCGGGGTCCTCCTGCAGACGGGCGTTGAGCGGGGTGAGCACGAATCCCGGCACGAGCGTGTTGCTCGTCACACCGGTGCCGCCCCAGGCCTCGGCCTCAGAACGCATAAGCGACTCCACGGCACCCTTCGACGCTCCGTAGATGCCGCTGCCGACGAAGGCGCGGTGCGCCTGCTGAGAGCTGATGTGGATGAGCCGGCCGTAGCCGCGCTGCGCCATGCCCTGGGCATAGCGCTGTCCCAGCAGGAACGGTGCGAGGGCGTTGACCGTCATCGTCGCATCCCAGTCCGCCTCGGTGATCTCGGCGTAGGACGGCCGGATGTTGATGCCCGCCGAGTTCACCAGGATGTCCGGCTCGCCGAAAGGCTCGATCGCGGCGTTCGCGAGCGCGTGGATCCCCTCGCGGGTGCCGAGGTCGCCGACGACGCCGGCGACGCGGCATCCGCTCGCCTCGAGCTCTCGCACGGTCTCGTCGATCCGCTCGCGGCCTCGGGCCACGATCACCGTCGACGCGCCGGCGCGGGCGAGCGCCGTCGCGATTCCGCGGCCGATGCCCGAGCTGCCGCCGGTCACCACGGCCGTGCGACCTTCGAGCGAGAAGAGGGAGGCGAGATAGTCGTTCATGGATTCACCGTTCTCGTTCGTTCACCAGGAGAGCGCCGCCGCGATGGCCTCGTCGGGGGAGGCGTCGGCGAACTCGGGCAGTGCCTCCAGCTCGTCGATGAAGGCGGCGACCTCCGCGGCGTAGGCGGGGTCGTCGTGGGTGGCCGCGATGTCGAGCAGCGACGGCATGTCCATCGCGAGGATGAGGTCGAGCCGCGCGGTCACGGCCGCTCGATGGCCGGCATCCTGCAGCACACGGATGCCGCCGCGCAGGGCCGCGAGATAGTCGCGCAGCACGGGAAGCTGCGACTTCCCCTGCGTGATCGAGGTGCCGTCGGGGCGCACTCGCCACCGCACGACGACGTCGGGGATCACATCGAACGACCGGGCCCGCGTGTACATCTGCTGGGCGACGATCTGGTCCTCGTAGGCGACGCCCTCGGGGAAGCGGAGGTCCTGCCAGAAGTCGGTGCGGCTCACCTTCGACCAGGCCACGATGTTCGACACCGCTCGCGGATGCTGAGCGAGAGACGTGCGGAGCCGCGCAGGATCGGTGGCCGCCGCGATCCAGGGCTGCACACGCCCGGCGTTGTAGGAGTCGCCGTGGGGACGCAGGCGCACGTAGGCGCCGGCCGCGAAGTCGCTCCCGGTCTCGGCCAGTGTGCCGGTCAGACGCGACAGCGCGTCGGATGCGAGCTCGTCATCGCCGTCGAGGAAGCCCACGAACGGGGTGTCGACGAGCGCGAGTCCGACGTTGCGGGCGGCGCCCAGGCCGCGGGATGCCGCGTGCCGGACGACCGAGAACCGCGCGTCGTCGTCGGCGGCCGCGGCGAAGATCGCCCCGGTCGCATCGGTCGAGCCGTCGTCGATGAGGATCGCGCGCCAGCGCTGCTCGGTCTGCGTCCGCAGGGAATCGAGCGCGGCCGGAGCGAACGCGGCGATGTCGCGTCCGGGGACGATCATCGTCACGATCGGGGCGGATGCAGTCACCAGCCGAGTCTATGGCCGTGCGTCAGCCGGAGACCGCCCGCACGGATTCCGCGACGAGCGCCGCGAGACGCTCCGGGGCATCGGCGACGAGAGGTTCCCGTCCGAACGTGAAGCGCACCGACGTCTGCGCGACGTCCGGGGCGATGCCGCAGGCGAGGAGCACGTGCGAAGGTTCATCGCTGCCCGCCGCACACGCCGAGCCGCTCGAGGAGATGACACCGCGCCGCTCGAGCTCCAGCAGCACCGACTCGCCACTCGTTCCCGCGAATGTGAAGCTCGCCGTGGCGGGCAGCCGGCGCACGGGATCGCCGGTGAGCGTCGCCTGGGGCACCGACGCGAGCACGCCGGTGATGAATCGTCCGGTCGCGGCGGCGACGACGGCGGCGACGCTCGTCCTCTCGGCCTCGGCGAGGTCGAGGGCCGTCGCGAGCGCCACAGCTCCGGCGACGTTCTCGGTGCCGGAGCGGCGTCCGCGTTCCTGCCCTCCGCCGTGCAGCAGGGGCTCCAGCGGCACGCGTCCGCGCACAGCGAGCGCCCCGATGCCCTTCGGCGCACCGAGCTTGTGTCCCGCGATCGACACGGCGTCCGCACCGGGGTCGCGCAGCGGCAGCCACCCCGCCGACTGCACGGCGTCGAGATGCAGGGGAACGCCGGCCGCCCCGGTGACGGTCGCCAGCGCCGCCGCATCCTGGATCGTGCCGATCTCGTTGTTCGCGTGCCCGACGGAGACGAGTGCAGTGTCGTCGCGGATCGCGTCATCGAGCGCCTCCGGGTCGATCCGTCCGGCGGAGTCGACCGGCAGCATCGTGACCGAGACCCCGTGGAAGCGCCGGAGGTACTCGGCCGATTCGAGGATCGACTCGTGCTCGATCGGCGACACGACGAGGTGCCGCCTGTTCCGCTCGAGGGCGGCCAGGACGATTCCCTTGACCGCGAGATTGTTGGCCTCGGTGCCGCCCGCCGTGAAGACCACGTCGCTGCGGCGCATGCCGAGCACCGCGGCGACTCGCGCGCGGGCGTCGTCGAGCGCGCGCGCCGCGGCCTCGCCGGCCGTGTGGTGGCTGGACGGATTCCCGAACACCCCGGTCAGGTACGGACGCATCGCCTCCAGCACCTCGGGACGGACGGGAGAGGTGGCGGCGTGGTCGAAATAGAGCATGTCCAGGTACGGCACGGGCTCAGTCGATCCGCAGATCCAGGCCCAGGTCGAGCGCCCGCGCCGAATGCGTGAGCGCACCGACGGAGATGACGTCGACGCCCGTCGCGGCGATGTCGCCGACGGTCTCGAGGTTCACGCCGCCCGAGGCCTCGACCGTCGCCCGGTCGCCGATGAGGGCGACACCTTCGCGCAGCTCGTCGAGGGAGAAGTTGTCGAGCAGCACGGTGTGCGCGCCGCCGTCGAGGACCGCCGGGATCTGATCGAGCCGATCGACCTCGACGACCACGTGGGTGGTATGCGGCAGCCGTGACAGCGCCTCGCGCAGAGCGGTGGCGAGGTCGGCTCCCGAGCGCTTCAGCACGGCGAGGTGATTGTCCTTCGCCATCACGGCATCCGACAGCGAGTAGCGGTGGTTGCGCGCCCCGCCGGACGCCACGGCATGCCGTTCGAACGCGCGCAGCCCCGGGGTGGTCTTCCGGGTGTCGGCGATCCGTGCGCCGGTGCCCTCGATCGCGCGCACGTAGGCGGCGGTGAGCGTGGCGATGCCGCTCATCCTCTGGGTGAAGTTCAGCGCGACGCGTTCGGCGGTGAGGATGCTGCGCGCCGAGCCCGACACCGAGGCGAGCACGTCGCCGGGGGAGAACTCGTCGCCGTCGCCGACGTGGAGGTCGACGATCAACGCGGGATCGGTCAGGGCGAAGGCGGTCGTGAAGACCTCACCGCCGCTGAACACGCCCGCCTCGCGGGCGACGAGGTCGGCGGTGGCCGTCGCCTCGGCGGGCAGCAGCGTCGTGCTGGTGAGGTCGCCCCAAGGAGCGTCCTCTTCGAGAGCAGCGCCGACGACGCGCGTGAGGATGGCGGGGGTGAGCATCAGACGGTCTCCAGGATCGGTGCGGTGGTGCGGATCTCGGCATCCGAGAGCCGGTAGTGGGCGCCGACCGAACCCGTCCGCGCGAGGGCGGCGGATGCCGTGGCCTCGGCGAGCAGCAGCAGATTCGCATCCTCATGCTGGGCGACGGTGCGCGGCTCGGTCGCGGCGGCCCGCCACGCCCGAAGGGTGTCGAGGGCGTATCGGAGCCCTTCGTCGGACCGCAGCAGACCGACGTGGTCCCACATCAGCTTCTGCAGAGCTGCGCGGGTGAACGGCGCCCTCTCGTTCCCGTCGCGATACTCCCGCGATGCGGGCGCGGGATCGCGCGGATACGGCGCCGAGAGCGAGGGTGAGTCGGGCCACGGCTCGCCGAGCGCCGCGGCTGCCCGAGCGCCGAAGACCGCGCCCTCGAGCAGCGAGTTCGAGGCGAGCCGGTTCGCCCCGTGCACGCCGGTGCGCGCGACCTCGCCGACCGCGAAGAGTCCGGGGATCGTGCTGCGGCCGTGCAGGTCGGTGACCACGCCGCCCATCAGGTAGTGGGCGGCCGGTGTCACGGGGATCGGCTCGGTCGACCAGTCGAAGCCGCGCTCCCGCGTCACCCGGTCGATCGTCGGGAACCGCCTCGCCAGGGTCTCGCGACCGAGCATCGTCGCGTCCAGCCGCACGGGCGCACCCTGCGCCGCTGCCCGCCGTGCGATCGCCCGGGAGACGACATCGCGCGGGGCGAGCTCGCCGTCGGGGTGGCTGTCGAAGACGAATCGTCGTCCGTCGTCGTCGATCAGGGTCGCTCCTTCGCCCCGCACGGCCTCCGAGATCAGGAAGGCGGCGCCCGTCGCGAGGATCGTCGGGTGGAACTGGACGAACTCCAGGTCGTCGACCGCGGCGCCGGCGCGCAGGGCAGCGGCGATGCCGTCGCCCGTCGTCCCCGCCGGATTGGTGGTGTGCGCGTAGAGGTGACCGGCCCCGCCCGTCGCGAGGATGACCGCATCGGCCGAGAGTGCGGACGCGGATGCCGGCGCCGACGCGTCGTCGATCAGGAGACGGATGCCGCGCACGGCACCGCCGGTCGCGATGAGCTCCGTCACGAACGCGTGTTCGATGACGAGGATCGGTGAGCGGCGCACCGCGGCCACGAACGCGCGGGAGATGGCTGCTCCGGTCGCGTCGCCGCCGGCGTGCACGATGCGGGAGTGGCTGTGGGCGGCCTCGCGTCCGAGCATCAGCACACCGTCCGCGTCGCGGTCGAAGGCGACGCCCCGGGAGATCAGTTCGGCGATGCGCTCCGCGCCGTCGGCCACGAGGGCGTCGACGGCCGCGACATCGGAGAGACCGGCGCCGGCGGCCACCGTGTCCGCCGCGTGCTGCTCTGCGGAGTCGCCCGCGCCGTACACGCCGGCGACGCCGCCCTGCGCGTAGCCGGTGCTGCCGTCGCCGAGTTCGCCCTTGGTGACGACCGTGACGGCGTGCCCGGCTTCCTGCGCGTGGAGGGCGGCCGTGAGTCCGGCGATACCGGAGCCGACCACGAGGACGTTCATCGTGCTCCGGCCGCCGTCAGCGGCGGCTTCGCCGCGGTGTTCGCGGGCGGCTTCGCCGCCAGCATCCGCTCCAGGGCCACGCGGGCGGGATCGGCGACGTCGGCGGACACGGTGATCCGGTTGGGGGTGCGTCCCGCGACGAGCTCCTCGAGCACCCAGGCGAGGTATCCCGGGTGGATGCGGTACATCGTCGAGCATGGGCACACGACCGGGTCGAGGCAGAAGATCTCGTGCTGCGGGTACTGGGCCGCGAGGCGGCGCACGAGATTGATCTCGGTCCCGATCGCGAAGGTCGTGGGCTCGGTGGCGGCGTCGATCGCCCGACGGATGTAATCGGTGGATCCGGCCTCGTCAGCGGCATCCACGACCTCCATCGGGCACTCCGGGTGCACGATGACGCGAACCCCGGGGTGCTCGGCGCGCGCCTGGTCGATCTGCGCGACGGTGAACCGTCGGTGCACCGAGCAGAAGCCGTGCCAGAGGATCACACGGGAGTCGACGAGCTCCGCGGCCGACGATCCGCCCAGCGGCCGGCGGGGGTTCCACATCGGCATCTGCTCGAGAGGAACGCCCATCGCCTTCGCCGTGTTGCGACCCAGGTGCTGGTCGGGGAAGAACAGCACGCGCTGCCCGCGCTCGAACGCCCACTCGAGCACCGTCTCGGCGTTCGACGACGTGCACACGATGCCGCCGTGCCGCCCGACGAAGCCCTTGATCGCGGCGGAGGAGTTCATGTACGTGACCGGGATGACGGGCACCCGGCCGTCGGCGTCCGGGGTGTCGAGGTCGCCGAGCACGTCGGCGAGCTGCTCCCAGCACTCCTCGACCTGGTCGATGTCGGCCATGTCGGCCATGGAGCATCCTGCCGCCAGGTTCGGCAGGATCACGGCCTGCTCGGGCTGCGAGAGCAGATCGGCGGTCTCGGCCATGAAGTGGACGCCGCAGAACACGATGGCCTCGGCATCCGTCCTGCCCTTGGCGGCTGTCGCGAGCTGGAAGGAGTCGCCGACGTAGTCCGCGTGCCGCACGACCTCCTCGCGCTGGTAGAAGTGGCCGAGGATCACGACACGGTCGCCGAGAGTCGCCTTCGCGGCGGCGATGCGCGCGTGGAGCTCGTCTTCATCCGCCTCGCGGTACGCGGAGGGGAGCTCGCCCTGGCGTGGGGCTCCGGTCGGGATGACATCTCCCATCGAGGAGCCCGGACCGTAGCCGGGGCGGGAGTCGAAGTCCCAGGGGCCGGCGGCGAGGTCGGTCGCACAGGTGGCGTCGGTCGACGCGCCGCCGACGATCGCCTGGATCGCGTGGTCCACGGAGGGATCCAGCGCCGGAACCGCGGGCGTGGGGACGAAGGTGATGCTCATCGGGTGCTCGTTTCTTCGGAACCGAGCGGGCCGCGGTCGGCCAGCTCGACATCGGTGTTGTAGCGGTACAGACGTGCAGGTCGGTGGCTTCCGGTGCGGAAGCGGTCGGTGGGGAGCAGATTGCCCGCCGCCTCGACCTGGCGGCGGAAGTTGGCGGGATCCAGCTGCTTGTCGAGGATCGCCTCATACGCCTCGCGCAGATCGGCGAGGGTGAACTCGGCGGGGAGGAACCCGTGCGCGACGCGGCTGTAGCCGACCTTGTTGCGCAGCCGCCAGAGGGCGTACTCGACGATCTTGGCGTGGTCGAAGGCGAGAGACGGGAGGGCTGCGATGTCGAACCACTGCACGTTCTCGGGGGCTCGACCGGATGCCAGGTGCGCGGCGCTCTGCGCGACGACGTCGTCCTGCCGGAGCAGGGCCCAGTAGACGATCGAGACGACGCGTGTGGGGGAGCGGTCGACGGCGCCGAAGGCGTAGAGCTGCTCGAGATAACTCGGTGCGAGTCCGGTGGTCTCGGCGAGCGTGCGTGCCGCGGCGTCGACGGGGGACTCGGTGGCGGTGAGCCAGCCGCCGGGCAGCGCCCACTGATCGGCGAACGGCTCACGGGTGCGCAGCACGAGCGGCAGCGCGAGCACCGCGTCGCCGTTCTCCGCGCGACGCAGCGTGAGGATCACCGTCGAGACGGCGACCCGGATGCCGCGAGTTTGAGTCATGACTACCTTAACCTCCGTCATCGATCTTAGTGTCCTCGCGACTCTTAGTGCGCGCAGATGACGGTTTTTCTCGTCGAGTCCGAAACGTTATCTTCCGCTCGGAAGAAGGCTTGTCCGCCGTGGAGGGGTTTGTTAGGTTACTGTCCTAACAAACCCCTCCATCCGGAGGATCCCTCCTGCAGTGCAGCACCGAGAGGAAACAGAAGAATGATCCGTAACGGAAAGCGCAAGATCGCGCTCACCGCCGTCGCAGGGGCATCCGTCCTCGCCCTGGGCCTCACCGCCTGCGGCACCGGCGGCAGCGGCGACGACGGCAACGCCGACGGCGACCGGGCCCTCCGTGTGTGGGCCGGCAGCCAGACGCCGATCACCGCGAACTACAACCCGTTCGCACCGACCGTGCTCCACGGCGCGCTCGGACCCATCTATGAGCCGCTGTTCTTCTTCAACAAGACGTCGGACTCCGAGCCGGTGGGGCTCATCGGCGACTCGTACGAGTACAACGAGGACGGCACGGTGATCACGATCACCATCAAGCCCGACCTCAAGTGGAGCGATGGAGAGCCGCTCACCGCGAAGGACGTCGCATTCTCCTTCAACTACGAGGCGAACAACCCCGAGGGCAACGGACTCGTGTCCGCCGAGGCCACCGACGACACCACCGTCGTGCTGACCTACTCGGCCGCGCAGTACACCACCGAGTTCCAGCGCCTCGGATCGACCTACATCCTGCCCGAGCACATCTGGGCGGATGTCACCGACTTTGCGAACTTCGCGAACGAGGAGCCGGTCGGCTCCGGCGCCTACGTCGTCGACAAGACCACCAGCGAGTCCTACACCCTCGTCGCGAACGAGAACTTCCGCGACGCCGACAAGCTCGGAGTCAAGAAGGTCCAGTACATCGCCGTCGACAACAACCAGACCGCGCAGGACCTGCTCGCGGCCGGAGAGCTCGACTGGACGGGCATGTTCATCCCGAACCCGGATGACGTGACCGCCAACGGCGCGATCGACTGGGTCAACACCCCGCAGGACCCGACGGTCCTCTACACCTGCTCCAACGCCGAGCTCGGCTGCACCGGTCCGCAGACCGACGTCGCCGTGCGTCAGGCGCTCAACGCGGCGATCGACCGCGCCACCATCAAGGACAAGGCGTTCGTCGGCCTCACCGGCGACATCTCGCCGACCTACGCCCTCCTCCCGCGCGACGAGAAGTGGGTCGCGGACTCCGCGAACGAGGTCAGCCCGCAGGAGGCGAACGCCGCCGAGGCGGGGGAGATCCTCGAGGCCGCCGGCTACGTCAAGGACGGCGACTTCTACGCGAAGGACGGTGTGCCGCTCGAGCTCACGCTGACCTCGGTCGACGGTTGGACGGACTACAACGACGCCGCGAAGCTGATCGCCGAACAGGCTGCTGCCGCCGGCATCAAGATCACTCCGTCGACGGTCCAGTGGCAGGAGTTCTCGGACTCGCGTCAGGGCGGCGAGTTCCAGCTCATCGTCGGCGGCATGATCGGCACCTCGGTCGCCGACCCGTTCCAGATCTACCGCGACTGGTTCGGCGGAACGGCCGTCCAGTCGACGAGCGCCGTCGGCACCGAGGTCCCGGCAGGACGCTGGAACTTCAGCCGGTACGACAACCCGGTGGTCGACACCGCGATCCAGGCCGCGATCAGCACCGACGACGAGGCGACCAAGAAGGAGCTGTACGGCACGATCCAGACCGAGATCGTCCGTGACCTGCCCTACATCCCGCTCGTGATCAACGCCACCCAGACCTTCTACAACACGAAGGACTACACGGGCTGGCCGACGGAGGAGGACCTGTACGCCTTCCCGCCGTCCTGGGGTGCGATCGCGGCAGGCTACGTCCTGACGCAGCTGAAGCCGGTCGGATAAGCAGAAGGGACGGGGAAGCAGGAGGTCAGGAAGAAGTGACATGAAGTTCTATGCACGAAGAATCGGGTTCTACGCGTTCACGCTCTGGGCCGCGATCTCCATCAACTTCCTGCTTCCCCGTCTCATGCCGGGGAACCCCGCCGACATCATGATCGCCAAGATGCAGCGGGCCGGCGGCGAGATCTCCGAGACCACCATCCGGAACATCAAGCTGCTGCTCGGCGGCGACGACTCCTCCCTGTGGGAGCAGTACCTCGCCTACTGGGGCCGCATGTTCCAGGGGGACCTCGGGGTCTCGGTGACGAAGTTCCCCACTCCGGTGACGGAGCTGATCGCCGGCGCGATCCCGTGGACGCTCGTCCTCGTGGGCACCACGACGATCATCTCGTTCCTGCTCGGCATCGTGCTCGGAGCCTGGGCGGGGTGGAAGCGCGGAACCTGGGTCGATCATCTGATCCCCGCGACGACCGTGCTCCAGTCGATCCCCTATTTCTGGATGGCCCTGATCCTCGTCGCGGTGTTCGCGGTCGGGCTGGGCTGGTTCCCGCTCTTCGGCGGGTACGACGTCTTCGACTTCCCGAACGGCCCCGAACCGACCTGGGCGTTCCTCTCCGATGCCTTCGCCCACTCGATCCTCCCTGCGCTCACGATCGTGATCAGCTCGGTCGGCGGCTGGATGTTCGGCATGCGCAACATGATGGTCGCCACCCTCGCGGAGGACTACGTCCTCACCGCCGAGGCCAAGGGGCTCCGCCCGCGGCGCATCATGACCACGTACGCGGCCCGGAACGCCGCGATCCCGTCGATCGCCGGCTTCTCGATCACCCTGGGCTTCGTCGTGGCGGGCTCCATCGTGATGGAGCAGGTGTTCACCTACCCCGGCATCGGCAAGCTGATGTTCCAGGCCGTGACCAACAACGACTACTCGCTGATGCAGGGGCTCTTCCTCGTCATCACGATCACGGTGCTCGCCGCCAACTTCTTCATGGACCTCGTCTATGGCTTCATCGACCCGAGGGCTCGCCAGAATGTCTGATCCGCAGAACACCGCCGGGCTCCTCACCGTCGAGGAGGCGCCGATGACAGCGCCGGCCAGCACGGTCTCGCTGGCCACGCAGCAGGGCCGCAAACGTCGCGTGCTCCCCAGCACCTCGCCGAAGTTCGTCGTCGGCTCGATCCTCGTGCTGGCGATCGTGCTGTTCGCGATCCTCGCGCCGATCTTCTCGCAGGATCCGCGCAGCACCGCGAACCCCGCGCTGCAGGCGCCCTCGGCCGAGCACTGGCTCGGC
Source organism: Microbacterium sp. K24 (assembly GCF_004794465.1). GTDB lineage: Bacteria > Actinomycetota > Actinomycetes > Actinomycetales > Microbacteriaceae > Microbacterium. The sequence continues at coordinate 2,090 of NZ_SSDJ01000086.1, read as the reverse complement.
ACCACCAAGCTCGGCAACGACATGTTCGCCCAGCTCGCGATCGGCGCCCAGGGCTCCCTGCTCATCGGCGTGGTCGCGGGCGGCATCGCGATCGTGCTGTCGCTCATCTTCGGCGTCCTCGCGGGCTACCTCGGCGGCTGGCGTGAGGATGCGCTCGCGCTCCTCACCAACGTCATGATCGTGATCCCCGGACTCCCGCTCGTCATGGTGATCGCCTCGTTCGTGCCGCAGCGCAGCTGGCAGCTCGTCGCCTTCGTGCTCGGCATCACCTCCTGGGCGGGAGCGGCCTACGTGCTGCGCCTCCAGACGCGCTCGCTGCGCACCCGCGACTACGTGTACGCGTCGAAGGTCGCCGGCGAGCGGTCGTTCCGCGTGATCCTCGTCGAGATCATGCCGAACCTCCTGCCGTTGCTGACGGCGCAGTTCCTCTTCGCCATCATCTTCGCGATCCTCGGCGAGGCCGGCCTGTCGTACCTCGGTCTCGGACCGAACTCCTCGATCACGTGGGGGTCGATCCTCAACGACGCCCAGTCGGGTCAGGCGCTCGGCCGCGGAGCGTGGTGGTGGTTCGTGCCGCCAGGGCTGATGATCGCCATCCTCGGCGCGGGCCTCGCCCTCATCAACTTCGCGATCGACGAGGTCATCAACCCGAAGCTCCGCAACGCGCCGGATGCCGCCCGCCGCGTGCGCAAGGCCGCGAAGATCAAGGGGGTCACCGCGTGACCGAGGCAGTGCTGACCGCGACGAACGTGTCGATCGAGTACGAGGTCGATCCGCCGGTGAAGGCGGTGCGCAACGTCTCGCTGACGCTGCACCGGGGCGAGATCCTGGGCCTGGCAGGTGAGTCGGGCTGCGGCAAGACGACCCTCGCCTACGGCATGAACCGCCTGCTCAAGGCGCCGGCGCTGATGACCAGCGGCGAGATCGTCTTCCACGACCGCGACGGCCACGACATCGACATCGTGGGTCTCGACGGTGACGGTCTGCGGGCGTTCCGATGGGACAAGATCTCGATGGTCTTCCAGGGGGCGATGAACTCGCTCAACCCGGTGATCGACGTCAAGGCGCAGATTTTCGACATCTTCGACACGCACCGCCCCGGCATGTCGCGCAAGGACAAGACCGCGCGCGCCGAGGAGCTGCTGACCCTCGTCGGGGTGGATCCCTCCCGACTGACGAGCTTCCCGCACGAGTTGTCCGGCGGCATGCGTCAGCGCATGATGATCGCGATGGCCCTGGCGCTCGACCCGCAGGTCATGATCATGGACGAGCCGACGACCGCACTCGACGTGGTCGTGCAGCGGGGAATCATCCGAGAGATCATGCGACTGCGCGAGCGGCTCGGGTTCGCCGTCATCTTCATCACGCACGACCTGCCGATGCTGATCGAGATCAGCGACCGGATCGCGGTGATGCTGCAGGGGCAGATCGTCGAACAGGGCACGGCGGAGGAGATCTACCGCACCCCGCAGCACGAGTACACGAGGAAGCTGCTGTCGAGCTTCCCGTCGCTGAAGGGCGATCGGGGCGACTTCGTCCGCACAGGCGTCAGCCAGGAGGGCACGCGATGAGCGTTCAGACGGATGCCGCGCGCGGCACGGGCACGCTGGAAGCGCGGAACCTGACCAAGGACTTCCACCTGCGTTCCGGGTTCAAGACGACGACCTTGCATGCGGTGAAGGACGTGTCCTTCACGCTCGAGCCGGGGCGGACGGTCGCACTGGTCGGGGAGTCGGGATCGGGCAAGTCCACGATCGCCCGGATGCTGATGAAGCTGGAGACGCCCACGAGCGGCGAGATCCTGCTCGACGGCGCCCCGTCCGGCACGCGCGGCCGGGCACTGGAGCGCTACCGGTCGGATGTGCAGATGGTGTTCCAGGATCCGTTCGCCTCGCTGAATCCTTTCCACACGATCGTGCATCACCTCGAGCGCCCGATCCGGCTGCATCACCCGAAGCTCAGCAGCGCCGAGGTGCGTGCGCGCGCCGTCGAGCTGCTGGAGCGGGTGCGCCTCACACCGGGGGAGAGCTTCGCCGAGCGCCGACCGCACGAGCTCTCCGGCGGCCAGCGGCAGCGCGTCGCGATCGCCC
>NZ_SSDJ01000085.1 GCF_004794465.1 Microbacterium sp. K24 | reverse complement strand
GGCGAGCCCGAGAGACAGCGCCGCCGCGACCGTCAGGAGACCGGCGGCGAGCGCGGACCCCGCCATCAGAGGCCTCCGCCGAGCGCGCAGCTGGACGCCCGCAGCGGGATGCGCACCAAAACGCCGAGCGAGACGTCGACGGATGCCGTGACGCAGACGAGGTCATCCGAACCGGAGGACGACACCGAGGCGCCCGGAACGGCGCGCCCGACCACACCCGCGGCGGCACCCGCACCTTCACCCCGACCGAGGAGTCGCGCGGCGTCTGCCGTCGCGTCCTGCAGGGCCACCTGTCGGGAGGCCGCCCCCAGCGCTCCCGCGCCCAGGAGCAGCGCGAGCACCACGGCCGGGAGGGCGAGGGCCAGTTCGGCGGCGACCGCGCCGCGCTCGTCGCCGAAGCGCGGCCTGCCGCGTGTCGAATGCCTCATGACACCGACAGCGCCCGACGCACGAGGTCGGTCAGGATGCCCCGCACCTCGTCGGATCGCATGATGACGACCAGCAGCCCCGCGAAGGCGACGGCCGCCATGGTCGTGATCGCGTACTCGGCTGTCGCCGCTCCCGTGTCATCGCCGAACAGCGCCGCCGCGCGGCGTCGGTTCAGCGTGGGGATCGCGTTGATCGTGTTCATGGTGTTCCTCTTTCTCTGTGGTGCTTCTTCTCTGTGGATCGAAGGGGCAACGTGGTCCCTCGGGGCAGCGGGGTTCATAGGGGCAGCGGAGTCGACGCGAGCACGCTGAGCAGCAGAGGCGCGACCCCGAGCAGGAGGAACGCCGGCAGCGTGCAGACGCCGAGCGGGATGAGCAGACGGGTGGAGAGCTTCGCGGCACGGAGGCGGCCCTGCACCCGGACGGAATGTCGGTCCTGGGCGGCCGCGGCACGGAGCAGCTCTCCGGCGGGCACTCCCGCCGCGCGGGAGAGGTCCAACACGGTGCGGACGCGTTCGTCCTCTCCGTCTCCGGATGCCGAGCTCTCGGCGACGAGCCGCAGCGCACGGTCGATGGAGGCGCCTCCGGAGAGTGCGACCGCGACGAGCTCGGCCCGCATCCCCGGCGTGCCCGGCGCGGGGCGCGCCCGTCTCAGAAGACCCCGGGTCCATTGGCGGGCGGCCACGACGAGGAGCAGCCCTGCCACGACGCACGCCCCTCCGAGCGGATTGCCGACGATCACGCCGAGCGTGTCGAAGCCGAGCGCGAAACCGAGCAGCAGTCCGGCGAAGGGCATCCAGAGCAGCAGACGCGCCGTTCCCGCCGGTTCCGCGAGCGCGATGCGCACGTCGTCGGCCGCGGACGCCGCGTCGCGCAGCGTCTCGGCGATCATGCGCAGCACCTCGGCGAGAGGGGCGCCCACGGTCGTCGCGACCTCCCACGCGGCGGCGAGGTCGACCCAGGCTCCTCCCTCGGCTTCGATCGCCGTGAGCAGCGGCTTCCCTGATCCGACGCGCTCCACGATCGCCGCGGCGTGCGGATCCCCCGTCTCGGCGAGGTGCCGCCACGCGACCAGCGGCACCGCTCCGGCCTGCAGCAGCACGGCGAGGGTCTGCACCGAGGTGGCAGCATCCGCTCCTCCGTCGGTTTCCGCCGTCGCCGGTCGCCGCAGTCGGATCACCACGGCCGCACCTCCTCGATGTCGAGACGATCGGCGCGGAGGACGAATCGCCCGGCCTGGCTGATGCGCCTCGCGCCGTCGGGAGAGCGTTCGAGGTGCAGCACCGTCGTGAAAGCGCTCACCGCCTGCCGTGCGAGCGCGGTGGCGTCCATCCCGGCGAGAGCACCGAGGGCTTCGAGTCGCGCGGGCACGTCGCGGAGACCGCTCGCGTGCAGCGTGCCGGCACCACCGTCGTGACCGGTGTTGAGCGCGGTGAGCAGCTCTCGGACCTCCTCGCCGCGGCACTCGCCGACGACGAGGCGGTCGGGCCGCATCCGGAGCGATTCCCGGACCAGCCGGGAGAGGCTGATCCCGCCTGCCCCCTCGAGGTTGGCCTGCCGCGCCTCGAGCGCGACGTGGTGCGGGTGGCGCGGTCGGAGCTCGGCGACGTCTTCGATCGTGACGATGCGCTCGGCAGAGGGCACCTCGGACAGCAGCGCCGAGAGCAGTGTCGTCTTGCCCGTGCCGGTTCCCCCGGTGATGAGGATGTTGGCGCGCTCGGCGACCAGCCCGGCGAGCCAGCTCTGCTGGCGGGCGTCGAAGGATCCGAGCGCTGCGAGCGCATCGAGATCGGCGGCGCGCACCCGAGGGATGCGGATGGACAGGGCTGTGCCGGTCGTCGAAACCGGCGCCAGTACGGCGTGCACGCGGATGCCGGAATCGAGCCGCACGTCGACGCACGGCGACTGGTCATCGAGATGTCGGCCTCCGAGGCCGACCAGAGCGACCGCGAGGTCGCGCACTTCGCGTTCCGATGCCCGCCAGTCGGGCACCGGCTCCGTGCCGCTCCCCCGGTCGACGAACAGGCCGTCCCCGCCGTTGAGGAAGACGTCGGTGACCGCCTCGTCGAGGCAGTGCTCGGCGAGAGGACCGAAAGCCGGATCCAGGCGGAGCGGCTCGACGGTAGTGTCGGCGGAGGAGGATCCGGTGCGCGTTGCTCCACGGGGTCGGATGACGAAGGAATCGGCCATGTCGAGACGCTATGCCGCGCCGCCGACCGGCCGATCAAGTCCTCGAGCCGAGCGCCGCCCGATGTGCAGAAGCCCTGATATCCGGCATCCGTGCAGAACCGTCGCGGGCGAAGGTCGGAGAGCGCTCCCAAATGAGATGGGCGGCATCTCACGGGGGGAATGAGATGCCGCCCACGGCGGGCCGCGATCGGGGGAATCGGGCGCACCAAGGCACGAATGAGAATTCGGCTGACGTCGAGTGTACGCAAGGCGACCTTCCTGACAAAACCCGCTCCACTACCGACTTTCGGCAGTATGCGACGTCGGACGGCGAGGATAGATTCGCCCTGACGCGGTGGTGGCAGAGTCACGACCGTGCCCGCATGACCCGTGATGCCGCAAAGGAGCGTCTGCCGATGAGCAGCCAGATCGACCACCTTCTCGATGAGACTCGGAAGTTCCCGCCGTCGGAGGAGTTCGTCGCCCATTCCGTGTCGACGCCCGAACTCTACGAGCGCGCCGCCGCCGACCGCGAGGCGTTCTGGGCAGACCAGTCCCGCGAGCTCCTGCACTGGCATACCCCCTTCACCCGCGTTCTCGACTGGTCGAACCCGCCCTTCGCGAAGTGGTTCGACGACGGCGAGCTCAACGTCGCCTACAACTGCCTCGACCGCCATGTCGAGGCAGGGAACGGCGACCGCGTCGCCCTGCACTGGGAGGGTGAGCCGGGCGACTCCCGGAGCATCACGTATGCGGAGCTGACCGAGGAGGTCAAGCGCACCGCCAACGTGCTCGCGGGCTTCGGCGTCGGGCAGGGTGACCGCGTCGCGATCTACCTGCCGATGATCCCCGAGGCGATCGCCTCCATGCTCGCGGTGGCGCGCCTCGGCGCGATCCACTCGGTGGTCTTCGGCGGATTCAGCGCCGACAGCCTCCGTGCCCGCATCGACGACGCCGGCGCCAAGGTCGTCATCACGGCCGACGGCGGTTACCGCAAGGGCAAGGTCTCGGCTCTGAAGCCCGCCGTCGATCAGGCGCTCGGCGACCGCGGCGAGGGCGAGCAGCAGACCGTCGAGCACGTGCTCGTCGTCAAGCGCGGCGGCAACGACGTCGACTGGGTGGAGGGTCGTGACGTCTGGTGGCACGACGCCGTGCCCGCGGCATCCGCCGAGCACTCGGCCGAGGCCTTCCCGGCCGAGAACCCGCTCTACATCCTGTACACCTCCGGCACCACGGGGAAGCCGAAGGGCATCCTGCACACCTCGGGCGGCTACCTCACCCAGGCAGCGTATTCGCACAAGTACGTCTTCGATCTGCACCCGGAATCCGATGTCTACTGGTGCACGGCCGACATCGGCTGGGTCACGGGACACTCGTACGTCGCCTACGGCCCTCTCGCCAACGGCGCCACCCAGGTGCTCTACGAGGGCACGCCGGATGCTCCGCACCCCGGCCGCTGGTGGGAGATCATCGAGAAGTACAAGGTCTCGATCTTCTACACGGCCCCGACGGCCATCCGATCGTTCATGAAGATCGGTCGCAGCATCCCGGCGAAGTTCGACCTCTCCTCGCTGCGGCTCCTCGGCTCCGTCGGAGAGCCGATCAACCCCGAGGCGTGGATGTGGTACCGCGAGGTGATCGGGGCGAGCAAGGCGCCGATCGTCGACACCTGGTGGCAGACCGAGACCGGCGCGATCATGGTGTCGGCCCTCCCCGGGGTCACCGAGACCAAGCCCGGCTCCGCGCAGGTGCCGCTCCCGGGCATCTCGATCGACGTCGTCGACGAGAAGGGCGTCGAGGTCGGCAACGGCAGCGGCGGACTGCTCGTCGTCACCGAGCCGTGGCCGAGCATGCTGCGCGGCATCTGGGGCGACCCGGAGCGCTTCCGCGAGACCTACTGGGAGAAGTTCGAGAAGCAGGGCTACTACTTCGCCGGCGACGGCGCGCGCCTCGACGCGGACGGCGACCTCTGGCTGCTCGGCCGCGTCGACGACGTCATGAACGTCTCCGGCCACCGTCTGTCGACGGCCGAGATCGAGTCGTCGCTGGTGGCGCACGAGGCCACCGCCGAGGCGGCCGTCGTCGGCGCCTCCGACGAGACGACCGGGCAGGCAGTGGTCGCCTTCGTGATCATCAAGGAGAGCTACCTCGCCGGCCACGATCCGGCCGGCCTCGCCCAGCAGCTGCGGCTGTGGGTGGGTGAGCAGATCGGCGCGATCGCCCGGCCGCGCGACGTGTACATCGTCGGCGAGCTGCCCAAGACGCGCTCCGGCAAGATCATGCGCCGTCTGCTGCGCGACGTCGCGGAGGGCCGCGAGGTCGGCGACACGACGACGCTGGCCGACACGGCCGTCATGAGCATCATCTCGGCACAGGTCAAGTAGACCTCAGCGAGAACGCCCCCTCCCGGATCCGGGAGGGGGCGTTCTGCGTCTAGATGACTGCGCTCGGCGTCAGGCGAGGATGAAGGTGACCTCGACCTCGACCGGGCTGTCGAGCGGGAGCACCGGAACGCCGACGGCCGCGCGCGCGTGCCGTCCGGCGTCGCCGAAGATCTCGCCGAGCACCTCGCTGGCGCCGTTGATGACCCCCGGCTGTCCGGAGAACTCGGGGACGGACGCGACGAAACCGCCGACCCGCAGCACGCCGGCGATGCGGTCGACTCCGCCCGCGGCATCCGCTGCGGCGGCGAGCGCGTTCAGCGCGCACGTGCGGGCATACCCCTTGGCGTCTTCCGCCGAGACTTCGGCCCCGAGCTTGCCGGTCGCCGGGAGGGCACCGGCCGTGAAGGGCAGCTGACCGGAGGTGTAGACCAGTCCGGCGTGGACGACGGCGGGGACGTACGCGGCGACCGGTGCGGCGACGGCGGGCAGCTCGATGCCGAGCTCGGCCAGGCGTGCGGAGACACTCATGCCGCCCCTCCCTCGAACTGGCGCGAGGCCTCGGCGGCGGCGGCGAGGCCGGCGTTGGCGGAGGAGTCGGACGTCACGGGGCGCTTCAGATACGCGACGAGCCCGCCCTCGGGGCCCTGCACGACCTGGACGAGTTCCCAGCCCTGCTTGCCCCAGTTGTTGAGGATCGCGGCCGTGTTGTGGATCAGCAGCGGGGTGGTGAGGTACTCCCACGTGGTCATGGCACTCCTGTCGATTCGGGCCCTCCACCCCGTCGAGGGGTTCAGGACCCGGGTCGGATGAGGTACAGGCTCGTCAAAGGCGGTATTCAGGGAACTCCCCTACGATCAAGCGTATGCCCCAAAAGAAGAATCGCACGGTGAGAGGCGTGCTCGGCGGTCTCGTCGGGCTCGTCGGTCTGAGCGCCGTCGCCGGTCTCCTGGTCACCGCGAGCGTCACCCCGGTCCTCGCGATGACCGGCGTCGCCGGCACGCAGGCACTGACCCTGTTCGACAACCTGCCGGAGAACCTCAACCCCGGCACCCCTATGGAGCAGTCGACCATCTACGCCACCGCACCCGATGGCACCGCGGTCGAACTCGCCTCGTTCTACGAGCAGAACCGCGTCCCCGTGAAGTACGACCAGGTCTCGCCCGTCCTCTACGACGCGATCCTCTCGAGTGAAGACAAGAACTTCTACAGCCACGGCGGCGTCAATGTCGGCGCCACGGTGAAGGCGCTGGTCGACAACGTGCGCGGCACCTCCAGCCGCGGAGCGTCGACGATCAGCCAGCAGTTCGTCAAGAACGTGCTGATCCAGCAGTGCGAGCAGGATGTCGACACGACCTCGGAGACGTACTCCGAAGAGCTGCAGCAGTGCTGGCTCGACGCGACGAACGCCGTGGGCAGCAAGGGCATCGAGCGCAAACTGCAGGAGATGCGCTACGCGATCCAAATCGAGAAGGACTTCTCGAAGAACGACATCCTCCTGGGGTACCTGAACATCGCCAACTTCGGTGGCACGGTCTACGGCATCGAGTCCGCAGCCAACTACTACTTCTCGACCACGGCAGCCAACCTGACGGTGGCGCAGGCGGCGACGCTCGCCGGCATCGTGCAGAACCCGAACACCTTCCGCATCGACAAGCCGGAAGCGGGCACCGGCACCAACGCGGAGGGCGTGGCGACCAACACCGCGGCCGACGGCTACGCGGAGACGGCAGACCGACGCAATTACGTGCTCGGCCGCATGCTCGCCGACGGCAAGATCACGCAGGCGCAGTACGACGAGGCGAAGGCCTCCGTCATCGAGCCCCTGATCAACCCGCCGACGCAGGGCTGCGCGGCGGCCGGACGCAACGCCTACTTCTGCCAATACGTGAAGTCGATCATCGAGAACGATGAGTCGTTCGGTGCAACGCTCCAGGACCGCCGTGATCTGCTCCGTCGCGGCGGACTGAAGATCTACACGTCGCTGGACTTCCGCATCCAGGACCCGGCCGCGCAGGCGATGGCCGACATCGCGCCGACGAGCTACGGCTCCTACTTCGGCGCGGCCGGCACCTCGATCGAGGTCGGCACCGGCCGCATCCTCTCGATGACGCAGAACACCCTGTTCAGCGAGACGGTCACCGACTCCCCGGATTACACCTCTCTCGTGTTCGCCGGCGACAAGAAGCATGGCGACTCCGTCGGCTTCCCGGTCGGATCGACCTACAAGCTCTTCACTCTGATCGACTGGCTCGAGAAGGGCCACTCTGTGAACGAGAGAGTCAACGGCGCCCTGTCGACGAACATGAAGTTCACGGCGGCGGCCTGCGGCGGCGGAACCATGACCGCCAACACCAAGGAGATCGGCAACTTCAACAGCCAGAACGGCTACACGGGGACCGTGATGAACTTCACGGCCCAGTCGTTGAACAGCGGATTCTTCGCGATGGCGTCGAAGCTCGACCTGTGCGACATCAACAAGGTCGCCGACCGCATGGGTGTCACGCTCGCCACCGGTGAGAAGACCTATGAGGACAACGTGCCCTTCAACGTGCTCGGGTCGAAGAACATCTCCCCGCTCGCGATGGCGAACGCCTACGCGACCGTCGCCAGCGGCGGCACGTACTGCACGCCCCGCGCGATCGACCTCGTCATCGGCGCCGACGGCAAGGAACGCGAACTCCCGAAGTCCTCGTGCACGGCCGGCGTCATCAGCCCCGAGGTCGCAGCGACGGCCGCCTACGCGCTGCAGGGCGTCATGGCTCCGGGTGGCACCGGTCGCGACGCCAATCCGAACGACGGCACCCCGCTGATCGGCAAGACCGGTACGCACAACACGTACGGGACGATGATGATCGAGTCCAGCACCAAGGTCGCGACCGCGGTCTGGGTCGGCCGCTCGCAGGGCCAGGAGAACATCTACCGTCAGCGTTACAACGGGCGCGAGCTGAACACGATGCGCTACCCGCTGGCGGAGATCACGCAGCGCGCCGCGAACGCCGCCTATGGAGGAGATGCCTTCCCGCAACCCGACAAGAACCTCACCAAGGTCGTGCTGACGGACGTCCCCAGCGTGGTCGGAATGACGATCGATGCCGCGAAGGCGGCGATCGAGGGCGCAGGGTTCATCTTCTCCCAGGGCGGAGAGGTCGACAGCAACCTGGCAGCCGGGCTCGTCGCGGCTCAGGACCCCGCCGGACAGGCTCCGGCCGGCGCGACCATCACGGTGGCGACCAGCAACGGGCAGGGGACGACGGTTCCCGCGAACTTGGCAGGAATGTCACGGGCCCAAGCCGTGGCCGCGCTCGGTGCCGCAGGGTTCACGACGATCTCCGCCGACGTGTCCTGCAATCCGGGATCTGCGGTCGTCACCAGCTCGAATCCCGCGCCCGGGACCGCGTCGAGCAAGAGCACCCCGGTCTCGTTCACATGCCAGTAGGCGAACGCCGATCTGCACACCCGGCCCTCATCGCGCTCGGCGCGGTGGGGGCCGCGGGTGTCGCGGCTGCGGTGTGGGGCATCGGGATCGAGCGCTATCTGTTCACGGTGCGGGAAGCCACGGCATCCGCTCTCGCTCCGGGTTCGGCACCGATCCGCGTGCTGCACATCTCGGATGCGCATATGGCGCCGTGGCAGCACCGCAAGCAGGACTGGCTGGCGTCGCTCGCGCAGCTGAAGCCCGACCTGATCGTGAACACGGGCGACAACCTCGGCCATCGTGACGGGCTCGAAGGCATTCGTCGGGCGTTCGACGCCTTCGCCGGCATCCCCGGCGTCTTCGTGCACGGCTCGAACGACGTCGTCGGTCCCTCGCCGCGCAATCCCCTGCGGTACTTCCTCGGACCGTCGAAGAAGCAGCACGAGCCCGAGGCGCTCGACACCGACGCCATGGACCGCTACTTCACCGACGAGCTCGGCTGGACCGACCTCGACAACGCGGCGACCCGGATGAGCCTCGCCGGCAACCCCGTCGACCTCTTCGGCGTCAACGACGCGCACCGCGACTGGGACCGTCTCGACCTTCTTCCCGCTGCTGTCGACGCCCTCGGCAGCCCGGATGCCGGAACCACACGGATCGGCGTCACGCACGCGCCGTACCAGCGCGTGCTCAACGGATTCATCGACCTCGGCGCCGACGCCATCTTCGGCGGCCACACGCACGGCGGCCAGGTGTGCCTCCCCGGCTACGGCGCGCTCGTGGCGAACTGCGACATCCCGCTGAAGCAGGCGAAGGGCCTGAGCACGTGGTCCCGCGATGGACGCACGGTTCCCTTGAACGTCAGCGCCGGCTGCGGTCACTCGATCTACGCGCCGGTCCGATTCGCGTGCCGCCCCGAGGCGACGCTGCTCACGCTGACCGCCCGGGCCTGATCGCCGGTTCGATTCGGTGCGCGGGACATTTCCCTGTAGACTCGGAGGGTTGCAAAACGGGGTGTGGCGCAGCTTGGTAGCGCGCTTCGTTCGGGACGAAGAGGTCGCAGGTTCAAATCCTGTCACCCCGACCAGTGACACCGGAAGGCCGCCCTCAGGGGCGGCCTTCTCTGTACAGGGACCGCGCGCGAAAGGGACTCATGGGCTCTCTGCTCCCCCCGCCGCGCCGTCGCACCCGGGCGTGGGCGCTGGCCCTCGGCATCCCGTTCCTCGCGGGTCTCGCCCTGCTGACGCTCACGCCGTCGCGGGTCGAGGAGTCGATGCCGAATCTGCTGGATCTCGTGCTCTCGATCAGCCACCGCCTCGGCTGGGCCTCGCTCGACTTCACCCGGCTCGAGGTTCTCGCGAACATCCTGGTGTTCATCCCCGTGGGCATCCTCGCCTTCGTCCTGCTCCCCCGCCGGGTCTGGATGCTGTCGCTGCTGGTCGGGCCGCTGCTGTCGCTCTCGATCGAGGCTGCACAGCGCATCGCCCTTCCCCATCGCGCCGCGACGGTGACCGATGTGATCGCCAACTCGTCCGGCGCCACGGCAGGAGTCGTGTTCGCCGTGCTGTGCACGCTCGTCTTCGCCGTGCGCGGAGCACCGCGGCGATCTCCTAGGCTGGAGGCATCATGACGTCTCCTGCCCTCGTCGCGTTCGACCTCGACGACACCCTCGCCCCGTCGAAGGGTCTGATCGATCAGCGCATCGCCGATCTGCTGCGTGCCCTGCTGCGCTCGGTCGACGTGGCCATCATCTCCGGCGGCAACGAGGCGCAGTTCCGTACGCAGGTGATCGCCCGGCTCGGCGATGCGGATGCCGCGGATCTCGCGCGCCTCCACCTGCTGCCCACCTGCGGCACGCGGTACCTGCGCCATGACGGCACCGATTTCTCGCCCATCTACGCCCACGATCTGAGCGAGGCGGAGAAGACCGCCGCGCTGACCGCGCTGCGCGAAGAGGCCGAGCGCCTCGGACTCTGGGAAGCCGAGCCGTGGGGCGACATCCTCGAGGACCGCGGTTCGCAGATCACCTTCTCGGCGCTGGGCCAGCAGGCCCCCCGCGAGGCGAAGCACGCCTGGGATCCCACGGGCGGGAAGCGCGGCGCACTGCGCGACGCGGTCGCCGCGCGACTCCCCGGGCTCGAGGTGCGCTCGGGTGGCTCGACCTCGATCGACATCACGATGGCGGGGATCGACAAGGCCTTCGGCATGCGGCAATTGGCCGAGCGCACCGGCATCCCCCTCTCCGCCATGCTTTTCTACGGCGACCGTCTCGATGAGGGCGGGAACGACTACCCCGTGCTCGCGATCGGCGTGCCCTCGGTCGCGGTCGAGGGCTGGGAAGACACCGCCGACAAGCTCGACGCGCTCCTGCAGACCCTCTGAATCGCCGCGGACCCGCACCCGGGCTCTAGCATGGCGTCATGGATGCCCTGCTGATCGTCATCATCACGGCCGCGGTCGCCAGCCTCGCCTGCTGGGTGCTCTCGCTGATCACCCGCGACACGTCCTGGGTCGACCGCGCGTGGTCGATCGTGCCGATCGTCTACGTGTGGATCTTCGTCGCGGGCGCCTTCACGAACGGCGACGGTTCCGTGCGGGTCGTGGTCATGGGCGTGCTCGCGACCCTGTGGGGTGCGCGCCTCACGTTCAACTTCGCGCGCAAGGGCGGCTACACCGGCATGGAGGACTACCGCTGGGCGATCCTCCGCGAGCGGATGAAGCCCTGGCAGTTCCAGATCTTCAACGTGCTGTTCATCATCGCCTACCAGATGACCCTGCTCGTGCTCATCACCCTCCCGGCCGCGGTCGCCGCACAGAATCCGGCCCCGCTCACCGGCTGGGACGCTCTCTTCGTCGTCGCCTTCCTGGGCTTCCTGGTCGGCGAGACGGTCGCCGACCAGCAGCAATGGCGCTTCCACCAGCGCAAGAAGGAGGCCGGCGGCACACTCGCACCGGGCTTCGCGACGGGCGGCCTGTTCCGGTTCAGCCGCCACCCGAACTTCTTCTTCGAGCAGGCGCAATGGTGGGCGTTCTACGCGATCGGGGCGACCGCCGCCGTGGCCGGAGGCGCGGGCTTCCTGGGCGGAGCCCTGAATCCGACGATCATCGGACCGGCCCTGCTCACCGTGCTCTTCATCGGGTCCACCATCTTCACCGAGTCGATCACGGCGGGCAAGTACCCCGCCTACGCCGGGTACCGGCGCACCACCTCGATGCTCATCCCCTGGCCGCCGCGCGCTCGCGCCGCCGTCACGCAGTCCTGACCGGAGAACCGACTCAGCGGACGACGGCCTCGGTCACCGCTCGCGACACCGGCACGAGCCGGGTGAGCTGCGTGACGTGGCCGGGCTCGAGCTCGGCGAGCGAGGAGACGCCGAGCAGTCGCATCGTGCGCTCGATCTCGCTGCGGAGGATCGCGATGGTGCGGTCGACGCCCTGGCGTCCGCCCGCCATCAGTCCATAGAGATACGCACGGCCGATGAGCGTGAAGTCGGCGCCGAGGGCGACAGCGGCCACGACATCGGCGCCGTTCATGATGCCGGTGTCGATCATCACCGTGAAGTCGTCGCCGACGGCCTTGCGCACCTCGGGGAGCAGGTGGAACGGGATCGGCGCACGATCGAGCTGACGGCCGCCGTGATTCGAGAGCACGATGCCGTCGACGCCCTCGTCGCGCAGCCGTACCGAATCCTCCACGTTCTGCACGCCCTTGATGACGATCTTCCCGGGCCAGAGGTCGCGGATCACGGCCAGATCGTCGTAGCTGATCGTCGGGTCCATGGCGGCGTCCAGCAGCTCGCCGACGGTGCCGCCGGTCGTGCTCAGGGAGGCGAATTCGAGCTTCGGGGTCGTGAGGAAGTCGTACCACCACCACGGCCGCGGGATCGCGTTGATGATCGTGCCGAGGGTGAGCTGCGGCGGGATACTGAAGCCGTTGCGCTTGTCGCGCAGCCGCGCACCGGCGACCGGGGTGTCGACGGTGAACTGCAGCGTGTCGAAGCCGGCGGTCGCCGCACGGCGCGTGAGCTCGTACGAGATCTCACGGTCGCGCATCACGTACAGCTGGAACCAGTTGCGGCCGTGCGGGTTGGCGGCCTTGACGCCCTCGATCGACGTCGTTCCGAGCGTGGAAAGAGTGAACGGGATACCTGCCGCCGCCGCGGCACCGGCACCAGCGACCTCGCCCTCGGTCTGCATGAGGCGCGTGAACCCGGTGGGCGCGATGCCGAACGGCAGCGCGGACGGTCCGCCGAGGATCTCGACGCTCGTGTCGACCGTGGGCGCCGGACGAAGGATGCCGGGGTGGAACTCGACGTCCTGGAACGCCTGGCGCGCGCGCGTGAGAGAGAGCTCGCCCTCGGCGGCGCCGTCGGTGTAGTCGAAGGCCGCCTTCGGGGTGCGACGCTTCGCGATCGTGCGGAGATCATCGATCGTGAGCGCGGAGTCGAGGCGACGCTTGCGGCCGTCGAGCTCGGGCTTCTTGAACTTCATCAGCTCGAGCAGCTCGACGGGATTGGGAAGCTGGCGCTGGACCATGGTGTGCCTCTCGGTGCGGGTCAGGGGGTCAGGATCAGGGGTTCAGGATCTGGGTGTAGTAGCCGGTGATGTGGGACCGGACGAGGGAGCGGGCAGCATCGGCATCACCGGCGTCGATCGCGGCGACGAGAGCGTGATGCTCGCTCCGCAGGCGCGCAGCCATCGTCTCCCAGTCGGAGATCGCGGCCACCCCGCCCTGCACGTAGGACTCGATCGACGAACGGAGGCCGGCCATGATCGCCGCGATCACGGTGTTGCCACTCCCCTCCGCGAGAGAGAGGTGCAGCTGCGCGTCGAGGGCGAGGAACTCCTCGGGCGCCAGGTCGGCCGCATCCATCGCCGTGAGCAGCTCGTGCGCCCGCGCGGTGTCGCGTTCGTCGGCCCCGGCCATCGCCCCGACGACCGCGTCTTCGAGGACGAGACGGGTCTGCACCACGTCGGCGAGCGGGAAGCCCTGCGCCGCGACCTGCAGGCGCAGCAGCGCTGACATCCCGCCGGTCGGGGTCGCGATCACGATCGCGCCGGACTGCGGACCGGAGCCGGTCGCCGTGCGGATCAAGCCCATCACCTCGAGGACGCGAAAGGCCTCCCGAACGCTCGAGCGCCCGACACCGAGCTCGCTCGCCAGATCTCGCTCCGAGGCGAGCCGGTCACCAGGGCCGAGACGACCGTCGAGCAGATCACGTTCGATGTGCTCGAGCACGAGGCGCCATGCGCGGGCGGGCGGCTGTTCCGGCATCCGTCCTCCTCGATGGCGTGCGTGCGGTCGCGTCGTGTGGTCCGACCACAGTAGCGCGTGTGGTCAGACCACGCAAACGCGGGCATCGTCGATGTCGAACCGGCCCCTTCTGCGCGACCCGTCCCCTTCTGGGCGTACGAAAAGGGACCGCTCGTACGCAAGGGGGCCGCTCGGCGAGAAGAAGGGGCGACGTCAGCCCAGGCGTCCGCCGGACTCCTCGAGGTAGCAGGTGCCGCACAGCGACTCGTAGGTCGTCAGCTCGGGAGCGGCGGAACCGTCGGCGCCCTCGTCGATCGCGACCTGGTCGCCGTCGAACACGAAGCGCCCGCCGACGACGCGGCCGTTGAACACGGCCTTCCGTCCGCAGCGGCAGATCGTCTTGAGCTCCTCCAGGGAGTGCGCGATCGCCAGCAGTCGCGCAGAACCGGGGAACGCGTGGGTCAGGAAGTCGTTGCGGATGCCGTACGCCATGACCGGGATGCCGTCCTCGATCGCGATCCGGAACAGGTCGTCGACCTGCTCGGGGGTGAGGAACTGCGCTTCGTCGATGAGGAGGCAGGCCACATCGACCGGCCCGCTGGGGATCAGCTCCTGCTCGACCGACCGCCGCACGCGGTCACGATGCTCGGCGAACAGCTTCCGCGCGTCGTCACCAGGACCGATCAGGAAGTCGACCTCGCGCGTGACGCCGAGCCGGCTGGCGATCTCGGACGCGCCCTTCGTGTCGATCGCCGGCTTGGCGAGCAGCACATGCTGACCGCGCTCCTCATAGTTGTACGCGGCCTGCAGCAGCGAAGTCGACTTCCCCGAATTCATCGCGCCGTAGCGGAAGTAGAGCTTCGCCACGGTGCCGACTCAGGCGCTGATGCCGAGCGTGGCGGCGGTGGCCGCGGTGGACTCCTCCGCGAGGGCGGGATCCGTGTTCAGCTTCTCGCCGAACGTCGGGATCAGTTCGCGCAGCTCGGGCTCCCAACCCGGGTACTCCGCCGGGAAGCACTTCTTCAGCAGGTCGAGCATGATCGGAACCGCCGTCGACGCACCGGGCGAGGCGCCGAGCAGACCGGCGATCGAGCCGTCGGCCGAGGCGACGACCTCGGTGCCGAACTGCAGGATGCCGCCCTTCTTCGGGTCCTTCTTCATCACCTGTGCGCGCTGACCGGCGTCGATGAGCGTCCAGTCCTCGTCCTTCGCGGTCGGCATGAAGGTGCGCAGACTGTCGACCTTCTTCGCGTGGTTCTTGAGCAGCTCGCCCACGAGGTATGTGATCAGGTCGGGGTTCTTGACCGCGACCTGCAGCATCGGCAGCAGATTGTGCGGCCGCACCTGCGAGACGATGTCGAGCATCGAGCCGTTCTTCAGGAACTTCGGGCTGAACGTCGCGAACGGGCCGAACATCAGCGAGGCCTCGCCGCCGACCACACGCGTGTCGAGGTGCGGCACCGACATGGGCGGCGCGCCGACCGATGCCTGCGAGTAGACCTTGGCCTTGTGCTGCGCGACCACCTTCGGGTTCGTGGTCTTGAGGAACTGTCCGCCGATCGGGAAGACGCCGTAACCCTTGATCTCGGGGATGCCGGAGTTCTGCAGCAGCTTGAGCGCCCAGCCGCCGGCGCCGACGAACACGAAGCGCGCCTTGACCTCGTTCGGCGTGCGGCCGATGGTGGTGCGGTACTTGACCAGCCACCCGCCGTCCTTCTGCTTCTTGAGGCTGCGCACCTCATGGTTCGTGCGCAGCACGACACCCGAATCGGTGAGGTGGTCGAAGAGCTGATGGGTGAGCGCACCGAAGTCGACGTCGGTGCCGGCCGGGACCCGTGTGGCGGCGAACGGCTCGCCCTTGCGGCGCTGCTGCATGAGGAGCGGCGCCCACTTGTTGATGACGCGCGAATCCTCGCTGTACTCGATGCCCGAGAACAGCGGCTGCTTCTTGAGCACCTCG
This sequence comes from Microbacterium sp. K24, assembly GCF_004794465.1. Taxonomy (GTDB): domain Bacteria; phylum Actinomycetota; class Actinomycetes; order Actinomycetales; family Microbacteriaceae; genus Microbacterium. The sequence continues at coordinate 5,600 of NZ_SSDJ01000085.1, read as the reverse complement.
TAGCGGTCCTTGAGGTACGCCACGTCCTTCTCGCCACGCACGAAGGTCATGTGCGGGGTCGCGTTGATGAAGGTCGAAGGCGCGTCGAGCACGCCCTTCTCGACCAGCGACGACCAGAACTGGCGGCTCTGCTGGAACTGCTCGTTGATCGAGACGGCCTTGGCGGGATCGAGCGGCGCGTCGCCCTGCTGCGGCATGTAGTTCAGCTCGCACAGCGCGGCATGACCGGTGCCCGCATTGTTCCAGGGGTTCGAGCTCTCCTGAGCGACATCCGAGAGTCGCTCGAATGCCATGATCTTCCACTCCGGCTGCAGCTCGTGCAGCAGAGTACCCAGGGTGGCGCTCATGATGCCACCGCCGATCAGGACGACATCGACGTTATCAGTCACCAGAACAGTCTAGTTCGACTGCGTCCGCCCCAGAGCCAGTCGGCGACCGTGCGAACGGCCTGGTGAGACCGGATCCGCATGACGGCGATGCGGTCAGGCTATGACAGTCAGGCGATGACGGCCAGGCGCTCGGCGAGCACCTCGGCGATCTGCACCGCGTTGAGCGCCGCACCCTTGCGCAGGTTGTCGTTGCTGATGAACAGCACGAGGCCCTTGCCCTCGGGCGCGGACTGATCGGCGCGGATGCGTCCGACGAAGCTCGGGTCCTTGCCGGCGGCCTGCAGCGGCGTCGGCACCTCTTCGAGGGCGACTCCGGGCGCTGCCGAGAGGATCTCGGTGGCGCGCTCCGGCGTGATGTCCTTCGCGAACTCCGCGTGGATCGACAGCGAGTGGCCGGTGAACACGGGCACGCGCACGCAGGTGCCTGCTACGCGGAGGTCGGGCAGCTCGAGGATCTTGCGGCTCTCGTTGCGGAGCTTCTTCTCCTCGTCGGTCTCGTTCTGGCCGTCGTCGACCAGGTTGCCGGCGAAGGGGATGACATCGAAGGCGATCGGGGCGACGTACTTCTCGGGCTGCGGGAAGTCGACCGCCGAGCCGTCGTGCACGAGACGGAGCGTGTCGCCCTGGGCGAGGACGCCCTCGATCTGACCGAGCAGCTCCTGGGCGCCGGCGAGTCCCGAGCCGGAGACGGCCTGGTACGTCGAGACGATCAGGCGCTCGAGGCCGGCTTCGGCGTGGAGCGCCTTCAGCACGGGCATCGCGGCCATCGTGGTGCAGTTGGGGTTCGCGATGATGCCTTTGGGGCGCTCGTCGATGGCGTGCGGGTTGACCTCGCTGACCACGAGGGGCACCTCGGGGTCGTTGCGCCAGGCGCTCGAGTTGTCGACGACCACGGCACCGGCCTCGGCGAAGCGCGGAGCGTAGGCACGGCTGGCGGTGGCGCCGGCCGAGAAGAGCGCGATGTCGATGCCTGCGGCATCCGCCGTCTCGACGTCTTCGACGATCACCGTCGCGCCGCCGAACTCGATCGCGGTGCCCGCGGAGCGCGACGACGAGAACAGACGCAGCTCGCGGATCGGGAACGACCGCTCGGCGAGAATCTCGCGCATCACGGTGCCCACCTGGCCGGTGGCGCCGACGATGGCGACGGAGAGTCCTGAATCGGAGATGCGGGTCATGATGTTCCTTGGCGTCGTGCGGATGCTGCGTACGAGGCGTCGGGCGCAGCGTCAGGTTGCGGATGCCGCGCCTGGCGCCGGTGTCAGGGTTGCGGCGAGTCTACCGTGCCCTGGCGAGAGCGAGGGCGGCGGTGAGTCAGCGGCCGGTGCCGGCGTGGACCGTGACGTCGGTGTCGCCGTCGAGCCCGTAGGCGGTGTGCACGGTGCGTGCCGCTTCGGCGAGGTCGTCACCGCGGAGCACCACCGAGATGCGGATCTCGGACGTGGAGATCATCTCGATGTTGATCCCGCCGGCCGAGAGTGCTTCGAAGAGGGTCGCCGAGACGCCCGAGTGGGTGCGCATGCCCGCGCCGACGACCGAGAGCTTGCCGATCTGGTCGTCGTGCACGAGGTTCTGGAACCCGACCTCGTTCTGCTCGGCGGCGAGCGACTTCAGTGCCGCGGCGGCATCCGCCTTGGGGACGGTGAACGAGATGTCGGTGCGCCCGGTGGCCGACACGTTCTGCACGATCATGTCGACGTTCGCGCCGGACCGCGCCACGATCTTGAAGATCTCGGCCGCTTTCCCCGGCACGTCGGGCACGCCGGCGACGGTGATCTTGGCATGGCTGAAATCGGTGGCCACACCGGCGACGATCGGTTCTTCCATGACTGCTCCCTCGGCTTCGCGCGGGTTCTTCATACCCTCGCCCAGAACGTACGTGCCCTCGGCGGACGAGAACGTCGACCGGGCGTGGATGAGAACGCCGTGACGGCGTGCGTATTCGACGGCGCGGATGTAGAGCACCTTGGCGCCGTTGGCGGCGAGCTCGAGCATCTCCTCGGTCGAGACGTGATCGAGCTTCTGCGCCTTCGGGATCACGCGCGGGTCGGCGGTGTAGATGCCGTCGACGTCGCTGTAGATCTCGCAGACGTCGGCGCCGAGTGCGGCCGCGAGGGCGACGGCGGTGGTGTCGGAGCCGCCGCGGCCGAGGGTCGTGATGTCGCGGGTGTCGCGGTTGAAGCCCTGGAAGCCGGCGACGATGACGATCGCGCCCTCGTCGAGCGCCTCGCGCAGTCGCACCGGCGTCACATCGACGATGCGGGCGGCGCCGTGCTGGGAGTCGGTGATCATGCCGGCCTGGCTGCCGGTGAAGGAGCGCGCCTCGAACCCCATCGAGTGGATCGCCATCGCGAGCAGCGCCATCGAGATGCGCTCACCGCTCGAGAGCAGCATGTCGAGTTCGCGTGGGGCCGGGATCGGCGCCACCTCGTTCGCCAGGTCGAGGAGCTCGTCGGTCGTGTCGCCCATGGCGCTGACGGCGACCACGACGTCGTGCCCGGCACGCCTCGTGTCGACGACGCGCTTGGCGACGCGCTTGATGCTCTCTGCGTCGGCGACGGACGAGCCGCCGTACTTCTGCACGATGAGGGCCACGTTCACTCCCTGGGATGTCGGGCGGATCCGCCCACCGCTCATTCTACGATCGGCCCGTATACCCCGCCGCGCATGTGTCGGCCCGAGGGCTCAGGGAGCGGGCGGCAGGGTGGTGGAGGGCAGCTCGGTGGACGCACGGGAGTCGACGGATGCCGCCGGCCGCAGCCGACCGCCCGTGGCGGCAAACCAGCATCCGGCGATGATCAGCGGGAAGCCGATGAGCAGACCCGGCGTCAGCGGCTCGGCGAGCACGATCGCGCCCAGGACGATCGCGACGACAGGGTTCACGTAGGTGAAGAGGGGCGCGCGCACCGGTCCGACCTCGCGGATGAGGGCGAAGAAGGCGAGGAAGGCCACGGCCGTGCAGATCACGGCCAGGGCGAGGAGGGCTCCGAGCGACGGCAGGGTCGGCACCTCGTGCTGGGTGAGCAGACCGATCGGGAGGTAGATGATGCCGATCATCAGCAGCGACAGCGTGATGGTTCCGAGCGAGGGGACGTCGCCGAGCTTGCGGGCCACGATGAACGGCGCGATGGCGTAGAGGATCGCGACGAGCAGCACCTCGCCGGCCGCGAGGAGACTGACGTCGCCGCCGAACAGCCCGGGGCCGGCGACCACGATCGCGACGCCGATGAAACCGACGAGCAGCCCGATCCCGCGTGCGGGACGGAGCACACCGCGGTCGCCGCCGCCCAGGGCGATGAGCGCGGCGAACAGCGGCACCGTGGCGACGAGCAGACCCGTCATGCCCGAGGGCAGCGTCATCTCGGCGTGCCCCAGCAGCACGAACGGACCCGCCATCTCGACCAGGCCGAAGGCGAGCACCCAGGGCCAGTGCTTCCACGCGGCGCGCAAGGCTCCCCCACGGAGGGCGAACGGCAGCAGCAGGAGTGCCGCGATGAGCGTGCGACCGGCCACGATCGCGGGAGGCGAGATCGACTCGACGGCGATGCTGATGAACAGGTACGGCACGCCCCAGAGCAGTGCCATCGCTCCGAAGAGCAGCCATCCGCGACGCGAGAAGCCCCCTTGCGGGTTCACAGGACCCGCCGGCCCTCGAACGCGCGACCGAGGGTGACCTCGTCGGCGTACTCGAGGTCGCCGCCGACGGGCAGGCCGGATGCCAGTCGCGAGACGGTGATCTGCATCGTGGTCAGCAGCCGGCTGAGGTAGCTCGCCGTGGCCTCGCCCTCGAGGTTGGGGTTGGTCGCGAGGATGACCTCCTGCACCGTGCCGTCGGCGAGGCGCGTCATCAGCTGGGCGATGCGCAGATCGTCGGGGCCGATGCCGGCGATCGGACTGATCACTCCGCCGAGCACGTGGTACAGCCCGCGGAACTCGCGGGTGCGCTCGATGGCGGCGACGTCTTTCGCGTCTTCGACGACGCAGATCAGTGCCTGGCTGCGTCGCGGATCGCGGCAGATCGCGCAGCGCTCCTGCTCGGCGACGTTGCCGCACACCTCGCAGAAGCGCACCCGGGTGCGGATCTCGGAGAGCAGCTCGGCGAGTCGGGCCACGTCGAACGTGGGCGTCTGCAGGATGTGGAACGTGATGCGCTGAGCCGACTTCGGCCCGATACCGGGGAGCCGACCGAACTCGTCGATCAGTTCCTGAACGATGCCGTCATACATCAGGAGAACCTCGTCGGGGGCTCGTAGGGCTCTTCGCGCACGAATGTCGCGCCGAGCACCTGGCGGATCACGGCCTCGCCGTAGCGCTGCACTCCCCCGACGGAGGGCGCGCGTTCGGTGACCACGGGCGAGACGGATGCCGCCCGCTGCGCTCGAGGAGCAGCGGGCGCCGATGCTGCTGCCGGAGCCGGAGCCGCCTGGCGTGCCGCCGTCGGAGCGGGGCGGCCTGCGGGCGGCTCGTAGGACGGGTCGTACGGCGGTTCGTCGTCGAATGGGGCGTCGTCGTCGCCGGGCAGCGGCGGCTCGTCACGATCGACGGTGCCGTCGGCCGGCGGGAGAGGTGCGGAGGCGGCCGCCTCGACCTCATCGGGTTCGTCGTCGACCGGGAGCGGGGATGCCGGCGCAACCGGTTCGCTCGGCGCCTCGTCTGCGGTCGGGATGGGCGCGACAGCCCACTCCGTGACCGAGGATGCCGCCGCACCCCGGGCCTGCGGACGCGAGGAACCCGCTGACGCAGGCTCCGATGCGGGCGCGGAATCGGCCGCAGCGGGGGGCGCTGACGCCGCCGGCTGTCGAGGCGCGCCACCGGACGGCATCGGCGCGGGGACGTACTTCACGCGTACGCCCAGTTCCTGCTCGATCGCGGTGCGCAGGTGATCCGACGGGCCGGATCCCGGCGTCGTGCCCTTGAACTTCGCCACGTCGTGCTGACTGGTGAAGCCGAGCGTCAGCACATCGTTCTCGGTGACGTACGCGAGCGGCTGGACCGCGGTCGCGAGCAGCCAGGAGGTGCGGCTGATCCCTTCGAGACGCCCGAGCACGGCGGGCCAGGCCGCGGTGATCGACTCGAAGGTCACCGGACCCGAGGGCGCTGGTTCCTCGGGAGTCGCCGGTGCAGCGGCAGCCGGCGCCTCGGGCGCTGCCGGGGCTTCGGCGACCGTGGGCTGCTCGGCGGATTCGGCCGCGGGCTGCTCGACCGCAGCGG
>NZ_SSDJ01000084.1 GCF_004794465.1 Microbacterium sp. K24 | reverse complement strand
CGGCCGGAGCAGCCGCAGCGGCGGACGCGGGAGCGGATGCCGCGGGCCCGGCCGCGCGCGCATCGAGCATGAGGGAGCCGGCGACCTTGTCGTGCCAGCCCTGGAATCGGCCGGAGCCGTCGAACAGCGGCGTGAAGTAGCCGACGACGATCGAACCCGCGAGGCCGAAGATCACGTTGCGCAGCAGCGTCCGGCCGAAGCCCAGCGGCGTCTGCCCCTGCGCCGAGACGAGGCGCAGACCCTGTGCGCGCATGCCGATCGACCCGGTTCCGGACTGCATCAGCGTGTAGACGACGAACCAGCCGAGCAGCAGGAGAGAGACGATCGGACCGCCGATGAGGAGGGTCGTCAGCCCCGCCTCGATCCCGCCCGACAGTGTGGCGGCGACCATGAGACCGCCGCCGAGGATGACGGCGAGACCGGCCGCGATGAGCGCGTCGATGAGGTAGCCGATCGCGCGGCGGGAGATCGGCGCGATCTGTGCGTACGCAGGCTGCGTCATGGGGTCTCGCTCTCGGGTGCGGCTGGTGTACTCGTGTTGCTGCTCTCGATCGTGCCAGGTTCGCGCCGAACGCGCGCGGTCGCCGCTTCACGGAGCCCCTGGAGACCGGTCGAGATCGCCGTTCCGCCCAGCAGCGAGCGCAGGCTCAGCCGGGCCTTGATGCGCTTCCAGAAGCCGGCATCCTCCCCCAGCCCGCCGACGATCCCGTCGACCTCGCTCCAGAACGCCTCGACGTCCTCCGGGGTCGGATCGGTCGGCCCGAACACCTCGGCGTCGGCCCGCTGAGCGAGATCCGCAACCTTCGGCACCGCGAGCGTCGCGACGACGGCCGCGGCCTCCTCGGGCCGTGTGCTGCCCGGCGTCAGGCGGGCCCCGTAGTCGACGGCGCGATCGGTGAGCTCGTCCCAGCCGCCGCTGATGCGGTCGGCCGTGCGCGCCGCAGCCCGCCGGGACCGGCGCTTCGCGGCCTTCCACGCCCCGATCACGATGAACGGCGACATCAGCAGTGCGAGGATCCCGAGCGTGATCCCGCCGATGAGCAGGATCGCACCGATGATGCCGGCGAGGTTGAGGCTCTCGTCCTCGGATTCGCGGTCGTCGGGCAGCGTGGGCGGCAGGTCGACGGGCTCCTGCGGCGGGGGCGGCGGCTGCAGCACCTGCGGCTTCGGGTCGACGCGCGGCTTCGTGTTCTGGTCGTTCGGGACCTGGTCCTCGGGCGGCGTCGGGTTGAACGGGAGCCATCCGAAGCCCTCGAAGTTCACCTCGACCCAGGCGTGCACGTTGTCGCCCGTCGCGGTGAACACCGCCTCGCCCGCCTGCTCCTCGTCGGGGTAGTACCCCATGACGACGCGGACCGGGATGCCGAGCTCACCGGCGAGCAGCGACATCGCGACGGCGTACTGCTCGTCGTCGCCGATCATCTGGTCGCCGCCGATGAGGGTCGTGATGCGCTCGGAGGTGTGCCCCGCGCGCGACAGCACCTCGCCCTCGAGACCGTGGCTGAAGAAGCCGCCCTCGGAGAGGAAGCTCTCGAGTGCACGCACCTGCTCGATGGGCGACTCCGCGCTGGCGACGGTCTCTGCGGCGAGCGCGGTGAGCTCCTCCGGAACGTTGCTCTGCTTGGGCTTCGCGACCGTTCCGAACTCCACGTCGGCGAGCTGATCGTCGTCGGGCGTGTTCGGCATGACGGCGTCGACGGAGTACTCGTCGCCCTTCTTCAGCTTCACCGTCGACACCGCGGTGCCGGTCGCGGTGTTGACGTAGGTGCCGCGGCGCAGCTCTTCGGCGCGATCGCCGGAGAACCGGATCTCGGACAGCTCGCCGGCCGTCGGCATCCAGACGGCGTTGTACTCGTCGACCGCGATGTTGAGCGTGACCGGGACGCCCTCGGCATCCGGCGACATGTTGGAGCGCAGCGGCGAGAACGCGCTCGACGAGGTGGGTCCGCCGTCGGTGACGTTGTAGACCATGCCGTCGTACTCGTCCATGACCGCGGTGCGGATGCGGGCCCCCTTGGGCAGGCCCTGAACCGTGAAGAGCGTCTCGTCGACCTCGTCGCGCACGTTCTTGCGGAACGCCTGCAGCGGGCTCGGATAGTCGCGGATGTTGAACGGCGGGATGATCACGTCGCGGAACACGTGGCGCGGCTCGGACGGAGCGGCGAGCGCGCTGGTCGCCACACCCGCACCGCCCGCGATCGCCAGGACCGCGACGCCGGCGAGCAGTCGCCGCAGGCGCATGTGCGCGGCGCGCGAGGGATCGACCTCGCTCACCGAGACGGCCATGTTCTGCGGCGCCCAGATCTGCCGCAGGGCGAGCCAGGCGATGCTGCCCACGGCGAAGACGAGGCCCTGCACGACCGGGAACGCGGGCTGGGGGGTGCCGAGCGCGATCACGAGCATCAGCAGCACGCCGGCGGGCAGCAGCGCCCAGGCCACCTGCGGCAGCCGGAGCGCGAGCGAGGCGGTGAGGGTCGTGACGACGAGCGCCAGCAGGAACGGCACGATGAGGTGTCCGTCGGCGGCCGCGACCGGGGCCACGGTGGTGAGCATCTGCTTCCACGCCGTGACGGTGCCGAGTGCGAGCTTCTGCAGCGTCTCCAGCGTCGGGATGAATCCGAGGATCGCGGTGTGCGGAAGCGCGAAGGCGCCGCCGAAGACGAAGTAGGCGGCGACGGTGAGGCCGGTGATGATGAGGATGCCCCATCGGCGCCAGGCCGCGACGCCGGCGATGGCGAGTCCGACGACGATGCCGCCGATCGCCGCGGGCAGGAACGACGGACCGGCGAACGTGGGCCAGAAGCCGACGAGCGCGACCGCGACGAGCAGAGCGGTCGCCCCGAGGTCGAGGGTCCAGCGGCGCACGGAGATCGTGGCGGGCGCGGTGGCGGGCGCGGTCATGCGAGCACCTTCTGCAGGGCGAGCGGGATCTGGTCGAGCTCGCCGATCGTGATGACGTCGGCATCGCCGATGCGTCGGAGGGCCGGGGCCGACGCCGAGGTGTCGGCGACGACGGCGAGCGCGCGGGCGCCGAACGGAAGCCGTGAGCAGGCGAGACGCAGATCGTCGGAGCTCACCTTGGAACCGCAGACGAGCACCACCACGCTCGCCAGCGGCATGGTCGCGGAGAGCACTCCGGCGAGCTCGGCGATGCCGCCCTCGCGCGGCTTGCTGTTCTCGACGGCCGAGAGCGAGTCGAGCAGCTGCTTGCCGGTGCCGGCGGGCAGCTCGCGCCCCTGCACGCGCATGTCGACGCGCTGCGAGTCGCGGAGCGCGCGGAGGCCGATGGAGCCGGCGGCAGAGATCGCGAGCTCGAAATCGTCGGATGTGGCGTAGTCGCCGCTGGAGCGGGACAGGCCGATCACGAAGTGCGAGCGGCGGGTCTCCTCGTACTGACGCACCATCATCGTGCCGGTGCGCGCGGTGGACTTCCAGTGGACATGGCGCAGGTCGTCGCCGGGCTGGTACTCGAGCAGGGCGTGGAACGACACGTCGTCGCGGGAGAGGTCGGCCGCGGGCAGGCCCTCGAGGTCGCGCAGGTAGCCGAGCGATTGCCCGTCGAACAGGATCGTGCGCGGGTGCACGAAGAGGTCGACCGGCTCGTCGCGCCGATGCGCGCGCTCGAACAGGCCGAGCGGGTCGCCGCGCACGACGCTCACGGGGCCGACCTTCACGACGCCGCGCTTCTGCGTCGGGATCGCGAAGAGCTCCTCCGCCTCCTCTCCGGGGGCGAGCCGCTGGATGCCGAACTCGCCGCGACCCGATCCGACGGGCAGCACGATGCGCGAGGGCAGGATCGCGCGGGTGCCGCGGTTCGCGAGCGTGAGGGCGCCGACCGCGCGCTCGCCCACGACCACGCGCGTGCGCGCGAGGTCGAGCGACACGTCGTAGGCCGTGCGACCGATCAGGAACAGCGAGCACAGCGCGACCGTGATCGCGATGACGATCGCCGCGATGGTGAACTCCGACCACCCGGCGACCTGGCCGAGGATCCAGAACCCGAGCGTGATGCCGATCAGCACCCACGCGAGCGGGCGGACGGCGGAGCCGATGATGCGGAGGCGCGACAGCACGCGCGCGCCGATGACGGCCGCGACGTCACGCCAGCCGGCGTCGCGGTCCGTCTGCGTCGGCGGCGCCGAGAGTGCCTCCGTGGTCATCAGGCCGCCGTTCGCGCCTGAGGTGCGGCGATCCCGTCGAGCACGCGCCCGATGACGGTCAGGCTGCTGGTGCCGGCGAACTCGGCCTCGGCGTCGAGCAGCAGACGGTGCTGCCACGTCGGCCGCGCCAGAGCCTTGATGTCGTCGGGCAGCACGAAGTGACGGCCGTGTGCGGCCGCCCACACCTTCGCGATGCGGATCATCGCGATCGCGCCGCGCACCGAGACGCCCAGACGGATCGCCGGGTCGTTGCGGGTCGCCTCGGCGAGCTCGGCGACGTACCGGAGCACGGCGGGCTCGACGTGCACGGATGCCGCGAGGTCGGCCATGTCGGCCACCGCACTGGTCGTGATGATGGCGCCGAGGCCCGCGGACGGGTTGCGATCGGATGCACCCGCGAGGATGCTCTCGGTCACCGCGAGGTCGGGGTACCCGATGGACGTCTTGATGAGGAAGCGGTCGAGCTGGGCCTCGGGGAGCTTGTACGTTCCGGCCTGCTCGATCGGGTTCTGGGTCGCGATGACGAGGAACGGGCGACCGGTCTCATGGGTCACGCCGTCGACGGTGACCCGGGACTCCTCCATGACCTCGAGGAGCGCCGACTGCGTCTTCGGCGAGGCGCGGTTGATCTCGTCGGCGAGCACGATCGACGCGAAGATCGGGCCCTTGTGGAACTCGAAGCGGTGCGACTGCTGGTCGTAGATCGTGACGCCGGTGACGTCGGAGGGCAGCAGGTCAGGCGTGAACTGGATGCGCGCGCTCGTGCCCTGCACGGTCGCGGCGAGAGCCTTGGCGAGGCTCGTCTTCCCGGTACCCGGGGCGTCCTCGAGGAGCACGTGGCCCTCGGCGAGCATCGACGCCAGCACCAGACCGACGATCTCGCGCTTGCCCTGCACGGCCTTGTCGATGTTGTCCACCAGGCGCGTGAAGGTTCCCTGGAACCAGGCGGCCTGCTCGGGGGTCATGCTCATGTGGGTTCTGCTCCCTCTCGTGTTCGTTTCGGCTGGGCGCGGCTAGGGCCGCGCCCAGAATCTCTTCTCGGTGTCGACGCCGTCGCCCCAGCCGACGATGTCGACCCAGACGTTCTGCCCGTCGCGCCCGACCCAGCAACCCAGCTGCGTGGAGCCGTTCCCATTGAAGTTGACGGTGTAGGCGAGGTCGGCAATCCGCCCGTCGTTGTCGGAGTAGCAATGCACGGTCGCGTTGCCGATGCTCAGATTCTCCCAATGAACGACGTACTTGCGGCATCCGTTGACGCAGCTGCCGGCGGCATCGCCCTGCGTGACGTACACCTTGGGCTGCGGCGGTTCGCTCGTGCGCGCCGATGCCGAGGCGACGGGTGACCAGGTGCCGGTGGAGTCCTGCGCTCTGACGTCGATGCTGTGGGTCTGGTTGTATCCGTCGCCCACGGTGCGCGAGCCGGTGCGCCCCACATCCTGCCAGCCGCCGCCGTCGATCCTGATCTGCGTCGTCTGGATCGGACGTCCGTTGTCGGAGCCGTTGGAGTTCCAGTTCAGCCTCACGCTCTGGCCGAGGTTCTCGGCGCTGGCCGTCGGCGCCTTCGGCGGGCCGAAGGGGATCTGCGCCACGGCGTTCGACGGACCGCCCACATACTGCGCACCGCCCACGTTCGCGACGCCGCGGGCCTCGACGTTGTAGTTCGTGCCGTTGTTCAGACCGCCGATGACGCCGTTGCCGGGCAGGTTCGCCCAGCCGCCGCCGTTGAGACGGTACTGGTACACCACCTCGCCCTGGCGGGCGCCGTTGCGCGAACCGGGGGTGTAGTGCACCGTGATGCTGCGGTCGCCGGCGTCGACGCTGGTGATCTGCCCCGGCGCGGGCGCGATGACGCCGCGGCGCGGCGCCGACATCGGGCTCCACTCGCCCCAGCCGGCCTTGTTGTGCCCGCGGATCCGATAGGTGTAGTCGCTCTCGGACGTCGGAACCACGATGGCCTGGCTGTTCGACGCCGCACCCGGCGTGTGGGTGTTCTGCAGGCTGGAGCCCTGCCACACCTCGAGCTGGTAGGCGTCGATCGCGTCGCCGTTCGCCGGCGGCGTCTGCCAGTTCACCTGCATCTGCGCCTGAGATCCGACCGGAGCGAGCTCAGCGGTGGTCGGCGCGGGTCCTGCCAGCGGCGGGCCGGCGGGCACCTCGGAGGCCGACCAGTTGCTCCAGCTCGAGGGCTCGGGCGCACGATTGTGGGCCTGCACGCGCACCTGGTAGTTGCCGCCGTTCTCCAGCCCCTCCCAGGTGAGGGAGTTGCCGGTGACCTCCTTCTGCGAGACGCCCGACGGCGGTGCCGGAGAGATCTCCAGCGTGTACCGCTCGACCGGGGAGCCCGGGGTCGTCGGGGTCGTCCACGCGACCTGGAGCGACTTGTCGCCGAACTTCAGGGTCGGCGGGTTCGGGGTGTCCGGACGCGCGTCCGGGCGGGCGACGGCCGACGATCCGGACGGCTTCGACTCGCCGACGCGGTTGGTCGCGGTCACCTGGAACACGTACTCGACGTTGTTCGTCAGGCCGTCGAGCGTGCACGTGGTCGACTGGCACTCCTTCGAGTAGGAGCCGCCCTGCACCGCCTTCACGGTGTACTTCGTGATCTCGGCGCCGTTGTTCGACGGGGCGCCGTAGGAGACGACCACCGTGCGGTCCTGCACGCTCGTCACGGTCGGCGCGCCCGGAGCCTCGGGAACGCCCTGCACGGTCAGGATCACCTGTCCCGTGGCACGGCGATCGGGGTCCTCCGTGGCGTCTTCGATCTCGTAGCGCACGACGAGGGTGCCGACGAACTCCTTCGACGGCGTGACCACGACGTCGTCGCCCTTCACGCTCACCTGGCCGGCGCCGGTCTCGACGTTGGCGGACAGCACCTTGAGCGGCGTCTCCGGGAAGGGATTGAAGTCGTTCGCGAGCACCGGCACGGTGACCGTCTTGCCCTGATCGGCCTCGGCGATCGTGTCGGTGTTCGCCGCCGGCATCGCACGGTTCGACGCCGTGACCTGCACGAGGACGGAGCCCTCCACCGGTTCGGTCTCGCCGTCGGTCACGCGCAGCGTGAGCGTCACCGCCGTGCCCTTCTTGGCGTTCGAGGAGGCCTCGACCAGCAGCCGGTCGCCGTCGATCTTCGCGCTGATCCCCTTGCCCTCGCCGTCGACGAGCGAGTACTTGTGCTTCCCCTCGTCCTCGGGGTCGGGGTCGGTGGTGAGAGCCGCGAGGTCGAGCGCGGTCGCCTCCTCGCCGGGCGCGACGTTGATCTGGCTGCCGAGGAACTCCGGCGGCTGGTTGTCGGGAGGCAGCACGTTCACCGGGATGCTGAGCGTGGCCTTTCGTCCCTCGGGGTCGTCGGGGCCGGTGCCGTCGGTGACCTCGAACGTCAGCGCGTCCTGTCCGAAGTACCCAGGTGCCGAGGTGTACACCAGTGTCCGCTCGTCCTTCACGAGGTCGGACCCGTCGGCGTTGATCGCGGTGACCTTGGCGTGCTCGGTGATGACGACGTCGCCGCCGCCTGCGACCGTGACGTACTTCGCGAGCGGGACCTCCTTGGTCTCGCCGCTCTTGACCTCGAGGGGCTTGGTCGAGGTCAGCGTCGGACGCAGACCGTCTTCCGAGGGGACGAAGATGAAGGCCGAGGACTGCAGGTCGTCCTGATCGGTGAGCGTGTAGCGGATGAGCTGCAGCTCGTCGGTGACGGTGACGCGGACCTTGCCGTTCTCGAGCACCGTCGCGCCGTCGCCGACCTCGAGGTCCAGTCGATCGGTGGTGCCGTCGGGGTCCTCGTCGTTGTCGAGGATGTCGAGGTCGGCCGAGAGGCTGCCGTCCTCGAGATCCGCGGGTCGCAGGCGGTCGTCGCGAGCGACCGGCGCCTGCAGGGGAACGTCCTCGTCGACCGTGATCTGCAGCACGGCGGTCGCCGTCGCGCCGCGGGCATCGGTCACGGTGTACTGCAGCGACGTCTCGAGCGCGCGGTTCGGCGCCTGCACGAGCACGCGGTCTCCCGACACCCGGGCCGAGAGCCCGTCGATGTCGGGCACCTCCAGGCCGTCCTTCACGAGCGCGAGCTTGTCGCCCTCGGGGTCGGAGTCGTTGAGCAGCACCGGCACCGCGATCTCGCGACCGGGGCGCACCACGACCGCGTCCTTCACGGCATACGGGGCCTGGTTGATCTGCTCGGCCGGCGCGATGCCCACCCGGATCGTGGCGGTGCCCTCCTTGCCGAGGCGGTCGCGCACGCGGTACTTGAAGACGTCGACGCCCGTCGAGCCGTCGAAGGCCTCGTAGGTGAGGTAGTTCTGCGCCACCTCGGTGATGCGTCCCTTGGTCGGGCTGGACGAGATGTCGAGCAGCTCGACCGAGTCGCCGTCGCCGTCGATGCCGTCGAGCGGCACGGCGATGTTGATCTCGGTGCCCGAGAGCGCGCGGGCTACGAGGTCGCGCGGCCGCGGAGCCGCGTTGGTCTCCTCGTCGACCGGCAGGATGTACGACAGCGGTCCCTCCCGGCCCGCCACCGGCAGCGCGGGTGCGATCCTCGCGGCCGACTCCTTCGTCGTG
>NZ_SSDJ01000083.1 GCF_004794465.1 Microbacterium sp. K24 | reverse complement strand
TACATCGACAGACCCCCACCACCCAACACCGTCACCTTCACCGAAGACGACACCCCCGCACCCTTCTGAACCGTGCCCGGGCCTGGGACGGCCGGCTCGACCTAGTGTGGAGGCATGCCGCAGCGCCGATCGCACGTCGCCCCGTCCGCCGCCCAGACCGAGCTCGCGGCGGCACTCGCCGCCCTGCGCGAGTCGTCGGACGCCCCGATCGAGTTTCCCGCTGACGTCCTCGCCGAGGCGGAGGCCGCGACCGCGCCAGAACCCGACCTCGACCTGCGCGACGTCCCGTTCGTCACCCTGGATCCTGAAGGCTCCCGCGACCTGGACCAGGCATTCCACCTCGAGCGCACCGCATCGGGATACACCGTGCGGTACGCCATCGCAGACGTTCCCGCCTTCGTGACTCCCGGCGGGGCGGTGGATGCCGAGGCACGCCGTCGCGGCCAGACGCTGTATGCCGCGGACGGCCGGATCCCCCTGCATCCGGCGGTGCTGAGCGAAGACCGCGCGTCACTGCTGGCCGACGTCGATCGCCCGGCGCTCGTGTGGACGTTCTCTCTGGATGCCGAGGGCGCCGTCTCCGAGTTCCGCCTCGAGCGCGCTCTGATCAGGTCGCGCGCGCAACTCGACTACGTCACCACCCAGGCGGCTCTCGACCGGGGCGAGGACGGACCCGCAGCCCTGCTGCCGGAGATCGGCGCGCTTCGCATCGAACAGGAGCGTCTGCGCGGCGGCGCGAGTCTGAACCTGCCGGACGAAGAGGTGGTGACGGCTTCGGACGGCACCTACGGCATCGAACGCACCAGCCCCCTCCCCGTCGAGGAGTGGAACGCCCAGCTGTCGCTGATGACCGGCATGGCCGCCGCATCCCTCATGCTCGACGCCGGCGTGGGAATCCTCCGCACCATGCCGCGGCCGGATGATGACGCTTTCGCGACATTCCGGCACCAGACCGAGGCTCTCGCCCGTCCCTGGACGACGGGTGACTACGGCGACTACCTGCGGACGCTCGACCGCGCGGACCCGCTGACCCTCCCCGTGCTCCAGGCCGCCGCGACGCTGTTCCGCGGCGCCGGCTACCTCACGTTCGACGGCACAGCGCCGAAGGACGCGATCCAGGCGGCCATCGCCGCGCCCTACGCCCACGCGACCGCGCCGCTGCGGCGACTCGTGGATCGCTGGACTCTGGCGATCTGCCTTGCCGTCTCCGAGGGGCGCGAGGCTCCGGCATGGGCCCGCGAGTCGCTCGACCAGCTTCCCGCGCTCATGCAGGAATCAGGTCAGCGTGCATCGCGGCTGAACTCCGCGACCGTGAACGCGGTCGAGGCGGCGCTGCTCGTGCCCCTGGTCGGCTCCGAGATCGACGCCACCGTGATCGAACTCCGCGGCGAGCGCGCTTCGGTGCAGATCGCCGACCCCGCCGTGACGGCGACGGCCGAGGTGCCCTCCGGGGCGAAACCCGGAGACGTCGTCCGGCTCCGGGTCGTTCGCGCAGACATCTCTCGCGGGGAGGTCGAGCTGTCCGCCGTGGTGCTCTGAGCGTCGAGCGCGCCGGCGGACGCGTGCAGGCGGGTTTCGTGCGCTGAGCCGATCCGCGCCTAGGCTCACCCCATGCCGATGTCGCCGTATGTGCGTGAGCTCCGTGCCCAGGTGGGCCACGACCTCCTTCTCCTGCCCGGTGTGACCGCGATCATCAGGAACGGTGCCACCTTCTTGCTCGCACGCCAGCGCGGCTCCGACCTCTGGGGCACGATCGGGGGCGGAGTCGAACCGCGTGAGCATCCGGAGGCCGCCGTGGCGCGAGAGGTCAAGGAGGAGCTCGGAATCGACGCCGCCGTCGGCCGCGTCATCGGCACCTACGGAGGCCCCGACCTCGTCGTGGAATACGCGAACGGAGACCGGGTGAGCTACGTGACCACGGCGTACGAATGCGAACTGCCGCCCACTGCGGGACTCTCCTTCGCAGATGACGAGCTCGTCGAGGCCGCGTGGTTCACCGAGGCGGAGATCGCGGTTCTCCCACGGCATCCCTGGGTCGATCGCATCCTGCAGGATGCCCTGCGAGACATACCCGCTCCCGGACGCTCGGTCGTCGAGACCGCGGTCTGCTACGTCGTGTACTCCGACCGGCTGCTGGTGTTCACCCTCGACGACGTGCCGCTCACCATCGCCGGGTTGCAGGTGCCTGCCGGCACGGTCGGCGATGGGGAGAGCGCTCCGCAGGCGGCCGTGCGGGAGGTCTTCGAGCAGACCGGACTGCGCGCCGACGTCGTCCGCCTGCTCGGCACCGCCGACTACGACCTGGCACCGATGCGGCCCGAGGTGGCCCGACGGCACTTCTTCCAGCTGCGCCTCGACGATGCCGACGTCGACGGCATGTGGAGCATCGGCGATCCCGAACCGCAGGGCGGGGGCGCGTCTCGGCGCTGGACCTGCCAGTGGATCCCGCTGCCCCAGGCGCACGTTCTCGCAGCCGGCCTCGGCGTCATGCTCGGGACGATCTCGCCGGAGGTCTGACCGATCACGACGAGCCGGCTCAGTCCGCCGGCACCGCCGTGGTCGTCATGACGAGCAGCTGAGGATCGGTCAGTTCCAGCGCGACCGAGATCGACGCGAATTCCGAGAGCGATGCGACGTGGGTGCCGCCGCAGAGGATCACGGCCTCTCCCTCCGGGAGCTCGCAGTGCCAGCGCCGGCGATCGACGATGGTCGAGCCTTCCGTCTCGATGCGGCTGGAAGCACCCGACGACACCCAGGCGGCGAGCTGCGCGTTGATCTGTGCTTCCCGTGCGGCGAGCGTCGAGGCGAACGTCTCGGTGTCGAACCCTGCGCGTCGCAGGCTCTTGCCGAGGCGGTACTCGTCGATGGCACCGTCCTCGTGAATCCGGCTGGACTGATTGGCGCGGCCCTCGAAATCCGGGTTGCCGAGGGCGTCGGCACCGGGATCCTTGCGCCAGAGATCCGCGACGGCGAGATCGAGCGCGAGTGATGCGAGATGGCAGGCGGTGTGCCCGCGGCTGAGTCCTGCCCGGCGCACGGCATCCACGGCGAGTGTGATGGACGCGCCGGCGACGAGCCTCTCAGGCGCCTGCCCGGCGACTCGATGTCCCACGAGCCAGGTCCAGCCCTCGGCGCCGCGCTTGACCGGGATCTCCGCGCCCACCGCGAACACTCCCTCATCGCTCACCGCCGCCATGACCGCTTCGTCCACTCTCGCCTGCTCGTCACCGACGCCGATCACGCCCGAATCGCCGGGCTGATCCGGCCAGGTGTGATCGACCGGGTGGAACGGCGTCCGGTCGACGACGATGACGGCACCTTCCGGGGTGGACTCTCGATGAGTGACCACCCCCTCCCCCTCGAGCGCACCGGCGGGAAAGGACACGATCGTGGAAGCGGCAGACATGGAACTCCTGGATGGCGGGAAACCCTCTCAGTCTGCCATCGCTGCAAGCAGGCCCGATGCCAGCGGCGCGAAGTCCTCTGGAGTGAAGTTGAGAGGCACCTTGATCACGAGCGCATTCGTTCCGTCCGAGACGAACAGGCGATCATCGAGCGGCTCGATCGGGTCGGGATCCATCGTGACGACCGCGCGGGTCGCGCCCTCGACCGTGATGTCCCTGGCCTCGGCGACCGCGGCCGCCGATTCGATGTCCGATGCGCCGCCGGGGTGGAAGCTCACGTTCGTTCCGATCGGTTCGCCGGAGACCGTGCCGAGCAGGTCGCACCTCGTCGTCATGCCGGCCACGGTCGCCAGCTTCTGCACGACACCGGGCGAGACGTAGGGGGAACTCGCCGTCCAGCCGTCCGGAGTTCGGAGCTCGCCGCAGGCAGGCGGCGACCACCATCCGTCGCGATCAGCCGACGGCACGGGCACCGGTGTGCTCTGGAGCTTCGTCAGCACTCCGTCGCGGAGCTGTTCGACCGTCTCCTTCACGGGCGCATCTCCCGACATCCTCACCGAGACCCACATGCCGTCGGCCTCCGCGGCAGCGGCGCAGAAGTACGTCTCCGGGCACGCCGCGACCGCCTCGGGAACCCGCATGGTTCCCGGCACCGACGCGATCGGGAAGACCTCGATCGTGACGCTGTCGTGGAGGGCCCGATCTTCGGCGAGCCACAGGCAGTCGACACCGCCCAGCCGACCCGCATCGTCGAGACGCCAGCCGGGCGAAGCCAGCGTCATCGCCTGGTCCGCCAGAGCACTGAACGCGGCGTCCGCGAAGATGGCTCCGCAGTCGCCGTCGAAGGCGACCGTCGGCACGACAGGAGTCGGTGTGGTCGAAGGCGTGACCTCGGGGCTCGGTGTCGGTGACGGCTGCGGTTCGGGAGCCGCGCAGCCGGCGAGCAGCAGAAGCGCCACGGCTCCGGTGAACAGGGCCGTCGCTCGTGCTCGCGCAATCATGGCCCGATGCTACGGCTGATCGGATGCATGACCGGCCTCGACTCGCCGCTCGCGTCGGTCGTGTGTCAGACCGTGACGACCTGCGCCGTGCCGAGCGGAGCCGCGGGGCCCATCTCGGCGGCGATCCGGTTGGCCTCCTCGATGAGCGTGGCGACGATATCGGCCTCGGGCACGGTCTTGATGACCTCGCCCTTGACGAAGATCTGGCCCTTGCCGTTGCCCGAGGCGACGCCCAGATCGGCCTCGCGAGCCTCCCCGGGCCCGTTCACGACGCAGCCCATGACAGCCACGCGCAGCGGAACCGTCATGTCTTTGAGCCCCTCGGTGACGTCTTCCGCGAGGGTGTAGACGTCGACCTGCGCGCGTCCGCACGACGGGCACGACACGATCTCGAGCTTGCGCTCCCGCAGATTGAGCGACTGCAGGATCTGGTGCCCGACCTTGACCTCTTCGGCGGGCGGGGCCGACAGCGAGACGCGGATCGTGTCGCCGATGCCCTCTCCGAGGAGGATGCCGAAGGCCGTCGCGCTCTTGATCGTGCCCTGGAAGGCGGGTCCGGCCTCGGTGACACCGAGGTGCAGCGGCCAGTCCCCCATCTGTGCGAGCAGACGGTACGCCTGGACCATGATCACCGGGTCGTTGTGCTTGACCGAGATCTTGAAGTCGTGGAAGTCGTGCTCCTCGAACAGCGATGCCTCCCAGCGGGCGCTCTCGGCGAGCGCCTCGGGTGTGGCCTTGCCGTACTTCTGCAGCAGGCGCGGGTCGAGCGACCCGGCGTTGACGCCGATGCGCAGCGAGACTCCGGCGTCCTTGGCCGCCTTCGCGATCTCGCCGACCTGGTCGTCGAACTTGCGGATGTTCCCCGGGTTCACGCGCACGGCCGCGCAACCGGCATCGATCGCCTGGAACACGTACTTCGGCTGGAAGTGGATGTCGGCGATCACCGGGATCTGGCTCTTCTTCGCGATGATGTGCAGCACGTCGGCGTCGTCCTGAGACGGCACGGCCACGCGCACGATCTCGCAGCCGGATGCCGTGAGCTCGGCGATCTGCTGGAGCGTCCCGTTGATGTCGGTCGTCTTCGTCGTGGTCATCGACTGCACGCTGACGGGCGCACCGCCGCCGACGAGCACCTTGCCCACCTTGATCTGACGGGACTTGCGACGCGGGGCGAGGACGACGGGGACCTTCGGCATCCCAAGATTCACTGCTGGCACCCCTCCAGCCTACGCCGCCAGGATGCACGCGGGCTGGATGCCGGCACGGTCTGCCCCGCGTCATCCGCCCGAGACGCGCACTCCCGGTGTGATAGTTTCGCCCCATGCTCGCGAACTTCACCTGGTGGCCCGCCTCCTAGGCGGTGTGTTCGCGTTCCCACGAATTCAGACCGCCTCCGGGGCGGTCTTTTCGTTGAGCCGAGCCGGAGCCCTGCACAGGAGACATCGATGACCCTCTCACGACTCGCCGAGCTCAGCGCCGACCCGGCGGCATCCTTCGTGCTGATCGCACGCGACGGAGCCGACACCGTCGAGCTCCTCACCGGCGAGGTCGTCGACGTCGACCTGCTCGGCGACATCCCTCTCGACGTCGACGGCACCCCGCGCGAGGTTTTCGCCCTCGTCCCCTATCGGCAGGTGCGCGAGCGCGGTTTCGTGGCACAGGACGACGGGGCTCCGCTGCGGTGCATCATCGTCGACGAGCACCTCCATCTGCCGACCGCAGACCTGCTCCCTGCACTCCCGCATGCGCCGGTGCCGCTGCGGGACGACGGCTTCGACATCGCCGACGACGAGTACGCCGCCATCGTCGAGAAGGTCATCGCCGAGGAGATCGGGAGAGGCGAGGGCGCGAACTTCGTGATCCGTCGCGACTTCACGGCGAACATCGACGTGGACGACCGCACCGCGGCGCTGACCTGGTTCCGCGCGCTGCTGACGCACGAGCGAGGAGCGTACTGGACCTTCGCCGTCTTCACCCCCGGCCACATCGCGGTCGGAGCGAGCCCCGAGGCGCATGTCGTCGCGCGTGGCGGCGTCGTCACGATGAACCCGATCTCGGGCACGTTCCGCCACCCCGCGGGAGGCGCGACGAAAGAGACCCTGACCGACTTCCTCGCCTCGACGAAGGAGACCGAGGAGCTCTTCATGGTCGTCGACGAGGAGCTCAAGATGATGAGCGCCGTCTGCTCCGACGGCGGCCGGATCACCGGCCCCCACCTGAAGGAGATGTCGCGGCTCACCCACACCGAGTACATGCTCCGCGGGCGGAGCGCACTCGATCCCCGTGACATCCTCCGCGAGACGATGTTCGCCCCGACGGTCACCGGCTCGCCGATGCAGAACGCCTGCGCCGTCATCCGCCGCCATGAGAGGAAGCCCCGCGGCTACTACTCCGGGGTCGCCGCGCTGTTCACGCCGAACGCGGAGGGCGGGCACGACCTCGACGCCCCGATCCTGATCCGCACCGTGTACCTGAAGGACGGCGCGCTGAGCGTGCCGGTCGGCGCGACGCTGGTGCGCCACTCCGATCCGCTCGGCGAGGTGTCCGAGACGCACGGCAAGGCCGCCGGCGTGCTCGGCGCCATCGGGGCGATCGACCGCGACCGCGTGGCCGAGGCGCGCAGCGATGCGGACGCTCCCGGTGATGCGCGCGCCCTCGCCGACGACCCGACGATCGCCGAGCTCCTGTCATCTCGCAACGCCCGGCTCGCCGACTTCTGGCTGAATCCTCAGGGCGACGACCTCGATGGACCGTTCGCCGGTCGCAGTGCCCTGGTCGTCGATGCCGAGGACCGCTTCACGACGATGCTCGCGCACCAGCTGAGGCACCTCGGACTGTCCGTCACGATCCGGCTCTGGAGCGACGTCGAGGATGCCGACGTGGATGCCGCCGACATCGTGGTCGCTGGCCCTGGGCCGGGCGATCCCCGGGATGCCGCGAACGAGCGCATCGCCCGCATGCGCGAGGTCGTCTCGCGCCGGCTCGACCGGGGCGCGCCGCTGCTGGCCGTCTGCCTGAGCCACCAGATCCTCAGCGACAGGTTCGGCATCGCCCTGACCCCGCTCGACGCCCCGCATCAGGGCCTGCAGAAGGCGGTTCCGGTGTTCGGCGAGGACGCGTCGATCGGCTTCTACAACACCTTCACCGCGCGCGTCGCGCCCGGCACGACGGTCGTCGGTCCGGCAGAGGTGTCGGCCGACGCGGTGTCGGGTGACGTGTACGCCCTTCGCGGCCCGCACTTCGCCTCGGTGCAGGGTCATCTCGAGTCGATCCTGTCGCGCGACGGCATCCGCACGCTGGAGCGCCTGGTCGGGCACGCGCTCGCCTGATCCGGCCTCAGCCGAGGCGTCGGGAGACCAGGAGGCGGCGCTCCGCATCGTTGGTCGTGAGCGTCTGCGCCCGGGCATCGGCGGCATCGGCCTCGACGTCGCGTCCGAGCCGCCGCAGGAGGTGGGCGCGGACGGCGTGCCACAGGTGGAAGCCGTCGAGGTCGTCTTCGAGCCGGTCGACCTCGGCGAGCGCCGACTCGACGCGCCCGGTCTCCGCGAGCGCGACGGCGCGATTGAGGCGTACGACGGGTGATCGATCGAAGCGGAGCAGCATGTCGTAGAGGACGACGATCTGCGGCCAATCGGTCTCATCGATGCTCGCGGCGTCGGCATGACAGGCCGCGATCGCCGCGTGCAGTTGCCACCTCCCCGGGCGTCTCAGGGCGGCGGCGCGCTCGAGAGCCCGGCGGGCGTCGGTCTGGAGACGAGCATCCCAGCGGGTGCGGTCCTGATCTGCGAGCAGCACGAGTTCCCCGTCGGGCGATCTCGCCGCTTCCCTGCTCCGATGGAACGAGAGCAGGGCGAGCAGGCCGTGCGCCTCCGCCTCCTTCGGCAGCGTGCCCGCGATCACCTCGGCGAGCCAGAGCGCATCGTCGGCGAGATCGCGGTCCGCGCGCGCATCGCCGTCGGGCAGGAGATGCGCCTCGTTGTACATCACCGACACGACGGTGAGCACGAGGTCGAGCCGAGGAGCCCGCTCCGGGCCGGACGGCACGCGCAACGGGATGCCGGCCGCGCCGATCTTGCGCTTGGCCCTGACGATCCGCTGACCCGTCGCCACCGGAGTGCTCAGAGTCGCCCGCGCGATCTGTTCTGTCGTGAGACCGCACACGGCCCGAAGGGTCAGAGCGAGCTGCGCAGAAGGGGTCAGCGCGGGATGACAGCACCCGAAGAGCAGCGGCAGGCGCTCATCGACCTCAGCGTCCTGCGGTCGGCGGGTCTCGGCCAAGAGCTCGAGCTTCTGCCGATACCGCTTCTCCCGTCGCAGGCGATCGAGCGCGTTGTGCCGTGCGGCGAGGGTGAGCCAGCCTCCCGGGTTCGGCGGCACTCCGTCCCTGCGCCATTGCACGAGCGCCTCGGAGACGGCGTCCGCCACCGATTCCTCTGCGAGGTCGAAGTTGCCGAGGGACGCCGTGAGCGAGGCGACGATCCGCGCAGCCTCCGAGCGGACGATCCGGCCGAGGGCACGATCGGATGCCGCACCCGCGGGCGGCACGGCATCCGACTCGTTCACTGCTCGAACTGGCTGTAGTCCGTGACCATCGGACGGATCTCGACCGAGGTCCCCTCCAGCTCGAGCATCGGCCACGTGCGGACGATCGCGATCGCGGCATCGAGGTCGGGCACGTCGATGATGCTGAACCCTCCCACCGCCTCCCGCGCCTCCGTGAAGGGGCCATCGACGACGACCGGCCCCTGCGTCCCGTGACGCAGCGTGGTGGCCGTGTCGACGGGCTGCAGTTCCGCGCCGCTGTCGGCCATGGCGGCGGCGTTCTCCTCGAACCACCGGTAGACACGCTGATAGACGTCCTGAGCGATCTCCGGCGCGACGGCGGCATCGTGCGCGGGGGTCGAGGTGAACATGATGACGTACTTCATGGCAGTTTCCCTTTCGTCTTGAGAACCGTTACACCTCTACAGCGAACGGACAAGGACGAATTCGACATCACTGCAGGATGTCGACGGGATTGAACAGATCGGCGACGAGGAGGAGCGCCCCCATGCCGATCAGGAGCACCGCGACGACCACCGTCAACGGCACGAGCCGGGTGGCGTCGACCGGCGCGGGCGGAGGCCGGCGGAACAGCTTCGCCCACAGCCGCTTGACGCCTTCCCACAGCGCCACGACGACGTGACCGCCGTCGAGCGGCAGCAGCGGGATGAGGTTGAACACGAAGAGGGCGACGTTCAGCGAACCCAGCAGGCCCAGCAGCACGGCGAAGCGGTTCAGGATCGGGGCATCGGTGGCCGCGACCTCGCCGGCGATGCGACCGACGCCCACCACGCTCAGCGGACCGTTCGGATCGCGCTCGCCTCCGGTGACAAGAGAGACGCCGATGTCCCAGAGACGCACAGGAAGTGTGACGATCAGCGAGCCGACGCGGGCGACGGTGTCGGCGGTCATCTGCGGGCCCGCGGTCAGCGGCTGCTGCACGTATCCCATCTGCGAGGCCATGCCGACGTAGCCGACCTCCTTGACGACGGGCTTGCCGGCATCGTCGAGGATGGGCTGGCCGCCGGCATCCGTGATCGTGCGCTCGGCGGCGATCGGGGTGATGGTCAGCGTCGTCTCGGCGCCGTCCCGCAGCACGACCAGGTCCAGCGTGTCTCCCGGCGCCGCCTGCACGATCGCGGTCGCCTCGGCGAACGTCGACACCGGCTGCCCGTCGATGGAGACCAGCACGTCGCCCGGCTCGATCCCCGCCTCGGCGGCGGGTGATGCCGGATCGTCGGCGGTGCACTCGGTGGCCGTCGACCCCGCCGGCACGACGCATTCGGTCACCGACGCGATCGTCGTCGTGCCCTGCTGCACGCCGATGCCCGACACGAGCACCGTGAAGATGATCAGCGCGAGGATCAGGTTCATCAGCGGCCCGCCGAGCATGACGATGACGCGCTTCCACACCGGGAGCTTGTAGAAGACGCGATCCTCCGCCCCCTCGGCGATCGTCTCGTCGTTCGCGGAGCGGGCATCCTGGATGAGCGTGCGGAAGACGCCCCGGGCCGGTCCCGCGGTCTTCGACGCCGGGTACATGCCCGACATCGAGATGAATCCGCCGATGGGCAGCAGCTTGAATCCGTACTCCGTCTCTCCGATCCGCTTCGACCAGAGCCGCGGTCCGAAGCCGATCATGTACTGACCGACGCGCACGCCGAAGAGCTTGGCGGGGACGAGATGGCCGACCTCATGCAGGCCGATCGACAAGCCGAGGCCGATCAGCATGAACAGGATGCCGCCCAGATAGAGCAGGATTTCCACCTGCTCACGTTACTGCCCGCAGCCTAGGAATCCGCCCGGCACCGCCGACCCGGCTAGGCTGACACGGTGACTTCCCGGCAGCTGCGACTGGTACGCGCCGCCGCCGTCTCCTCCGTCGCCACGCTGATCGCCGCTGTGTCGCACACCCTCGGCGGAGGATCCGCACCGCATCCGCTGCTGATCCTCGCGGTCGCGACGCTGCTCACGCCGCTCAGCGCGCTGTTCGTCGGCGTCCGCGAGTCGCGTTCCCGGGTCGCCGTCGCGGTGCTGTTCTCGCAGGCCGTCTTCCACCTGCTCTTCCAGGTGCTGGGCTCGCCGACGGGGTCGTCTGTCGCGAGTTCCCCCGGTCACGACCATCATCTCGATCTCGCACTGCTCGGACCCGTCACACCGGTCGCCGCAGCCGACGCGACCATGCTCGGCGCGCACGTCGTCGCCGCCGCACTCACGACGCTGCTCATCTGGCACGGCGAGGCGCTTGCACGTGCCGTCGCGCGCTGGTTCCAGGCGCTGCTCCTGCGGGCAGTCCTCTGCCCTCCCGTCGAGCACCGCCGTCCCGGCGCACTCCGCTCCGTCCGGCTCCCCGCGTTCGACGCCGCGATCTCGCGCGACGTCTCGCGACGCGGTCCGCCGGCGCTCGCCCGCGGCTGAACGGCCGCACCGACGATCCGCTGCCTCGGCGCAGCGTCATCCTCCGCGGGTTCCCGCGTCGTTCCGACGCGCCCGCTTCACGAGCAAGCAACCAGGAGACTTCCTCATGTCCAGCAACACCCCTTCCCGCCGGCGCGCCCGGCGCGCTGCCATCGCCTCTGTCGCCGTCCTCGGCGGAGCCGTCCTCGCTCTCGCCGTCCCGGGCATGGCCAGCGCCCACGTCGGCGTCAGCCCCGACGAGCTCGTCGCCGGCGATCACGGCGTGCTCACCTTCTCGTTCTCGCACGGCTGCGAGAACTCCCCCACCACCGCACTGCGCATCACGATGCCCGAGGGCCTCGCATCCGTCGCCCCCACCATGGACGGCGACTGGACGATCGACGTCGAGCGCGGCGACGACGGCCTCGTGAGTGCCGTGACCTACACCGCTCTCGCCCCGGTCCCGACGGACCTCCGCGGAGAGGTGAGCATGTCGGTCGGACTCGACGAGAACACGCCCGACTCACTCGCCTTCCCTGTCGTGCAGCAGTGCGTCGAAGGGGCGACCGAGTGGACCCAGCTCGCCGAGAACGGCGAGGACCCGCACAGCCTGGACTCCCCGGCCCCCGTCGTCACGGTGACCGAAGCGGCAGCCGGCGGCCACGGCGAGCACGAGGCCGCGGAGACGACGACGGATGCCGGTGCACCGACGGCAGCCGACCCGCTGCCGACGATCCTCGGTGCCGGCGGCCTCGTGGCGGGTGTGGCCGCACTCGTCGTCGCGGTGCTCGCCTACCGTCGCCGCGTCTGACACCGCGCACGTCTCCTCCCGTGCGCGACGCGGGCACGGGAGGAGACGTGCGGCAGACGGGCTTCGTGCCGCCTCCGTGAGATCATGGATCCGACATGTCGATTGAACAACAACCGAGCCTGCCTCCCGTGCTCCGCCCCGCGAACCCGCCCCGGCGTGAGCTGTCCGAACTCGCCACCCGATTCGCCCGCGCCGTCCACGGCGACGTGGACGGCATCGCGGTCTCCGGCATCACCCTCGCCACCGCCGATCTGCGTCCCGGAGAAGCATTCGTGGCGATCCAGGGCGTCAACCGCCACGGTGCGGACTTCGCTCTCGCCGCAGCGGAGAAGGGCGCCGTCGCCGTCATCACCGATGACGCGGGTGCCGAGATCGCCGCAGACGCCGGGCTCCCGATCCTCGTGGTGGACAACCCCCGTGCCGTGCTGGGAGACCTCAGCGCCTGGGTGTACGGCACCGGCGCAGACGACCCGCTGCCGCTGCTGTTCGCGACCACCGGCACCAACGGCAAGACCAGCGTGTCGCATCTGCTCGAGGGCATCCTCGACCAGATGGACGTCGTGACCGGGCTCTCGTCCACGGCTGAGCGCCACATCGCCGGTGAGATCATCGTCTCCCGGTTGACCACCCCCGAAGCCTCCGAGATGCACGCACTCCTCGCCCTGATGCGCGAACGCGAGGTCGAGGCCGTCGCGGTCGAGGTCAGCGCCCAAGCCCTGTCGCGGCACCGTGTCGACGGCATCCGCTTCGACGTCGCCGGATTCACCAACCTCAGCCACGACCATCTCGACGACTACGCCGACATGGACGAGTACTTCGAGGCGAAGCTGCCGCTGTTCCGCCCCAATCGCGCGCTGCGCGCCGTCATCTGCCTCGACTCCCCCTCGGGTGCGATCGTGGTCGAGCGTTCCGAGATCCCGTCGGTGACCGTCGGCACGCCGTCGATCGCCGCTGATCCCGAGGCGGCCGCACGGGCCGACTGGGTCGTCGTCATCGACGAGGAACGCGCCGCCGGCACGACCTTCACCATGACCGGACCCGCCGGCACGCTGACCACGACCGTCCCGGTGATCGGCCCGCACATGGCGGCGAACGCGGCACTCGCGATCGTCATGCTGCTCGAAGGCGGATATCCCTGGCAGCGGATCGTGGACGCGCTCTCCCGCGACGGCGGCATCCGCGCGTACCTCCCCGGCCGCACGCAGCTCGTCTCCGGTGAGCGCGGCCCGGCAGTCTTCGTCGACTTCGGGCACTCCCCCGACGCGTTCGAGAAGACCCTGGCCGCCGTCCGGCGTGTGACGCCCGGTCGCGTGCTGATGCTGTTCGGCGCCGACGGCGACCGCGACGCGAGCAAACGGTTCGACATGGCGCGCACCGCGGTCGAGGGCAGCGATGTCCTCGTCGTGACCGACCACCACCCCCGCTTCGAAGACCCCGGTTCCATCCGGGCGACCCTTGTCGAAGGGGCGCGCAGGGCGCGACCGGATGCTGAGATCCATGAGTACTCGCCGCCGGAGAGCGCGATCATCGCGGCCGTCGGCCTGGTCGGCGACGGCGATGCGATCCTCTGGGCCGGCCCCGGCCATCAGGACTACCGCGACATCCGCGGCGTCCGCACGCCGTACTCGGCACGGGAACTCGCCCGGCGCGCGCTGCGCGCGGCGGGGTGGCCCGTTCCGGACTCGCGCTGGCCGGTTCCCTATCCGGACGAGAACGGACCCGACGAGGACTGAACGAGCGCCGGTTCGACCCCGTATCCGCTCAGGCCGCGGCGATCAGCCGATCGGCTGTCCGGCGCGCCCACGACTCCGCATCTGCAAGCGACTCGACCGAGAGAACGTCGGGCGGTTCGTGCGCGTCGACGACACGGGCGATCGTGTCGACGATGCCGAGGAACGTCAGTCGACCCTCGTGGAAGGCGTCGACCGCCTGCTCGTTCGCCGCGTTGTAGACCGCGGGGAACGTGGCGCCCGCCCGCCCGACAGCCTTCGCCAGCGCGACGGCGGGGAAGGCTGCGCCGTCCAGCGGTTCGAACGTCCAGGACGAGGCCTTCGTCCAGTCGAGCGGTCGTCCGACACCGCCCACGCGGTTCGGCCAGTCCAGGCCCAAGGAGATGGGCAGACGCATGTCCGGCGGCGAGGCCTGGGCGATGGTCGAGCCGTCGATGAACTCGACCATCGAGTGGACGATCGACTGCGGATGCACCACGACATCGATGTCGTCGTAGGCGACGTCGAAGAGGAGATGAGCCTCGATGACCTCGAGCCCTTTGTTGACGAGGGTCGCCGAGTTCGTCGTCACCATGCGTCCCATGTCCCACGTCGGGTGCGCGAGCGCCTCGGCTGGCGTGACATCCGAGAGCTCTTCGCGGGTGCGGCCTCGGAACGGGCCACCGGATGCCGTGACGACGAGCCGTCGCACCTCGGAGTGGGTGCCGGCGCGGAGCGCCTGCGCGAGGGCGGAGTGCTCCGAGTCGACCGGGACGATCTGTCCGGGAGCCGCGGCCGCGAGCACGAGCTCTCCGCCGACGATGAGCGACTCCTTGTTGGCGAGGGCCAGGGTGCGACCGGCCTTCAGCGCGGCGAGCGTGGATCCCAGACCGATCGATCCGGTGATGGCGTTGAGGACGACGTCCGCCTCGACATCGCGCACCAGCTGTTCGGCTTCGGCGGCTCCGAGGGCGGTGTCCTCCACCTGGAACTGCGCGGCCTGCGTCGCGAGCATCTCGGCGTTGGAGCCGGCGGCGAGGCCGACCAGCTCGAAGCGACGCGGGTTCGCGCGGATCACGTCCAGCGCCTGTGTTCCAATGGAGCCGGTGGAGCCGAGGACGATGATGCGACGCATGACGCCAGCCTAGGACACGGTCGCGAACGCGCCTCGACTACTGCTGCTGCTGGACGGGGGTGGTGGCGAGGATGTCGACGACGAACACGAGGCTCTCCTTCTGGAGCTCGTGCCCTTCCGTCGCGCCGTAGCCGTCGGACGGCGGCATCATCACGACGACCTGCGAGCCGACCTTCTGGCCTTCGAGCGCCTTCTTGAATCCGGTGACGACGCCCGTCGTCTGGAACTGGGTGGGGGCGGCGTCGCGGCTCCAGCTGGAGTCGAACTCGCTGCCGTCGGACCACTTGACGCCGAGGTACTGCACGACGACGAGGTCGCCCTCGCCGACGGTCGCGCCGTCGCCCTGCTTGAGGACCGCGACCTTCGTCTCGGTCGGCTCATCGCCATCGGGGATGGTCACGGTGGGCTTGCCCTTGTCATCGAGCTCGACGGTCGGCATGCCGGGCGTCGGCTCGACCGGGGTCCCGGTAGCGACCTCGGGGAGGTGCTCGACAGCCTCGGCGTAGACGACCTTGCTCGTCCCGCCCTCTCCGAACACCTCGCCGGGCAGCGTGAGCACGATGCGCGATCCGACCGGCTCGCACTCGAGCGCGGCGACGAACAGCGAGGACTGGTTCGTGTCGAGGAGCACCGGGAGGAGGCCTCCTTCACCCCGCGCCGACGAGTCCAGGACCTCACCGGTCGAACCCTCGAGGATCTGATACTGCACCGAGACGAGGTCGTTGACGCCGATCTCCTCGCCGTCGCCCGGGGAGACGACCGTGCGCTCGACGTCGGCGAAAGCGGCATCGGCGGGAATGGTCACGGTGGTGTCGGCGCCCTCACCCTCGAGGACCACGGAATCGGAGGTCGCACCGGGCTGCGCGTCGAGCGCACAGGAGCTCGAGGGCGTCGGGTCCGGCGTGGCCGAGCTCTCCGGAGCGCCCCCGCCGGCGCAACCTGCCAGCAGCAGGGTCGCCGCGGCGACGGTGGACAGGACGATGAGCGGACGCTTGCGCACAGTGAGACCTCGGGATCGCGGGCGGGACACCCCATCCTCCCCCATTCCCCTTTGCCCGCGCTGGGAGGCGCGGCGCGAGTCTTCATTCCCGCGATGGCATGGATCCCGGAGTAACCTGCTCTGATGACCTCTGAGCAGTCCGTCGAGCCCGAATCCTCGCCTGAAGAGACTGCGACCGCAGAGGAGACGGCGAAACCGCGTCACGCAGGCTTCACCTATCGGCTGGGTCGAAGCCTGATCAGTCCCCTCGCCAGGCTCGTCTACCGACCCCGGATCGAGGGCAGGGAGAACGTCCCGCCGACCGGCGCCGTGATCTTCGCGAGCAACCACCTGTCCTTCATCGACTCGCTCGCGATCCCGGTGGCGGCGCCGCGCCCGGTGCACTTCCTGGCGAAGTCGACGTACTTCGAGGGCACCGGCCTCCGCGGATGGATCAGCCGCACCTTCTTCGAGTCGATCGGTGCGATCCCGGTGCGCCGCGGTGCCGGGCAGGCGGCGCTCGATGCTCTGGATCTGCAGCGCCAGCTCCTCGAGGAGGGTCTCGCGGTGGCGCTCTACCCGGAGGGCACGCGGTCGACGGATGGCCGCCTCTACAAGGGCCGCACCGGTGTCGCGTTCCTCGCCCTGCAGACCGGAGCCCCGGTCGTACCGGTCGGTCTGATCGGCACCGACAAGGTGATGCCGGTCGGCGCGAAGGTCCCGACGGTCTCCGAGCGCATCACGGTGAAGTTCGGGGAACCGCTCGATCTGTCGCCGCATGGTCCTGCGACGAGCGGGCGCGCCCGTCGCCTGGCCACCGACGACATCATGGCCGCGATCCACGCGCTCTCGGGCCAGGAACTCGCCGGCACCTACAACGAGGCTCCCGCGCAGGGGACGATCGAGAAGATCAAGCAGGCTCTGCCGCACGAGCGGCGCTGACCTGCGCCCTCGCGCTAGGCGCGAGCAGTCACCGTGGCCTCGTGCCGCACCGGGAAGTTCATCGAGTTGGCGATGAAGCACCACTCGTTCGCCTGTGCGTGCGCGCGCTCGGCGGCCTCGATCATCGACGCTTCGGCGACCACGACCTCGGGACGCAGCATGACCTCGACGAAGGCCCCGCCCCCTGCGCCGTTCTCGCGCATCATCCCGGTCGCCTGATCGCGATACGACACGACGACGACCCCCGCCGTCACGCACGCGTGGAGGTAGGAGAGCAGATGGCATTCGGACAGCGACGCCAGCAGCAGGTCCTCCGGATTCCACCGCGTCGCATCTCCGCGGAACGGCTTGTCCGCCGATGCCAGCAGCTCCGGTTTGCCTTCCACCTCGATGCTCACGTCGCGCCGGTAGTCACGGTAGCCGCTGGTCCCGGTGCCGGTGTTCCCGGTCCAGACGGAGGTGAGCGCGTAGTGATGCTCGCCGAGGGCGCGGGGTGTCGACTGCTCTGCCATGCGTCAAGTCTGCCAGGGCGCGGAGGGGTGCGGCGTTAGGATCGAGGGGTGCTGGAGACTCTCACCGTTCAGGATTCCGTGGAACTCGCCATCGTCGAACGCAGCGGATTCGTCGAGTCCCGTCATGCGGGTGCGGCCGTGGTTCTCTCGCCCGACGGTGAGATCGTCACTCGTCTCGGAAACGCCGACGCGCTGATCCTTCCGCGCTCCAGTCTCAAGCCCCTGCAGGCCGTCGCGTGCATCACAGCGGGCGCGGTTCTCGAGGGCGAGCAGCTGGCGATGTCGACCGCGAGTCACACCGGCACGGATCGCCATGCGGCGGCGGTTCGCGACATGCTCACCGAAGGCGGCCTCACCGAGGATCACCTCGGTTGTCCGCCGGCTTGGCCGAGCGACCCCGCGACGCGAGACGAGCTCGTGCGCGAACACGGGCAGGAGGCTCGAGTGCGCATGAACTGCTCCGGCAAGCACGCCGCGATGCTCCGCGCCTGCGTCGCGACCGGCTGGTCGACGGAGGGATATCTCGATCCCGGCCACCCCCTGCAGGCGCACATCCGCGAGGTAGTCGAACGGCTGTCGGGCGAGAAGATCGCCCATACCGCGATCGACGGCTGCGGAGCGCCCGTGCACGCGCTGACCCTCACGGGCCTCGCCCGTGCGGTGCACCGGATCGGCACGGCGTCGGATCGCTCCCCGTTCGCCCTGCACCGGGTGGCAGGCTCGCTCGTGCGGGCTGTGCGCGAGAACCCTTGGACGATCGAGGGTCCCGGTCGCCCGGACACGATCGCGATCGAGAAGCTCGGCGTGTTCACCAAGGGCGGTGCGGAAGGCGTGATGGTCATGGTCGCACCGAACGGCACCACTGTCGCGCTGAAGATGCTCGATGGCGCCGCACGCGCCTCGACCATCGTCGCTGCGACACTGCTCGCCCGCGCCGGGGCGTTGACCGAGGCCGACGTGGCGGCCCTCGGTGCGGCCCTCCCCCTCTCGGTGCTCGGCGGAGGCGACGTGGTCGGCAGCATCCGACCCGGCAGCGGCATCTGACAGTTCGCGCGTCATCAGGGTGCCTCACCTCGCCCCGAGTGTCGGTGCGAGTGCCGGCACGACGACCCGGCGGGGTGACCCTGCTCCACGGATCGACCAGGCACGACCGGCGTGCGGGCGTGCGAAGGGCGGCAGCTCCCGCACACCGGCGAGCTGGCGCAGATCTCCCGGCTGCTCCGTGCGGATGAGCGCCTCGCCCTCGCCACGGATGCGCTGCCACAGTGACCAGCAGCGCTGCCACGTCTCCGCGTCGCCCACGAGGATGCACGGCGTCGACGGGACCACGAGGTCCGGGCCCGCGAGGAGCACGTCGCATTCCGGATGAGCGGCGCGAAGGAGAGGGACCAGCGCCGCGCCACCGGCACTCACGATCCCGGTGACGCGGGTCTGCGGCTCCCAGACCTCCGCGACGGGTGCAACCGGCACCACGAGGCTGTCCTCCTCCACCCAGGCGAACTGAACCTCCCGTCCGCCGATGCTCGCCCGACCGGGCGCACGGTCCCGCAGGAATCCGGAGCTCTCTCCCCCGGCCGCCAGATGCTCCACGCGGCTCGGCATCCGCAGCAGCGCCCGTCGCGGAAGCGCATCGAGGAGCCGGCCGATCGGGCCTGCAGTGCGCGCGGCGGAGACCACAACCGTCGTGCTGCCGGTTCTCAGGACCTGCTCCCACCGCTGGGCGAACTGCTGCGCGTACTCGGGCGGGTAGGCGGCGAGGAGGCCATCCAGATCGTCGCAGAGCAGCAGCGACGGCATCCGTTCCGCGCCGCTCGTCCACGCCGTGACGGCATCCCACGCCTGCTCCGGATCGCGAGACACCCACTGCGCGTCAGCGCGCTGCACCGCCACGGTCCGCAACGCCGACGTCCGGCCCGAGCCGGGCGCACCGATGATGGCGAGGCCCCGATCGATACCGCACGTCAGGAGTTCCCACGGCTGCATCTGCTGCTCCGGAACGTCGCTCCGTCCGAGGACGACGGTTCCGGCCGGAACCGTGGCAGCATCGTGCTCGAGTTCTGCGAGCGGGATGTGCTCGGGCAGCGCGGGCAGCCAGGGACTCCGCGAACGCTCGGTCGCGGCCCAGCGCATGGCGACGGCCCGGAGATCCGAGGCAGCCGTGAGAGCGACGCGCGCCGCCACCGGCTCGCGGTCCTCGGGCCGCCGCACGAGGGCGACACCTCGGGATGCGGCGCCGCCCGGGATCTCGGCGGCGGCGTCCGTGCCGATCACCGCCCTGCTGTCGGCCGGATCGCCGACCCGCAGACTCATCCGCAGCGGACAGTTGGCGGCGAGGGCGTCGCGCACGACCCCGGCAGCGCGCTGGGTGCCCAGGATCAGATGCATGCCGAGGGCCCGACCGCGCGCGGCGACATCGGTGAAGACGGCGCCGAGGTCGGAGTGCTCCTGCAGCAGAGCGGCGAACTCGTCGACGACGATGATCAGCCGGGGCAGGGCCACGTCGCGCACGTCGCGCGCACCGGCCGCCGCGAGCACCGCCTCCCGGTGGCGGAGCTCCGCGGTCAGGCTGGAGACGCCGCGCCGAGCTCCGTCCTCGTCGAGATCGGTGATGACCGCGGCCACCTGCGGAAGTTCGCGCAGCGGTTCGAAAGCGGTGCCGCCTTTGAAGTCAGCGAGGACGAACGTCACGCGATCGGGACCGTTGGACGCGGCGATCGCTGTCACCCAGGTCACGAGCAGCTCGCTCTTACCTGTGCCGGTGGTGCCCGTGACGATCGCATGGGGACCGTCCTCGACGATGTCGACCACGATCTCGCCGTGCACGCTCCGGCCGATGGATGCGGGAAGGCCGTGATCCGCCCGCGACTGGTCGAGGTCGTGCATCGCCACCGCCTCGGGCAGCAGGTCGGCGTCTCCGCCTTGGTCCGCGCAGACCTCTGCGATCGCCTGCGCCTGAGAGAGCGAGAGGCACTCGACGGAGAGTTCGGTGATGCCGTGGGGCGTGCGCAACGACGCGGATCGCGGCTCGACAATGTCGATCACGGTCGTCACGCCGTCGGGAACCTCGGTTCCGCTCCCGCCCAGCCAGATCACGGCGTCGGCGTCGACGCGCGCGGCACCCACCGCCGCGACTCCCAGGCGGAATCCGCCGCGACGCGCCCGTACGGCGTGAGGCAGCGACTCGAGCCCCCATCGATCGAGGTCGACACCCACCAGCGACAGCTGCGCGCTGCGGAAGCGCAGGCAGAGCTGCATCGCGAGGGCCCGGGCCGCCGCAGCCACCAGCGGCTCGGGGCCGCGCAGACATACACCGCCTCCCAGCGGCACGGTCAACGGGGCGTCGCGCAGGGTCGCGCACCGCTCCCGGAAGTCCCGCGCACGGACGTCGTCGCCGCCACCGCAGCGGATGCCGCTCGGTACGGTGCCGCTGCCCACCACGAGGACCGTCGACGCATCGGGCGCGCGCGCACCGCGGAGAGGCGGCTGCGCCAGACACGACGCGGCATCGGGCTCGCGGAGCCACCGCGCGTCGCGCTCCTCGCGCTGCCTCCGTTCCAGCGCCTGCTCCGCCACCGCCCACGCCTGTTCTGCTTCGGCATCGTTCCGTCGCCGGTCGCGGCGTCTGGTGCGAGCCGCGTCGACGAGCGAGGCGACGATCATGAGCGGCCCCAGCGCCGCGAAGCACAGCGCGAACAGCGACCCGGTGACGAGCCAGAGCACCACTCCTGCGGCGATGGGCACGATCGCCGCCATGATCGGCAGCGAGGGCCTCCGCGGCGGTGCGGGCGCAGCGGGAAGAGCGATCGGAAGGGATTCCATGCCTTCAGTGCACAGCATGGCGCGCCGCGAGCGGCGCTGTCCACAGGTGCGAGCGGGTTACTCTGAGGTGTCGCCGTCTGTGGAGGACGACTCGTCGGTCGCGCTCACCTGCACGATCACCAGCGTCACGTTGTCGCGGCCGCCGTTCTCGAGCGCCGCGGCGAGCATGGCGTCGACAGCGTCACCCGGATCGGCGTTCTCGCGCAGGAAATGCTGGATCCCGTAGTCGGTCAGCTCTTTCGTGAGCCCGTCGGAGCAGATGACGAAGCGGTCTCCCGGGCGGACGTCGATCGTGAGGTAGTCCGGTGGCGTGAGCTCGCTCGCACCGACTGCGCGCGTGATCACGTTGCTATAGGGGTGGCCCTCGGCCTCTTCCGGGCTCAGCTTGCCCGCGGCGATGAGCTCCTGCACCACGGAGTGGTCCGTGGTGACCTGCACCAACCGGTCATCGCGGAGCAGATAGACGCGGGAGTCTCCGATGTTCAGCGAGACCCACTGCGGCTCGTCACCCGCGACGTCGAGGTAGACGCCGGTGAGCGTGGTACCGGTGCCTTCGTCGGTCGTCTCGGGATGATCCGCGATGTCGGCGACGGCGAGTTCGAGCGCGTTCTCGATCGCCTCCCGGTCGACCGCGCCGGACTCGACGATCGCTTCGAGCCGCGCGACGGTGCTGCGACTGGCGATCTCGCCACCGGCATGACCGCCCATTCCGTCGGCGACGATGAACAGCGGGAACTCGGCCAGGAACGCGTCCTGGTTCGTCTCGCGACGACGCCCCAGATCGGTGACGCCCGCCCACGACAGCTGCAGCGGGCGCTGCGCGATCGTGATGCTGTGCGTCTTCGTCGTCTCAGCCACGTGCTGCCTCCGATGGACCTGCGGCGGATCGGGCGAGCGCAGGATACTCACACATCGTAGTGGAACTCCTCTTCACCGATCACACCCGAGCGCCCGGGTCGTCGGGCAGCGGGAACAGTCGATCGATGATCTCGAGGTCGTCCGCGTCGGGTCGCCACGCGTCTCCTGCTGCGGCATTCGCCTCCACCTGTGCGGCCGACGTCGCACCGGCGATGACGCTCGACACGACCGGATGCGAGAGCAGCCACCCGAAGGACGCCTGCAGCATCGTGATGCCGCGCTCGTCGCAGAAGTCGCGGAAGGCGTCGAGCGAGTCCCAGGGCGCGTCCTCCCAGACGTGACGGCGTGCGGACATGATCCGGCTGGACGCGGGTCCGCCCTCACGGCTGAACTTGCCGGTGAGCAGTCCGTTGTGAAGCGGGAAGTAGGGGAAGAATCCGAGGCCGTACCGTTCGACGGCGGGAAGCACCTCGCGCTCGGCGGCCCGGGCCAGGAGCGAGTAGTGGTTCTGCGCAGAGATGAATCGGCCCGTCGACCGCTCCCGGGAGGTGAACTCGGCCTCCGCGATCTGCCATCCCGAAAGGTTCGAATGCCCGTAGTATCGGATCTTCCCTTCGCGCACGAGTTCGTCGAGCGCGTCGATCGTCTCGGCGATGGGCGTGCCGGGATCGGGGAGGTGCAGCTGGTAGAGGTCGATCCACTCGGTGCGCAACCGCCGCAGAGACTCCTCGACCGCACGGCGCACGTAACGGCGTGACCCTCGTGCGCCCGGGAACTCGTAGCCCATGTCGCGTTCATGACCGAACTTCGTGGCCAGCACGATCCGATCGCGCCGACCCTCGAGCGCCTCTCCCATCAGCGCTTCGCTCGCGCCTGCGACCGCACCGTACATGTCAGCGGTATCGAACAGCGTGATGCCGTTGGCGATCGCCGCGTCGATGACCTCGCGGGTGCCGGCGATCGTCTCGGTGACGGTACCGGCGCGTCCGAAGTTGTTGCAGCCGAGTCCGGTGGCCGAGACGAGGAGACCGGAGGCGCCGACGCGGCGCTGCGAGATGACCATGCCCCCACGTTATCGCGGGTGTCCGCTCCCGGATCACCCGCCCGCGGAGACGACGCAGGGCCCCCGACCGAAGTCGAGGGCCCTGTGTCAGACGATCACGCCGGAGGCTGCGTGGGGTCGGACGGCGGTGCGGGCGGAGCTGCCGGCGGAGCCGCGGGAGGTGCAGGCGGAGTCGCCGGGGGCGCTGCCGGAGGTG
>NZ_SSDJ01000082.1 GCF_004794465.1 Microbacterium sp. K24 | reverse complement strand
TCGATCTCGGTGCGGTCGCCCGACCACTGCGTGTGGAACGTTCCCGGCTTGTCGATGCGCTTGTAGGTGTGCGCGCCGAAGAAGTCGCGCTGGCCCTGCACGAGAGCGGCCGGGAGGCGGTCGGCGCGGATGCCGTCGTAGTACGACAGCGAGGACGAGAAGGCAGGAGCCGGGATGCCGGCCTGGGCTGCTGCGATCACGACGCGACGCCAGGAGGCCTGGGCGCGAGTGATCGCCTCGGTGAAGTACGGCGCGGTGAGCAGCACCGGCAGCTCGGGCTCGGCCTGGTACGCGTCGGCGATGCGGTTGAGGAACTGGGCGCGGATGATGCAGCCGCCGCGCCAGATCTTCGAGATCGCACCGAGGTCGATGTTCCAGCCGTACTCGGCGGCACCGGCGCGGATCTCGTCGAAGCCCTGGGAGTACGCGACGATCTTCGACGCGTACAGCGCGAGACGGACGTCTTCGATGAAGGCGGCCTCGTCGGCGACGTCGAACTTCTCGGACGGGCCCGGGAGGGTGGCGGAGACGGCGCGCTGCTCCGGGTGCGACGACAGCGAGCGGGCGAAGGTGGCCTCCGCGATGCCCGACACGGGCACCCCGAGCGACAGGGCGGTCTGCACGGTCCACGCGCCGGTGCCCTTGGCGCCGGCCTGGTCGAGGATGACGTCGACCAGCGGCTTGCCGGTCTCGGCATCCACCTGGCGGAGCACCTCGGCGGTGATCTCGATCAGATGTCCAGCACCCTGATGGACACGACGATGCAGCAGATCGAGCGC
>NZ_SSDJ01000081.1 GCF_004794465.1 Microbacterium sp. K24 | reverse complement strand
TCCTCGCCGAATACGCATCCCGGTCACCAGCATCCTCGAGATGCTCCGCGGCATCGCAGATCACTCGGGCATGACCGGCACTGATCCGCCCGGCGCCCTGCGCCTGCCACACCAACGGGAACTTCTCCACCCGCCAGGCGGCATCCGTCATCCGCCGCTGCACCGTCCGATCCGACACGCGCAACGCGGCTGCGAACTCGGCGGCCACCGTCCGCAACGTCAGATCCGCGTCATCGGCCGAATCGGCCTGCCCCGCGACCTCGCCCGCCAACCGCGATCCGACCGCGAGGAACCCGTCGCGCACGGCCTGCATGCTGCTGATCGTGCGCTCGACCTCGACGAGCATCTCGGTGACCGCACCCAGTGCACCCACCTGCTCGATCGTCGCGTTCGCCAACCCCGTCATACCCTTACTCAACCACGGGCCACCGACATTCAAAGGTCCTGATCAGAAGGCAGAAATGACATACCGGAATATCACGTAGGAGCGAACGATCACACCTCGGAGAGAGCCCGACTCCAGACCGTCCGATGTGCACGGACGTAGCTCAGAGCCTTCCTCC
This sequence comes from Microbacterium sp. K24, assembly GCF_004794465.1. Lineage (GTDB taxonomy): Bacteria > Actinomycetota > Actinomycetes > Actinomycetales > Microbacteriaceae > Microbacterium. The sequence goes on along the minus strand of NZ_SSDJ01000081.1, from coordinate 65,582 downwards.
AGTGCGCGCCATGACCGTCCGCATGCATCGTCGCCCAGGGCTGGACCCCCGTCGATCGAGCGCCCTCCAGCAGCGCCAGCATCGCCGCAGTTCGCTCCTCCATCGCGCGCGGCAGGCCATGCCGCAGCATCCGATCCGCGCCGTACCCGTCGACAAAGGCCGCGAGATCGGCCGCGGCTTCATCGGGGTCGCGCTCGCTGTCAGAGAGAGTGAACGCCTGCGCCGCGTACGCCAGATCCCAGAGGCGGGTGCTCGGCGCGGCAGCATCCCAGTCGATGAACACCCGCCGCTGTCCGGTGATGAGGTTCCAGGGCGCCAGATCGTTGTGGCACACGATTTCCGCTGCGGGCGCCGGAATCGCCGTGCGCCATATCGCGTCGGACGGCGGCGTATACGTGGCACTCGCATCGTGGATGCCGCGGATCATCGACCCGACCCGACGAAGATCGCCACCCGTCAGACGGGGACCCTCCATCGCCAGCGTCCCCGGCACGAACTCGATCATCTGCCGTCCCTGCTCATCGCGCCCGCGATGCGCGGGGGCATCGATCCCCCGAGTCCGAAGGGCCGAGACGAATTCCGCGACGCTCGCCGTCGCATCCGTCCACGGCTTCCGCACCGTGTCGCCGACGCGCACGACCGTTCCGCTCGCGTTCCCGCCGGCCAGCACCTCTTCGTCCACCCGACGACGTTAGCCCGACGGCATCCGCAATCTCGCAGAACGACGCGAACTTCGCAGGATTCGCACGGATCCCTGCGACGTTCGTGTCGTTCTGCGAAGTCCTGCCGGCAAGCGAGCGGATCGGCGTCTACAGGTTCTTGCCCCCGCGATACCGCGCCGCCGGATGCCGCTCGGGCAGGCGCGGCCCCTCGCCGAAGATCCGCTCGCGCAGAGTCTCCCCCGGCACGTACGCCTCGCGCATCCGACCGCGCCGACGCAGCTCCGGCACCACCAGCTCACCGAAATCGCGGGCCGTGTCGAACGAGTGGTACTGGCGCAGGTTGATGCCGTCGATTCCGTCGACGTCGAGCCACTTCTCGATGACATCCGCCACCTGGGACGGATCCCCGACCGCGAGGAATCGCGAATCCCACGCCTCGTCGACCGCACTCGCGAACTGGCCGACGGTCAGGTGCAGCGGCAGGCCTCCCGCGTCGATCACATCCTGCCTGCCCTCGCGCTCGAGCGCCTCGCGCACCGTGATGTCGGACGGATGCTGCAGCGGATGGAACGGCACGCTCATATGGATGAACGCCCCCTCGGGGTCGCGGAACGAGCGGTAGTTCTCGTACTTCGCCCGCGCCTCCTCCTCGGTCGGAGCGACGATCACGGTGGCCATCACGACGTAACGCGTGTCTTCCGGGAGGCGGCCGTGGCGCACGCTCTCGTCGCGGATCGCGGCGATGTTGCGCTCCAGTGCTCCCGGCGGACGGTCGGCCGTGAAAAGCACCTCGGCGTGCTGCGAGGCGAACGCGATGCCGGCCTTCGATGCGGATGCCTGGAACAGCAGCGGCACACGCTGCCGCGACGGCTCGGACAGGTGCGGACCCGCGACGCGGAAGTGCGTGCCGACATGATCGATCGCGCGCACGGCTCCGGGCCGGCTGTACGTGCCGCCCTCCTTGTCGGCGACGACCGCGTCGTCATCCCACGAGCCCTCCCACAGCTTGTAGAGCACCTCGATGTACTCGGCGGCCATCTCGTAGCGGGTGTCGTGCGGGATCTGGTCGGCGAGACCGAAGTTCCGAGCGGCATTGGGCAGGTACGACGTGACGATGTTCCAGCCCACCCGACCGTTCGTCAGGTGGTCGAGGGTCGCCATGCGCCGCGCGAACGCGAACGGCGGCTCGTAGGTCGTCGAGAACGTGACGCCGAAGCCGACGTGCTCCGTGACCGCCGCCATCGCGGCCACGAGCAGCAGCGGGTCGATGTTCGGGATCTGCAGCCCGCGCTCGAGCGCCGGCTCGAAGCTGTCGTCGTACACGTCGTATGCGCCGACGACATCGGCGAGGAAGATCGCGTCGAATCCGGCGGCCTCGGCGACCTGCGCGAGCTCGGTCCAGTAGGAGATGTCGGCGTAGCGCTCGCGCTGGTTGTCGGGCTGACGCCACAGCCCGTGCGTGATGTGACCGGGGGTCGCCATCTCGAACAGGTTGACGATGAGCTGCTTGGTCACTTCGCGGCCTCCCCGGACGACTGATTGTTCGACGGAGAAGCCTTCGGCTGCGGCTGGTTGAACAGAGGGAGCACTCCGTTCAGCTCCCAGTCGCCGATCGCGCGCTGACGCTGCACGGACGGGTTGTGCGTGGCGATCGTCCGCGCATTGCGCCAGTGCCGGTCGAGCCCGCGCCCGGTGTCGACCGACGACGCCCCGCCCACCTCGAACAGCTCGGCGGTCGCCTCGATGACGGTGGGCAGCACGATCTGCTGCGCGCGGTACACGTCGAGCTGGGCGCGGGTGAAGGCGGCGGCATCCGGGGTCCCCTGCCTGTACCCGTCGAGCGCCGCGTCCAGCGACCGCGCCGCCTCGAGCACGGCCGCGCGTGCCGAGAACGCCGCCGACGACAGCGTGCCGACGACGGTCTGCACGAGCGGATCCTCGCGCGGGAACGCCTCACCGCCGTATCCGAAGATGCGTCGCCGCGGCTGCACGAACGCGACCGCGTCATCGACCGCCGCGCGTCCGATCCCGGCGACGACGCCGAGCAGCACCAGCTGGAAGAACCCCATCAGGTACGGATGCCGGAACCCGTCGTCGTCGAGCGCATACGGTCGAACGAGCTCCGGGTCGACGACCACATCGGTGAAGGTCGTCGTGCCGCTACCCGTGAGCCGCTGGCCGAACCCGGCCCAGTCGTCGATCGACTGGACGCCCGGCGCGCGGGTCGACACGATCACCTGGTGGTCCTCATCGCGGTAGCGGGCGGACAGGTCGATCCAGTCGGCGTAGATACTGCCGGTCGTGTAGTACTTGCGTCCGTTGAGCCGCAGCTCCCCGTCGACCTCGGTCAGGGTGGTGGCGAGGTCCGAGGTGTTCGTCTGCTCGGACTGCGCATTGCCGACCAGGTCGCCCCCCAGCGCGCGGGCGTACCAGGCGTCGCGTCGCGCGGCATCCGGTTCGAAGAACTGCATCTCGACCACCGCGAGGTGTCCGCGGAACACATGCGCCACATTCGAGTCGGCCGCGGCGAGGTCGATGAGCCGCCCGAACAGGGTCGCGAGATCGACGCCCTCCCCACCGTGCTCGGTCGGAACGCGGGCACTGCCGAAACCGGCATCCAGCAGTTCGCGCACCTCGGCGCGGGGAAGCTCGCGGTTGCGATCGCGCTCGGCAGCGCCGTCGCGCAGACGCTGGAGGAACTCGGGGGAAATGTCAGGCATGGTCTCTCATTTCACGCTGTTACTTGACAGCACCGAGCGACAGCCCGGCGATCAGACGTCGCTGCGACACGACGAAGAGGAGGAGCAGCGGCAGCGAGGTGATCACGGCCAGCGCCATCAGACTGTTCCACTCCGCCGAATATGTCGAGTTCTGCTGCGCGAGCAGCCCGCTGACGGGCAGCACCACTCCCTGGGGCAGGAAGTTGATCGCATAGACGAACTCGCCCCAGGCGGAGATGAAGACGATGCACACGACCGTCAGGATGCCGTTGCTGAGCAGCGGCACCGTGAGCGAGCGGAAGGTGCGCCAGCGTCCGGCGCCGTCGAGCTCCGCCGCCTCGTACAGGGCGTTCGGGATGGCGAGAGCGAACGGCCGGAGCAGCATGATCGCGAACGGCAGCAGCAGCGCGATGTCGGCGACGATGAGTCCGCCGAGGCTTCCGAGCAGCTTCCACGACGCGAGCACGCTGTACAGCGGGATGACCGTCATCGGCTGCGGCACCATCTGCAGCACGAGGAGCGCCGCGAGGAACACGGTGATGACGCGATTCCAACCGACCGAGACCCGCCGCGCCAGAGCGGCGGCGGCCGGAACGGCGATGAGCAGGGCGACGACGGTGACGGCCACGGCGATCTGCAGCGAGGTGAGGATGGCCCCGATCCCGTCGCCGATGACATTCGCGTAGGTGTCGAACGTGGGAGTGAAGACGATGCCGTTGGGATCGGTCAGCACCTGCTGCTTCGTCTTGAACGACGTCAGCACGATCCAGAGCAGCGGCAGCAGGTAGACGAGACCGAGCACGATCGCGACGATGCGGAACGCGGTGCGGAGGCGGCGGCTGATCATGGCTGCTCCTCCCGCCGCACGGCGCGGATGTAGGGCACGGCGAAGATCGCCACGGCGAGCATCGACACAAGGGCGATGGTCGCGCCGGTGCTCATCTCGAAACCGGAGAACGCCGTGTTGTAGGCGAGGACCGGCAGCGTGTTGGTCGTGGTGCCCGGGCCGCCCTTGGTCGTGACGTAGAAGAAGTCGAAGCTCTTGAAGGCGTACAGCACGGTGAGGATGGCGAGGATGCCGAGCGTCGGACGCAGCTGCGGCAGCACGATCTTCAGCTGCGTGCGCCAGTACCCTGCGCCGTCGAGTGCTGCCGCCTCGAGGAGGTCGTGCGGCACGGCCAGCAGGGCGCCGCGGATCACGAGCACCGAGAACGGGAGCGCCGCCCACGCGATGATCGCGGTGACCGACCACAGGGCGAGGTCGGGAGAGCTCAGCCAGGCGACGGGCGGGATGCCGAGGGCTTCCAGTGCGCTGTTGATCGGTCCGGTGTCGTTGAGCAGGAATTTGAAGGCGCTGCCCGACACGATCGGGGGCAGCGCCCAGACGAACACCATCACGGCGAGCACGGTCTCGGTGATGCGTCCGCCGACCGAGAGGATCGAGGCGCCGATGAACCCGAAGACGAAGTTGGACGCCAGCAGCACCACGGCGACGCCGATCGTGCGCGCCAGGGCGAGCCAGATCTCGTCGTCGGAGAGCACCGTGACGAAGTTCTCCAGACCGATGAACGGCCAGGCCCCGACGATGTTGCTCGGTCCGACGTCGCTCAGCGACATCCGCACGAGCACGATCAGCGGGTAGACGGCGAAGCCCGCGAGCAGCCCGATCGCCGGCACGAGGAACCAGATCGGGGTACGGGCGAGAGCGCGCGCGAACGCGGGACGCCCGGTCGGGCGCCCCGCATTCACGGCCTGGACGGTGGAGCTCACGAGCAGGTGCCGCCGCCGTCCTCGATCGCGGCCTTGATGTCGGCGATCGCCGCAGCACTGGCATCCGTTGCCGAGCTCTGTCCGGAGAGCACGCTCGACACGGCCTCGCCCAGCGCCTTCTGGATGTTGGCGGTGTTCTCGTTCTTGGGCCACGAGCCGGAGGTCTGCGCGGCGGCGACGAACGGCTGCACGGCGACGTTCTCCTTGATGGCGGGCAGCTCGGCGACGTCGGCGCGCACCGGGATGGAACCCGCGATCGTGAAGATCGACTCGCCCGCCTCCGGGGTCAGCACAGCCTCTTCGAGGAACTTCCAGGCGAGGTCCTTCTTGTCGGAGGTCGCGCCGATCCCGAAGCCCTCACCGCCCGGGTAGACCACGCTCGTGCCGCCGGCCGGCGCCGGGTACTGGGTCGTGCCGTACTCGAACGTCGCCTCTTCGGCGTTGCCGAGCTGCCAGTTGCCGTTGATGCCGAACGCGTACTCGCCGGTGGCGAACTGCTGCCAGGAGTCGTTCTGATCCCAGGTCGCGGTGGCCTGCGGCGTGTAGCCGGCCTTCGCCCAGGTCTCGGCGCGGTCGAACGCGGCCTCGACCTCGGGGCCCTCGAAGTTGCAGTAGTCGATGCCGAGGCCGAGCAGCTCGGGAGCGAACAGCCATGCGCCCTCGACCGTCGGCGCACCCGAGAGGGCGATGCCCTGGAACTGCCCGTCGGCCTTCACGATCTCGAGGTCGGCCTGCAGCTCGTCGAGCGTGGTCGGCGGGGTGTCGATGCCGACGGCCGACAGGATGTCCTGGTTGTAGTACAGCCCGATCAGGTTCGTGAACGGGAGCAGGTTGTAGACCTTGTCGTCGGTCGACCAGGCCGCGGATTCTCCGAACTGATCCTTGTCGGCGAAGCCGTTCCAGTACTCGGTGAGGTCGGCCGTCACGCCGCCCGCGACCAGGGTCGGGTAGTCGACCACGATGTTGTTGATGAAGAGGTCGGGAGTGTCGCCGGTCGCGACCGAGGCCAGGAGCTTCTGGTCCTGCTGGTCGCCGACGGTCTCGACGATGTCGACGGTGACGCCCGGGTTGTTCTTCTCGAACTCGTCGGCCTGGGCCTGCAGCCAGTCGGCCTGCGTGCCCTGGTAGTAGCTCCAGAAGGTCAGCGTCTTGTCGTCGTCGGTGCCTGCGGAGCCGGTGCCGTCGGAGATGGCGCAGGCGCTGAGGCCGAAGGCCAGGCCCGCCGTGATGATGAGCGCGCCGGTGCGCCGTGCTCGGGAAGTGTGCATGAGGAGTCCTCGGGGGTGCGGGGAAAGCGATCCGGCCGGAGTGGCCGCGTTTGCACGCTAGTGAATCGTTTCGCGGATCCGCGACACGCCCGACATACAGCGTCATGCTCCGGTATACCGGTCCGGCTCGAAACCCGGACCACGGGCTCACTTCCCGCCGGGAGGTCCCACCAGCAGCAGGATGACGTACAGCGCGACGATGCCGACCGCGAGCAGCAGCGCGAGCACGAGGGGTCGACGCAGGAACCAGCGCATCAGCCGGTCGTACCAGCGGCGATCGCGAGGATCATCGGTCGCCTCGAGACGCCACGCGCCGTCGAGGCGGCCGGTGCGGTGCAACCAGATCTCCGTGGGGATCGTCGCGTAGGGCACGATCGCGCTGGCGACCGCGAGGATGCCGACACCGAGGTGCCAGCGCTGATTGAGCGCGACCAGCACCGCCGTCGCCGCATACGCGAGGAACACGAATCCGTGGATGCCGCCGCCCACCGTGACGACGATTCCGGGCGCACCCGCCGCACGGGCGATGATCGCGGCGATCAGGATCGTCCAGGTGATCGCCTCCGCGATCGCGAGGACTCGGAACAGGCGGTCGGGGGTACGGAACACGGGACTCCTCGGGTGGCGTGTTTCCAGCGTATCCGGGCGGCTTTCGAATCGCGCAAATGGTCGCTTCGGGAGCGCTGGAGCGACCAGTTGCGCGATTCAAACGGTGGAATACCCGGCGGCGGCCGGATGTTGGCGAATGCATGGTGACAGTGGACGCGGACGCGCTCTCGCAGGTGCTCAGCACCGTCGATCTGCGCCTCGGCGTCGCCCGGCGCCTGTCTCTCCCGACCGGAGCCCTGCTGCCGATCCCCTCTGACGCCATCACGCTCGTCTACGTCGCTGCGGGCAATGTGCACGGGCAGCCCCCGCTGAGTGACGGATGCCGCCTCGATGTCGATCCCGGCTCGCGCCGTCTCACGATCGAACCTCAGGGACGTCGTGACCGTCTCGTCGCCGGCGACGCGTTCCTGCTGCTCGGCGGCTCGCCCTTCGCCCTTCAGGCCGAAGACGACGCGAGTCTGATGGTCATGGACCTCGAGCTGGCGGATGCCGCCTCGACGCTGCGCGCGGTGCTGCCGGAGTTCATCACCGTGACCGGCTTCGACGCCCTCGAGCCGGCAGCGGCCGCCCTCGCCGAGAACATGGGCCTGGTCGACCCGGCCACCTGCCCGGTGCGCCAGGGCGACCCGGTCATCTGCCGCATGATGGCCACCACCGTGCTGCTGTCGGTCATCCGCGCCTGGGCCGCCAACGGGTGCGCCCCGCAGGGCTGGCCGTCACTCGCGAACGACCCGTTCCTGGACCGGGTCGTCGACGCGATCCACGAGGAGCCGGGCCGCGACTGGACCGTCGAGCGTCTCGCCGGCGTGAGTGCGATGTCACGCTCGACCTTCGCCGAGCGGTTCCGCAACGCGATCGGCCGCTCCCCCGCCGATTACGTCACGGAGGTGCGCATCGACGCGGCGAAGCGGATGCTCGAGGCCGGACGCGCGGTGTCCGAGGTCTCGCGCGAGCTGGGCTACGCCTCGGACGAAGGCTTCAGCCGGGCCTTCCGCCGTCGCACGGGCATGACCCCGTCATCGTGGCGCATGGCGAACCGGGCGCCCGTTCCGGCCTAGGGCCGGATGCTCCCCGTCAGGGCCTGACGCGGTTCGAGGCCCCGAAGAGCACGGCGCCGACGAGCAGGATCGCCGCTCCGACGGTGTAGACCAGCTCGACGCTCAGAGTGTCGACGAGGAAGCCGCCGACGCCCGCCGCGATCATGATCGCGGCCTGGAACCCGACGACGACGAGGCTGCCGCCGGCTTCGAGGCGGTCCGGCATCCGGTGCCCGACCCAGGTGTTCGCGACGATCAGCCACGAGGCGAAGAAGAAGCCCCACACGAACACGACGATCCCGATGCCGACGACCGTGCCCGAGAGCAGGATCATCGAGGCCACCGACACCGCGATCGCGAGCGGGGCGAACACGGCGAAGAACGCGAACGAACGGTCGATGACGAGACCGATCACGAGGTTGCCGATCAGGCCGCCGGCGCCGAACAGGGCGAGCAGCACGACGATGGTCGACGCGTCGACGTCGGGGATGCGCTCCAGCGCGAGACGCACATACGTGTAGGCGAGGAAGTGGCCGAGCACGACCAGCACGTGACCGATCATGCCGAGACTGATGCCGGGACGGCGCACCGTGTCGACGAGCAGGCGGAGACTCGATGCCCGCTCGGCCGGCACCGAGGGCAGCAGCGTGCGCAGGAGGATCGCGAGCAGCCCGGTGACGACGCCGGCGAGCGCGAAGACCGTGCGCCAGTCGATGAGTTCGCTCAGCATGACCCCGATCGGCACGCCGGCCGCCGTGGCGAACGAGGCGCCGGCAGCGGTGAACATGACCGCGCGCCCGAGTCGCTCGGGTCCCGCGATGCGCGCGGCGACCGTGATCGACATCGACCAGAATGCGCTGATCGCGGCACCGAGCAGGAAGCGGGCCAGCAGCACCAGGATGAGGTTCGGCGAGATCGCGACGATGAGGTTCGACACCGCCGCGGCGAGCGCCATCCACACGAGCAGCGATCGACGGTCGAGACGCGGGAAGATCAGGCCGATCGTCGGCGCCACCAGCAGCCCGACGAACGCGGTGACCGTGACGGTCTGCCCCGCTTGGCCGGGCGTGATGCGCAGCGACTCCGCCATCGCGGTGAGCACGCCGTTCGGAAGGAACTCGGCCGTCACCAGCAGGAAGCTCATGAGCATCATGACGATGAGCGCGGCGTACGGCATCCGCTCGGTGCGAGAGGGGGCTGTCGTCGGGATGGGCGCTGTCGTCGTCATGGTTCCACCCTCCCAGCATGCGGATGCCGGCGCCCGACCGGTCGTCCGCGGCATCCGACCATTCGTCCGGGGCTCACCGGTTTCTCCCATCTGCCGCCACCAGAGTGGGAGGCATGCGATCGGGCACGAGGGGCAGACGGATGCTGCGCCTGCTCGGTCTCGTCGCAGTCGGCGCTCTCGTCGCCGGCTGCGCTCCGCAGGTCGGCCCGGACGACTGGACGCTGGAGCCGATCCCCTTCCAGAGCGCTGTCGGACGCACCGACTTCGCGTTCGGGATGCAGGGACTGGCGGCGGACGGGTCGGGCGGATTCTGGGCACGATCGGGCGAGACGCTGCTGCATGTCGGCGTCGACGGAGAGACGCTGGCGATGCCGCGCAGCGAAGACGACGACCTGCTCGCGGGCGGCGGCACCATAGCGGTCTTGTCCGGTACGGACCTCGTCGTGACCCGGAACGAGCGAGCGCCGGTGCTGTCGGTGATCGACACGACGACGATGACGGTGCGTGACCTGCCCCGAGAGCCGGCGGTCAGCAACGACGACTTCGGCGACTTCGCGTTCGGCGATATCGCCGTGCACGACGGCGATGCGATCGTCGTGCGGTATCAGCCCCGATCCACCGGATATCTGGACTACCAGCTGCTGCGGGTCGATCTCGACGACGGTGCGAGGACCCTGCTGTACAGCGCACCCCTGTCGCTCGACGACGCCCCCGATACGTTCCCCGGCGTTCCGCCGGTAGACCTCGATGTCGACGCCGAGGGACGCATCTACCTGGCGACGCCATCGGCGCGGATCGTGCTGGACGCCGAGGGCTCCGAGCTGAGCGCGCACGAACAGGCGGCCGACCATCCTCGTGTCGCCGTGGGTCCGGACGGCACCGCGCTCTGGTGGGGCGGCGAGCCCGAGGAGTCGAACGTCCGCGGCGTGACGGTGGGCGGATCGTCCGAGGCGAGAGAGGCGATCGCCCGGCGCGAGAGCTGCGCCAAGGCCGAGGTGTTCCGCACGGATGCGCTCTCGCTGAGCGACGGCGAGGCGCAGCATCCGCTCCCCTTCCTGTGCGGCGCGAACGCCGCCGTCTGGACCGGGGACTCATGGGTGGTCGCGATCGGCGGCGAAGGCGACGGGGTGCTCGTCCGTCTCACCCCGCCCGACGCTCGCGACTGAAGGCACGGCGGCGCCGGGTCTGGACAAGCCGGATGCCGGCGGCCTAGGCTCATCGACGCACCGGGACGAGCCCGGAAGGCCCGAGCGGGAGGAGCTGAGGACATGAACACCGTCTCTGTCGCGCTCTCCGCCGACCACCTTCCCTTCGAGGCCACCCGCTCCTGATCCCTGGCGTGGCCTCCTCTTCCGGAGCCACATCTTGTCTGATCCTCTCGAAACAGAACTCTTCTTCGCCGACGTCGAACCCGGCGAGAACCAGCGCTGGTCCACGTGGCCGGCCGTCACCCCCACCGAACGCGGACCCGAGCCCCGGCCGGACTGGGTCGTCACCTCCGCCGGCGCGCTCGACACCGAGCTCGGCATCCTCAAGACCGGCAAGGAGGCCGACGTGTTCCTTCTGGAGCGCGCTGTGCCCGATGACCCGGCGCAACGCACGCTGCTCGCGGCGAAGCGCTACCGCTCGGCGGAGCATCGCAGCTTCCACCGCTCGGCCGTCTACACCGAGGGCCGCAGCACCCGGAACACCCGCGACGCCCGAGCCCTCGCCCGGAAATCCAGCCACGGGCGGGAGGTCGCCGCGGCGCAGTGGTCGTTCGCCGAGTTCGAGGCGCTGTGCCGCATGTGGGAGCTGGGCGCGCCCGTGCCCTACCCGGTGCAGGTCAACGGCACCGAGCTGCTGATGGAGTTCCTCGGCGACGCGCACGGCACGGCCGCTCCCCGTCTCGCCCAGGTGCGCAACGAGCGTGTCGAGCTCGCCGGGTTCTACGACCAGGTGGTCGAGATCATGCGGGTGTTCGCCGCCGCGGGCTTCGCCCATGGCGACCTGTCGGCGTACAACCTGCTCGTGCACGAGGGTCGCGTGCGCGTGATCGACCTGCCGCAGATCGTCGACATCATCGCGAACCCGCAGGGACTGGATCTGCTGCACCGCGACTGCGTCAACATCTGCGACTGGTTCACCCGCCGGCGCGTGGAATGCGACCCGGAGGAGCTGTTCGCCGAGCTGCTCGCCGCGTCCTACGCCTGAGGCCTTCGGCCACGACCCTTCCGGTCGCAACGGATGCCGCCAGCTCTCCTTCCGGTCGCAACGGATGCCGCCTCCGCGAGGAAAAGGCGGCGGAAAGTGCGACCGGAACCGCCGACGCCGGATGCCGGGGCTACGGCTGCGCGACCTGTGAGGCCAGCAGACTCACGAGTTCGTAGACGACGTGGCTCGCGGCGATGCCGGTGATCTGCGCGTGATCGTATGCCGGGGAGACCTCGACGACGTCGGCGCCGACGATGTTCTGCGCGCCGAGAGCCCGCAGGATGCGCAGCAGCTCGCGGCTCGTCAGGCCTCCGGCCTCGGGGGTGCCGGTGCCGGGGGCATGCGCGGGGTCGAGCACGTCGATGTCGATCGAGACGTACAGCGGCTTGTCGCCGATGCGCTGCAGGACCCGCGTGATCGCGGCCTCGACGCCGTGCTCCTCGATGTACTCGCTCGACACGATCGAGAAGCCGAGGCGCTCGTCGTCCTCGAGGTCCTGCTTCGAGTACAGCGGGCCGCGGGTGCCGACGTGGCAGCTCGCGGTGAGGTCGATCAGCCCCTCTTCGCTCGCCCGGCGGAAGGGCGTGCCGTGCGTGATCGGCGCACCGAAGTACGTGTCCCAGGTGTCGAGGTGTGCGTCGAAGTGCAGCACCGCGACCGGGCCGTGCTTCGCGGCGACAGCCCGCAGCAGCGGCAGCGCGACGGTGTGGTCGCCGCCGATCGTGACGATGCGCTGCACCTGCTCGCCGAGGGCGATCGCGGCCGTCTCGACCTCGCTCACCGCGGCGGTCAGGTCGAAGGGGTTCACCGGGATGTCACCGGCATCCACCACCTGCGCGATCGCGAAGGGCGAGACGTCCTGCGCGGGGTTGTACGGACGCAGCAGACGCGACGACTCGCGCACGTGCGACGGGCCGAAGCGCGTGCCGGGGCGGTAGCTCACGCCGGAGTCGAAGGGGATGCCGACGACGGCGATGTCGGCGCGCGGCACATCCTCGATGCGCGGCAGCCGGGCGAAGGTCGCGATCCCGGAATATCGGGGGTTCACGGAGGCGTCGATGGGGCCGATGTTGTCGGTCATGGTCAGTCCTGTCTTCCGGTGGGGATGTGGACGAGCTGCACGCCGCCCTCGGCGATGGCGGCGCGGATGCTCGGCACGATGTCGTCGCGACGATCGACCCGGCGTCCGGTCGCGCCGAACGCCGTCGCGAGGGCCGCCCAGTCGGGCTGCACGAGGTCGACGCCGATCGGGGACATTCCGCGATCCACCTCGTTCTGACGGATCTCGGCGTAGCCGCCGTTGTCGACGCACACGATCGTGACGTCGAGGCGCTGCTCGACAGCGGTCACGAGCTCGTTCACGCAGAACATCAATGCGCCGTCGCCGATCACGGTGACGACCGGGCGTTCGGTCTGCGCGACGCGCGCGCCGATCGCCGCGGGAAGGCCGTAGCCGAGCGTCGCGTAGGTGGGCGTGTACAGCAGGGAGTGCGGATGCTGCGCCCGCAGCACGCTGCCCAGCGCCATGTAGACGATCTGCGAGGAGTCACCGGCCACGATCGCGTCGGCGGGAAGGCCCTCGACGATGATCTCGGCGAGGGCGACGGCATCCGGCGCGGTCTCACGCATCTCGGCATCGATCGCCGCGCGCGCCGCGGTGAGATCGGGGGCCGGTCGCCCTTCCGAAGGGAGAGCTGCGAGCAGCGAACCGGCGATCGCCGTCGCATCACCCGTGATCCCGACCGTCGCGGTGAGGTTCTTGTCGCGCTGCGCGGGCGAGATGTCGACGCGCACGACGGCTCCGCGCGCCTCCAGCCGCGGAGCCCACAGCTCGGCCTCGCCGAGCTTCGACCCGATCACGAGCAGCACATCGGCATCCTCCGCGACGGCGCGTGCGGCCGCGAGGCGCAGGTTCGATCCGAGGGACAGCGGATGCCGCTCGTCGACGACGCCCTTGCCGTTCAGCGTCGTGAGCACCGGAGCACCCAGGTGCTCGGCGAGCGCGGTGACTTCTGCGGCGGCATCCGTCGCTCCGCCACCGGCGACGATCACCGGGGTGCGAGCGGAGGCCAGCAGGCGCGCGGCATCCGCCACGGAGGAGGGGTCGCCCGCGGCGGGATCGGGCACGGATCGTGCCTTCCGATCCGCGAGGGGGACATCCGCTGCGGCTTCGAGAACGTCGAGGGGGATCTCGATATGCACAGGCCGCGGGCGACCGGTTCGGAAGAGGGTGAACGCATCGTGCACGGCCTCGACGGCTTCTGCCGCCGACTGCACGCGACGCGACCACTCGGCGATCGCGCCGACCATGGCCGTGGCATCCTTCGTCTCGTGCAAGGTGCCGACGTCGGCGAACTCCGCGCCGAGGGGCACGCCGGGCGACAGCACGAGCAGCGGACGCGACTCGCAGAAGGCGGTGCCGATCGCGCTCATGGCGTTCTGCAGTCCCGGTCCGGAGGTGGTGATGACCACGCCGGGGAGGCCGGTCTGGTGCGCCCATCCGTCGGCGCCGTAGCCGGATCCCTGCTCGTGGCGGTTCGTCACCGCGCGGATGCCGAGATCGGCGAGCGGCCGGTAGAGCTCGAGGTTGTGGGTGCCGGGGATACCGAAGATCGCGGTCACGCCATAGGCGCGGATGGTCTCGAGCACCGCGCGGCCCGCGGTGTCGGCGTAGTCGGCGGCGACGTCAGGCACGGTGCCGACGCTCCCCGTCCACCCAGGTCTCGCGCACGGTGATCGCGGCGATGTCCTCGGCGGCCACGGCGAGCGGATCGTCGGAGAGCACGGCGAAGTCGGCGTACTTGCCGACCTCGAGAGATCCGAGATCGTCTTCGCGGCCGATCGAGATCGCGCCCTCGATCGTGTGGGCACGCAGCGCGGCGAGCGCGGAGACCCGCAGGTCGTCGGGTCCGAGCTTGTGCCCGCGACGCGTGACGCGGGTGACCGCGGTCTGGATGGCCTCGAGCGGGATGGGCTCGGCGACCGGAGCATCCGACGAGATCGTGAACGGCACACCCGCGCGCTCGAACTCGCCGAGCGGGTTGAAGCGCTCCCCCGGGGTGCCGATGGCCTCTTCGACGCCCTCCCCCCAGTTGAAGTAGTGCTGCGTCTGGTTCACCGGACGGATGCCGGAGACGGCCATCCGCTCGATCTGCTCGGGCGTCGGCAGGCCGCAATGCTCGATGCGGTGCCGGGCATCGGCATCCGGACGCTCGGCGAGAGCGGCCTCGATCGCCGACACCACCATCTCGATCGCGGTCGGCGACTGCGCGTGCGTCGCGGTCTGGAGGCCGGCCGCGTGGGCCTTGCTGATCAGCGCGGTGTACTCGGCGGGCTCGTGGTACAGCTGACCGGTGCGGCACGGGTCGCCCACATAGCCGTCGGGGAAGTACGCGGTCCAGCCGCCGAGCGTGCCGTCGGCGTAGAGCTTGATGCCGGCGAAGCTGAGGTGCGCGTTGCCGAACTGCCCGACCAGCCCCATCTCGAGCGCCTCGTCGAGCAGGTGCGAGAGCAGGTACATCGACACGCGCAGCTCCAGCCGCCCCGCCTCGGCGAGACGCAGGTACATGTCGAACTCGCGGCGCGTGACCTGGCAGTCGCCGATCGAGGTGACACCGCCGGCGAGGAAACGCTGCGTCGCGGCATCCAGCTGGCGGAGGTGCTCCTCGGGCTCGTCGGCGAGGTGGAAGTTCGGCCCGTGGTGGCCGATCTTCACGCCATGCACGCCGGTGAGGATGTTGCAGGCGGCATCCGACAGCTCGCCGGTCAGCTCGCCGTCGGCGTCGCGGAAGAACTCCCCGCCGTCGGGATTCGGGGTGTCGCGGTCGACGCCGTTCACCGTGAGCGTGTGCGAGTTGACGACGCCGCCGTGACCCGAGGCGTTCATCAGGTACACCTCGCGGTCCGTCGCGACCTCGTCGAGCTCGAAGCGGGTGGGATGCCGCTTCTCGGCGAGGTTGCGCTGCTCGTAGCCGTAGCCGCGGACGGGCCGCCCTTCCGGAGTCTCGGCGGCGGCCGCCTGCAGCAGAGCCACGATCTCGGGGATGCTGCCGGCCTTCTCGGGCCCGCAGTCGACCCACGTCATCAGCTGCCCGAACATCAGGGGGTGGGCGTGCGCGTCGACGAAGCCGGGAACGACCACCGCGTCGCCGAGATCGATCCGCTCCGGGGAGTGCCCACCCCGTTCGGCCGCAGCCTCGCACTCGGCGGGGGTGCCGATCGCGAGGATCCGTCCGCGATCGGTGAGCATCGCCGTGGCCGTGGTGGCCTCGGCATCCGCCGTGTGGATCGCCCGCGCCGTGAGCAGTCGCGGCGTGGTCTGGGCAGAGCGGTCGAAGGGGGTGAGCTTTCTCATGGGAGCCTGTTCGCGGTCGTGTCGGTGCGGGCGGTGAGGGAGGCGGCGCCGATCAGGGCAGCCGGTTCGCCGTCGTGTCGGTGCGGGCGGTGAAGGATGCCGTCACCGGGGCTTCATCCGAGTGCTGCGGCGCGAGCTTCGTGCAGACGCCGGCGATCACGGCCATGCCGATGAACATCGCGATGACCGACCAGATGCTGCCCGTCCAGGCGATGAGCTGCGTCGCGAACCACGGCGAGAATCCGGCCCAGACCGCGGCGCCCACGCCGTACGACAGCGCGATCGAGGTGTAGCGGGCCTGCGGACGGAACATCTGCGCGAGCAGTGCCGCGATGGGGGCGTAGGTCGCGCTCATCGCGATGCGCACCAGCGACGCGAAGAGGAAGATCAGCGGTTCGACGCGTCCCGGCATGATCAGCAGGAACGGCACGAAGGTCAGCACCGAGGTGATCAGGCCGATGTACATGACGTTCTTGCGGCCCCACTTGTCGCCCAGCCAGGCGACCGGCAGCGTCACGAGGAACTCCACGAAGGAGGCGATGGTCATCGCGTCGAGGATGACCTGCTCGCTGACCGAGATCGGCTCGCCGGTGGCGTAGGCCGTGACGAACGTCGTCGCGAGGTAGTAGCCGCCGGTCGAGATCGGGAGGATGCCGATGCCGAGCAGGATCGGACGCCAGTTGGTGCGCAGCGCGAAGGCCAGCGGCATCGACTGCTTGCGGCCTTCGACCTTGGTCTCGAAGACCGGGGTCTCCTCGACGCGGTAGCGCACCCAGAATCCGACGCCGACCAGCACGATCGAGAGCAGGAACGGGATGCGCCAGCCGCCGTCGATGATGAAGTTCTCACCCATGCGCGACATGATCGCGAAGATGCCGGAGGCCAGCAGGGCGCCAGCGGGGTTGCCGAGCTGCGTGAAGCCGCCGTAGAAGGTCTTCGACTTCTCGGGCGCGTGCTCGACGCTCATGAGCACCGCGCCGCCCCACTCGCCACCGACCGCGAGACCCTGGATCGCGCGGAGCAGGATCAGGAGGATCGGCGCCAGGATGCCGACGTTCTCGTAGGTCGGCAGGCAGCCGACGAGCACCGTGGCGGCGCCCATCAGCAGCAGCGTGATGACGAGCGACGTGCGCCGGCCGAGCTTGTCGCCGATGTGGCCGAAGATGATGCCGCCGAGCGGGCGGACGAGGAAGGCGACCGCGAACGTGGCGAAGGCGGCGGCCGTCTCGGCGAGCCGGTCGCCGCTCGGGAAGAACAGCGGACCGAAGACGAGGGCCGCGGCCGTCGCATAGACGTAGAAGTCGTACCACTCGATCGTGGTGCCGACGAAGGCGGCGATGCCGGCGCGTCGCGCCCGGCTGTGGGTGCCGCTGGTGGTGGGGGAACTCATGGGTGGGCCGCTCCTTTGCGGAAGATGTCGGGTACCGGAGGATGCTACGACCGCGACGAGCCGCAGACAAGGGCAGAACTCCAGCGGAAGGAGTCATTCACTGGAGTAATGAACGGATGGCGATGCAGATGTCGTCTTCCCGCCGGTCGTGTGTCTTCGTATGCTGAGGATGTGCTCGCGAGTGCGAGCGTTCCCGGGAAAGTGACGAATCGGACGGATGCCATGGATTTCGACGCCGAACTGATCCGCGCACTGCAGGTGGACGGGCGCGCCAGCATCCGCTCCCTGTCTCTCCGCCTCGGTCAGTCGCGCGCCGCGGTCGCTGCCCGGCTCAAGGCCATGCTGGAGGACCGCACGGTGCGAGTCGTCGCGGCCGTCGACCCGGTGTTCCTCGGGCAGCACGTGCTCGCCCACGTCTCGATCCGCACCGACGGCGCCGTCGAGCTGGTCGCCGAGCATCTGCGGGACATGAGCGAGACCGTGCTGGTGTCGGCCGTCGGCGGCTCGCACGACGTCGTCACCGAGATCCGCGTCGGGTCGATGTCGGAGCTGCACGACCTGCTCGCGCAGATCCGTGCGATCTCGGGCGTGCTCGACATCAGCACGATCATCTACTCGACGGTGATCAAGGGATTCTTCGTCTCGGAGTACCACGGCGGCGTGACGCTCGACGCGATCGACGAGGCGCTGATCGAGCAGCTGCAGACCGACGGGCGTCGCAGCTTCCGTGCGCTCGGCGAAGAGGTGCGACTCTCCCCCTCGGCTGTCGCCACCCGGGTGCAGCGGCTCATCGACGGCGGGGTCATCAAGATCAGCGCGGTCGAGGCCCGCGGGCTCGCGCATCGGCAGCTCTCGATGGGCGTCGGCATGATCCTCGGTGACGACGACGAAGCGGTGATCGACGAGCTGCGGCGCGGACGTGGCGTCGACTTCGCGGCGCGCACCCTCGGCCGGTTCGACGCGGTCGCGACGCTCGTCGAGCCGTCGGCCGGTGCGCTGTACGCGAGCCTCGAGCGCCTGCGCGCCCTCCCGGGAGTCACGCGCATCGAGGCCTGGCTGCACCTGGCGGTACTGAAGGAGGACTACGCCCGCACGCTCCGGCCGCTGCGCACGGAGTGAGGCGAGAGCACCGTCACGGCGCGCCGTCACCCCCCGTTCACCGGGCAGCGCCAGACTTCGAGCATGAGCGAACCCGAACCTCGCCCGGTCACACCCGAGCCCACAGCGACCGCGAACAGCGGAGCCGTCGGCGTGATCGGGCTCGACCTGCGCGGCGAGACGCCCGCCCCGAAGAAGCAGGTCTACTCCTGGGCGCTGTGGGACTGGGCGACGCAGCCCTTCAACACCGTGATCCTCACCTTCGTGTTCACGGCGCTGTACCTGGTCGGCGAGGGCTTCCTCCCCGCCGACATCGCGGCACTCGACTCCTCCGACCCTGTGCGGATGGCCGCCGAGGCCGACCTCGCCTCGGGACTCGGGCTGGGTTCGACGATCGCCGCCTTCGGCATCCTGCTCCTCGCCCCGGTGCTCGGCCAGCAGGCGGATGCCGCCGGACGGCAGAAGCTCTGGCTCGGGATCGGCACCGGCGCCCTGGTGTTCTGCATGCTCGGGCTGTGGTTCGTCGAGCCGACCCCCAGCCTGTTCTGGCTCGGCGTGGCACTCGTCTCGGCCGGATCGGTCTTCGGTGAGATCGCGGCCGTGAACTCGAACGCCATGCTCATCGGCATCGCGAATCCGAAGAACGTCGGCCGCATCTCGGGCCTCGGGTGGGGCTTCGGCTACATCGGCGGCATCCTCGCCCTCGTGATCGTGGTGGTGCTCGACACGTTCGACTGGTTCGGCATGTCGACCGACAACGGTCTCGCCTACCGCCTGATCGCGGTCGGGTGCGCGGTCTGGACCATCATCTTCAGCATCCCGATCTTCCTGAACGTGCCGGAGCCCTCGCTCGGTCGCCCCGAGCGCAAGGTCGGCTTCTTCCGCTCATACGGCCTGCTCGTGAAAGACGTCGCCGGCCTGTACCGCGACCCCGAGACCCGCCCGACGTTCTGGTACCTGCTCTCGAGCGCGGTGTTCCGCGACGGCCTCGGCGGGGTGTTCGCGTTCGGAGCCATCATCGGCACCGCGGTCTTCGGCTTCGAGACCCAGGAGATCATCATCTTCGGCATCGCCGCGAACCTCATCGCCGGCGTCTCCACGATCCTCGCCGGACGCCTCGACGACCGCCTCGGACCGAAGCGCATCATCCTCGCCTCGATCGGATCGATGGTCGTCGCGGGCCTCGCGGTGTTCTTCCTTCGCGACGGCGGGGCGATCGTGTTCTGGATCGGCGGGCTCATCCTGTGCGCCTTCGTCGGCCCGGCGCAGGCGGCGGCGCGCTCGTTCCTCGCCCGGGTCACCCCGGCCGGCCGCGAAGGCGAGATCTTCGGCCTCTACGCCACGACCGGTCGCGCGGCCAGCTGGATCGCCTCGGGCGCCTGGACCATCCTCATCGTGGCGACGAGCCAGACCGCCTTCGGCATCCTCGGCATCGTGCTCGTGCTGATCGCCGGGTTCCTGCTGCTCCTCCCGGTGAAGGCGCCGCGCTGACGGGAGTAGCCTGACCGCGTGACCGTGATCATCGCCTTCCTCGCCAACATCCTGGTCGCGATCGCGAAGACGGTCGCTGCCGTCATCACGTCGTCGGCGTCGATGGTCGCCGAGGCGGCGCACTCGTGGGCGGATGCCGGCAACGAGATCTTCCTGCTGATCGCCGACCGCCGCGGGGCGCGCACGAAGGACGCCCGGCACCCGCTGGGGTACGGCCGTAACGCGTTCGTGTGGTCGCTGATCGCGGCGTTCGGCATCTTCACGGCCGGAGCGATCGTGTCGATCATGCACGGCATCCAGGAGCTGTCGGAGACGGGCCCGGTCGAGAGCCCGCTCATCGCGTACATCGTGCTCGGCATCGCGTTCGTCCTGGAGGGCGCGTCGTTCACGCAGGCGATGGTGAAATCGCGGCGGCTGGCGAAGGAGCGCGGGTCGTCGACGTGGGACTTCGTGCTGGAGACGAGCGACACCACGCTGCGCGCCGTGTTCTTCGAGGATGCCGCCGCTCTCATCGGCCTCGTGATCGCCGGTGGCGCGATCCTGCTCCACCAGATCACCGGCGCCGCCGCCTGGGATGCCGTGGGCTCGATCCTCGTCGGCATCCTGCTCGCGGTGGTCGCGATCATCCTCATCCGTCGGAACATCGACTTCCTGGTGGGCACGACGGCGGCGCCGAAGCTGCGTGCGCGTGTCGGGACTGCGCTGCTCGCCCTGCCCCAGATCGAACGGGTGACGTACCTCCACATCGAGTACGTCGGACCGAACCGGCTGTTCATCGTCGCCGAGGTCGACCTCGCGGGCGATGCGCTCGAGCATGACGTCGCCCGCCGCCTGCGCGATGTGGAGCAGCAGATCGAGGCACACGAAGCGGTCGAGACCGTGGTGCTGTCGCTCTCGGTCGACGACGAGCCGTCACTGGAGTTCGCCGCCTCATAGGCGGGCGGCCGCAGCCGCCCTATCGCTGCCAGTTGTCGGCGAGCTTGTTCAGCAGCCGGGCGAGCTCGGTGCGCTCCTCATCGGTGAAGGCGGCCAGCGCGCCGGCGAGCATCTCGCGCCGCTCACCGCGCATGCCGCGGGCGATCCGCCGCCCCTCGTCGGTGAGCGCGATGCGCGTGCGGCGCGCGTCGTCGGGGTCGGCCTCGCGGCGCACGAACCCCCGCTCGACCCCCTGCTGCACGAGCCGTGACGCGCGGGGCTGATCGACGCCGATCGCCTCACCGAGAGCGCTGACGCTCAGCGGAGTGGATGCCGTGGCCAGCGCCTCCAGCATCCGCATCCGGGCCGGGCCACCCATGCGGCCGGAGGGGTCGGACATCCACGGCGGCATCCCGGGATGCCCGCGGTGGCCGAAGGGACCGCCGCCGTGTTCACCGGGATCACCATGGGGGCCGCCGGGCCAGCCGTGCGGCCCGCCATGGCCTCGGCCGCCGGGGCCGCCGCCGAACCGGCGTCCGCGCAGGCGCGAGAGGGCCTGGGCGATGGCTTCGGCGGGATCGTTCGGTTCGGTCGTCACGAGAATTCATTTTACATGCGACTTGACATGGATCTGTGGTGCATGTCACACTACATATACATGACATGTGACAACCACATGCACACTGACATCTAAGGACTTCCCATGAACACCACTGATTCACAGAACTCAGAGAACACCTCCCGCCCCTTCGGCTACTGGCTGAAGGCTGCCGACCGTCTGATGGCGGCGGAGTTCGCCACGGCCTTCGAGGCCGAGCTGGCGAGCCGCCGCGACTGGCGGATCCTCAACGTCATCGACGGAACCGTTCCGGCGGATCGACCGCTGAACGGGCACAACCTGCACGGTCACAAGCTGCGCCGTCTGGTCGAACGAGGCTGGATCGTCGCCGAGGGCGACGGCTGGACGCTCACCGACGAGGGCCGCGCGGCCAAGGAGCGTCTCGGAGCCGTCGTCGACGGCATCCGGGCCAAGGTCTCCGATGCCGTCTCCGACGAGGAGATGGCCACCACGCTCGCCTCGCTCGAGAAGATCGCCCGGGCGTTCGGCTGGGATGAGGAGACCCCTCTCCCCCGCGGACGCCGCCACGGCTTCGGCGGGCGCGGCGAGGGCCGCGGCTTCCCCGGCCGCTTCGGCCGTCCGTTCGGTCGCGGCTTCGGCCCGGGCTTCGGTCCGGGACGCGGCTTCGGTCCGGGTCACGGCTTCGGCCATGACGCCGACCAGCGCGAGGACGAGTGCCGCCACGGCGAGCGCGGGCGGGGCCACCACGGCCACCCGGGCTTCCGCGAGGGCGAGCACGGTGAGCGCGGAGACCACGGTCGCCGCGGCCACGGCCCGCACCGCGCTGCACGGTTCGTGCAGAACGCCTACGAGCGCGGCTTCGACGCCGGCTATAGCCGGGGTCGCGACGCCTGATCTCCAGGCTCAGGAGACATCGAGACACCTCATCCGACGCACTGTCGGGTGGGGCGTCTCGTCATAGCTCCAGAAGAGCGACGGCGTCCTCATCGGCGCCGGCCGCACGCAGCCGTCCGCGCATGGCGGCGGCCGCCAGTTCGTACGGGCGCTCGTCGCGCATGAGCAGCGAGCGCGAATTCGCCTGGTCGTCGAGGGCGATCAGCTCGAAAGCGAGCACCTCGATGTCGTCGACCTCGAGCTCGCCGGCCTCGACCGCATAGCGGATCTGCATCCCGACGTAGTCGTACCAGTCAGACAGCCCTGCGCGCACGGCGTCGCTCACCGGACCGGGCTTCGAGTCGACATCGGCTGCAGTCGCGGCGAAGAAGCATCCGCCGCTGAAGACGCGGTCGCGCGAGTAGATGAGGCCGTTGCGCATCAGCGCCGCCAGGCGTCGGACCCCACGCGGCTCCGACCGCGCCGGTTCGACGATCTGCGCCACGAAGATCTCGCGGGCCGCCGCGACCGTCGCGAGCTGCAGCCCTTCCTTGCTCTGGAAGAGCGTGGCGATGCTGCTCTTGCTGTAGCCCGACGCCTCCGAGAGGCGCCCGATGGTCAATCCGTCGAGGCCGTCGACCGACGCCAGGTCGGTCGCGCTCTGCAGCACGACGCGGCGCGAGGCATCGCCGCGAGCCCTCCGACCGTCCAGAACTGCATGATCCGACATCCCCCTAGTATACGAACGATCGTTCGCCTACTATACGTATGATCGTTCGTATTGTTTCGGCGAAGGAGAATCCATGTCGTCCCTGCCCGCACTCGTCGCCCGCGGCATCCGCGCCACCGCCGCGGTGTCCCCCGCTCTCGCCGGCGCGTTCGCGCTCCGCACCTTCTTCACGACCGGCCCTCGGATGCGCGTGCGCGACTGGGACGCCACCACCCACAGCGAGGCCCGACACCGTCGCCTCACCGTCCGTGGCCTCGAGGTCGTCGGCTACGAATGGGGCACCGGGCCGCGCACCGTGCTGCTGCTGCATGGCTGGCGCGGCCGCGCCTCGCAGTTCGCGCCTCTCGTGCGAGAGCTCGTGTTCGAGGGATTCCGCGTGGTCACGTTCGACGCGCCCGCCCACGGCGCATCGAAGGGCCGCCGCACCGACGTGCGCGACTGGGTGGCGCTGGCCGAGGAGCTGCAGACGATCCACGGGCCGTTCACGGCGATCGTGAGTCACTCCTTCGGCGCCCTCGCCGCTCTCGCCGCCGCGCGATCGAGCGTGCCGGCACCGGCGGTGGTCGCCATCGCCGGCGGTGCGGGCCCCGACGCCTTCATCGACGAGTTCGTGCGGGAGTTCCGGGTCGACCGGGCGACGGCGGAGCACATGAAGATGCGGTTCCGCCGACGGTTCGGCGTGGAGGAGACCACGGCCGGGGCCCTGTCCGATGCGGCGCAGCATCCGCTTCCCGACGAGTCGTCGTTGCTGGTCGTGCACGATCGCAACGATCGTCGGATGCCGGATGCCGACTCGCTGCGCCTCCACGCCGCGCACGGCGCGCGCTCACGCCTGATCCGCACCGACGGCTTCGGTCACACGACCGTGCTGTCGGCGGATGCCACGCTCGACGCGGTCGTCGCGATGGCGACCGGCGGCCCCGCGGCCGTCGATGCGCTCGGCACGGGTGCGCCCCGACCCCGCCCGGCGCAGACGGAGCCCCGGGCGGAACCCGGATCGAAGGCCGACGTCAGAACAGCGGCGTGAGGCCGATCGGCACGACCGCGGCGTCCGACACCGGGAACGGGAAGCTCCCCGTGCTCAGCAGATACACCAGCAGCACGACCGCGACCACGAGCAGCAGGAACAGGAACGCGAAGATCGCGACGGTCAGCCCGCGGTAGCCGCCGGATGTCGGCACCTCGGGTGCGACCGACGGCTTCGACCAGTCGTCGGCGACGGCGGCCGGCTGGTCGCCGTCGAGGATCGCCGGGCGCGGGCGTTCTGCCGAGCGGAGGCGAGCCTCGACCGGAGCCGGCGGGATCACCGCGTCCGGCACGGAGCTCTCCGCCGGCGGCGGGTTCAGCAGCCCCTCGGGGATCGGGATCTCGGGCGGAGGCGGCGGGATGACGACATCCGCGGGCGCGATCGCCGGCTCTTCCGGGGTGACCGGTTCGTCCGGAGTCGTGCCGCTGCCGTCACTCATGTCAGCCCCCTACTGCTCCGATGTCGGTCACGCCGACATCCGTGCGATGGAAATTCTGGAAGGAGCGGGATGCCGTCGGCCCGCGCTGCCCCTGGTACCTGTTGCCGTAGGGGCCGGAACCGTAGGGGTTCTCGGCCGGCGAGGTGAGGCGGAAGAAGCAGAGCTGCCCGATCTTCATCCCGGGCCAGAGCTTGATCGGCAGGGTCGCCACGTTCGCGAGCTCGAGGGTCACGTGCCCGGTGAATCCGGGGTCGATGAATCCGGCCGTCGAGTGCGTGATGAGACCGAGGCGGCCGAGCGACGACTTGCCCTCGAGGCGCGCGGCGACATCGTCGGGAAGCGTGACCTGTTCGTACGTGGCTCCGAGCGCGAACTCACCCGGGTGCAGGATGAACGGCTCGTCCGGCTTCACCTCGATGAGACGCGTGAGCTCGGGCTGATCCTCGGCGGGATCGATGAACGGGTACTTGTGATTGTCGAAGAGACGGAAGTACCGATCGAGGCGCACGTCGATGCTCGACGGCTGGATCATCTCCGGCTCGTGCGGTTGCAGGCCGACGCGGCCCGATGCGA
Organism: Microbacterium sp. K24; assembly: GCF_004794465.1. Classification (GTDB taxonomy): domain Bacteria; phylum Actinomycetota; class Actinomycetes; order Actinomycetales; family Microbacteriaceae; genus Microbacterium. The sequence goes on along the minus strand of NZ_SSDJ01000081.1, from coordinate 40,625 downwards.
GTTCTGCCCTGATGTCGCGATCGCTGAGAAGCACGGGTTCAGCCTAGTTGCCCGCTCTGCCCTTGTCGGGAGGAACGTCATCCGCTAGATTGTGTTGACGTCGACATGTTGACGTCAACACAATCTGATTGGACAAGGATGTCTGAAAGAAGAACGACCCGGCACCGGCGCGCGCTCGCCCTGGCCGCAGTGCTCGCCGCGACGGCGACGGGGCTCACCGCCGTTCCGCAGGCGGCGACGGCGGCCGGATCCGACCTCACCCTCACCCCCAATCCGGCCTATGCCGGCGAATCCTTCCGGGGCTGGGGATCGAGTCTGGTCTGGATGGCGAACGCCACCGGCTCCTACCCGGCCGACCTGCGGGACGAGCTGATCGACAAGGTCTTCGGCGACGACGGACTGAACCTCAACATCGCGCGCTACAACATCGGCGGCGGCAACGCCTCCGATGTGCCCGACTACCTCCGCCCGGGCGGTGCCGTGCCCGGCTGGTGGAACCCTGAGGCGCCGCTCACCGACGAGAACGGCGCGATCTCCTCCGACTTCGCCGACCGGGACCGCTTCCGCGCCGCGTGGACGGGCGAGAACGCGAGCGACTACGACTTCTCCGCGGATGCCGCGCAGCTGGCCTGGGTCTCGGCGATCAAGGACGAGGTCGACACCTGGGAGGCGTTCAGCAACTCCCCGCCCTACTTCCTGACCGAGAGCGGATTCGTCAGCGGCGGCACCGACGCCTGGGCCGATCAGATCCGCCGGGACTCGCTCGGCGCCTTCGCCACCTACCTGAAGACCGTGGTCGAGCACGTCGAAGACACTCAGGGGATCTCCTTCGACACGATCGATCCGCTGAACGAGCCGAACACCAACTACTGGGGCACGACTCTCGGCGATGACGGCTGGCCCACGAGCGCGAGCCGGCAGGAGGGCGCCCATGCCGGCCCCGCCCTGCAGGCCGAGGTGATCAAGGCCCTCGCCGCCGAGCTCGCCGAGTCGGGCACCACGACGGATGCCGCGATCTCGGGCCCCGACGAGACCAACCCCGACCGGTTCGTCGAGGACTGGAACGGGTGGGACGGCGAAGCGCGGGACGCGGTCTCGCAGCTCAACGTGCACACCTACGGCACCGGCGGCCGTCCGCTCGTCCGCGACATCGCCAAGAGCGCCGACAAGCCGCTGTGGATGAGCGAGGTCGAGGGCAACTGGGGCGGCGACAGCTGGAACCCCGACGCGATCGAGAACGGACTCGGCATCGCGCAGCTGGTCAGCGACGACCTGCGCGAGCTCGAGCCGGAGGCGTGGGTGCTGTGGCAGCCGGTCGAAGACCTCTACAACATGGAGAAGGTCGAGAAGAAGAACTGGGGTTCGATCTTCATCGACTTCGACTGCGACGCGAACGGCGACTCCGCCCGCCGCATCGCCGACGGCGACGCCGACCCGAGCTGCCAGCTCCGCACGAACGCGAAGTACAACACGCTCCGCAACTTCACGCACTACATCGAGCCGGGCGACCAGCTGATCCGCGTCGGCGACGACGACACCACGGCCGCGATCGACGGTGACGGCTCGGGTGCCACGCTCGTGCACACCAACGAGAGCGACCAGGCCCGCACGATCACGATCGATCTCTCGCTGTTCGGCGAGGTCGACGCGGGCGCGACCGTGACGCCGATCGTGACCACCGAGTCGCCGGCATCCGACCCGGAGGCGAACGCGCTCCGCGCGGGCACCGCGGTCTCGGTCGGCGCCGACGGCGCCGCGACTCTCACGGTTCCGGCGAAGTCGGTCACCACCTTCGTCATCTCGGGCGTCGGAGGTGTCGCCGCCGAGGCGCCGGCTCTCCGCGACGGCGCCTCGTACACGCTGACGGGCGCGCAGAGCGGGCACGCGCTGACCGTGGTCGACGACAGCACGCAGCTCGGCAGTGCCCGTGAGCCCGCACTGATCGAAGCCCAGACGTGGACGGCATCGCTGATCGACGACCAGCCGGGAACGACGCGCGACCGCTTCGCACTGCGCGCCGCCGACGGTCGCGCGCTCGTGGCCGATGGCGACGGCACCGCGCTGCAGACGCTCGACGACGCCGCGGCATCCGCCGATCCATCGGCCCTGTGGATGATGACCTCGACGAACGGCACCACCTTCAGCCTGCTCAACGCCGGCCGCGGGAAGGTGCTCGACGTCGCCGGCGCCTCGACATCGACCGGCGCGTCGGTGGGGGTATGGCAGTCGAACGGGGGCGCGAACCAGCAGTGGCGTCTCGACCCGGCGCGCGAGGACATCGCTCCGTACGCGAGCTTCCGTCCCGGCCAGGAGTGGCTCGACACCGACGGCGAGGTGATCCAGGCCCACGGCGGTCAGGTGGTCCCGTCGAAGGACGACGACGGCCGCACGATCTACTACCTCTACGGCGAGGACCGCACGAACGGCTACCACTCGGCGCCGGGCGTGCACGTCTACAGCTCGTACGACCTCTACAACTGGGAGGACCGCGGGGTCGCGCTGCGCACGCTGGCGTCGACGGAGGACTTCGACGATCCGTACTTCGAGGCGCTCTACGGCGACTACTCGCAGGAGCAGAAGGATGCCGTCTACCGCGACCTCGGCACCGTGCCGGTCGAGGGGGTGACCCCTCCGATCATCGAACGCCCGAAGGTCATCTACAACGAGAAGACCGGCAAGTGGGTGATGTGGGCGCACATGGACGGACCGTCCGCGACGTCGTCGGCGCAGTACGCCAAAGCGAATGCCGGAGTGGCCGTGGCCGACTCCCCGTTCGGGCCGTTCCGCTACATCGACAGCTACCGGCTGAACTCTGCGCCGGCGGATGCCGATCCCGTCAACAACGCGCCGAACAACCCCGGTATGGCGCGCGACATGAACCTGTTCGTCGACGACGACGGGACCGGATACATCATCTACTCGAGCGAGGAGAACGCCACCATGTTCATCTCGAAGCTGAACGAGGAGTACACCGATCTCGCGACGCCCGCCGATGAGGCCGTTCTCGGCGTGGACTACAACCGCATCTTCGTGAACCAGTCGCGCGAATCCCCGGCGATCTTCCAGCACGACGAGCGGTACTTCCTGATCACGTCGGGCACGACCGGGTGGAGCCCGAACCCGGCGCAGTGGGCGACGTCGACCGACCTCATGGGCGCGTGGACCGAGATGGGCGATCCGTTCCCCTGGTGGGCGCAGAGCAACTCGTGGAACTCGCAGCCGTCGTCGGTGATCCCCGTCGATCCCGACCAGGGGAAGTACATCTACATGGGTGACCGCTGGAACGGCGGCACCGACCTGAAGAACGCCCAGATGGTGTGGCTCCCGATCAGCATGGGCGAGGGCGGAGACTCGCTCTCGGTCGAGGTGTACGACGAGTGGACGCTCGACCAGCTCGATCAGTGGTCGGCGTGGGAGGTCTCGGCGGTTCCCGAGACGGTTCCGGTCGGCGGTGACTTCGACGTGCCGGTCGTGAACGTGACGAGGAACGGCGTCGCGACCGAGCAGCCGGTGACGTGGAGCTTCAGCGGATCCTTCGACGCCCCCGGCATCGTGACGGCGACGGGCACCCTGCCGGAGTTCGGCGGGCGCACCTTCACCCGCACGATCGCGGTGGTGCCGGAGGGGATCCGCTACGCGGTCAACGCCGGCGGGCAGCAGACATCGGACTGGCTGGCGCTGAAGGATGCTGTCGCCGACGGCGACCTGCAGAACAGCCGCGCCGACCAGCCCTACGGAGAAGACGCCGACACCGGCGCCTCGTGGGGCTACGTCAGCGAGGGCAGCAAGACGTCGGGTGCGACCGACGGCACGATGTTCTCCACCCTGCGGTACGCCGTCGAACAGCGCGATATCGCGTACCGCTTCGGCGACCTGGAGCCGGGGCGGTACAGCGTGCACGTCGGCTACGCGGATCCCTGGGACCAGTGGGATGACCGCGGGGCACAGGTGAGCGTCAACGGCGCGGTCGTCGAAGAGGACCACGACTACACGGCGGCCGATGAGACGCGCAGCTACGCCGACATCAGCGTGGGAGACGCCGGCGAGATCGAGCTGGTGCTGCATCCGACGCGCGACGCCGACGTGCAGGTGAGCTGGATCATGGTGACGCTCGACGAGCCGACGACTCCGGCGGCGCCCGAGATCACGATCTCGTCGGATGCCGTCACCGCCGGCGACCGCATCACCGTCGAGGTCGCCGGGCTCGAACCGGAGGAGGACGTGTCGTTCGCGCTGCACTCCGACCCGGTCGACATGGGCACGGTGACGGCGGACGGCGCCGGAGCCGCGTCCCTGACCTGGCGGGTCCCGACGAGCGTCCCCGCCGGAGCGCACCACGTCGTGATGACGAGGGCCGATGGATCGGAGTTCCGCGCCGCGTTGACGGTGCGGGCAGCGCAACCGGGGACCGGGCAGCCGGGAGCCGGCGGGGTCGTCGGTGGAGCGAGCGGCGGAGCACTCGCCTCGACCGGCCTCGACGGCGGCGCGCTCTCCGCGATGCTGGCACTCGCGGCGCTCCTGCTCGTCGGCGGCGGTCTCGCCTTCGCCGGCCGGCGGCGCTGGCGGCGCTGACCGGATTCATCCGTCGGGGGTCACTGCGGGCAGTCGTCCGTGGTGGCCCCCGAGCTTTTGCCATCCGGCGGCGGACGGGTAGGCTTGCGTTCACCCGCTCCGCGAGCGGGTTCGGGACTGTAGTTCAATGGCAGAACTTCTGCTTCCCAAGCAGATAGCGCGGGTTCGATTCCCGTCAGTCCCTCCACATCACGACGTCCCGCCATCGCGCGGCCGCGCGTGGGTCTTCCGCCGGCCAGCGTCCTTGCCGTAGGTCTCCTCGAAGGAGTGCATGGCCCGGGCGACCTTTCGCAGCACGAACACCTGCGCAACCGTCAGGCCGAGGAACGCCACGCCGAGGATCACGCGGAACGCATCGAACCCGTCGAGCAGGCCGGACAGCAGCCACCACGCACCGTTGATGCCCCAGACGACGAGCATGACGGTCGCCCAGATCCTCTGTCGTCGAAGCGCCGCACGCTGCGGGATCAGCGCCGGCGGCTGCGAGGCTCGATGTCGCCGCAGGTTCCTAGGATGGACGCATGCGTCTGCTCCTGATCCGTCATGCTCAGACACCGTCGAACGTGCGCGGCCTGCTCGATACGGCGGCTCCGGGCCCCGGCCTCACCGAGCTCGGGCACCGACAGGCGGCCGCGATCCCCAGGGCGCTGAAGGATCGCGAGATCAGCAGCATCACCGTTTCGAACCTCGTGCGGACGTCGCTGACGGCGGCACCGCTCGCGGAGGAACGCGGCTTGACGCCCGTGATCGATGCCGGCGTCCGGGAGATCGACGCCGGTGACGATGAGATGGCGGCGGGCTTCGCCTCCTTCACGCGCTACATTGAAGTGGCATGGGCGTGGGCGAGCGGCGATCTCGACGTGCGGATGCCGGGCGCCGAGAACGGCCACGAGTTCTTCGAGCGGTTCGACGACGCGGTGGAGCGGGCTCTGACCTCGGGCGGACCCCATCCGGTCATCGTCAGCCACGGTGCCGCGATCCGCGTCTGGGTCGGCGGACGGTGCCGCAACATGGGCGACCTGTTCAGCTCCGACATCGAGCTGCACAACACCGGCAGCGCCCTGGTGGAACGCGAGGACGACGGCTCCTGGACGCTGGTGGAATGGACATCGAACCCCATCGGCGGCCCGCAGGTCGACACTCCGGTCCACCCTGCGAGCCAGGACCCGACGGGCTCGCTGACCGCGGAAGACCTCGACTGACGTCGAGTCTTCGCTCCGCAAGAGACCGGTTCAGCCGTCGACCTGCGACCGCAGGTCCCACACCTCCTCGAGGGGCACGAACCCCTCGGAGCCGTCGGCGTCGCGGAACAGCTCCACGAACGGGCCGATCTCGGCCTGCCACGCGTGGTCCGCGGGATCATCGGCCAGAGCCGCGAGCGCGGCATCCCAGTCCTCGCACTCGACCAGGTGGAAGAGACGGTGACCCGAGCGCCAGATCGTCCAGTCGCGGATGCCGATGCGGGCGAACGTCGCGGCCAGGTCGTCGGGGATGCGGGCGTGGTGCGAGCGGTAGTCGTCGATCGCGCCCTCGCGGATCTCGGAGTGCAGAGCGATGCGCATTCAGGGCCTTTCGTCAGATGCGGGAGCGGAACGAGATCGCGACCGGCGTCGCGGCATCCGTCTTCTCCAGAATGGCACCGTCGGCCGCGACATGACGATGCGGGGCGGGCAGGGTCTCCCCCGTCCGCCCCGCATCGCAGGCCGCCTGCGATTACTTCTTGAAGGCGTCCTTGACGTTCTCGCCGGCCTGCTTCACGTCGGACTTGGCCTGGTCGGCCTTGCCCTCGGCGACGAGCTTGTCGTTGTCGGTCACGTTGCCGATCGCTTCCTTCGCCTTGCCGGCGATGTCCTGAGCGGCGTTCTTGATCTTGTCATCGAGTCCCATGGGGAGCTCCTTTCCTGGTGGTGATCATGACGTCGGGGTGATCCCCGACGCCTTATCGACGCGCCGCGCAGCGACCGGCGATAAGTCTGGGAGGGGGCGGATGCCGATTCAGCGACGCGCCTTGTCGAGCGCTTTCCGCGCCGCCTTGGCTGCCTTCTCGGCTTTCTTGTGACGCTCCTTCTTTGCCTTGGGGTCGTTCCACATGCGCACGAGCTGGTGTCGCACCGACTCGCCCTTGTCGATCCGCACCGTCGCGGCCCTGCTTCCGAAGATGTAGGCGACGAAGGCGACAGCGCCGATGAGGAGGATCTTGTCACGCATGGTGGCTGCTTTCCCTGTGGGTGAGGTGGACGCGGCTCAGACGAGCCGGCGCTGATCGTGGGCGAGACGCGCACGCAGACCGGTGTGGATCGAGACGTAGGTCTCGGTCTCGCGCCCGGTCAGGGCGGCGAGGTTCGTGAGCAGGCGGTCGATGTGCTCGACCAGCTCGCGAGGGTCGGTGTTCTGCCGGGGGGTGACGGCCACGTGCAGCACCGGCCGGCTCTTGATGTCGTTGGCCGTGACACTCGACGAGAGGATCTCGTCTCGCGTCGCCAACGAGTTCTTCACGGCATCCGAGACGAACGACTCCGTGACGGTGACGCGGCCGAGCGGGTTCTGCGCACCGGACGAGCGCAGCACCGTCTTCGAGCGACGACCCGCGACGCTGGTGAGCGCCAGGATCAGCAGCACGATGACCACGAGGATCGCGGCGACAGCGCCGACGCCGATCCACGACAGGTTGCCACCGGCGATGGCGGAAGCCGCGATCGCCTGGTCGAGCCAGGTGCGGGCGCCCTTTCCGCCCGACGTCCATACGTCTGTCGCGGTGGGCCAGCTCATGATGGCGACGCCGACCGCGCCGAGACCGAGGAAGATCAGGCCGATGATCAGCAGCAGGGTGCGGTTCAACGCACGGTTCGTGTTGTTCACAGCTCGTCTTCCTTCTCGTCGGGGCGATCGATGCGAACCCGCGTGCGGACGCTCCGGGTGAGCCGGTACGTCTGCAGTTCGAGCTCGGCAGCCGACTGCACCATGCTCTTGTCGAGCGGGACGCCGGCGCCGGGGCGCACGGTGACGTCGACGCTGCGGTGGCCCACGCCGACGGTGATGTTCTCGCGGGCGAGACCCGTCTGATCGGACACATGCTGGGCGAGAGCGCTCGCGATCACGCCGTTGTCGACGACGACCGCACGGTCTCCGGCCTCGAGCGTGTGCTTCGAGAGACGGCCGGGGGTGATGGCGAGGACGATGAAGACCACGCCGATGACGGCGAGGACCACACTGCCCGCGATCACGAGCCCTGCCGGCTGGGCGGTCGGAAGACCGACGAGCCATCCTCCTGCCGCGGCGGGACCGAGGAGGAGTGCCGGCTGAGCCGCGAGGTTCAGCACGATCTCCAGTCCGATATAGGCGAGCGCCAGGATCAGCAGGATGACCGCGACGAACGTCGCGACGGTGCGCGGCGAATGCGTCTCGCGTCGGACGACGCGACGCAGAACCGGGGTGCTCATCGCACTCGTCTCCTTTCAGGGATGGTGGCGCCGGTGATGGTGAGGTTGATGCGCGTCACTTCTCGGCCGAGCATTCGGGAGAGGCTCTGCTGCAACTGCTCCTGCAGCTGACGCGCCCGGTCGAGGACCGGCATGCTCTGGGCGATCGCGGCGGTGTCGTCGAGATCGGGGACGGGAAGCGGCGTCGCGATGCGGACGGCGATGCCTCCGGGGTGTTCCGCGACGTCGACCTTCACGTCACCGCGGGGCACACCGATCAGGGTTGCGGACGCCTGCTCGGTGACCGTGCGGTACACGCGCTCTCTCACGTCGATGCGGCCCGGGACGGCGTCCCCTCCGGTGGCGACCCCTGCAGGGCCGCCACCGGGGGCGAGGTGCTGGTCGACGCGCATCAGGAGGTGCGCCGCCCTGTGAAGGCGTCGGCGAGCCCGCGGACGTCGATCTTGCCGGAGACGATCCGACCGACCACCGCGCCGATGCCGGCGAACAGAGCCATGAGAAGGAATCCCCAGAACCCGAACAGCAGCGCTGCGAGGGCGAGGAGGGCGCCGATCAGGGCGCCGGTGGTGGTGGGGGTCATGAGACTCGCGACTCCTCGTTCTCCTGGTTGTCGGTGCCGGGCACGTGCACGTCGTTGACCTCGACGTTGACCTCGACGACCTCGAGGCCGACCAGGCGGGTGATCGCACCGGCGACGGCGGCGCGTACGTTGCTCGCGACCTCCTGGATCGGAGCGGGGTACTCGACGACGATGGTCAGGTCGGCAGCCGCCTGGGTCTCGCCGACCTCGACCTTGACGCCCTGAGCGAGGTCGGTCGCGTTGATCACGTCGCGGATGGCGCCGAAGGCGCGGGCTCCGCCACCACCGAGCGCGAACACACCGGGAACCTCACGAGCGGCGATGCCGGCGACCTTGGCGACCACGCCGTCGGCGATGACCGTCTTGCCCGCGGCATCCGTGTCGGCAGGAATGCGCGACGTCGAGAAGCTCGAGGAGCGGTCCACGCGAGAGGTGGAAGCTGCCGGCTTCGAGGCGGCTGCCGTGTCGGGCAGTCCCTTCTCGGCGGGGGTGGCGGGAGTGTTCTGATCCTGGTTTGCCATGACGGGTCCTATCTCGATCTGTGGGCCGACCGCGAGCCCCCGTGGGCTCCTGCCGGGAGCGATCGACTCGCTCACAGGTAAGACGCATGGACCCGCCGATTCGTCACGAAAAGATCTGAACTTTTCGTGCGCCCGTATCGTCTCTTCTTCGGAGGGTGCGTTTCCGCGCCCACGGAACGGGGGGTCTCATGGGCGGATCGACGTCGTCGATCACCGGCGGAGCCGCGGAATCACGGGTAGGGGCGCGCGCGCACCTATGACGGATTTCGGAGCACCGACGGATGCCGATCGGCTGCTGCGAAACGCTCACGACCGTTATTCCGGCATGCTGCGAGGCTTCGTGATCTCGCTCCCCTACGACGCCGCCCTCGCCGACGACGTGGTGCAGGAGACGCTCCTGAGGGCCTGGCAGCACTCCGAGATCCTGACGAGACCCGAGCCGGTGGTGCGGGCGTGGCTGTGCCGGGTGGCGCGCAACCTCGTCACCGATGATCTGCGCAGCGCCAGGAGACGCCGCGAGATCGCGGTGGAGACGCTGCCGGAGTCCGCGCACGTCGACGACACCGATCGCCTGTTCGAGCGCTGGATCATCGCCGAGGCGGTGTCCACACTGCCCGCCGACCACCAGGCGGTCATCAACGGCGCGTACCACGGCGGCCGGAGCGTTGCGCAGCTCGCCACCGAATTCGGCATCCCCGCCGGCACCGTCAGATCGCGCCTGCACTACGGCATGCGCGCCCTGCGCGTCGCCCTGCAGGAGAGAGGCGTCGTCTCATGAAGCCCGACGAGTACTCCGAATGGGATGCGGCCTACGTGCTCGGGGCTCTCAGCGTGAGCGACCGGCGCGAATTCGATCTTCACCTCTCCACCTGCCGGTCCTGCCGACAGTCGGTGAACCAACTGGCGCCTCTCCCCGGCATGCTCGCCGCGGTTCCGGCGCCGGGCGTGCGCGCTGCGCGGCCGGAGGCGACGAGTCGCACGGATGCCGTGGCATCCGCTCCCCGCGTGCGCACGGCGCGAGCCGAGCGCGTGCGCCGACGGAAGCGGAAGGGCAGGATGCTGCTCGCCGCCGGCGTGCTGGGCGTGATGCTGCTCGGCGGCAGCGCCGGCTACGCCATCATCATGCACGCCGGCAGCAGTGTCGCCGCGAGCGAGTCCCTGCACCTGGAGCCGGTCGCGAGAAGCGGTGTACGGGCCGACCTGTCGATCACGGCGATGGCTGCGGGCACGCGTCTCGACTGGACCTGCTCGTACCCGCCGGGGGTCCCGCTCGGACACGGCTACGAACTCGCCGTCATCGACGCCGACGGCGTGCGGACGGTCGTCTCGACCTGGGTCGGCGACGGCAGATCGCACACCACGGGGCTCTCGGCCACCACGGCCACCCCGGCGGACGAGATCACCCGGATCGAGCTGTCCGCCGCGGGCTCCGGCATGCTCCTCGCCGCCGCCGATCACTGACCACCGCACACCGACACCGACACCGACACCGACACCGACACCGGAGGAAATCATGTCCACACGCACAGAGATCGCCCGCACCGCACCCGCACCGTCCGCCCTCGACTCGCCCGCGGCCCGCGTCTTCATCGCACTCACGCGCATCGCCCTGGGCTTCGTCTATCTGTGGGCGTTCGTCGACAAGCTCTTCGGCTTGGGCGTCGCGACCCCGCCCGAGGGCTCGGTGCTGGCCGGCCAGTCGCCGAGCGCCGGCTACCTGAGCCACACCGACGGCGCGTTGTCGGGCATGTTCCAGGCGCTCGCGGGAAACCCGGTCGTCGACGTGCTGTTCATGCTCGGCCTCGGCGCCGTGGGGGCGGCGTTCATCGCGGGCGTCGGGCTGCGTCTCGCCGCCCTCGGCGGCACGTTCGTGATGGGCGGCATCTACCTCAGCATGCTGCCGCTCTCGAACAACCCCATCGTCGACGAGCACCTCGTGTACATCCTGATCGGCTGGATGCTCGCCGCGGTCGGCGCCGGTTCCGCTCTGGGCCTCGGCGCGTGGTGGCAGTCGCTGCCCTGGGTGCGGGGGCATCGCTGGCTCTCCTGACGCCGATCCCATCCGGCGAGCGATCGGCGACGAACAAGACGCATGCGCCGTCTCCGATCGCTCGCGTCCGTCGTCGCCCTCACCCTCGGCCTCACCGCCTGCAGCGCCGGGCCCGCGCCCGACGTGTCGCCGACACCCGCCAGCGGTCCGGTCGTCGCGTTCTACGGCGACTCGTACACGCTCGGCACCGGAGCGAGCGACTCTTCGCTGCGCTGGTCGACGATCATCAGCGCCGACCGCGGCTGGAGCGAGTTCAACCCGAGCGTCAACGGTCTCGGGTTCGTGAACCATCGCTCGGACTTCGGCGAGGATGATCTTCCCGAACTCGTCATCGAGGCCGACCCCGACATCGTCTTCATCACCATGGGCCTGAACGACAACTTCAGCTACGACCAGCGGGCCGACCTCATCCGCGAGACGATCACGGCCGACCTCACCCGCATCCGGGAGGCCCTACCCGACGCGCGGATCATCGTCGTCGAGCCGTTCTGGTACACCGAGGAGCGCCCGGAGTCCGTGGAGACGATCATCGGCTGGGTCGAGGCGGCCGCGGCCGAGATCGGCGCCGACTGGATCCCCGGCGCGAGCCGCTGGCTCGACGGCCACTACGCCGGATCCAAGGACAGCTGGATGGCATCCGACGGCATCCATCCGAACGACGACGGGTATGCCCACATGGCCGACGAGATGGATGCCGCGCTGGCGCAACTCGATCCGGCGCTGTGATCAGCCGGCCGCCGCCGCCTCGTTGACCGTCCGCAGTACCGGGAAAGAGCCGAGAGCCTCGGCATCGAGCGCCTCCGGCGACATCACCGTGACGCGGGTGATCTCGCCGGGGACGATGTCCATGTCGGCGTCGTCGGTCCATGCATCGGCGACCAGCCGGTCGGGGAAGAAACAGAGCCCCCGCACGAACTCGCCGGCGGTGACGTCGATCGTCTGCTGCCCGTCACGCCACTCGCCGACCTCGACCTGGAGGACGGCCGCCTGCAGCGCGAGATCCTTGTCCTCGACGAACATGTGGCTCGTTGCGCGGGCACCCGAGACATCGACCCGGATGACCTCGCGGCGGGAGTCGGCGGGCGTCGCGACATCCGCGTCGACCGGCTCTCCCACGCTGTCGAGCGCGGGCACGGTCAGCGACACCGCCTGCTCGGCGAGCACGCTGCCGTCGAACGCGAGCCGACGGATGCTGCCGGCCACCGCCCAGTCCTCGATCGAGTCGTTGACCGCGACGAGCATCAGGGTGCCGTCGGGCATCGGCTGCACGGTGACGATGCGCTCGGCGTTCGACCGGCGCAGTCCGTGCCAGAGCGGCTTGCGCCGTCCGTCGCCGTCGACCGCGGCCCACGAGGTCACCGGCCAGCAGTCGTTGAGCTGCCAGACGATCGTGCCCATGCAGTGCGGGCGCTGCGAGCGATAGCGCTCGATGCCGAAGACGATCGCGCGCGTCTGGTTGAGCTGGGTGAGGTAGTGCCAGTCCTCCATGGACTGCGGCGCGGGCAGGTGCGGCTCCATGCCGCGGGCGAGCTTCTCGTTGCCGTCCGCAGCCTTCTGGTGCAGCAGCATCCCGGGCGACTCCGGCGTGAGCGGCTCGTCGTGGATCGCGCGCGTGAGCGTCGACCAGGTCGGCGGGCCCTGGAAGCCGAACTCCGAGACGAAGCGCGGCTCGTAGTCGGCGTAGGTCGTGTAGTCGACGCGGTTCCAGACGTCCCAGATGTGCACGTTGCCGCGGTCGAAGTCGTTCGGGTGGAAGTCCATCGACCCCGAGAACGGGCTGCCCGGCCAATAGGGAATGGTCGGCGCGAGCTCGGCGACGATCGGCGGGAGGAGCTCTGTGTAGTAGCCGAGTCCCCAGGTGCGGTCGCCGACCTCGTCCTGCCAGTTCCAGTCGAACCAGCCCCAGATGTTCTCGTTGCAGCCGTTCCAGAGCACGAGGCTGGCGTGGGTCGAGAGGCGCAGCACGTTGTCGCGCGCCTCGGCGATGACCTCGCTGCGGATCGGCTCCTCCTCGGGGTAGGCGGCGCACGCGAACAGGAAGTCCTGCCAGGTGAGCACGCCCAGCTCGTCGCAGATGTCGTAGAACTCGTCGCGCTCGTAGATGCCGCCGCCCCATACGCGGAGCAGGTTGAGGTTCGCTCCGATCGCCTGCTCGATGCGGGCGCGGTAGCGCTCTTCGGTCAGGCGCGAGGGGAAGCAGTCGTCGGGGATCCAGTTGGCCCCGCGGATGAACAGCGGGATGCCGTTGATGAGGAAGGTGAACTTCGAGCCCGCTTCGTCGTCCGACGTGTCGAGTTCGACGGTGCGGAATCCGACCCGGCGGCGCCACGCGTCGCGGGTGATGTCACCGTCGCGCAGGGAGACCTCGAGCTCGTAGAGCGGCTGCTCGCCCATGCCGCGCGGCCACCAGACGGCGGCCTGCGGCACGCGCACCTCGGCGTCGACGGATGCTGCGCCCGCAGCGACCGGGACCTCGATGTGGCGGCCGGCGATGGAGACGGTGAGCGTGCGGGCCGTGGTATCGGCATCCGCTTCTGATCCAGACGTCGCGAGCAGTGCGGTGACGCGCACCACGCCGGTGTCGCCGTCGAGCGTCAGCGCGGAGCGCACCTCGGCGAGCCGAGCGCCCGACCACGACTCGAGACGCACGTCCTTCCAGATGCCGGCGGTGACGAGCTGGGGACCCCAGTCCCAGCCGAAGTTCGCCGCCATCTTGCGGATGAACCCGAAGGGCGTGGGGTACGCGTTGGGCAGGTCGCCGAGCTCGGCCTTCACCGATTCGGCGTACTCCCACGCGGAGTCGAAGATGACCTCGAGCTCGTTCGCGCCCTCGCGCAGCCGATCGGTGACGTCGAACCGGTAGGTGCGGTGCTGGTTGAAGGTGCGCCCGACCTCTTCGCCGTTCAGCGACACGGTCGCCACGGTGTCGAGACCGTCGAACCCCAGCTCGGTGCGCTCCTCACCGGCATCCGCCCAGTCGATGCTCGTGCGATACGCCCAGCGGGTGTGGCCGATCCACTCGTCCTTCACCTCGTTCAGGTCGAGGTACGGGTCGTCGATCAGTCCCGCCGCGAGCAGGTCGGTGTGCACGGTTCCGGGAACGGTCGCGGGAATCGAATCCGGCAGCGCGGCCGCGGGGCTCGCAGCATCCGGAGCGACGGCGCGGAGCGTCCATCCATGGGTGAGGGAGGAGACCTGGGTCACGTGGTGCCTGCTTTCGAACGACTCGGGGGATCGCGTGGCTTGACCCAGCCACGCTACCCGCAGGGGACGACTTCTGTTGCTAGGGTCGCGCAGGTACCCACGACCAGGACGACCGGAATGAGGACCAGATCGTGAGCGAGCCCACCCAGGCCAAGACCAGGACGGACGCGCTGTGGCGCGTCATCATCATCGCGATCTTCGTGATCGGAGTGCTGGTCGCGCTCGCGTTCCCGCTTCTCAACGGCAACTGGCGGTCCGTCTTCGCCGCCGTGCCGGTCTTCGCCTTCGGCATCCTGATCGCCGCGATCCGCTCGATCCGCCTCTGACCCGAGGACGGATGCCGCGGCGGCAGACGCCCGGTCATCGCGACTCAGGCCCGGTTCCACTCCGGCAGCGGGTACTCGCTGACGGGTGGCGGCGTGGCCAGCACGGCGGTCAGGAGCCCCAGCACCATCACCGCGCTGAGTCCGACCACGATCCACACCGTGACACGCCGGGCGCGCGTCGGCCGGTCGCCGCCCAGCCCCACGAGCGCGGCGAACAGCAGCAGGACGAGCCAGACCAGGAGCGCGAAGACACCCATCCCGATGCCGATCGCCCGCTCGGCGTCATCCGAATCGGAGTACCCGATGACCATGAGACCCGGGCCTGCCAGCGTGAGACCCGAGAGTCCGAGCATGAAGCCGCCGAAGAGTCCGGCGAGCGTCGCCGCGATGGCGAGGAGGACAGTTCCGACGATCCGCACGGTCCGATCCTGCCACGTGGCGGACTGGTGACCCGACGTCGAGGAAGACCGCTTCGGTCAGCGCCCGCCGGCACAACCGCGGCGCGTCAGACCCCTTCCGCGGCCAGCCGACCCCGCAATGTCTCGAGCCGCACGGCCGCCTGCACGCGGAAGCGATACTCGGGGTCGCTCCAGTCGCCCTCGAGCAGAGCCCACACGCGCTCCAGCCGCTGCTGGACCGTGTTGGTGTGCACCCGCAGCGCAGCCGCGGCGGCCCTGCGGCTCTCGCCGCCGTCGAAGTAGGCGCCGAGCGTCTCGACGAGCAGCGTGCCGCGGCGGGCATCCCATTCCCGCACGGGACCGAGCAGGTCGTCGACATAGCGCGCCACGGCATCCGGCGTGGCCGAGGTGAGCACGTGATACGGAGCGAAGGCCTCGGAACGCACGGTCGCGCCGGTGATGCCGAGCGGCGCGAGGAAGCGCAGATCGCGCGTGGCCCGATCGACCCCTTCCCTCAACGACGGGATGCCGTCAGCGACCGATCCGACCACCGCCGTGACCTCGGGCTGGCGCATGCGATCCGAGATCACACGTCGCACCGATTCGGTCGCCGCCGTGGCATCCGGCACACCCCAGGCGATGATCAGGTGGTTCTCGCGCTGCGCGACGAGGCCGTCGTCGCCGACGGCATCCGCCGCCGCCGTGAGCGCACCCTCTCCCCCACGGACGTCGACCACCGCGCACGCGGTGATCGACGCGGAGAACTCGGCCCCGAGCTCCGCGGCATCCCGCCCTGTCGCTCCATCGAGAAGACCCAGCAGCAGGTGGGCGCGGCGGTCGGCCCGCAGAGCCGACACCGCCTCGCGTTTGAACGACACCAGCGCGGCGACGTGCGCGGCGCGCTCGAGGGTCGGTCGGGCGACGTCCTCGACCGGCGCATCCTCCTGATCCTCGGCGACGATCGCGCCGAGCACGCGGTCGGCACCCAGGATCGCGACGACGAGCCATCGATGCCTGCCGTCGTCGACCGTGGCGGCATGACCGCTGCGCTGACTCTCACGCACGGCATCCGCCAGCAGGGCGCGCGCCGGGAGCCCGGAGCGGGCGCCGATCGAGGCATCGAGCGGGCGGGCCGCATCGTCGACGGCCCAGACCCGGCGGCCGAGCCGGTCGGACAGAGTGGCGACGAGATCGACGACGGTCGCTCCCGACATCACGGCGGCCGTGAGCTGCTCATGGATGCTGCTCGCCACCTGCGTCGCCTCGAGATGCCGCTGCAGCTCCTGGTACGCGGCCTCGGCGCGAGCACGGGCAGCCGCACTGTCGGCCAGCACACGGGCGCTGTGCAGCACCGCCGCCGCGTGGTCCGCGAAAGCCGACAGCAGCAGGACCTGCTCGGGCGTGAAGTCGTGCGCGAAGCGGTTGCAGGCGAACAGGGCCCCGAGCACCTCGTCGCCGACCGCGAGCGGCACGCCGAGGAACGACACCAGCCCCTCGCGTTCGACGGCCGCATCGATCGCCGCGTCGTGCGGAGCATCCGCCATCCGCGTGTACTGGCGCACCCAGACCGGCTCCCGACTCTGCGCGACCAGGCTCGCGAGGCCGAACCCGGCCGGTACGAGCAGATCGCGGAACTCGGGGGTGACGGTGCCGACCGAGTACCGCACGCGCAGGTCTCCGCCCGTGTTCTCGACCTCGGAGAGATAGGTGACGTCGGTGCCCATCAGCTCGTGCGCCCGCTCCACCAGCCGGCGCAGCACATCGGTCACGTCCTGCAGGCGCACGAGCTCGCGCGCCGTGGAGAAGAGCGCCTCGAGCTCGGTCGCGCGACGTCGCAGCCGCGCGGTCAGCTGCTGCGATTCCTGCACCGATGCGAGCAGCTGCTCGACCTCGGCGGCGGCGACATCGGCATCGGCGAGCAGCCCGGCGAGCGCGGTCATGCCCTCACCGGGCTCGGAGCGGATGGCGGCGACGACCTCGGTCACCAGGGCCGACGACGCATCGGACGAGGTTCGGGGCTTCACAGCCATCGCATCTCCTCGGGAAGCGGCCAGCGGGGTCGACAGCAGTCTACGAGCGCCGCTTCCGCCTAGCCGTGCGAGGGGAAGACCGGCGCACGGCGCGCAGCGAAAGCAGCGAGACCCTCCCGGGCGTCGGCGCTCGCGAACGCCTGCTGTCCGATGACGGCCTCCTGACGGAACGCCTCGTCCTCCGGCAGATCCTGCAGGGCGCGCACCGCGCGCTTCACGGTTGCGACGGCGGTGCGGCTCTTCGCCAGCAGCTGCTCCGCCACGGCGAGCGCCTCGTCGCGGAGGTCGGATGCCAGCACCACGCGGTTGACGAGTCCATAGCGGAGCGCGGTGTCGGCGTCGATCCGCTCTCCGCGCAGCATCAGATCCATCGCGAAGGCGTACGGGATCTGCCGCATGAGCCGCACCAGCGTGCCGCCCGCCGGCACGACGCCCACCCCGGTCTCCGGCAGCCCGAACTCGGCGTGGGCCGCGGCGAGCCGGATGTCGGTCGACAGCATGATCTCGAATCCGGCGCCCAGAGCCAGGCCGTTGATCGCGGCGATCACGGGCTTCTCGAGCGTCGAGTGCTTCTGGTGCGCGGCATCCCACTCGCTGATGTCGAATCGCTCCTCGGTCAGCGCGGGAATCGACTCGCCGAGGTCCGCCCCGACGCAGAACGCGCGATCCCCCTCGCCCGTGAGCACCGCGACCCCGATGCCGGCGTCGTCGCGCACCTCGGCGAACGCGGCGCCGAGCTCGTCGTACATGGACAGCGTCATCGCATTGAGCTTCTCGGGCCGATCGATCGTGATGAGTCCGATGGCACCGTGCCTTTCCAGACGGATGCCGGGCATCAGATCGCGCCTCCCGCGCGCAGGGCCTCGACGTCGTCGGGCGAGAACCCGAGCAGATCGCGCAGTACGTCGGCCGTGTGCTGGCCCATCTCCGGTGCGAGCCCCGACGTCTTGGCCGGGGTGCGATCGAGCTTCACCGGCGAGCCGAAGGTGCGCAGCGTGCCGTGGCCCGGGTACTCGGCCTCCACGATCATCCCGCGGGCGGCGATCTGCGGGTCCTCCACGACCTCCCCGATGTCCTTCACCGCGCTCAGCGGCACGAGATCGCCGGCCAGCTGCTCCAGCTCGGCCTTGGTGCGGTCGGCGAACCAGCGCTCGACCATCGGCCGCACCTCCGTGCGGTAGACCTCCGCGTCGAAGCGCGCGGCCATGGTGTGCAGGTCGGGATGCGCCTCCCAGTCGGCGGCGGTGCCGAACGTCTCGCACGAGATGCGCCAGAACTTGTCGGTGTACCCGCCGAAGAACACGAACCCGTCGCGGCACGGGAACAGCTCGTACGGCCGGACGAACGGATGCTCGTTGCCGAGGGGCTCCGGGATCGTGCCGTCGACCGTGTATGCCACGACCGCATTCTCGGTAAGGGTGAGCACCGAGTCCTGCTGCGAGACGTCGACGAGCTGGCCCTCGCCGGTGCGCTCGACGTGGCGCAGAGCGGACAGCACGCCGATGACCCCGTACAGGCTGGCGGCGAGGTCGCCGATGATCGTGCCGACCCGTGTCGGGGGGCCGCCGGCCGGACCGTTCATCGACCACAGGCCGCCGGTCGCCTGCGCGCTGTTGTCGTACGCCGGGCGCAACCGGTACGGCCCGGTCTGCCCGTACCCGCTGAGCGCCGCGTAGACGAGGCGCGGGTTCACCGTGCGCAGGCGGTCGTAGCCGTGCCCGAGCCGGTGCATCGTGCCGGGGCGAAAGTTCTCGACCAGCACGTCGGCCTTCTCGACGAGACGGTCGAGCACCGCCGCGGCATCCGGGCTCTTCAGATTCAGCGTGACGCCGAGCTTGTTCCGGTTGTACTGCGCGAAGAAACCGCTGAGCGGCTCCTCCCCCTGTCGCTCGAGCAGCGGCGGGAACGTGCGCGTGTAGTCGGGGTCGCCCGGGTTCTCGACCTTGATCACGGTCGCACCGAGATCGGCGAGGATCATCGAGCAGTACGGACCCGCGACCACACGCGTGACGTCGAGCACGACGACGCCGTCGAGGGAGCCGGGTGCGGCATCCACTCCGCCGAGGGTGTTCAGCAGGGCGCGCGTCGCGTCGTCGATCATCGAGCGGATCCTTCGGTTGCGGGGCCGGTGCGCCGTGCGGCGCGACCGGTGAGTAGGTGCAGGAGCGTCGCCGAGACGAGAGTGACGAGGCCCGCCACCACGATGTAGAGCGCGATCGCCCACGAGCCGCCGAAGACCGACAGCAGCTCGAGGTAGATGATCGGCACGAACGCCGAGCCGATGATCGTG
Source organism: Microbacterium sp. K24 (assembly GCF_004794465.1). Taxonomy (GTDB): domain Bacteria; phylum Actinomycetota; class Actinomycetes; order Actinomycetales; family Microbacteriaceae; genus Microbacterium. Next base: position 21,214 of record NZ_SSDJ01000081.1, on the reverse strand, counting down.
CCGATCCCGAGCGCCAGCGACATGCCCGTGTACCGGATGCGCACGTCGAAGGCCTGGGCGTACAGCACGCCGAGAGTGCCGTAGGTGGCGCAGAACGCGATCGTCATCGCGAGGTAGGCGGCGTAGGCGGCGGCGAGACTGCCGGTGTCGATGAGCCAGAACGCGGGGAAGGCCAGCAGCACCGACAGGATCGTGCCCGCGGCGAAGACCTTGGCCACGCCGAAGCGGTCGGCCAGCTTTCCGGCCAGCGGCAGACCGCCCAGCGCCAGCACCGAGCAGATCGTCGCGATCGTGAGCATCTCGGACCGCTCGTGACCGATGAACTCGGTGCCGTAGGTGAGGCTGAAGGTGAACAGCATGTAGAAGACGGCGCCGATCACGGCGAAGCTGAGGGCGGCGAGTAGCACCTGGGCCGGGTGGGTCTTGAGGGTGTCCCACAGCGGCACCTTGGCGGCCTTGCCGGCATCCCGCATCTTCTCGAACTCGGGGGTCTCGGTGATCTTCAGACGGATGAACAGGCCGACGAGAACCAGGACGGCGCTGATCAGGAACGGAACCCGCCAGCCCCACTCGGCGAACGCGTCGCCGGGCAGTGCGACGAGGGGCAGGAACACCAGGGTCGACAGGGTGAGACCGAGCGCGAGCCCGACCTGCGGGAAGCTGCCGAGGAACGCCCGCCGGCGGGGTTCGGCGTGCTCGACGACCAGCAGCACCGCGCCGCCCCACTCGCCGCCGAGAGCGAAACCCTGCACGAAGCGCAGCACCATCAGCAGGATCGGTGCGGCGATCCCGATCGCAGCGTAGGTCGGGAGGAGGCCGATGAGGAACGTGGCAGCACCCATGAGCACGAGTGAGATCACGAGCATCTGCTTGCGTCCGATGCGGTCGCCGAAGTGCCCGAACACGATCGAGCCGAGCGGGCGCCCGAAATACCCGACGGCGATGCCGCCGAAGGCGAGGATCGTGCCGACCAGCGGGTCGTAGTCGGGGAAGAACAGTCCGTTGAGGATGAGGGCCGCCGCCGTCGAGTAGGCGAAGAAGTCGAACCACTCGACGGTGGTGCCGACGACGCTCGATGCGACGATGGTGCGGATCTGCGACGGCGCGGCCGGGCCGTTCTTTCCGGATGCTGCGCCTGAGCCGCGCGTCGCGGTGGATGCCGAGGTCATGATGGGTGTCCCTTTCCGCCGGCATCCGCGCTGAAGCCGGCAGATACCAGCCTGGCTGGCGGAGGGACTTCGGAGTATGTGGCTCCGGGCTATAACCAGTGCGTGGTCATGGTGCCCTGAGCCATGACCGGTCAGCCGCGGTCAAGCCTCCGCCACGCGAGCTCGGCGAGCACCTGCGCCTGCAGGGGCAGCACCGCGTCGTCGAAGATCGCGTCGTCGGAGTGGAGCGGCAGCGGTCCGCTGTCGGGCGCGGCGCCCACGAAGACCAGGGTGCCCGGCACCTCCTGCAGCACGTACGAGAAGTCCTCTGAGGCCATCGAGGGCGCTTCCAGCCGTGTGACCCGCTCCACCCCGACCACCTCGTCGAGCACCGCGAGCACCTCGCGCGTCTCGGCCGGATCGTTGTAGGTCACCGGGTACGACGCGATGAACTCGATCTCGAGCGTGCAGCCGTTCGCCTCCGCGATGCCCGTGAGCAGCACCGGCAGCTGCGCGCGCACCGTGTCGAGCGTGGCCTGCGACAGCGTGCGGATGTTCGCCTCGAGCGACACGCTCGCCGCGAGCACGTTGCTCGCCTCGGAGTCGCTGCTGAGCCGGGTGATCGAGATCACGGCCTGGTCGGTGGCGGGCAGTCGCCGCGCGGCGAAGGTCTGCACCGCGAGGATGAGCTGCGCGGCCACGGGCACCGGGTCGATCCCGAGCTGCGGGAACGCGGCGTGACCGCCCGTGCCCCGGAGCGTCATGCGCATCGCGCTGGCGCTCGCCATCATGGCGCCCTCGCGCGTGACGAGCTGCCCGCGCGGCGTCGCGCTGTCGACGTGGATCGCGTACGCCGCGACCGGGCGTTCCCCCGCGGCGTCGAGGACGCCCTCCTCGATCATGATGCGACCGCCGGCCTGCCCCTCCTCGCCGGGCTGGAACATGAAGATCACGGTGCCGGGCAGCTCGTCCCGACGGGCGACCAGCAGGCGGATGGCACCCAGGAGACCGGCCATGTGCAGGTCGTGCCCGCACGCGTGCATCGCGCCCGAGGTCGAGGCGAACGGCAGGCCTGTCGCCTCGGCGACCGGGAGTCCGTCCATGTCTCCACGCAGCAGGACCACCGGCCCGGGTCGACCGCCGCGCAGCACGGCCGTGATCGACGACAGCGACGTGCCGCGCGTGATCTCGAGGCCGAGTCCTTCCAGTTCGCGCAGCAGGATCGCCTGCGTGTGCGGAAGGTCGAGGCCGATCTCCACCGCCCGGTGCAGCTCCCGCCGCACCGCGATCAGGTCCTCGCGCAGCTCTTCCGCTGCGGCATCCGCGAACCGTGGCGTCATCCGAACTGCATCCTCTCGCCGAGCACAGGCACCGCGTCGAGCAGATCCTGCGTGTAGGGGTCGCCCGGAGCCGCGAGCAGCGTCTCCGTCGGGCCGCCCTCGACCAGCTTGCCATGCCGCATCACGCACACCTCGTCGCTGATGTACCGCACGACTGCGAGGTTGTGCGAGATGAAGAGCATCGAGATGTCGAGCTCCTGCTGCAGCTCGCGCAGCAGGTTGAGGATCGCCCCCTGCACCGACACGTCGAGCGCACTGGTGACCTCGTCGGCGATGAGCACCGACGGCTCCCCCGCCAGCGCCCGAGCGATCGTGATGCGCTGCCGCTGGCCGCCGGAGAACGCGCTGGGCCTCTCGTCGGCGCGATCCGGGTCGAGGTGCACCTGGGTCAGCAGCTCGCGCACCCGCGCCACCCGCTGGGCCCGGCTCCACCGGCGGCCGGTCGCCCGCAGCGCCTCCGCGATCGAGTCGCCGATCGGCATGAGCGGGTCGAGCGCCGAGAACGGATCCTGGAACACCAGCTGCATCCGGCGGCGAGTGCGACGGGCCGCGGCGTTCGCGCCCACGGCATCCGCTCCATCCACTCTGATCGATCCCGACTCCGGCCGAACCAGCCCCACCGCGGCGGCGGCGATCGTGCTCTTGCCCGATCCCGACTCCCCGACCAGGCCCACCGTTCGCCCCTTCGGCACGGCGAGACTCACGTTCTCGACCACACGGGTGCGGCCGTAGCGGACGCTCAGGTTCTCGATCTCCAGCGCGTTGACCTTCTCGGGCGTGCTCACACCGTCACCTCCCGGTCGTCGTGGACATCGTCAGGGGACTCGTCGAGCGCCTCGGGCACGAGCTCCGGCGGGATCACCGGCAGCGGCTGCGTGCGGTCGCTGTTCATGTCGGGGAGGCAGGCGATCAGCGCCTTCGAATACGGATGCCGGGCGTCCTCGCGGATGCGGCGCGCATCGAGGGTCTCGACGGCACGACCGTCCTTCATCACGATCACCCGGTCGCAGAACGCCGACACGAGCGCGATGTCGTGCGAGATGAACACGATCGCTGCGCCCGTCTCCTCCTGCGCTCGATGCAGCACGCCCATCACCTGGCGCTGCACCGTCACGTCGAGCGCGGTGGTCGGCTCATCGGCCACGATCAGCCGCGGACGCCCGGTCATGGCCATGCCGATCATCGCCCGCTGCCGCATGCCCCCGGAGAACTCGTGGGGATACTGCTTCAGCCGCTGCGCCGCGTGCGGGATTCCGACGGCGTCGAGAGCGTCGGCCGCCCGTGCCCGCGCCTCCTTCGGCCGCATGCCCATGTGCACCTCGGGCACCTCGGTGAGCTGGCGGCCGATCGTGAGCGCCGGGTTCAGGGAGGTCAGCGGGTCCTGGAAGATCATGCCGAGCTCGACGCCGAGGCGTGCGCGATCGGCCGCGGACGGAGCTCGTGTCATGTCGATGCCGGCGAAGGTGTGGGCGGAGGTGGTGATGATGGCATCGTCGCCGAGCAGACCGGCCAGTGCCATCGCCGTCAGCGACTTGCCCGACCCGGACTCGCCGACGATGCCGACGACCTCGCCGCGGCCGATGCGCAGGTCGACGCCGCGGACCCGCTCGACGGTGCCGCCGTCGGGGGTGGCGAATGCGATGTGCAGGTCGCGGATCTCGGCGACCACATCGCCCTCGGGCTCTGCGGTCTGTGCCACGAGCTCACGACGACGCGAGGAGATGGTGACCGCTCCCGCCGCGCGCGCGGCGACGGCGCGGAACCCGGCGCCCCGCGAACCCGCGACCGCCTCGCTGACCATGGTGAAGACGAGTCCGGCGAGGACCACGGCGAGGCCGGGTCCGAGGGCCGCGAGCGGGTTGACGTAGATGCGGAGGATGCCCTCCTGCAGCATCCGTCCCCAGTCGTATTCGGGCGCCTGCACGCCCAGGCCGAGGAACGACAGTCCCGCAAAGGAGAGCAGCGTCACGCTCGCGGTGGCTGCGGCGTTCACGAAGAACGGGTTCGAGATGTTCGGCAGCACGTGTCGCAGGAGCACGCCGACCGGTCCGACGCCGACGACCCGCGCGGCCCGCACGTAGTCGCGCCCCGACACGGAGGCGGCGAGGTTGTAGACGAGGCGGGCGAAAGACGGGATGCCGGCGAAACCGATCGCGAGCATCGCGCCGGTCGCCGTCGCTCCCCAGATGACCGTGAAGAACAGCACCATCAGCAGCCACGGGAACGCGAGCAGGATGTCGAGCAGGCCGGTGAACAGGCGCCGCGGATACTTCGGCAGGATGCTGACGACGAGTCCGAACACGATCCCGCCGCAGAGCGCGATCGCCGTCGCGCCCAGGGTGAGCAGCAGCGTCAGGCGTGTGGCGACGAGCACCCGGGCGAGGATGTCGCGACCGAGCTCGTCGGTGCCGAACGGGTGGGCGGCACTCGCGCCGAGGAGGCGGGACGAGACATCTGTCGTGGCCGCAGCGTCGCCCCAGATGGCGGGGCCGGCGACGGCGGCGAAGAGCAGCAGCGCGCTGCCGGCGATCGCCGAGATGGCGATCGGGTTGAGGAATCTCCTGCGCAGAGACATCGGGATCAGCCCTCCGTGATCGACGAGCGCGGATCGATGGTGGCGAGGATGACGTCCACCACGAGGTTGACGCCCAGCACGATGAGGGCGTAGACGATGACGACGCCCTGAACCATCGGATAGTCCTTGGCGCCGACCGAGGAGACCATGATCGAGCCGAGGCCGGGGATGGCGAACACGGCTTCGATGAGCACCGTCGCCGCGGTGAGTCCGGCGAGGATCATGCCGCCGACCGTGAGGGTCGCGGTCACGATGTTCGGCAGGGCGTGGCGCAGATGGATCAGGCGCCGCGGCAGGCGCTTGGCGCGCGCCGTGGTCATGTATGTGGTGTCGAGCACCGCGAGCATCTCCACCTGCACGATGCGCACGAGGTAGGCCATGGGCCCGATCGCGAGCGCGATGACCGGCAGCACGGCATCCGCCGGCGCCCCCCAGCCCGCCGCGGGCAGCCAGCCGAGCCGCACCGCGAAGAGCGAGATCATTCCGACCGCGAGCAGGAAGCTGGGCACCGCGATCAGGACGCCGAGAACAGCCGAGACGGCCATCGACAGCCCGCGGCGGCGACCCGAGCGGGCGAGCACGGCCGCGCCGATACCGGCGGGGAGTGCACCGACGACGGCGATGACGAAGGCGAGGACTGCGAGCAGCAGCGTGGTCGGGAACCGCTGGGCGATCACGTCGGCGACGGGACGCTGCAGACGCACGGATGTTCCGAGATCACCGGTGAACAGGCCGCCGATGAAGCGCAGGAACTGCTCGGGCATCGACTTGTCGAGACCGAGCTGGATGCGCGTCGACTCGACGAGCTCGGGTGTCGCACTCTGGCCCAGGGCCGCACGCACCGGGTCTCCCGGCACGAGGTACATGAGCAGGAACGAGGCCATGATGACGACGGCCAGAGAGACGATCAGTCGCCCCAGCCGGCGGAGCAGGAAGGCGGTGCGCGGGGTGAGACCCCGGCGCAGGCGGCGCTCCTCCGCCCGCGCCGCCAGAGCGGCCGTGGTCGTGTCGACCACGTCGGCGGTCGCGAGCGGAGGAGTCGTCGTCATGGTGTCAGCCGAGCATCCGGATCGAGGTGGGCTGGATGAAGTTCGGCAGATCGAACGTCGCGCCCGACTGGTACGTCGGCAGGATGTTGTCGATCACCGGGAACACGTCGAAGCGCTCGATGAGCTCCTTCTCCGCATCCTGCCAGATGCCACAGGCGTCCTCCGGGCTCGCGCTGGAGGCCTCGGTCACGAGGGCGGAGTACTCGGGGTTGTCAACCCACATGAAGTTCAGGCCGCCCACGTCGGGCGTCGCTCCGTCGAAGAAGACCGACAGCAGCACGGGTCCGCCCGGGGCGATCTGCACCCAGCCCGTGTCCCAGTCGAACGTCGTGTAGAGCTGCTCGGACCAGGCGGCCGCATCGTTGCCGGAGAGCTCGGTGGTCACGCCGAGGCCGTCCCACGTCTCCTTCACGAGCTCCGCCGCGGCGGCGTGCGTCGAGGTGGGGGCGTTGTAAACGAACTTGATGGTGAGCGGCTTGCCGTTCTTGTAGCGCAGGCCGTCGTCCTCGAGAAGCCATCCGGCCTCGTCGAGCAGCTCGGCGGAGCGGTCGAGGTCGGTGTCGGGCAACGACCATTCCGGCTTGTCCGCGACACACAGCAGCGGGTTCTTGGTGACGAGGGAGATCGACTCCAGGCCCTCGCCGTCGGCGATCACCGTGCCGACCTCGTCGCGGTCGATCGCGGTCGACAGCGCCTCACGCACGAGCGGGTCGGAGAACGGACGCCCCTCCTTCTCGTTGAACAGGATCTCGCCGACGGGGTTGCGCACGCCGACGAAGGTGAGGCCGGCGGCATCCAGGCGGGCACGGTCGGCACCCGAGATGGTCGCGGCGTTGATCTCGCCGGACACCAGCAGGTTGGCCGCGGTGCTCTCATCGGAGATGACGCGCGCCTCGATCGCGTCGGGAAGACCCTCGGTGTCGCTCGTGACGTCGTCGGGACCCCAGGTGTAGTCGTCGCGCTTGGTGAACGTGTAGGTGTCGCCCGGCTTGATGTCGCTCAGCGCGAAGAGGCCGGTGCCGTCGGTCGCGTCGGACAAAGTGGTCGGATCGGCCAGACCGGCGTCGCACACCAGCTGGATGGTGCCGATGTTGACCGCGAGGAACGGGTTGTTCTCCGTGCTCGTCACGGTGACGGTGTTGCCGTCGGCCGTCGCGGAGATCTTCTCATCGATGACCGAGCCGTACGAGAACGTCGCGTTCGCGGGATCGGCGTTGTAGTTCAGGTTGTCGGCGACGGTCTGGCCGGTGAACTCGGATCCGTCGGAGCAGGTGATGCCGTCCTTGAGCGTGAAGACGACCTCGGTGCCGGTCTCCTCCCAACTCTCCGCGAGCCACGGCTCGAGGTCGCCCTCGGGCGTCACGGCGATCAGCGATTCGTAGGCGAGGCTGATCACCGAGAAGGTGTCGGGTGAGACCGCCTTGAGCGGGTTGAGGTCGCCGGGGTCGTCGCCCACGGCGGTGACGAAGGTGCCGCCCGAGACGACCTCGCCTTCTTCGGACGGACCGGTGGAACCCGCGCAGGACGTCAGTGTCAGCGCGAGCGCAGAGAGAACGGCGGCCACGGGTACTGCGGTACTGCGTTTCATTGCGATCTCCTCTTATCGGGTGGGAAGTGCGTGGTACGGCGGTGGTGCGGCTACGGCGGTGGTGCAGGGTACGGCGGTGGTGCGGATCAGCGGACCGGAGCCTCGGCGGAGAGCCGGGCGAGGGGCCCTGCGGCCTTGACCGTCACGTTGACGGTGGGCTGCGCGGTGTACGGCACGTGGGTCTCGAGCACCTCGACGACCGACACCTGCAGCGGGTCGGCTCCGGCCTGGATGGCTTTCGCGACAGCGGCCTCGGATGCCTGTTCGATCGCGGTATCCCGATCCCCCATCGGGGCCATCTGGTCGGCGCGACCTCCGGCGAGCGAGATCGCCGCGCCGACAGCGTTGGCGACGCCGCCGTGGTCCGGGCGCAGGATGCGACCCGCGCTCGCGAGATGGTCGGGCACGAGGAAGCCTCCGCCTCCGACGACGACCAGGGGGATGTCGAGGCGTCCGAGCGAGAGGCGCTCCACGGCCTCCTCCAGCCGGTCCGCCACCACGGCGAGCGCGGCTTCCAGCGCCTGGGACACGGTCGATGAGAGCGGCGGGAGCGAACGACCAGACACCGGGCTCCCGGCGAGCGCCGCGGCATCCGTCAGCGTCGGGGTCGAGCCGCCGAACAGCAGCCCCTCCGGATCGATGCGGTAGCCGACGGAGTCCGGCCCGACCCGCCCGGAGGCGACGTCGACGACCGTGCCGCCGCCGATGCCGACGCTGAGGATGTCCGGCATCCGGAAGTTCGTGCGCACCCCGCCGATCTCGCGGGGCAGCGTGGATTCGCGCGGGAAGCCGCCGACGACGACCCCGAGATCGGAGGTCGTGCCGCCGACGTCGATGACGATCGCATCATCATGGCCCGACAGGTAGGCGGCGCCGCGGATGGAGTTCGCCGGTCCGGAGCCGATCGTGAGCACTGGGTACTGCGCCGCGTAGTCGAGCGACATGAGCGTGCCGTCGTTCTGCGCGAAGAAGGTGGCGGCGTCGAGTCCCTCCTCGGCAACGACGGTGACCAGCGCCTCGGTGACCGAGCGCGCGACGCTGTAGAGCGCGGCGTTGAGCAGCGTGGCGTTCTCGCGCTCCAGCAGCCCGGTCGGGCCGATGTCCTGGCTGAGGAAGACCCGGGTGTCCTGACCCAGATGACCGCGGAGCAGTTCGGCGACCTCGAGCTCCTGCTCGGGCGAGGAGGGGCTGAAGATCCCGGCGACGGCGATCGCGTCGAAGTCGTCGAGTCCGTCGACGAAGCGCAGGATGCCGTCGCGATCGAGCGGCGAGATCGGCGTGCCGTCGACCATGTGTCCGCCGCCGAGCATCGCGGATCCGGCGAGCACCATGCGCACCAGGTCGTCCGGCCAGCCCGTGAGCGGAGGGTACTCGGTGGCGGCGGGGGCTCCGAGCCGGATCATCGCGACCCGGTCCAGCTGACGGCGCTGCACGATCGCGTTCGTCGCGTGGGTGGTGCCGAGCATGACGCGCGAGACCCGGGAGCGGTCGTCGCCGATCGCGGCGAGCACGTCGCTGATGCCCGCGCGGATGCCGCCGGTGATGTCGTCGGTCGTAGCCCGCTTGGTCCAGGCCAGCACTCGGCCGTCGCCGTCGAGCACCACGGCGTCGGTGTTGGTGCCGCCGACGTCGACGCCGATCGCCAGGTCGCGCGCGGTCATCGGGTTGCTCCTTCGAAGGGGACGTACGGGAGGTCGTAGCCGAAGGCCGCGGGTCCGGCGAGCTCCAACCCGCGCGGTGTGCGCCAGATCGGGTCGCAGGCCCAGGCGAGCACCGACACCCGCTGCCCGAAGCGCAGCATCTCGGTGGTGATCGCGTGTCCGGTCTCGGCGTCGATGATGGTGATGAGGTCGGGCACGCTGGCGAGCACCGCCCCGTCTTCGAGCACCAGGAGGTTCTCGTTCTGCAGCTCGAGACGCTGCAGGCGTCCGCGGTCGGCGCCGGTGCCCGAGATCGTGACCGAGCCGCGCACGAAGCCTCCGGCGGTGCGGCGGTCGAGATCCGTGATCTTGCCGGTCATCAGCACGCGGGCATCGAGCTCCGCGGCCACGGCGGCGACCGGGTCGGACGACGACATCAGAGCGTGGCCGACGCGGATGGAGGCGCTCACCGTGCCTTCGATCACGGCGCCGCGCACGGTCTCGGCCGTCATCGGGTAGTGTGCGCCGAGGCAGATCGAGCCGCTGGCGACGGTGAGCGCTCGCGCATGACGCTCGAGCCAGTGCAGGTCGATGGTCTTCATGACCGAGATGTTGCCGACGACGTCGCTCTGGACCGCCCACTCGCACGGCACCCCCGCGACGTTCATGGCTACCATCGCGGCGTCGGGGAACGCGCGGCCCATGCCGTCGGCGTCGAGCACCTGGAGCCCGAGGCGGGCAGCCCAGCCGATCGGCTGCACGCCGTTGCCTCCGCCGATCTCCGCGGCCATGAGCGTGGTGACCTTGCGGCCGAGCAGTCGCTCCGCCTCGTCGAGCAGCGCGTGGATCTGTCCGGTGGCCGACAGCATCTCGATGCCCACGGTGGGGGCGCCGATGCCCGACATCAGGATGACGACGTCGTCGGGTCCGAGGTCGTCGACCGTCACGAGCCGCACGGGTCCGTGGTCGCGCAGCGCGTTCTCGACCATGATCTGGCTGGTGTAGACGGCGCCGCCGCCGCCGGTGCCGAAGATCGCGGTGCCGATGCCGAGCGCGGCGACGTCGTCGACCGTGATCTCGGTGATGCGCTCGGTGCGCGCGATCGGGGATGTCTGTGCCATGTGATCACGCTACGGTCGGGGTGAACGCCCGGCAATGTTCCCAGGAGACAGTGTTTCCCGGCATACTGTGCGGATGGCACAGTACACGCTGGAAGACCTGCGCGGGGACGCGAGCCGCCTCGGACTGCTGCACGCGGCGGGTCCCGTCGACTCCCGCATCGTCGTGCGCGTCGACATGGCGGCGGTCGATCGGCTCGACGCCGTGCCAGCGGGGACGCTCGTCATCATCCCCGGCGAGGAGCAGCCGCCGCCGTACCGGATCGACGTGGCGCTGCGGCAGGCCAGTGCGCGCGGCCTCGCCGGCATCGTGTTCACCACGGCTCTCGCCCTCGCCGAGACCGCCACGGTCCTCGCGACCCGGGCCGGCGTGCCCGTGTTCTCCGCCGCCGGCATCGGCGCCGCGGACCTGGCGAAGACCATCGACCGCGCGATCTCGGGCGGCGCCTCCGAGGCCATGATGCGCGGGGCGCACGCGGTGTCGGCAGCCACCGAGGCCGCCGCGGCATCCGAGAGCACTCCGGAAAGCATCCTCGCCGCCGCGAGCGGGGCGCTCGGCATCGAGCTGTCGATGATCGCCGATCCGACCGTGACGTGGGCGGCATCCGACGCCGTCTGCATCGGCGAGGTGCCCGTGGGACGTCTGGTGGCGGCGACCACCGACGGCGCCACGGCCGTGTCGGTGCCGGTGATCGCCTCGCTGCTGTCGCGCGTCGTGCAGCGACAGAGCCGCGACCGCTACGCGCCCACCCAGTCCCGTGCCGACCTGCTCGTGGAGCTCGTGCTCGCCGAGTCGTCGCGCGTGGAGGGCTTCGTCGGGCAGGCCGCACGGCTCGGGCTGCCACTCCCCCAATCGCACGTCGTCGCCTGGCTCGCGCCGACCCACACGGCGGATGCCGAGGCGCGGGCACCCCGCAGCGTGCAGCCCGCCCTCGAGCTGTTCGTGCTGCAGCTCGTGGAGTCGCGCGATGAGATGTGGCACGCCGCGTTCCTGCAGGACGATCTGATGCTGGTCTGCACCGAGGAGCACGGCGCCGGCGACCACCAGCGCCGGGTGCGCGAGGTCGCGCGGCTGATCCAGCACCAGGCCCGAGAGCTGGCCGGCGCCGAGTGGGCGTACACGCTGGGGCTGGGCACGCCCAAGCTCGGCGCGCTCGGACTGCGGCAGTCGGCCGCCGAGGCGCGGATCGCCGCGGAGTCCGCGATCGCCGCCGGGCGTCTGGGCGGGGTCGAGCTCACCGACGTGACGGGGCTGCGACGCGTGCTGCTCGACGTGTACGCGTCGCCGATCAGCCGCGACCTGCTGCACGATGTGCTGCGCCCCCTCGACGACCTCGGTCCCGAGCGCGCGCTCGGCGCGGTGCGCACGCTGCTCGTGTACCTCGCGCACGGCCGGTCGCTCGTGCACGCCGGCAAGGAGCTGATGCTGCACCCGAACGGCGTCGGCTACCGCATGCGCCGCATCCGCGAGCAGCTCGACATCGACCTCGACGACCCCGATGTGCGCTTCGCGGTCGAGCTGGCCTGCCGGGTGCGGCTCTTGGGGGCGGGGTAGCGTCGAGCCTCACTCACCGGCCTCGGCGCGCAGCGCGGCACCGTCGGCATCGAGCTGCGGCGCCCGCGCCAGGTGCGCGGTGCCGTTCGTGCCGAGCGCCGACCGGGCGATCGAGACGCCGTCGTCGTGCTCGATGAGGCCGAGCGCTGCGGCCTGCTCGCCGGCCGCCGCCTCTTCGGGGCTGCGCACCCGCGCGACGAGCACCCGCGCCGCCTTGAGACGCGCCTCGATGTCGTCGAGAGGCAGGGTCGCGACCCGCTCGGCGAGCACGGCCTCGAGCTCGGTGCGGCCCTCGACCCTGTCCTGATTCGCGGTCCACCGCGCGGCGCCGAGCGAGTCTGCGAGATCCAGCGCGCCGACGAGCCGTGCGAACATCGCGTCGTTCGTCGCGCCGAGCACGACGCTCCCGTCGGCCGCCGCGAACGCCCGGTACGGCACGATCGACGGATGCGAGCTTCCCCAGGGCTTCGACGGCGGGCCTCCCGCCGAGGTCGCGGCGATGACCGTGCCGAGCGAGCTCAGCGCCGTGGCGAACAGCGAGAACTCCAGGCGCCGACCGATGCCGGTGCGGGTGCGCTCGAGGAGTGCCGCGAGCACCCCGTTGATCATCGACATGCCGGTCGCGATGTCGACCATCGCCACCCCCGAGCGCACGGGGTCGGCGCCCTCGTACCCGGTGACGTGCATGAGCCCCGACTCGGCCTCGACGGTGACCGCCGTGCCGGGTTCGGCGGCCAGCGGACCGTTCGGGGAGAAGCCGCTGATCGAGGCGTAGACGAGCCGTGGGAACCGTTCACGCATCACCGCCGGGCCGATTCCCAGGCGCTCGGCCACACCCGGCCGGAAGCTCTCCACCAGCACATCGGCCGACTCGATGAGCCGGAGCGCGACGGCGCGGTCCGCGGCATCCGTCAGGTCGAGCGCGATGCTGCGCTTGCCCCGGTTGATCGCATGGAAGTAGGCGCTCGCGCCGTGCACGAACGGCGGACCCCAGTGCCGGGTCTCGTCGCCGATGCCCGGCTGCTCGACCTTGATCACCTCGGCGCCCAGCTCGGCGAGGGTCATCGTCGCGTAGGGGCCCGCGAGCAGCCGCGTGAAGTCGATGACCCGGATGCCGGCGAGCGGCAGGAACGCGCCGTCCGAGGTCATGCGGTGCTCCGGTGCGTGTTCATCTCGGTTTTATCCAGAACCAATGAAGTCATCTGAAGCTTGTAAGGGTCACCGCACGAACACCCGCTCGCCTCGCACCCAGGTCTCGGCGACCCGCACGGCGGCGATCTCGTCGTCGGGCACCGTGAACACGTCACGGTCGAGCACGGCGAAGCTGCCGTCGTACCCCGGCGCGAGCGTGCCGACACCGGTCAGCGGCGAGAGCGATGCCGCGCGCGAGGTGTAGAGCAGCAGGGCCTGGGCGACCGTGATCGCGGCATCGGCGCCGAACTCGATGCCGTTGTAGGTGCGGCGGCGCACGGCGGCTTCGACCGACAGCATCACGTCATCGGCCCCGCTCCACGCCGTCGCCGGCCGATCCGACGAGAGGGCGAGCGGACCGAGGCCCGCGTACAGCCGGGCGATCGGGTACGCGTCGGGCACCTGCTCGACGCGCAGCGCCTTCTCGTAGCCGTCGTACTCGGCGAAGAAGAACACCGTGTGCGTCGCGATGCCGAACGACATGCGTGCCGAGGTGAGCCTGTCGAGGTACGCGTCGCTCACGATCGTGGCGTGCTCGATGCGCACCGAGGGGATGCCGTCGAGCCAGGGCTCCGCGTCTTCGAAGAGCTCCACGACCCGATCGAGCGCCCGGTCGCCCATGGCGTGCACGGCGAGCTGCACGCCGTTGCGCCGCGCCCAGTCGCCCGCGGCGAGCACGTCGGCGTCGTCGACCAGCCGCAGCCCGTGGTCGCACGAGTCGGGATAGGCCTGGTGCACCCAGGCGGTGCGGTTCGAGTAGGCGCCGTCGAGCACGACCTTGACGCCGGCGACCCGGATCTGGCCCTCGCGGTCGCCCGGAGACAGGTCGTCGAGCGGCGCCGCCGGATCCCACCCCGGGTACAGCGCGACCTGGGTGCGGAGCCCGCGCTCGACCGCCGCGCGGAAGGTCGCCAACGGCTGGTCGATGCGCGACGACAGCAGGTCGCAGACCGCGACGATGCCGCGCGACGCGAGCTCTTCACCGATCGAGAGGATCGCCGCGAGCTGATCATCACGGGTGGGCGCCGGGATGAAGCGAGTCACCGCGTCGACTGCGGCGATCTCGGTCAGCACGCCGTTCGGCTTCCCGTCGATGCCGCGCTCGAAGCGGGCTCCTTCCGGGTCGGACGTGTCGGCGGTGATGCCGGCCACCTCGAGAGCCTTCGTGTTGCACACGGCGGAATGGGCGTCGCAGCGCCACACCAGCACCGGGCGCTCGGTGCTCACGCGATCGAGGTCGGCGGCCGTCGGCATCCGCCCGTCGGGGAACTTCGTGTCGTCGAATCCGCGGCCGAGCACCCATGCGCTCGGGGCGAGTCCGGCTGCATGCCGCTCCAGCACGGCGACGAGGTCGTCGGGCGACATCACCGCGGGCGGGAAGCACTCGGCCGCCGCGGCGGTCCCTGCCAGGAGCGCGGGATGCGTGTGGCTGTCGAGGAGTCCGGGCAGCACGGTGCGTCCGCCCAGGTCGACGGCATCCGGATCGGTGACCTCCGCCGCGTCCCCGACCCAGTCGATGCGCCCGTCGGCGATCCGGAACGCCGAGGCGAACGCCGTCTCTGACTCGCCGGTGAACACCCGGCCGTTGGTGAAGGTCGTCATGCCGTCCTCAGATCGTTCGCCAGGTGAATCGTCCGCCCAGCAGGGTGGCTGCGACGGGCATCGTGCGCAGTTCATCGCGGTCGCTCGCGTACGGGTCGCGGTCGGTGAGCACGAGGTCGGCCGCCTGCCCGACGGCCAGCGAGGTGCGGACGGATGCCGCGAGCGCCACGTCCAGCGGCAGACGCTGCTCCGGATGCCAGGCCTCACGGTCTCCGCGGCTGCGGGCGGTCGCGGCGCTCAGCGAGACCCAGGGGTCGAGCGGAGCGACCGGGGCATCCGACCCGAGGCGCAGCGCCGCACCCGAGCGGTGCAGCGATCCGAACGCGAAGGCACGACCGGTGCGGCCGGCCCAGTGCCGATCGGCGACATCGCGGTCGTCCATCGCATGCTCGGGCTGCACGCTCGCGATCAGCCCCAGTGCGGCGAAGCGCGCGAAGTCCTCGTCGCGCACGAGCTGCGCGTGCTCGATGACGCCCTTCATCCCGAGCGCCTCGAACGTGTCGAGCACCTCGGTGTTCGCACGGTCGCCGATCGCGTGGACGGCGGCCTCTATCCCGGCACCGCGCGCGCTCTCCAGCAGGCGCCGCAGTTCCGGGATCGGCACGCTCTCCATGCCGCACGCGTGCGGGTGCTCCGCATCCATGCCCGGATACGGGTCCCAGCACCACGCGGTACGGGTGTTCAGCGACCCGTCGACCACGACCTTGAGACGGCCGAAGGTGATGAGCCCCTGCTCGTCGACCACGTCACCGGTGCGACGACCGGAGGCGATGACCGACTCCAGCCGATCCGGCCACACCGAGATGTCCGCACGTAGACTCGTCAGCCCTCCGGCGGTCCGCTCCGCCCACTCCGTCACGTTGTCTGTGTTCTCGTACTCGACGATGCCGACGACACCCCGTGCCGCCGCGGCATCGGCCGCCTCGTGGTACGCATCGGTCGGGAGTGCGGATGCCTCGTCGAACGAGTGCAGCAGCTGGATCCACGGCCCCTCGCGCAGCAGCCCGGTCTCATCGAGCGCGAGACCGAAACGACGCGCGGCCGCGCGGTTCATCCACCCGCAGTGCAGGTCGCCGCTCACCAGCACGACCGGCACATCGGACACCACCGCGTCGAGGGCGTCCAGCGAGGCAGGCACCGGCCAGAGCCCGTCGCGGAACCCGTAGCCCATCAGCATCCCGTCGCTCAGCGGCGCGTTCGCCGCCCGCGCTCGGCGCACGATGTCGAGCACGTCGGCGGCGCTGCGCGTCTCGGTCAGGTCGACCCGGCGACGGCGGATGACGTGCTGCGTGAAATGCACGTGCGCGTCCCAGAACCCCGGCCCCACCCAGCGCCCGTCGACGGCGACGACCTCACCTTCGGGCGCGACAGCACCCGCCGGGGCGATCGACGCGATGACGCCGTCGCGCAGAACCAGATCGACGGGCTCGCCGCCGTCGAACGGGCGCGCTCCGGTCAGGGTCACGGTCTCGGTCATGATGCTCCGATCAGGAAGCGCGTCTCAGAGTGCGGGGACGGGCGCGTGGGCGAACCCGAACAGGTCCTTCGGGTCCTCGGGCGCCGCGACGAGGTCGATCTCGGTGTCGAGCCCGCTGCCGGCGAGGTCCGCCCGGAGGTGCCGCAGGGCCGAGAAGTCCTCGATGGCGAAGCCGACCGAGTCGAAGATCGTCACCTGATCGGTCGAGGTGCGCCCGGGCGCGAGTCCGGCGAGCACCTGCCAGAACTCGGTCACCGGGAAGTCGGGGGCCACGTTCTGGATCTCGCCCTCGACACGGGTCTGCGGCGTGTATTCGACGAACACCGGACCGCGCGCGAGGATGCGCGGGTCGAGCTCGGTCTTGCCCGGGCAGTCGCCGCCGATCGTGTTGACGTGCATGCCGGGCGTGACGTCGGCATCCTTCAGCACCTGCGCCACCGCCTTGTCGGCCGTGCAGGTCGTGACGATGTCGGCACCGGATGCCGCCTCGGCCGCAGACCCGCAGACCGTGATGTCGAAGCCGCGCGAGCCGAGGTTGCGGACGAACTTCTCGGATGCCGCCGGGTCGACGTCGTAGATGCGCAGCCGTGAGATGCCGAGCACGCCGCGGAAGGCCAGCGCCTGGAACTCGGCCTGGCTGCCGGCACCGATCATCGCCATCGTGGTGGAGTCCGGTCGGGCGAGCCTGCGGGCGACCATGGCCGAGGTCGCCGCGGTGCGCAGCGCCGTGAGCAGCGTCATCTCGGCGAGGAACACCGGGTAGCCGTTGTGCACGTCGGCGAGCACGCCGAACGCCGTCACCGTCTGATAGCCGCGGCCCGGGTTGAACGGGTGACCGTTGACGTACTTGAACGCGTAGATGTCGGGGTCGCTGATCGGCATCAGCTCGATCACGCCGAACGGTGTGTGGTTCGCGACGCGCTCGCTCTTGTCGAACGACTCCCAGCGGCGGAAGTCCTCCTCGATCGTGTCGGCCATCTCGGTCATGATCGTCTCCGCGCCGCGACGCGAGATCCACTCCACCATGTCGGCGACTCCCACGAATGCGGTCATGCCGTCACCTCCTGTCCATTGGTGCTCGCGATGCGATCGGCGAGCTTCGGGTTCTCGTAGGGGCCGGGGCGCCGCAGAGCGTCGACGATCTTGGCGATCACCTCGGCCGGCTTGTCCTGGCTCATCTTGTCCTTCGCCTCGAACCGCTCGACGCGCAGGCGGAAGCCGACCGTGCCGTGCACGATCCGCTCGGCGTACGCGGTGTTCTCGAGCGTGCGGTGCATCAGGAACGGCTCGGGCAGCGGGCTCTCGAACCACGCGACGAGGCGGTCCAGCACCTGCAGGTTCTCCTCGTCGGAGAGGATCTCGGGGGTGCCGTGCAGGTGCGCGACCGCGAAGTCCCAGGTCGGCACGGCCGGCGACACGTCGTACCAGCCCGGCGAGACGTAGCCCTGCGGTCCGTAGACGATCACCATCACCTCGTGCTCGCCGAGCCGGTGCATCCGCTCGTCGGGCCGACCGACATGACTCACGAGCGCGATGCCGTCGGCATCCTCCTCGAGCAGCATCGGATAGTGCGAGGCCACGAGGCCTTCGCCGGGCACATGGGTCACGATCGTCGCCCACGGGTTGTCGCGCACGAGGGCACGGACCGCCTCGACGTCGTCGAGCGCGTAGTCGGGGGTGTGCCTCATGAGGTCCTCTGCCAGTCGATGTCGGCGGTCGCGAGCACGACGTCATCCGGATCGACGGCGGTCACCCGCGTCGTCTCGCCGGCCGTGCGACCCACGATCCGCAGAGGCCGGTCGACGAGCACCGGGGCGGTCGCCCGCACGTCGAGGCGCGCGGGCACGCGGTCCGGGGCGTTCCGCCGCGCGGCATCCATCAGCAGGATGCGGGTGAGCGGGCCGTGCACGAGAAGGTCGGGCAGCCCCTCCACCTCGCGCGCCCAGGCACGGTCGTAGTGGATGAGGTGCGTGTTGAAGGTCAGCGCCGAGAACCGGAACAGCTGCCGGGCGTCGAGGGTGAGCTCCTCTTGCCAGTCGGCCTCGGCGACGACGGCCGGATCGGGCCGGGGTGCGCGCGCCGGAGCATCCGGATCGGCCGCCTCCAGGAAGACGTCGTGCCACACGCTCCGCACCGCGGGCTCGCCGCCGGTCGCGTACTCGCGCTCGACATCGACGAAGACCAGGCGCCCGCGGGAGCCGTTCTTCTCCACGACGCTCCCGAGTGACGTCGTTCGCGTCACCTCGTCGCCCACGTGGAGCGGGCGCAGGAACTCCGTCGTCTCACCGGCGTACATCCGCCGCGGCAGATCGATCTCGGGGATGATGCCGTCGCGGGCGGGAGTCCCGTCGGGACGGAGGTCGGCGAGCACCGCGTCGAACGGGAAGAACACGCCCTCCCAGCCGGCCGGCAGCACGTCGCCGTCGGTGCGCGCCCGGTCGTCGGCCGCGAAGGTGCCGCGGTACGCCTCGACGGTGGATGCCGCGATCCGCTCGGTGCGCAGCTCGCTCACGGGAGTGCCCCCGCGGCACGCAGCTCGGCGATGCGGGCGGCGTCGTAGCCGGCGAACTGCGCGAGCACCTGATCGGCGTGCTCGGCGAAGCGGTTGGCCGTGCGGGCCGGGGTCGCGGGCGTCGCCGACAGCTTGATCGGCTGCCCGAACATGCGCAGCACGCCCAGGTCGCCGTAGTCGGCCTCGACGATCATGTCGCGCTCGGCGGTTCCCGGGTCTTCGACCACCTCGCCGATCGTCTTCACCGCGGTGAGCGGCACGACGTCGCCGGCGAGATCCTCGAGCTCCTTCTTGGTGCGCGACGCGAGCCAGCCCGCCACGATCGGCTTGACCCGGCGCTCGTACACGTCCTCCTCGAACCGCTTGCGCATGGTGTCGATCTCGGGGTCGCCCTTGTGCTCGGGCGTGCCGAACAGGTCGCAGCTCGCGTTCCAGAGCTTGTCGGTGTACGCCCCGAAGAACACCTGCCCGTCAGCGCAGTCGAACAGCTCGTACGGACGCACCCAGGCGTGCGCGTTGCCCTGCGGCGTCGCCACCGTGCCGTTGACCGTGTAGTCGACGACGGCGGTCTCGGTCAGCGCGACGATGCTGTCGACCTGCGCGACGTCGACCACCTGGCCCTCGCCCGTCGCCTCGGCGTGCCGGAGGGCGGCGAGCGTGCCGACGACCGCGAACAGCGTGGCCGAGAGGTCGCCGATCGTGACGCCGACGCGGACCGGCGGATGCTCGGCGTAGCCGTTCATCGACCAGATGCCGCCCGCCGCCTGCGCGGTGTTGTCGAACGCGGGCCGCTTGCTGCGCGACCCGGTGCGGCCGTAGCCCGAGATGGCGGTGTAGACGAGGCGCGGGTTGACCTCGCGGAGCACCTCGTAGCCGACGCCGAGCTTCTCCATCGTGCCGGGGCGGAAGTTCTCGACCAGCACGTCGGCGTTCCGGACCAGGTCTTTCAGCACCTCCTTGCCCTCGGGGGTGGCGAGGTCGAGGCCCATCCCGAGCTTTCCTCGGTTGTACTGGGCGTAGTAGGCGCTGAACTCCTCGTCGCCGTCGGTCAGATACGGCGGGAAACCGCGCGACACGTCCGGATCCCGCGGGTTCTCGACCTTGATCACGGTGGCTCCGAGGTCGGCGAGCATCTGCGCGGCGTAGGGTCCGGCGAGCACGCGCGACAGATCGATCACGGTGACCCCGGCGAGCGCGCCGGGAGCGGGGAGCGTGGTGTCGATCATGCGGGCGTGACCTCCTGGGCGGGTTGAGGGGCGACGGATTCGGCGGCGTCGGTGCCGATGCTGTCGATCCCGGCGGCGGCGAAGGCGCGGGCGACGTTCGATGCGGGACGCACATTGCGGATGCGCGAGAGCCAGAGCGTGGTCGCGGCCAGGGCGCCGAGATCGAGTCCGGTCTCGATGCCGAGTCCGTGCAGCATCCACACGAGGTCCTCTGTGGCGAGGTTACCGGTCGCACCCTTCGCGTACGGGCAGCGGCCGAGTCCGCCGACCGACGCGTCGAACTCGGCGACGCCCAGCTGCAGCGCGGCGTGCACGTTCGCGAGCGACTGTCCGTAGGTGTCGTGCAGGTGCAGGGCGATGTCCGAGACCGGGATGCCGACGGCGAGGGTCTCCTCGATGATCCCCACGGTGTGCCCCGGCGTCGCGACGCCGATCGTGTCGCTGAGGGCGATGGTGCGGCTGCCGGCCTGGTGGAGGGCGGAAGCCGCCTCGATCACGGCATCCGCGTCGACGGCACCTTCCCACGGGTCGCCGAACGCCATCGAGACGTAGCCGCGCACCGGGATGCCCTGCGCGGTGGCTGCGGCGATGACCTCGACGGCGCGGTCGATCGCCCCCGCCCGCGTGGTGTTGAGATTCGCCTGCGCGAACGACTCGGTGGCGCTGACGACGACCGACACCTCGCGGATGCCGGCATCGATCGCGCGCTGCAGGCCGCGGAGGTTCGGCACGAGTCCCACGGCGCGGGCGCCCTCCGGTACCTCGAGGCCGGCGACGACCTCCTCGGCGTCGGCGAGCTGCGGGATCCAGTTCGGGGGCACGAAGCTCGTCACCTCGACGTCGCGGCTGCCCGCGGCGTACAGCCGGCGGCAGAGCTGCGCCTTGATGTCGGCGGGGATGATGTCGGTCTCGGCCTGCAGGCCGTCGCGCGGGCCCACCTCGAACACGGTCACCCGCGTCGGCAGACCGTCCTGGCGGATCACCCGGGGTGCGGGAGAGCTCATGCGCCCGCTCCGCCGGCCCGCAGCTCGGCGAGCACTTCCTTCGCGTACTCCACGCGGATGCGGCGCTCCGCGACGATGCGCGCGGCGACCGCGCCGATCTCACCGACCTCGGCGCCGGCGCTCGCGGCGATGGTGCGGGCGTGCAGGGTCATGTGCCCGCGCTGGATGCCCTCCGCGGCGAGCGCGCGG
>NZ_SSDJ01000080.1 GCF_004794465.1 Microbacterium sp. K24 | reverse complement strand
CGGATGCTCCCACGACCCAGTCATCACAACCAGGCCCGCAGGGCAACTTCTCTATCTTAGCCATCCCGACTCGCTTGTCAAACCAGCGCGCCGAGCGGATCTTCGATCCGCTGCGCAGCCGTTGACAGCCGCAGAAGGGGTGGATCTCCCATCCTAGACGCAAGCGCCTGATCTCTCAAGTGAGAGTGGATCGGGAGTGGTTCTCCGCTTGAGGGGGGTGAAGCTCTGGGCTTCTCCGCTTCCCTGTGGGGCGAACAAGTAATAAGTTACGGGGATTCCGGGGTTCTGGCAAATCGAGGCGGTACCCCCGGGCGTGTCGTGCGCACGCGCGAGCGGCATTCCGCCGGGTCAGCCCCATTTTCCGGCCCACGAGCGCGCGGGAGTACGATCACGCCATGCTCGCACTCCCCGATCGGCGCCTCCGTCCGCGCGACTGCGACGGCTCCGCATGAGCGCCGGACGGGATCTCCTCGCCCGCGTCTGGACCGAGCTGGACCCCGACGCCCGCATCCTCGACGATGTCGTGGATGCGTCCGTTTCCGTTCCGCTGCCTTCCCGCCTCTCGACGGGAGAGCTGGCCTGGTCGAGCGTCGCCGCCGCGACTCTGGCCGCAGGCGGGCATCCGTCGTCTCTCGATCCCGACCGCATCGCCGTCGCCTACCGGAGCGACCGCGTCCTCACGATCGACGGGGCCGCTCCCCCGGTATGGTCGCCGTTCTCCGGGTTCTGGCGCACCGCCGATGGATGGATCCGCACGCACGGGAACTATCCGCACCACGCGGCGGGCCTGCGCAGAGGGCTGCACCTGAGTGAGAAGGCAGACGCGGAGCAGGTCCGCGCAGCCCTGGCCGACCGGGAGTCGACCGAAGTCATCGCCGCGATCGTCTCGGCCCGTGGGCTCGCCGTGCCCGTCCTCCCTGAGGACCCCGCACGCGACGCTGCGCGCCGACGCACTCCGCTCCTCGACATCCGCCGGATCGAAGGGCGGACGGGCCCTCGGCACGATGCGCCCGGGGTCGGACCGCTGCCGCTCGACGGCATCCGCGTGCTGGATCTGACGCGCGTCATCGCCGGGCCGGTCTGCACCCGCACACTGGCCCTGCTCGGCGCCGACGTGCTCCGCATCGACCCGCCCGCGCTCTCCGAGCCCGAATGGCAGCATCTCGACACCGGTCACGGCAAGCGGTCGGCTCTTCTCGACGCCCGGTCCGAGCGGATCCATGAGCTGCTCGCCGAAGCGGATGCTGTCGTGCTGGGTTACCGGCCCGCCGCCCTCGACCGGTTGGGCCTCGGCATCGACGCTCTCCAGCACAGGTATCCGGGACTCGTCGTCGCACAGCTCAGCGCCTGGGGCACGGACGTTCCGGATCGGGCAGGGTTCGACAGCCTCGTGCAGGCCGAATACGGCATCGCGCTCGTCGAATCGCCGGACGGTGAGAGACCGGGTGCTCTCCCGGCACAGGCGCTCGATCACAGCGCGGGCTATCTGCTGGCCGCCGCGGTCACCACCCTGCTGCGTCGTCGCGCACTCGAAGGCGGATCCTGGAGCGTGCGGACGTCGCTGCGTCGTGTCGCCGCGGAGCTGCTCGGGATGCCACGCCGCGAAGAACCGGCCCCCGAGGTCACCATCGACCTGCCACAGCACACCGTGCGTTTCCTCGTCGAGGGCAGTGAGCTGCAGACGGCACGCGCCGCGATCCCCGGCGTCGAATTCGCGGCGCCACGCCCCTGGGGACGCGATCAGCCCCGCTGGTGACGGCTCCCACGCAGGGCGAGCACGATGCACAGCACCAACGTGATGGCACCCCACACGCCGCACGCCGGCGGAAGCACCCGGTACGCGAGGTGCTGCACGGTGAACTCCGCATCGAGCGGGCCGAGCACCAAGAGCCCGAGGAACCATGCGGCGATCAGGATGACCGGAAGCGACAGCCACCACGCCACCCGAACCCCATGCGGCAGCTGCGGTGCCGCGGCAGGACGCGGGCCGTGGCGGCGCAACCACAGCAGTCCCCAGACCCCGATGATGACGAGTCCGATCACGCTGGATCCGTGCTGAAGCCACTTGAAGCCGGTGAGCGGACCCCACTGCGCGGCCAGGGCAGGAAGCAGCTGCACGCCCCAGCGTCCCTCATGTGTGAACAGGTCCCAGACGATGTGCGAGAGCACCCCGAGGATGAGCGAGATCGCGAGCAGCAGCGGATGGAGGCGCTTCTCCCCCACTCCCAGCGCCCGGCCTGCGGCGGAGACCCCGGCATCGCCCCACTCCTCGGGCAAGCGCGTCGCGAGCCATCGCGGGGAGAGCGCCGGCACGGCGGGGCGCAGCACCGCCCGCCACACGATGAACAGCACGAACGCGAGCACCGCGGTCCAGACGACGTTCGCGAACGTGTGGGTGGACGAATAGTTCAACCCCACGCCGCGCACGAAGAGCGGGAGATCCGGAGTCATCGCACCGATCGCGATCGCCGCCGGCACCAGCGGCGTGCGGATGAACGGCAGCGCGACGACCGCGTGGCTCGGCGTGAACGGCACAGGCGCGCTCAGCCGATGAACACGCCGGCGAGGGTCTTCTTGCCGCGGCGGAGCACGGAGACCCGCCCGGGAAGGGCGCCCTCGATCAAGGCCGTCTCGTCGACCCGGAAGCCGTCGAGAGACACCCCGCCCTGACTGATCGCGCGCCGCGCTTCGGAGAGGCTCGACACCAGCCC
This sequence comes from Microbacterium sp. K24, assembly GCF_004794465.1. Lineage (GTDB taxonomy): Bacteria > Actinomycetota > Actinomycetes > Actinomycetales > Microbacteriaceae > Microbacterium. The sequence continues at coordinate 11,169 of NZ_SSDJ01000080.1, read as the reverse complement.
GGTGGTGACCAGCGCGTCGAGCACGGGGGTCCCCGCGGCGACGGTCGCGTTCGGCAGCTCCTCGAGTGCGGTACGCAGCGTGTCGGCATCCAGCGCCGACAGATCGCCCTGACCGAACAGCGCCTCGGATGCCGCGATCACGGCCGCGGCCGCGTCGACGCCGTGCACCGTCGTGACGACCTCGAGCGCCAGACGCCTCTGCGCGGCACGTCGGAACGGCTCGGACTCGACGAGCGCCGCGTACTCCTCGATCTCGGCACGGCTGAGGAACGTGAAGATCTTCAGTCGCTCGATGACATCGCCGTCTGCCGTGCTCAACCAGAACTGGTACATCCGGTACGGACTGCACATCTCGGGATCGAGCCAGATCGCGTTGCCCTCGCTCTTGCCGAACTTCGTGCCGTCGCTGTTCGTGATGAGCGGCGTGCCGATGGCGTGCACGGACACCCCCTCGGCACGACGGATGAGGTCGGTGCCGCTGGTGAGGTTGCCCCATTGGTCGGACCCGCCGGTCTGCAGCACGCAGTCGTACTGGCGGTACAGCTCGAGGTAGTCCATGCCCTGCAGGATCTGGTAGCTGAACTCGGTGTAGCTGATGCCCTCGTCAGACGCGAGGCGCGCGGCGACGGCATCCTTCTTCAGCATCGTGCCGACGCGGTAGTGCTTGCCGATCTCGCGCAGGAAGTCGATCGCCGACATCGGCGCCGTCCAGTCGAGGTTGTTCACCATGCGCGCGGCATTGTCGCCCTCGAAGCTGAGGTAGCGCTCGACCTGCGCACGCAGCCGGTCGACCCACTCCGCGACGGTCTCACGGGTGTTGAGCGTGCGCTCCGCCGTGGGGCGGGGGTCGCCGATGAGGCCGGTCGAGCCGCCGACAAGGCCCAGCGGCTTGTGCCCGGCGAGCTGGAGGCGGCGCATGGTGAGCAGCTGCACCAGGTTGCCGAGGTGCAGGCTCGGCGCCGTCGGATCGAACCCGCAGTAATACGTGATGGGGTCTCCCGCGAGAAGGGCGCGGAGCGCCTCCTGGTCGGTGGACACGTGGACGAGTCCGCGCCACACCAGTTCGTCCCACACGTTCTCGAACGTGGGGTCGATGGCCGGCGTCGCGGTCGTCAGAGCGGGAGTTGACACGCGCTCCAGGCTATCAGCGCGCCACGTCTCAGCTGTGCGCCGCCCACCAGACGAGGAACGCAGCGCTCAGCGCGATCACCCAGCTGACGAGGCTGCCGACGAGGAAGTATTCGGCCCGTGCTCCGGTCTCGCCGTCGCGGGAGATCTCGGGGAAGCGGACGATTCCCTTCGCCGCGAGCATCGCCGCCAGCAAGGGATAGGCCGCGGCGAGCGTGAGGATCATCACGATCGTGCGCTCGAGCGGGCCGATCAGGCGTCCGCCCTTGAAGCCGCCCCGGGGGTCGGCGGGCTTCGTCGTCACCGCATCGCCGACGGCATCCGGCTGCTCGCCAGCGGCATCCGGCTGCTCGCCGGCGGGCGGCACCGACGGGACCGGGGTCGTCGGCTCGGGGGCGACGGGCGTGGCCGGCTCCGGATCGGCGGGACGCCAGGTGTGCTCGCCGTCGAGAGCCGCACGCACCACGAGATTGGACGACTCCAGGAGGAAGACACCCGCGCCGAGGACGAGCATCGCCAGGTCGAACGGGATGTCGCCGAAGGGCGACCGCAGGTTCCAGACATCGCCGATGAGTCCGGCATCGGCTCGTGCATCGAGCCACACCACCGCGCCGACGCTCACGACGCCGAGGAGGACAGCGGGCCAGAAGCCCAGCGGCGCCCGCCGTTCGTCGGGCATGGACCACACCCAGAGGGCACCCACGACGAGGGCGACGATCATGGGCAGCAGCGCGTCGCTCACGCTGCCGAGCAGGAGCAGCAGCACGGCCACGGTGAGGTACCCGATCCAGCGGCGGGGAGCGAACTGGCGGACGAGGTCGACGGCGCCGACGGCGAGGAGCACGAATCCGGCGACGATCATGCGGTCGCTCCGCGCAGCGCGGACACGCCTTCGAGGAGTGCGGCGGACCCCGCGCTGCGCAGCGACTTCGAGACGCTCGGCTGGGAGATGCCCTCCTCCTCGGCGAGCTCATGCTGCGACCGGCCGATCAGGCGGCCGTAGGTCAGGCGGCGTTCCCGCTCGCTCATCGCGCCGACCAGCTCGTCTCGCACGAGGAGGTAGGCGTTCGATGCGGCGATCGTGCTCTCCATGACCTCATCCTGCCCCGGGGCTCCGACAATCCACGTGCGCGCGCGCGGTACGGCGCGCCCTTCGCGGGAGTGCACGGTGTCGATGGCCGCTCGGGCGGCGTACCACCCCGGACCGTCGGCGAGCTCCCCGTGCACGGACTCGACGGCCGACACCTCCCCGACGCCGATGCCGAACCGGAAGCCGATTCCGTCGGGCAGGCGCAGCTGGATCATGAGAAGCGAGATCATCGCCTCGCCGAGGTCGCGGTAGACCCCCTGCTGCTCGTCGCCCACCGTGGGCGTGAGCGGCCGGATCGCCAGCGGAAGGTCGGCCTCGACCTCGACGATGGTGTCGTCCAGGATCTGCTGCGCGGCGCTGCGATCGTCGAGCTTGCGTGAGCCCACGATGTCGGCGAGTACGGCGATGACCATGGAATAACCATATCACGCATAACTTCGCTTTATGCCTTTTTTGGTTATATATTGATTTCATGCCTGAATCGCACATCATCGCCTGGGATGCCGGGACATGGACCAACGCCCCGCACTCCGCCACCGAGACCGACGCTCTGGAGGTCACCGCCGTCGAAGGCAGCGACGCGTGGCGGCACACCGCGTACGGCTTCGTGCATGACACCGAGCACGCCCTCCTCGCCCCCCTCGTGGTGGGCGAGGCGATGGAGGTCTCTTTCCGCGCGCCGTGGGAAGGCCAGTTCGACCAGGCCGGGATCTTCGTGCGCATCGACGACGAGCACTGGATGAAAGCCGGCGTCGAGTATGCCGACGGTCACCTCGGACTCGGCGCCGTCGTGACCGCCGGAGGCTCCGACTGGTCGGTCGGGTTCGTCGACGAGTGGCTCGACAGCGAGATCACGGTGCGCGTGAGCCGGTGGGCGGATGCCGTGATCGTCCGCGCCCGAGCCGATGGCGGCCCCTGGCGCCTGGTCCGTGTCGCGCCGTTCGACGGTGCCGCTGCGGCATCCGCCGGTCCGCTCCTCGCCGCCCCGACCCGCGCCGGATTCACCGTGCGGTTCACCCGGTGGGCAGGCTCCGAGGCCGACGTCGACCTGCACTGAGACGGGGACGGATCCGGTCGCGACCTGACGTTTCACGGAGACGATGACGAATCGCGGAGAGATCTGAGGAAGATCGTCCGCGAATCGTCGGGGGCTCCGTGAGACGTCACCCATTCAGTGGTCCTCCACAGACACGGGAACTCGCGTCTTTTCTCCTCTGAAGCCGGAATGACATCCCGACGGCTGACGACTGGGCCATCTTGGAGGCCATGCTCTCAGCCAGGGAAACGATCGAACGTCTCGGGGGAATGGCCCGCGGAAGCCGACTCCGCGCCCTCGGATTCACACGACAGCACCTCGCCGACAAGGTCAAGCGCGGTGAGATCGAGCGCGTCCGAAACGGAGTCTTCGCCTCGCGCTCACTCGACCCCGGGGTCAGAGCCGCGACGGCGCACGGCGGAGCTCTCACCTGCGCGAGCGTGCTGCGGATGCTGCGGGTCTGGGTGCTTCCGCCCGAGGACGGGCCGCACGTCTGGCTCGGACCGAAGCAGCACGCCCTCCTGCATCCGCACTGCACCTGCGTCTCGCACTACTACGCGGGCAGACCCCCTCTCGGGTCTGCGAGCCTCGAGGTCGCGCTCCGCCACCTCCGTGCTTGTGCGGGCGATGAGGCGTTCTTCGCCGCCTACGAATCTGCCTGGCGACTCGGGAAGCTCTCTGCCGCTGCCCGGGCACGGATCCGCGCGATGCTGCCGAACACAGTCCGGTGGCTCGTCGACCTGGCACGGCCGGATGCCGACAGCGGACTCGAGTCACTCCTGCGGCTGCGGCTTCATCTCCTCGGCCTTCGACTCGACTGCCAGATCGACATCGTCGGGGTCGGCCGCGTCGACTTCGTCATCGCCGGGAGAATCATCCTCGAGGCGGACGGCGAAGGGAATCACGGCGCAGACACGCTCCGGCACCGCGATCGGGTGCGGGATGCCGCGGCTTCCCGCCTCGGCTACGAAACGCTGCGCTTCGACTACGCCCAGATCATCCATGACTGGCCCAGTGTGCAGACGGCGGTGCTCGGTGCGCTCCGTCGGATGCCGACTGCCCGATGACGATTCACGGAGTCGATGACGTTTCGCGGAGCCTTCGACGGAAATGGCTCCGCGAAACGTCACAGTCTCCGCGAAACGTCGGCCTGAGACCGGCCGGCCCGGCCCCTAGAGCCCGAGCGCGTGCGCCGCGGCCTGAGCCCGAGCCACGAGTTCGGCCCGCTGCTCGGTCACCCGGACCGGAGCCGTCCCGCCGACGCCGGTGCGCGACGCGACAGAGCCCTCGATCGTGAGCACCTCGCGCACGGCCGGCACCAGATGCGGCGACACCGAGAGCAGCAGCTCGTCGGACGCGTCTTCCAGCCCGATCCCCTGCTCCTCGCAGGCCCGCACGAGCGCGCCCGAGATCTCATGGGCGTCGCGGAACGGAACCCGCTGCTTCACGAGCCACTCGGCCACATCGGTCGCGAGCGAGAACCCCTGGGGCGCGAGCGCCGCCATCCGCTCCGTGTCGAAGCGCAGGGTCGCGATCATCCCCGCGAACGCCGGGAGCAGGACCTCGAGGGTCTGCACCGAATCGAAGACGGGCTCCTTGTCCTCCTGCAGGTCGCGGTTGTACGCGAGCGGCAGTCCCTTGAGCGTCGCCAGCAGGCCGGACAGGTTGCCGATCAGGCGGCCGGACTTGCCGCGGGCGAGCTCGGCGATGTCGGGGTTCTTCTTCTGCGGCATGATGCTCGACCCGGTCGAGTAGCCGTCGTCGAGCGTGACGAAGCCGAACTCGCGGGTGTTCCAGAGGATGATCTCCTCGGCGAGACGCGAGATGTCGACACCGGTCATGGCCGTGATGAAAGCGAACTCGGCCACCACGTCACGTGCGGCCGTGCCGTCGAGGGAGTTCTCCGCCGGACGGTCGAGTCCGAGCTCGGTCGCCACGAGCGCGGGGTCGAGACCGAGCGTCGAACCGGCCAGCGCTCCCCCGCCGTAGGGCGAGACGCCCGCGCGACGACGCCAGTCGACGAGCCGTTCGAGTTCGCGCACCAGCGGCCAGCCGTGCGCCTGCAGGTGATGGGCGAGCAGCACCGGCTGCGCGTGCTGCAGGTGCGTGCGTCCGGGCAGGATCGCGTCGGGGTGCGCTTCGGCCTGCGCGACGAGAGCATCGATCACGCGGAGGATGTCGCGGGCGATCACCCGCGCGTGATCGATCAGGTACATGCGCACGAGAGTCGCGATCTGGTCGTTGCGACTGCGACCGGCACGGAGCCGTCCGCCGAGCTCCGGACCGAGTTCCGCGATGAGCGCCTGCTCGAGCGCGCCGTGCACGTCCTCGTCGGTCGGCACCGGGAGCAGTGTGCCGTCGGCGACCTTGCGCGCCACGGCATCCAGCCCGGCATGCATCCGCTCCGCCTCATCGGGCTCGAGGTATCCCGCGGCGGCGAGCGCCTTCGCATGAGCGTGGGAACCGGCGATGTCGTACGGCGCGAGGATCCAGTCGAAGTGCGTGGAGCGGCTGAGCTCCACGAGCTCCGGCGACGGACCGGTGGCGAAGCGCGCGCCCCACAGCGCGCCCTCGTTCGTGCCCTCGTGCGTGGCGTCGCTCATCAGGCGTCCTTCTTGCCGAGCAGCCAGACCAGCAGCGCCTTCTGGGCGTGCAGACGGTTCTCCGCCTCGTCCCAGACCACGCTCTGCGGGCCGTCGATCACGGTCGAGTCGACCTCGTAGCCACGATCGGCCGGGAGGCAGTGGATGAAGATGGCCTCCGGATCGGCGAGCTCCATCGTCTCGGGGGTCACCTTGTACCCGCCGAGGTCGCGGATGCGCGCGAGCTTCTCCTCTTCCTTGCCCATCGAGACCCACGTGTCGGTGACGACCACGTCGGCACCCGCGGCAGCCTCGACCGGGTCGGTGTACAGCGCGATGGAGCCGCCGGTCTCGGCCGCACGGCGATCGGCCGCCTCGATGACGTCGGCGCGGGGCGCATAGTCCGCCGGAGAGGCGATGCGCACGTGCATGCCGGCGGTGACGCAGGCGAGCGCGTAGGAGTGCGCCATGTTGCTCTGTCCGTCACCGAAGAACGTCAGTGTGAGCCCCTTCAGCTCGCCCTTGTGCTCGCGGATCGTGAGCAGGTCGGCCAGCAGCTGGCAGGGGTGGAAGTCGTCGGAGAGCGCGTTGATCACCGGGACGCGAGTGCCCTCGGCCATCTCTTCGAGACCTGCCTGCGCATACGTGCGCCAGACGATCGCCGCGACCTGCCGCTCGAGCACGCGCGCAGTGTCGGACGGGGTCTCCTTGCCGCCGAGCTGGCTGTTCGCCGTCGAGATGATGAGCGGAGAGCCGCCGAGGTCGGCGATTCCCACCGCGAACGACACCCGCGTGCGGGTCGAGGACTTGTCGAAGATCACGGCGACGGTCTGCGGACCCGCGAGGCTCTTGTCCGCCCACCGGTCCTTCTTCAGCTCGATGGCGAGATCGAGGATCTCCGCCTGCTCGGCGGGCGTGAGGTCGTCGTCACGCAGCAGGTGGCGGGTCATGCGGATACCTTTCCAGAGACGGATGCCGAGACATCGGCGAGTGCGGCCGTGAACAGCTCGCGGAACTCGGCGAGCTGCTCGTCGCCGATGATCAGAGCCGGCGCGATGCGCACGGTCTCGGGGTTGGCGGCGTTCACGATGAGTCCGCGCTCCTGAGCCGCGGCGACCACGGCCCCGGCGACGGGCTCGGACAGCGCGACGCCGATCAGGAGGCCACGGCCGCGGACCGCGGAGATCAGCGGCGAACCGATGCCGTCGATCAGCGCGCGAAGCTGCTCTCCGCGGCGCGCCGCGTTCTCGACGAGACCGGCACGTTCGATCTCGGCGAGCACGGCATCGGCGACAGCGGTGCCGAGCGGGTTTCCGCCGAAGGTGGACCCGTGCGACCCGGGAGTGAACAGATCGCTCGCGGCGCCGTACGTGATCAGAGCCCCGATCGGGAAGCCTCCGCCGATCCCCTTCGCGAGGGTGATCGCGTCGGGCGTGATGCCCTCGTGGTTGAATCCGAACCACTGTCCGGTACGGCCGGCCCCGGTCTGGATCTCGTCGACGATCAGCAGGGCGCCGTGCGCCAGCGTGAGCGAGCGGGCGGCGGCCAGGTACCCCTCGGGCAGTTCGACGACACCGGCCTCACCCTGGATCGGCTCGACGATCAGCGCGGCGACCCGGTCGTCGATGGCCGCTTCGAGCGCTTCGAGCGTCGCCGGGATGTGCTCGACGCCACCGGGCATCGGCTCGAACGGCTCCCGCATCGACGCCTTCGCGGTCATGGCGAGCGATCCCATGGTGCGACCGTGGAATCCGTTCTCCAGGGCGAGGATGCGCGGGCGCTCCATGCCGCCGTGCAGACGGGCGAGCTTGAAGGCCGCCTCGTTCGCCTCGGCTCCCGAGTTCGAGAAGTACACCCGCCCGTCGATGCCGGCGCCCGCGAGGCGCTTGAGACGTGCGGCGAGGGCGAGCTGGGGCGGCGTGGCGAAGTAGTTCGAGACGTGCGCCAGCGTCGCGGCCTGCTTCGAGATGGCCTCGACGAAGACCGGATGCGCATGGCCGAGCGAGGTCACGGCGATGCCGGCGAGGAAGTCGAGGTAGCGTCGGCCGTCGGCATCCCACAGGTACGAGCCCTCACCGCGGGTGAGCAGCGCCAGCCGATCTCCCGCGTTCTGCACGAGATCGCGTGCCACGTCGTCCTGCCAGACGGTCATGCCGTCACCTCCGTCTTTCCCAGAACCACTTCGGTTCCGATTCCCTTGCTGGTGAAGAGTTCGACGAGCACCGAGTGCGGCACCCGTCCGTCGATGATCGCGGCCGCGTCGACGCCGCCCTCGACAGCATCGAGGCAGGCGCGCATCTTGGGGATCATGCCGGACTCGAGCGTCGGCAGCATCTCGATGAGCTGAGCCGCGGTCAGGTGGGACACGAGCGAGTCGCGGTTGGGCCAATCGGCGTAGAGACCGGGCACATCCGTCAGCACGACGAGCTTGCGCGCCTTCAACGCCACGGCGAGCGCCGCCGCCGCGGCATCCGCATTCACGTTGAGCGAGTGCCCCGGGTGGTCGAGATCGGGCGCGATGCTCGAGACAACGGGCACGCGGCCCGCGGCGAGATGGTCGAGCACGGGGGTCGGATCGACCTCGACGACGTCGCCCACCCGACCGAGGTCGACCTCGAGTCCGTCGATGACCACTCCGCGGCGACGTCCGCCGAAGAGTCCGGCATCCTCACCGCTGAGACCGGTCGCGATCGGGCCGTGCGAGTTGATCTTCGATACGAGCTGCGGGTTCACCTGGCCGGTGAGCACCATCCGCACGACGCTGATCGCCTCGGTGTTCGTGACGCGGTAGCCGCCCTTGAACTCGCTGGGGATCTCCAACCGCTGCAGCATGTCGGAGATCTGCGGGCCTCCCCCGTGCACCACCACCGGCTGCACGCCGACGTTGCGGAGGTACGCGATGTCCTGCGCGAAGGCGTCCTGCAGCTCGTCCGACACCATGGCGTTGCCGCCGTACTTGATGACGACGATCTGGTCGCGGAACTTCTTCAGCCACGGCAGCGACTCGATGAGGGTGGTCGCCTTCTGCGCGGCGACCTCGGCGGGGGTGTCCTGGATGTCGGTCATGAGGCGTAGGCGCTGTTCTCGTGCACGTAGTCGTGGGTGAGGTCGTTGGTGAGGATCGTCGCCGTCGCATCGCCCGTCTTCAGGTCGATCACGAGGTGCGTGGCACGGGGCGTCAGATCGACCTCCTCGCGCGGCCGATCGGGGCCGCCAGCGGTGCACACCCGCACCCCGTTCATCCACACGTCGACGTCGTACGGATCGAACTGCGCGCTGGTGGTGCCGATCGCCGCCAGCACACGACCCCAGTTGGGATCGTTGCCGAAGATCGCGGCCTTGAAGAGGTTGTTGCGGGCGACGGAGCGACCGACCTCGACGGCCTCCTGCTCGGATGCCGCGTGCTGCACCTCGATGGTGATGTCGTGGCTCGCGCCCTCGGCGTCGCCCTGCAGCTTCACGGCGAGCTCCTGCGAGAGCTCGGTGAGCGCGGCGGCGAAGTCGTCGAGGTCGGGGGCGATCCCGGATGCGCCGTTGGCGAGCAAGGTCACCTGATCGTTCGTCGACATGCAGCCGTCCGAGTCGAGCCGGTCGAACGTCCGACCGGTCGCACGACGCAGGGCCGCGTCCGCGTCGAGCGGTTCGAGCACCGCATCGGTCGTGATCACGACGAGCATCGTGGCGAGCCCGGGCGCCAGCATGCCCGCGCCCTTCGCCATTCCGCCGATCGTCCAGCCGTCCCGCGACACCACGGCGGTCTTCGACACGGAGTCGGTCGTCATGATCGCCTCCGCGGCGGCCTGTCCCCCGTCGGCGCTGAGCTCGGCGATCGCCTGCGCGGTGCCGTCGAGCACCTTGCCGCGGAACACCTCGTCGCCGACGCCGATCAGCCCGGTCGAGCAGATCAGCACGTCCCCGGCGCTCACGCCGAGGAGCTCTGCCGCCTTCTCGGCGGTCTGGTGCGTGGTCTGGAATCCGAAGGCGCCGGTGAAGCAGTTCGCACCACCGGAGTTCAGGACCACGGCTTCGACGACGCGGTCGGCGACGACCTGCTGCGACCAGATGATCGGGTTCGCCTTGGCACGGTTGCTGGTGAAGACGGCGGCCCCGACCTTGCGCGGTCCGCGGTTGACGACGACGGCCACGTCGGGCTTGCCGGTGGACTTGAGTCCTGCGGCGACGCCTGCTGCCTCGAATCCTGTGGGGGCGGTGACACTCATGGTGCGACTCCGTTGACTGAGAGGGCGCGGTCCTCGGGCAGGCCGAGCGCGATGTTCATGGACTGGATGGCGGCGCCCGCCGTCCCCTTGACGAGGTTGTCGACCGCGGTGACGACGGTCACACGGTTGGCGGCACGGTCGATGGCGAGGCCGATGAGCGCGGTGTTCGCGCCCAGGACGTCCGCGGTGCGCGGGAAGTGCCCCTCGGGAAGCAGCTGTACGAACGTCTCATCTCCGTAGGCGCTCTCCCACGCCGCGCGGATCTGCTCATCGGTCGCGCCGTCGACGATCGGCGCCGAAGAGGTGGCGAGGATGCCCCGCGACATCGGCACGATCACCGGCGTGAACGAGATGCGGATGTCATCGGCGCCGGCGGACGGACCCGAAAGGATCGCCGCAGCGAGCGCCTGACGGATCTCGGGGATGTGCCGGTGCGTGCCGCCCACCGCATACGGGTTGGCGCTGCCGATGATCTCGCTCGCGAGCAGATTGGTCTTGAGGCTCTTGCCTGCACCCGACGGGCCGACCGCGAGCACCGCGACGATGTCGGACGGGTCGATGACTCCGGCCGCGACGCCGGGCGCGAGGCTGAGGCTCACGGTGGACGCGTTGCATCCGGGGGCCGCGATGCGCGTCGCACCTCTCAGGTGCTCGCGCTGCTTGACCCCGTCGACGAGCAGCTCGGGCACGCCGTAGGTCCACGCCTCGTGGAAGTTCCCTCCGTAGAAGGCGTCCCACGCGGACTGCGAGGTGAGTCGGTGATCGGCTCCCGCATCGATCACGAGAGGCGCGTCGCCGAGAGCATCCGTGTACTGACCGGACTGGCCGTGCGGCAGCGCCAGGAACACGATGTCGTGTCCGCTGAGGATCTGAGGCGTCGTGTCCTGCAGCGTGAGGTGCGCGAGCGAGCGGAGGTGCGGCTGGTGGTCGACGAGGGGCTGGCCCGCGTTCGAGTGGGCCGTCACGGTACGGATCTCGATGTCGGGATGATCGGCCAGGAGGCGCAGAATCTCGCCGCCTGCGTAGCCGGATGCGCCGGAGACGGCGACGGTATACGTCATGCTTCTACCTTAACGGTCGGGCTCCCCGAGATACCGGGGACCATGGTCGGGG
>NZ_SSDJ01000079.1 GCF_004794465.1 Microbacterium sp. K24 | reverse complement strand
GATCGGCGATGGCGACCTCGTCATCGCCGTGGCCGACGTAGAGCACCGTCACGGGAAGGGCTCGTCCTCGCGAGAGCCCTCGTGCCCGACTCGTGCACCTTGAGGAAGGGCACGGGGATGTCGAGGTGGGTCGAGCCGACGCCGTCGTTGATGTTCCAGCCGTACTCGGCGGCACCCGCGCGGATCTCGTCGAACCCCTGGGAGTAGGCGACGATCTTCGAGGCGTACAGCGCGAGGCGCACGTCCTCGATGAAAGCGGCCTCGTCGTCCACGGCGAAGGTCTCGTCCGGCCCCGGAAGCGTCGTGGCGACGGCGCGCTGCTCCGGGTGCGACGACAGCGAGCGGGCGAAGGTCGCCTCGGCGATGCCGGAGACGGGCACTCCGAGCGACAGAGCGGTCTGCACGGTCCATGCTCCGGTGCCCTTGGCTCCGGCCTGGTCGAGGATGACGTCGACGAGGGGCTTGCCGGTCTCGGCATCCACCTGACGGAGCACCTCGGCGGTGATCTCGATCAGGTACGACTCCAGTTCGCCGCGGTTCCACTCGGCGAAGATGTCGGCGATCTCGGCGGGCGACTTGCCG
>NZ_SSDJ01000078.1 GCF_004794465.1 Microbacterium sp. K24 | reverse complement strand
CGGGCGCTGCCTCGGCAGCGGCCGGAGTATCCGACGCGGGGGCTGCGGCGCTGCCGTCACCGATGCGCGCGAGAAGTGCACCGACCTCGACGGTCTCGTCCTCGGCCACGAGGATCTCCTCGATCACTCCGCTGACCGGGGAGGGGATCTCGGTGTCGACCTTGTCGGTCGAGATCTCGAGCAGGCCCTCATCCGCCTGGACGGTGTCGCCCACCTGCTTGAGCCAGCGGGTGACCGTACCCTCTGTGACGCTCTCACCGAGAGCGGGGAGGACCACGGATGTGCTCATGACTGAGTCTCCTTCAAGAAGTTGTATGACGCGGTATCTAGCTTAGTGACTCGGGCACCGGTTGGTGCTCAGAGGGCGTGCAGCGGCTTTCCCGCCAGGGCGAGGAAGGCCTCGCCGAGGGCCTCGCTCTGCGTGGGATGCGCGTGGATCAGCGGAGCGATGTCCTCCGGGTGCGCCTCCCAGGCGACGGCGAGCTGTCCTTCGGTGATGAGTTCGCCGACGCGGTCACCGAGCAGGTGCACGCCGATGACGGGGCCGTCCTTGAGCCGGACGACCTTCACCAGTCCACTGGTACCGATGATCTCGCTCTTGCCGTTGCCGGCGAGGTTGTATTCGTAGGAGACGACCGCTTCGGCGCCGTGTTCGGAGACGGCAGCCTCCTCGGTGACGCCGACGGAGGCGACCTCGGGGCTCGAGTACGTCACCTTCGGGATCTGGGAGTCGGGGATGTTCACGGGGGAGAGGCCCGCGATGCGCTCCGCGACGGCGATGCCCTGCTGGAAGCCGCGGTGCGCGAGCTGCAGACCGGGGACGATGTCGCCCACCGCCCAGAGGCCGGGCACTCCCGTGCGCAGCTCCTGATCGACCGTCACGAATCCGCGGTCGAGCTTCACTCCGGCTTCCTCGAATCCGAGATCTGCCGTGACCGGCCCGCGCCCCACGGCGACGAGCAGGTAGTCGGCGGTGAACTCCTTGCCGTCCTCCAGGGTCACGGTCACCGAGTTCTCGTCCTGGGTCGCCGTCTGGAAGCGCACGCCGAGCGAGTACTGGATGCCCCGGCGGCGGAACGCGCGCTCGAGACCCTTGCTGAGGGCGATGTCCTCGTTCGGCACGAGGTGCGGCAGAGCCTCGACGATCGTGACCTCCGAGCCGAAGGAGCGCCAGACACTGGCGAACTCCACGCCGATCACACCGCCGCCGAGCACGAGCACGCGCTCCGGGATGACGTCGAGTGCGAGCGCCTGCTCGCTGGTGAGGATGCGTCCGCCGATCTCGAGGCCGGGCAGCGAGCGGCTGTATGAGCCGGTGGCGAGGACGACATCGGCACCGACGTACACGTCATCGCCGACGCTGATGCTGCGATCGGCGTTCAGGCGACCGAATCCCGTCACGGTGGTGATCCCACGCGCCTTGACGAGACCTTCGAGGCCCTTGAACTTCTTGGCGACGATGCCCTCGCGGTAGGCGCGGACGCCTGCGGGATCGATGCCCTCCAGCGTCGCGGTCACGCCTACGTGCGCCGCGTCGCGCACGTGCTCGGCGACCTCGGCCGCATGCAGGAGGGCCTTCGTCGGGATGCAGCCGCGATGCAGGCACGTGCCGCCGACCTTGTCCTTCTCGATCAGAGCGACCGACTTGCCCAGTTCGCTGGCGCGCAGGGCCGCCGCGTAGCCGCCGCTGCCACCGCCGAGCACCACGATGTCGAAGTTATGGGTTGTCATGAGTCATGCCTCCTTGTGGGATGCTGCGGCCAGGGCGATGATCGTTCGGACCATCGCGCCGGTCGGGCCCTTCTCGGTGAAGCCGTACGGCGCACCGGCGTGCTCGCCGGAACCGGCGATGTCGAGGTGCACCCAGGGGATGCGCGGCGCATCGTCGGCATCTGAGGTGCGTCCGACGAAACGACGCAGGAAGAGACCCGCGTACGACGCCCCGCCCATGCGATCGCTCATGTTGACGTTCTGGAGGTCGGCGATCGGAGACTCGAGCGACTCCTCCATGTGCGCAGGAAGAGGCATGTGCCACGCGAGCTCGTCGGCGCTCTGCGCAGCCGCGAGAAGCTCCGCGACCGTGTCGTCGTCGCCGAACACCCCGGTGTGGCGGTGGCCGAGCGCTGCGACGATCGCGCCGGTGAGGGTCGCCACGTCGACGATCACGTCGGGGTGCTCGCGGCTCGCGGCGACGAGCCCGTCGGCGAGGACGAGCCGGCCCTCGGCATCCGTGTTGAGCACCTCCACGGTCGTGCCGTCGAGGATGCGCACCACGTCGCCGGGGCGGAGAGCGCGACCCGACGGCATGTTGTCGGTGATCGCGAGCCAGGCGGTCACGTGCACGGGAAGTCCGAGCGTCGCGATCGCACGCAGAGCGGCGAGGCTGGTGGCCGCGCCCGCCATGTCGAACTTCATCCCCACCATCGAGGCCGCGGGCTTGAGCGACAGACCACCCGTGTCGAACGTGATGCCCTTGCCGACCAGTGCGATGTGGCGGGTCGCGTCGGCGGGGGAGTAGTCGAGCCGGACGAGGCGCGGCGGCCGGTCGGAGCCCTGGGCGACACCCAGGATGCCGCCGAAGCCCTGTTCGGCGAGCGCGACCTCGTCGAGGATCTCGACGGTGACGTCGAGACCGGCGACGCTCTCCGCGGCGCTCTGCGCGAGCTGCTCAGGGCTCTGCCACTCGGCGGGCACGTTCACGAGGTCCTTGATCAGCGCGACCGCTTCGCCGACGGCCTGTGCTTTCGCGATCGACTCGTCGTCGAGATCGGCGTGCAGCGAGACGGCTGCGGCACGGGTCTTGCCCTTCTCCGCACGGTAGGTGTCGAAGCGGTAGCCGCCGAGCACGGCGCCCTCCGCGGCGGCGGCGGCGAACGACTCGAGCCCTCCGGCGAACCCGACCGCGACGTGATCGAAACCGGTGAGCGAGCGCAGGGCGGCACCGACGGCGTTCCGCACGGCCGCGGCGTCGGCTCCGGTGCCCGTGCCGACGACGGCGAACGGCAGCGAGGTCACCTCCGGCACATACACGCGGGTGTACGAAGAAGCGGATCCCGTGAAGCCGATGCCGGTCAGAGCGTCGGCGAGGCCGGGGTAGGCGGCGAGCGACTCGGACGATTCGGAGAGATCGGGCACGACGAGCACTGCGGCATCTGCAGCGCTTCCGGGGAATGGATCGGTGGTGTGCGAGAGCACGGGAAGCGTCATGCTTCCATCCTAGGATCCTCGCCGCAGCCCCGGTGCGCGAGCCATGTCCGCGTGTTCGCTCTCAGCATGACGAGCCCAGCCCGGGCATCCGGACCTGCTCGTAGCATGGACACATGCCCTTCTCCGGTGACCTCCATGAACGAGTCGCGAACGCGCCGACAGTGCCGCACGGCCTGCCCCTGGTCGTCCTGCTGACCGGATTCACCGATGCGGGAAGCGCGGTGTCGGGTCTCATCGACCACCTGCGCGAGACCGCGTCGCCCCAGCCGATCGTCGTGTTCGACAATGACGTGCTCCTCGACTACCGGGCCCGTCGTCCGGTGATCTCCTTCGATCAGGATCACCTGACCGAGTTCCGGCCCTCGCGTCTCGAGCTCTCGCTCGCGACCGATGCCCTGGGCCAGCCCTTCCTGCTCCTCGCCGGGTACGAGCCGGACTTCGCGTGGAACGCCTTCGCGCAGACCGTGCTCGATCTCGCGGCCGAGTTCGAGGTGTCCGGCCTCAACTGGGTGCACTCGATCGCGATGCCGGTGCCGCACACCCGGCCGATCGGCACCACCGTCAGCGGCAACCGTCGCGAGCTCACGGTGGCGCACTCCGTGTGGCGCCCGCGTACGCAGGTTCCGGCGACGGCAGGCCACCTCCTGGAATTCCGCTTCGTCGAGAACGGCCACCGCGCCGTCGGATTCGTGCTCCTGGTACCGCATTACCTCGCCGAGACGGAGAATCCGGATGCCGTGATCGCCGCCGCCGACAAGCTGATGGCGTCGACCGGACTCGTGCTGCTGATGGATGCCGTGCAGGAGCGCCGGGAGGACTACCTCGCCCGGGTCGACGAGCAGGTGGCCGGCAACGAGGAGCTGCAGCAGATGGTGCACAACCTCGAGCGCCGATACGACGCCTATATGGCGGGCCGCAACCCCGACGACGACACGTACGACGAGGGCGGGTTCAGTGAGCGCGACCTGCCGAGCGCCGACGAGCTGGCGGCCGAACTGGAGCGCTACCTGGCCTCCCGCCCGTCCGGCGACGACGACAAGCCGGGGCGCGGCTAGACGAATCTCCGCCAACTTCGGCGGAATGCATCCGCATCGCCACACGTGTGCGATACTAGGAGTCCGACCCGTTGTCAATCGGTGTTTTCGAACACCGGACTTGACAAGGGTCTTACTAGTGTCCGAAATGTCCCGGGGCGGTCCCGCAGCCCCGTGAAAGGCGAAACGTGACTCCTGCCACGACGAAGAAAACCCGGACGACGAAGAAGGCCGAAGAGACCGCCGTCGACACCGAGGTCGAGGTCGACGCTCCCGAGAAGCCGGCGCCGTTGAGCGCTGCGAAGCGTGCGGCCGCGAAGCGCGCCCCCGTGAAGAAGAAGAAGTCGGATGACGTCGTCGAAGAGGACGAGGCTCCCGTCGCCGGCGCTGCAGATGACAGCGACGACGAGGACGACGACTCCAAGCCGAAGTTCACCGAGCCCCTGCCGACCGGTGCAATCGTCATCTCGTCGAACGACGACGAAGACGTTCCGGTCTACTCGACGCAGATCACCGGCGCGACGGCCGACCCGGTCAAGGACTACCTGAAGCAGATCGGAAAGGTCGCACTGCTGAACGCGGCCGAAGAGGTCGAACTCGCGATGCGGATCGAAGCCGGTCTCTTCGCCGAGGAGAAGCTCTCGGCGATGTCGGCCGCGGAGAAGACCGGCCAGCTCGGTCTCGACCTGCAGTGGGTCGCCCGTGACGGTCAGCGCGCGAAGAGCCACCTGCTCGGCGCCAACCTCCGCCTCGTCGTCTCGCTCGCCAAGCGCTACACCGGCCGCGGCATGCAGTTCCTGGACCTGATCCAGGAGGGCAACCTCGGTCTCATCCGCGCGGTCGAGAAGTTCGACTACACCAAGGGCTTCAAGTTCTCGACGTACGCCACCTGGTGGATCCGTCAGGCGATCACCCGAGCGATGGCCGACCAGGCCCGCACCATCCGCATCCCGGTGCACATGGTCGAGGTCATCAACAAGCTCGCCCGCGTGCAGCGCCAGATGCTGCAGGACCTCGGTCGCGAACCCACTCCGGAAGAGCTCAGCCGTGAGCTCGACATGACTCCCGAGAAGGTCGTGGAGGTGCAGAAGTACGGTCGCGAGCCGATCTCCCTGCACACCCCGCTCGGCGAGGACGGCGACAGCGAGTTCGGCGACCTCATCGAGGACACCGAGGCGGTCGTCCCGGCCGACGCGGTGGGCTTCACGATGCTGCAGCGTCAGCTCGAGCAGCTGCTCGACTCGCTGTCGGAGCGCGAGGCCGGAGTGATCCGGATGCGCTTCGGACTCGGCGACGGCCAGCCCAAGACGCTCGACCAGATCGGCGACACCTTCGGCGTGACCCGTGAGCGGATCCGTCAGATCGAGTCGAAGACCATGGCGAAGCTGCGCCACCCGAGCCGCTCGCAGTCGCTGCGGGACTACCTCGAGTGATGCAGGCGAACGAGGGCAAGGCGCTCGAGACCAGCGTCGACGGCAAGAGCTTCGCGCGCATTCCGCTGCGCACGCGCGTCGTCATGCCGGACGACGACCTCGATGCGGTCATCACCGAGTATGCGAAGGACGCCGTCCGACCGGGCGACCTGCTGTTCGTGACGGAGAAGATCGTCGCGATCACGCAGGGCCGCTCGTACCGTCTCGACGAGATAAAGCCGCGCAAGCTGGCGCTCTTCCTGTCGAAGTACGTCACCCGCACGCCGTACGGCATCGGGCTCGGCATGCCGGAGACGATGGAGATGGCGCTGCGCGAGTGCGGCACGCCCCGCATCCTGCTGGCGGCTGCGGTCGCCGCCGTCACCAAGGCGTTCGGTCGCAAGGGCGACTTCTACCGCATCGCCGGCGACAAGGCCCGCGCGATCGACGGACCGACGAAGCACACGATCCCGCCCTACAACGAGGCTGTCGTGCTCGGACCGAAGGATCCCGACGGCGTCGCGGCGCACCTGAAGTCGCTGCTCGGCGGAGCGCTCGAGGTGGCCGTGGTCGACATCAACGACCTCGGCGGCAACATCCTCGGGTCCACGCTCGACAAGGACGGCGAGCGTCGGCTCGTCAAGATCCTCGGCGACAACCCGCTCGGACAGGGACTGGAGTCCACGCCTCTCGGAATCGTCCGCGAGGTCTGACCCACGGCGATCACTAAGAAGGCCCGTATGCTCAGCATCCGGGCCTTCTCCGTCTCGGTTCAGAAGCCGATGACCTCGCGATAGCGCGGCTTGTGGCCCGTGCGGATGCCGGTGACGCTGGGCTTGTTCTCGTACACGCCGGCGCCCCAGTTGCCCTCGACGAGAACGGGGCCGTCGGGGGTCACGACGACGTCCCACCCCACGTACTGCACCTGCGGAACGACGCGGGCGACCTCGTCGATGAAGGCGCGCACCTCGTCCATGTACGGCAGCTGGAAGTCGGCGATACGGAACCCGGTGTCGGGGTGGTTCTCGTGCACGTGTCCGTGCGAGTCGTAGCCGGCGCCGACCGCGTGACCGTTCTCGTCGAGCATCGTGTAGAAGCCGCCGAACGTCATCTGGTCGCTCACGGCGCCCCGCCCGAACTTCTGGGCCATCGCGAGGATGTGCGCCTTCTCGCCGTCGAAGAACGCCGTGACGCGGGTGGTGTTGACCGTGCCGGGGCAGACGGCCGCGAGAGCGTCGTGCTGGCGGATGACCTCCTCGATCAGCAGCTCGCCGCGGCTCAGCAGACCGGCGTGGAACTCATCCCAGTCGGTGATGTCGGCGGCGTGGTACCGATGCACACCGGTGCCGGCCTGGCCGACCGGCTCTTTCGTGACGATCGTGCCGAGGCGCTGCGTGAGCTCGCGGACGGCGTCGGCGTTCCCCTCCTCGACGACGAGCCATTCACGGTGCAGGTGCGCCGCGAAATGCCGGTTGAACTCGATCTTGTCCTGGAAGATCCAACGGAAGTCCGGGTGGTCGTAGCGCTGTGAGAGCTGGTTCGACACCGGGTGCGTCATGAACGTCTCGCGCTCGGACCGGGTGAGCATGGCGAAGTCGTAGTCGATGTAGTCCTGGAATCCGACGTTGTGCCGGGCCGCCGACCACAGCATGTCGACCACGATCGCCGGCACGGCCTTGTGGTGCTGCTCCGAGGCCTCCTTGGCCCGTTCGACCACCGATCCGACGTCGATGCGGCGTGCGCGTCCCAGCAGATAGCGGATGCGGGGCGCGAGGGAAAGACGAGACATGTGGCTCCGGGGGTAGGGGTCCTGACCAGTCTACGGGGGCTCGAAGTTCACGCCGCGAACGTGGAAGCTAGGCTGGAAAACGTGTGTGACACGACTTCCAGCGCCCTGCCGCGCGCCGTGATCTCCCGCTCGGCTCTCGCCGCGGCGGCATCCGCCGCTGTCGGCGGCGGCGGGCGTACGGCCGATCTGCGGCGCGATGCATGGGGGCACGGCGTCCTCACGGTCGCCCAGGCGGTGACGGCTGCCGGGGCCGACCAGGTGCTGGTGGATTCCCCGGGCGAGGTCGACACTCTGCGTCTCGAGGGCATCGTCGGGGTCACGTCGGGCACGGCCGATATCGATCCGGCCCTGCTCTACGGTCTCCCCGACGACGAGGGCTTCCTCGCCGTGCGTCCCGTCATGCGACTCACCGGTCATGTGATGTCGACCAAGCGCCTCCGTCAGGGCGACGCCGTGTCCTACGGCTACACCTACCGAGCGGCGGCCGACACGACGGTGGCGCTCGTCACCGGCGGATACGCGCAGGGGATCGTCCGCGCACTGGGCAACCACGCCCATGTCGAGGTCGACGGCATCGCCCGGCCCATCGTCGGGCGCGTGGCCATGGACGTCTGCGTCGTCGACCTCGGCGGGGCCGACGCGGCGCACGGCCAGGAGGTCACCTACTTCGGCGGCACCGGGCCCGCGGCGCCGGGCCTGACCCGGTGGGCGGAGGTCACCGGTCTCTCGGTCGCAGAACTCGTCACGGTCGCCGGTGCTCATGCGTCGCGGGGGTGGGAGGCATGACGCGCCCGGAGCTGCGGATCAGCAGCGATGCGTTCCGCGCCAACATCGCCGCCGTCCGCGACCGCATCGCTCCCTCCACCCTGATGCTCGTGCTGAAGGACGACGCGTACGGGCACGGGCTGCGCTGGGCCGTCGAGACGGCCGTGCAGGCCGGTGTCGCATGGTTCGGGAGCTATGACATCCGCAGCGGACTGCAGGTGCGTCGGATCGCGGGCGGCGAGGTGAGGATCTTCGCCTGGGCCACCTCGTCGGACGACGAGATCGACGAGGCGCTGGCACGAGACATCGATCTGGGTGTCGGCACGATCGAGTACCTGCGCCGGGTCATCGCGCGCGCTGCCGTCCTCGGCGCACGAGCCCGGGTGCACCTGAAGATCGACACGGGCCTGCACCGCAACGGCGTGCTTCCCGAGGACTGGCCGGCCGCCGTCGCCGAGGCGCGGGCGGCGGAACAGCGCGGCCACATCGAACTCGACGGCATCTGGAGCCATATCGCCGAGGCGAGCGACGCCGAAGACGACGAAGCGCAGGTCGCCTTCCTCGATGCCGTCCGCGTCGCCGGCGAGTCGGGGGCTGCCCCCGCCTTCGTTCATCTCACGGCATCCGCTGCGTCCTGGTGGCGTCCGGAGCTGCGCGGGACCGTGTCGCGCATCGGAGCGTTCTGCTACGGCATCCGCTCCGCCGACGGACCGGAGCTCGACGGCATCCGCCCCGTCGCCTCGCTGAGCGCGCTGGTCGAGGACATCGTCGACGGTGACGCCGTCATCTCGATCGGCAGCTTCGACGGGCTGCCGTCCACGCTGTCGGGGATGCCGGTCGGCACGCCTGCCGGGTCGAGGACCCTCTCCACGATCGGGCACACGACGTCCGTCGTCGAGGCGTGGCCGGGAATGGCCGTCGGGGACGAGGTCATCCTCTTCGGCGCCGGCGACTCCGGCGAAGTCGGCGCCACGACGCTCGCCGAGCGGATCGGCACCGTGGGAGAGGAGATCCTCACCCGATTGAGTCCACGGGTCCGACGGATCGTCCTCGCGTGAAAAAACTCCGGGCCGCGCGTGCGCGCGACCCGGAGTCGGAAGTCGGAGAGGTCTGCCGGTCAGACGGTCTCGACGAGGCGAGAGCTCTCGTCGTGCCAGCTGGTGGCGATGGAGCGGAGCTTCTCTTCGTACTTGCGGCCGTGGTGGGCGCAGAACAGGAGCTCGGATCCGTTGACCTCTGCGGCGATGTACGCCTGAGCTCCGCAGGAGTCGCAGCGATCCATCGCTGTCAGGCGGAACTCGATGGCGGTGGCCTCACGTTCGGTTGTTGCATTCATCTCGGTGCCTCCTCGGGTGTCGGCCTCGCTGTGGGTCGTGCTCAATACAACCACGCTGCACCTGTACGCATGCCCGGATCACGGCGTGTTTCGCTCAGCGCGTACGCGATCGGTGCGGGCTGGGCAGCGGAGGGGAGTGTCTACCGCCCGATGGAGCCGGCCGAGAATAGACTCGGAGATTGTGACCGCCGAGTATTCCGCCCATCATCTCCAGGTGCTCGAAGGGCTCGAGGCTGTCCGCAAGCGTCCCGGCATGTACATCGGGTCGAACGGATCGCCCGGGCTCATGCACTGCCTCTGGGAGGTGATCGACAACGCCGTCGACGAAGCCGTCGCCGGCAACGGCGACAAGATCGATGTGATCCTCCACGACGACGGCAGCGTCGAGGTGCACGACCGCGGTCGTGGCATCCCGGTCGACATCGAGCCGCGCACCGGGCTGAGCGGCGTCGAGGTCGTCTTCACGAAACTGCACGCCGGCGGCAAGTTCGGCGGCGGTTCGTACGCGGCGTCCGGTGGTCTGCACGGTGTCGGCGCCTCCGTCGTGAATGCGCTCTCGGAGCGTCTCGACGTCGAGGTCGACCGTGGCGGCAAGGTCTACGCGATGTCTTTCCATCGGGGCGAGCCGGGAATCTTCACGGATACGGGGGAGAAGCGTCCGGACGCGCCGTTCCGTCCGTTCGAGGACAAGAGCGAGCTGCGCGTCGTCGGAAAGGCGCCCCGGGGCGTGACCGGCACGCGCATCCGGTACTGGGCCGATCGGCAGATCTTCACGAAGGACGCCGCCTTCCAGCTCAAGGAGCTCGAGACGCGCGCACGCCAGACCGCGTTCCTCGTGCCCGGGCTCGAGATCCTGGTGCGCGACGACCGGGCACGGCCCGCGCAGCCTCCTCAGGCCGAGGGCGTGCTGACAGGGCTCGTCGACGAGATCCCCCGCGAGATCTCCTACCGCTACGAGGGCGGCATCTCCGAATTCGTCGACTACCTCGCGACGGACGCCCCCGTGACGGACAACTGGCGCATCCAGGGCGAGGGCACGTTCAAGGAGACCGTCCCGGTTCTGCAGGCGGACGGCCACATGATCGCGACCGAGGTCGAGCGCGTCTGCGCCGTCGACATCGCGCTGCGCTGGGGCACCGGGTACGACACCACCGTGCGGTCGTTCGTGAACATCATCGCGACGCCGAAGGGCGGCACGCACCAGCAGGGCTTCGAACAGGAGCTCCTAAAGGTGCTGCGTTCGCAGGTCGAGCAGAACTCCCGCCGGCTCAAGGTCGGCAATGACAAGCTCGAGAAGGACGATGTGCTCGCGGGACTCACGGCCGTGTTGACCGTGAACGTGCCGGAGCCGCAGTTCGAGGGCCAGACCAAGGAGGTGCTCGGTACTCCCGCCGTGCGCCAGATCGTCGCCCAGGTGCTCCGCAAGGACCTCGGCGAGCGCTTCAGCTCGACCAAGCGCGACGACAAGAACCAGGCGTCGCAGCTGCTCGACAAGATCGTCTCCGAGATGAAGGCGCGCGTCTCGGCGCGCGCGCACAAGGAGACGCAGCGCCGAAAGAACGCATTGGAGTCCTCGACGCTGCCGACGAAGCTCGTGGACTGCCGTACGAACGACGTCGACCGCAGCGAGCTGTTCATCGTCGAGGGCGATTCGGCGCTCGGCACGGCCAAGAACGCGCGCAACAGCGAGTTCCAGGCGCTGCTGCCCATCCGCGGCAAGATCCTGAACGTGCAGAAGGCCTCGGTCAGCGACATGCTGTCGAACACCGAGTGCGCGTCGATCATCCAGGTGATCGGCGCCGGCTCCGGCCGCACGTTCGACATCGACGCCGCGCGCTACGGCAAGGTCATCCTGATGAGCGACGCCGACGTCGATGGCGCGCACATCCGCACCCTCCTGCTCACCCTGTTCTTCCGGTACATGCGTCCGCTGATCGAGGACGGCCGGGTCTTCGCGGCCGTGCCCCCGTTGCATCGGATCATCATCATGAACCCCGGTTCGAAGCCGAACGAGACCGTGTACACCTACAGCGAGCAGGAGATGCACGCGCTGCTCACCAAGCTGCGCAAGGCCGGCAAGCGGTGGCACGAGCCGATCCAGCGGTACAAGGGTCTCGGCGAGATGGATGCCGAGCAGCTGGCGAACACGACCATGGACCGCTCCGGCCGTCTGCTGCGGCGGGTGCGCATGGAGGATGCCGAGGCCGCCGGCCGCGTCTTCGAACTGCTCATGGGCAACGAGGTGGCTCCGCGCCGCGAGTTCATCATCGATTCGTCCGGACGGCTGTCCCGCGAGGCGATCGACGCCTGAGGCTGGTCAGCGGGCTGTCGCGAGGGCTGCCTCGTAGACGCCGAGCAGGGCCGCACGATGTGTGGTCTGCGCCACCTGGTCGCGATGCGCGATCGCGGCCTCGCTGTGTCGGGTGAGGCGCGCGGGGTCGTCGCGCAGCTGCGACAGGGCGGTGGCGAGGCCCGCGGCATCCGGGGTCGTCGTGACGATGCCCCCGCCCGGTGGCAGCGTCTCCGCGAGATCGGGATCGGCGACGATCACCGGGAGACCGGAGGCGATCGCCTCGAGGAGCACCATCGGCTGATTGTCGAAGTCGAGGGAACTCGACACCAGCACGTGCGCGTGCCGCATCGCCGCGAGCACCTCGGACTGCGGAACACCGCCGTGCACGGTGACGAGACCGTCGGGGAGTGCCGTCGCGCGGCGTGACACGGATGCCCGGGATACCCCGTCGCCGTACATGTGCGCGGCGATGCCCGAGACCTGCGACACCGCGTCGAGGAAGACCGCCGGGCGCTTCTCGGGAGACAACCGTCCGCACCACATCACCCGCAGCGGCTCGCCCGGTGCGACGACACGTGCGGCGGGTCTGCCGATCACGTCGAGCACGGACTGCTCGAGACCGTTCGACAGCACGGTGATCGGCGTCTCCACGCCCTGCGCGGGGTCGGTCGACGAACCCTTGATCGCGACCTGCACGTCCTTG
>NZ_SSDJ01000077.1 GCF_004794465.1 Microbacterium sp. K24 | reverse complement strand
TTCGAACCCATGACGGCGAGTCCGACGACTCCGATGTTCGCTGATGCTTCGGGCACAGATGACTCCATAAGAAAAGCCTATACTCCAGGAATGATACAGAAGTATCATTATACGGACCTAGACTGATATCGAAAGAGGTGTGACGTGACCAATGACGATTCCGCCCGGGCGGAGAGCATCACTCTGGCCGAGGACTACTTCCGAGGTGTGCCGTCGGAAGATCTCCGCGAGCTTGAAGCGCTAGATCTAGCTGCTGTGCTGGAACGTCACCGGAGCCTCGCCGACAGCACCGCTAACCACCGGATTGACGTACACCCGAATGACGCGACTGGGTCGACCTCGGTACAGATCGTCACCGCGGATGTCCCTTTCGTCGTCGATTCCGTCCTCAATGTCCTCGTCGGGCAAGGGCTCCGCGTCGGTCCAGTAGTGCACCCCGTCGTTCGGACGGAGCGTGGCGCCGAGTCGTGGATTCACGTCGAGGTTGCCGGGGCTATGACCGGTGAGGCGTCGATGCGGCTACGCGATAACCTGGCCGTCGTCATCGACGAGGTGCAAGCCGTCGCGGCCGCATCCGATTCGCTTCGCCGGAAGCTCGAGGATGCCATCGACCTTGCAGCCTCTCGTGACGCCGAGGCACGTGACTTCCTCCTATGGCTGAGGTCCGGTCGGTTCGATCTGTTCGGATACCGGACCGCGGATAGCGACGACTCGATCGGCGTTACGGCGGGACCGCTCACGCTGCGGGAGGCCGACGGAGTCGAGGTGCGTACCACTCGCGTTCGCACCTACGTACGGCGTCAAGCCCTCTTGGATCGTGTATTGATTACTTTGACGAATGCCGACGGCAGCGCAGTCACTCAGTGCTTCGACGGTCTTTTCACTGCCGCGGCAGCCGCGGATCCGATCGAATCCGTGCCCATGGCGAATCGGAAGGCGGCAGCGATCAGCCAAGCGATCTCGGCGCCTCCGGCGAGCCACGCTGGACGCGCCGTCGACGACGTTCTGCAGAGCCTCCCGCGAGATGAAGTGCTCCGAGCGCCGTTGCCGTACCTCCTGCGTATCGTGGAAGAGGTCTACAGGCTGAGCGAGCAGAGGGCGGCACGTTCGTTCGTCCGCATCGACCACGAGGAGCGGTCCGCGCGGGTTCTCGTCTTTCTTCCTCGTGACTGGTACGCCACCGACGTCCGACTGAGCATCCAGAACGTTCTCCGTGACGCCCTCGGAGACGAACGCATCGACTTCACCGCGCGTCTGGGCGACAAGGCGCTCGCTCAGGTGTCATTCACCGCAACCGTGGAGGACCCTTCCGGACTGACGGACGAGCGGCTGCGCGTGCTCGAGCAGACCATCTCGGATGTGTGCACGCCGTGGCGGCGACGCCTCGATGCGCGCTTGCGCGACCACGGTTTGGGGCCAGAACTGGCGGATATCTTCCCGGAAGATTACGTGGCTGCGCATTCTGTCGATGACGCCGTCGGTGACGCCCGTTTCATTGCAGCCACCTCGTCCGCTCGCCACTTCGCGGTAATGTCCGTGTCCGCGGGGGGCCCGGACGGCACTCGCGACCTGCGGCTCTTCAGCCGAAATGAGTTGGCCCTCGCCGATCTTCTGCCCATCGTGCAAAGTCTTGGACTCATCGCGCTCGACGAGCGAGCATGGTCGCTACAGCCCGGCACAATGTCTGGTTACATCGTCCAGCTGCGCGTCCGTTCTGCTCTCTGGCCCACCGGCGGCGATGACCTCGTCATCGCTGCCCTCGAGCAGATCGGTGCCGGCATAGTCGATGCGGACAGCCTCAACCGACTGGTCGTGTCCGCGGCCTTCTCGTGGCAGGAGGTAGAGGTGCTTCGTGCCTACCTGAGGTACCTGCGACAGCTGAGCTCCACGTTCACTCATGCATACATGTCGGAACTGCTCACACAGAACCCTGCGCACGCTCGCATGCTCGTCGGCATGTTCGCGGCTCGCTTCCAGCCTGGGCCAGTTAGCGACGACGAACGCGCTACCGCTGTGAAGGCGCTGGACTCCGACTTCCAAGCCTCCTTGAACGACATCCAGAGAGCCGATACCGACCGGATCCTGCGCGAATTGGCCGCGCTCATCGACGCCACGTTGAGGACCAGCGCTTACAGCGCCGATGGCGATTTCGGGCTCCGTCCTGCGCTGGCTTTGAAGTTCGATACCCGCCGCATTCCATTTGCGCCAGCACCTCGGCCCACATCAGAAGTGTGGGTCCACTCGCCACTCGTGGAGGGAGTGCATCTTCGATTCGCTGCCATCGCCCGGGGCGGTCTGCGATGGAGCGACAGGCTCGAGGACTTCCGCACCGAAGTGCTCGGGCTCGCGAAAGCTCAGACGGTGAAGAACGCTGTTATCGTGCCTGCCGGGGCCAAGGGCGGGTTCGTCGTCAAATCGGATCGTGCGGCATTCAGCCCAGACCAATGGGGGGCTGTCGGCAGAGATGCCTACCGCATCTTCGTCGGCGCTCTCCTGGACATCACGGACAATATCCACCGTGAGGGCGCCTCAGAGACAGTAGTTCGCGATCCTCGGCTGGTCATCCGAGACGGCGACGATCCATATCTCGTCGTTGCCGCTGACAAGGGCACCGCCAACCTCTCGGACGTGGCGAACGAGCTCTCTCTCGAGCGTGGCTTCTGGCTGGGTGATGCCTTCGCATCCGGCGGATCCAACGGATACGACCACAAGGCGCTCGGCATCACCGCTCGCGGTGCGTGGGAGTCTGTCCGTCGCCACTTCAGCGAGATGGGGCTCGACCCCGACCGCGACCCCATCACGGCTGTTGGCATTGGCGATATGAGCGGAGACGTTTTCGGCAACGGCATGCTGCTGTCTCGTTCATTGAAGCTGGTCGCTGCCTTCGACCATCGTCACGTCTTCGTGGACCCGGCCCCGGAGCCGACGCGAGCGTACGACGAACGTCGACGGCTGTTCGAGCTCCCTCGCTCTTCATGGGACGACTACGACCGCGGACTCATCAGCGCTGGCGGCGGTGTCTTCGAGCGGAGCGCCAAGGTCGTGCCCCTGACGACTGAGATCCGACACGCGCTCGGGCTCTCCGACGATGTCACCGAGTTGACTCCGTCTGGTCTGATCTCCGCCGTGCTTCGCGCGCCGGTGGACCTCCTATGGAACGGCGGAGTGGGGACTTACGTGAAGTCCTCTGCACAGTCGCACGCTGACGCCGCGGATAGGGCGAACGATTGGGTGCGGGTCGATGCCAGAGAACTCAGGGTCCGCGTCATCGGTGAAGGCGGCAACCTGGGCCTGACCCAAGCGGCTCGCGTCGAGGCGTCGCGCGTAGGGGTCCGGCTAAACACGGACGCTATCGACAACTCGGCAGGCGTCGACTGCTCGGATCACGAGGTGAACCTCAAGATCGCGCTGGACGGGGCGGTTGCGGCGGGCCAGCTCACGATCGCTGACAGGCAAGAGCTTCTTCGCGACATGGCCACTGAAGTCGCGGATCTGGTCATTCGCGATAATTTCGAACAGAACGTTCTCCTCGCAAACGAGCGTGCGAAGGCGGCTGAGATGCTCCCGGTGCATCTGCGGTTCATGCAGTGGCTCGAGAAGGAGCGCAGTCTGGACCGAGGGCTTGAAGGACTGCCATCGGACGAAGAGCTCGGCGATCGCGCGTCCAACGGAGTGGGGCTGATGTCACCCGAGCTAGCGGTCATCGCCGCACTGGCGAAGCTCGCGGTGAAGAAAGACCTCGAGCAGGCGTCTCTCGTTGCGGAACGATTCGGCGCGGCGACGCTGGCGCGGTACTTCCCGGCTCAGGTGCGCGAGCTTCGTGGGCCTCGTCTCATCGAGCACCCGCTGGCGGAATCCATTGTGGCTACCTCTTTGGCGAACGACATCATCAACATCGGTGGCATCACGTTCATGTTTCGTGTTCAAGAAGAGACCGGTGCGAGCGTGGACCAGGTCATCCGGGCATTTGTCGTCGCACGCGAGGTCTTCGCGGTAGACGATCTTCGTACACAGATTCATGAGGCGGGCAGCGCCCTTACCGCCGACGTTCAGGCTCAGGCGCATTCCGAGATTCGACGGCTGATGGACCGCGCCACACGCTGGTTCCTGCAGCGATCTGCCGGAGTCCTCGACGTCGAAGCGGCCCGAAGTGAGTTCGTCCCGTCGATCACTCCGTTGCTGGGACGGATCGCGAGCCGTTTGTTCGGCGAAGAACGACTCGCTGTTGCTGCGGAAGTTGATGCTCTCGTCAAGGCCGGAGCCTCCGAGTCCCTCGCCTCGCGTGCGGCGTCTCTTCTGTACGAATTCCGCCTGCTGGATATCGCGGCTATCGCTCGCGGATCCGTCACTGTCGATGATGCGCTGGATGCGTATATGGCGGTGTGTAACCGATACGGCGTCTCGGGTATCCTCCAGCAGATCGCCGCGCTACCGCGCGACGGCAGATGGCACCCGCTCGCGCGAACCTCTTTGAGGGCCGATCTGGAGGAGGTCGTCTCCGGTGTAGCTCAGCGGGTCATCGACATGCACGCCGAGGACGTCGAGACCTCCGTCGAGTCGTGGGAACGCGGTGTAGCGAGGCCCATCGACCGCGCGCGGAAGGCACTGGAAGACGTGGACGGTATGGATCAGACCGATTTCGCCGCCATCTCGGTCGCAATCAGGTTGTTGAGGGAGGCCTCGCACCTGGAAGGAGAGATTGCGGCGGTCAGTTGAGGAGACCGCGCCCCGCAATGACCTCTTCTATGGTCGCCGCCGCCGCCAACAGCTGCGGTGCCTGAGCATCGAGTTCGGCCATTTCCACCTGGAAGGCCGGAGCCACTATGCTCAGGCCGCCGACGACCGCGCCGCTCCTGTCTCTTAGGCACGTTCCGACTGCACGAGTTGAGAGCTCGTCTTCCTCGTCATCCCGGGCAAACCCACGCTCGCGGATTCTCGGGAGGCTTGCCATGATGTCGGCTACCGAGGTGACCGTGTATGGGGTCAGCGCTTCGAGATTCGAGTGCTCGAGGATGTGTCGAGCGCGGGCCTCAGGCAGGTTCGCTAAAACGCTCTTGCCGATGGAGCTCGAGTGAATCGCTTGGTGCCGCCCAATGGCGGATTGTAGGTAGAACGGCGTGTCTGCTTCGATCTTGTCGACGTAGATGAGGTCGTCGCCGCGCAGTGCTGACAGGTGGATCGCCTGGTGCACTTGTCGGCTGAGATCGATGAGCACCCGTCGGACGTCTTCGTCGAGTCCGAGCCGCGGGAAGGCGCGAGCCGCAAGCGCGAACACCTTGTCGCCGACGCGGTACGCGCCGGATGCGTCCTGCTGAATCATGTCGCGCTCCAGGAGGGTGCGCAAAATGCGGTACAGGGTGGGTTTCGGTATCCCGGTGCGCTCCTCCAAGGGTGCCATCTGGGTCACCGGCGCCAGCTCGCTCACGGCGCGCAGCACCACGCCGGCCTTATCCACGGTTGACATTAGGCGATCTCCTTTGCGCTGGACAGCGGCACGCCACCCAGCCGCCGACTGATGGCGTCCGCCGCGGTAACGATACGCGAAGACATCCGGACGAGCTCCGGCATCGAAAGGACCTTCGCCGGCGCCGCAATCGAAAGAGTGCCGACGGGACGATGCGAGAAGTCTCGAATCGGAGCCGCGATTGCGCGCACGCCAAGGCGTGCCTCTTGGTCTTCCACCGAGTATCCGCGAGACCGAATCGTGGACAGCTCCTGCGCCAGACTCGTGGGGTCCTCAAGGGTGTGTGTAGTCACGTGAGTCATACCGTTCTCGACGTACCGGGCCACATCTGCGCGCGGAAGGAAGGCGAGAATCGCCTTCCCTGACGCCGTTGCGTAGAGCGGCATCTGCGACGTCGGTGCGATGAGGAAGGGGGAAGAGGCGTCGACCTGAACGAGTGCGGTCAGTCCGTGGTCGCCGTATCGGCTGAGTGTGATGGTTCCACGGACGTGCTGCCGCAGGGCGTAGATCGTTGCGTTGCTCTCGTCAGCAAGGGATGCGCGGGAAAGAGCCTCTGACGCAAGGTCGACCGGAAGCCCTCCGAGTTCATAGCGACTCTCGCTGTTCTGCAAAACGAGGGACTGCTCGATGAGCGAGAGAAGCAGTCGACGCACTGTCGGTTTTGGCTGATCCAACCGAGCAACTACCTCAGAAAGGCCTAGCGGCCGATCTGCCTGCAGCAGCGCATCGAGCACGTCGAAGGCCTTATCCACTGTCGTCATACGTCCATGATGCTCTATTCCGAGACGCAAGGTCCACATTTTGAGAGGCGGGTTCAGTTGAAAAGAGTTGAATATACCCGACCCAACCTCTTGCCCCGATCAGCCGCGGTGCTAACATGGCATATATTGATACTGAGGTTTCAAGATGCGGACCTCAGCCAACCCGTTGAGAGGAATTCCCAATGACGAGCACCGCTGCCGCGATTGCGGAAGACAAGTCCCGCGCGCTCTTCGAGCGAGCCCAGCAGGTCACGACCGCAGGCGTCACCGCCGCCGGCCGCTACAACCCCGTTCTGGGCCGGCCGTACTACTTTGACCGAGGCGATGGTTGCCGGCTGTGGGACATCGATGGCAACGAGTTCATCGACTTCAGCTCCTCCAACGGAGCGAGCATGCTCGGCTTCAACCACCCCGCCATCAACGAGGCCGCAACGAAGGCCATCTCGATGGGGACGATCACTACCCAAGAGACGAAGTACCATGTCGAGCTCGCCGAGAAGCTCGTGCAGATCCTCCCCGGCGCCGAGCGTGTGCGACTGAGCAACACGGGCACCGAGGCGACGATGGCGGCGATCCGTATCGCACGCGCCTACACCGGTCGTGAGCGGATCCTCAAGTTCGACGGTCACTTCCACGGCATGCACGACTACGTCATGTTCAACTCGCATACGCCGGACCGCATCTACGAGCACTTCGTCCCGCCGTTCCCCGACAGCGCCGGTATCCCCGCCGCACTCCACGAACTGGTCATCACCATCCCGTTCAACGACGCCGACGCACTTCGCGACGCCATCGACGTCTACGGTCACGAACTCGCAGCTGTCATCCTGGAGCCCATCGCCTACAACCTCGGCACCATCCCCGCGAATCGCGAGTGGCTGGCGCTCCTTCGTCAGCTGACGAAGGATGCCGGCGTCGTGCTGATCTTCGACGAGGTGCTCGCGGGCTTCCGCAGCGCCCTCGGAGGATCCGCCGAGTACTTCGGCATCACGCCCGACCTCACGACTTGGGCGAAGGCGCTTGCCGCGGGCTGGCCGCTCGCTGCCGTCACTGGCACCGCGGAGATCATGGACACGCTCAACCCTGTGGGTAAGGCAGTGATGTCCGGAACTTACACCGGGCACCTCGCAGCCGTCCTTGCCGCCCTCGCAGCGCTTGACGTGATGTCCGCACCCGGTTTCTACGAGGACCTCAACGCGAAGGCTGACTTCTTCTACGCCGGCATCAACTCGCTCTTCGGCAAGCATGGCGTGCCTGGCCACCTGCAGGGTATTGGCGCGCGCTTTGGGCTCTACTTCGGCATTGAGGACGAGGTCACCGACTATCGTCAGGCTCGGAAGTTCGATGCTGCACTTAACAACAAGTTCCTGCGTCAGACGGCACCGAACGGCCTGCATTTCCACGACTTCGGAGCCAAGGCGGCGCCCATGCACTACGGCATCACCTCCGCGCACACGAGGGCGGACCTCGAGGAGTCACTGCAGCGCCTCGACAACGCCTTCGCCGCCATCAACTGATTTCGACGACCGCAAGGAGACTTCGTGTTCACTCGCTATGCACTCTCGTCCCGAGAGCTCAGCACCGCTGACCTGGTCGAGAATGCCCGTCTCGCCGGCCTAGATGCCGTGGAGGTCGACTACGACCGCCTGTCCTCGGAGGACGCAGCGGCCCTCGTCTCGGCCAAGAAGAGCGGCGTTCAGACCACGTCCATCGACCTCGGTTCCGTCGCGGACCCTCGGACGCTCGAAGGGCGGTTGTCCGAGCTGCTCGCGCTGTCCGCGCAGGTCGGTAACCGTCGCTTTGTCATCACCGGCGGGGCCAGTGGAGACTCTGCGTTGGATTCGTTCATCGAGGGGCTCAGGTGGCTCGCAGACCAGACGGAACCGCTAGGTTTCGCACTGGTCGTGCGAGTTGCCCGCCCCGAAGAGAACGCGGGGCAGCTACTTCACTCCACTCGCGACCTCCGGGTTGTGCTCGCTCGGACGAACAGGGGCAATGTCTCCGCTCGCGCCGACCTCTCGGCTTTCCTGGGAGCAGGCGAGGAAGCGTCGCACAGCACCGCCGACCTCGTCGGCCGCCTCGGTCACGCATCACTTGGTGCAGCCGACTCTGTGGACGTCAGGGCCGCGGCTCCGTTCCTCGACGACCTGTCCTCCTTCGGGTACGCAGACGTCGTTCGAGTCGAAGCTCCGTCGTCGGAGACCGCGAGGAGCCTGATCGACGCATTGGGTGGCAACAAGACCTTTGATGCCGACCGCGTGAATCGCGTGCAGGAGTACATCGCAGACGACGGGCTGGACGCGATCGTCCTGAATGCGTCGAAGAACATCGTGGCGGCGACCGGATACTGGCCGATGAACGGCACGATCCTCGCGCTCATTCCGCGTACGGGCACGCCGCACCTGTTCGTCCCTGCCGGGGAAGAGACGTGGGCATCGCGCAGCGGCTGGCAGGACATCCACGTGTATCAGGCCGGGCGTCTCATCGACCCGTCGCTCCACGAGACAGTGGCTAAGGAGTTCGGCGCTCTCGCGGACAGCCTTGGGCTCGCTGGTGGGCGCATCGGAATCGAAGGTCCTTTCCGCGCCCAGGTGCCGCCGCACATGGCGCACGAGGTGTCCGGTCGACACGAGTCGTTGCGTCCCGTCCTTGAGGACGTGTTCGGCGCGGCACCGGTGTTTATGAGCGACAAGTGGACCCGGTCGCGCGCTGCGAAGACCGAGGCGGAGCTGCGCGGTATCCGACGCGCGGCGGCGATCGCCGATGTGGGTCTGCGAACGTTCCGTGATGGAATTGCCAACGGCGTCCGGGACATCGAGCTCGGTACCGAGGTCGAATCTAAGCTCGAGCTGTTCGGCGTCGGTCGAGACGGTGTCAGCCGCGTCCGAGGGTATGCGTTCGTGATGAGCGGTCCGCAGACGTCTCAGTGCCATCTCGACTACGAATTCTCCTCCACGCGTGTTCAGCGCACGGGTGACAACGTTCTGATGGAGCTTGCGGTCGTCGCAGACGGCTACTGGCAGGATCTGTCTCGTGCCTTCGTCATCGGTGAGGCATCGCTCGACATCGAGCGCATCTACGAAGTCGCCGAGGCGTCATTCGTCGCTGCACAGCGGGCAGCAGTGCCCGGGGCGACCGGTCACGATGTCGATGCGGCTGCACGTCAGGTCGTGGAGGACGCCGGGATGTCCGAGGCGTACCCGCACCAGACTGGTCATGGCGTGGGCGTCGCTTTCCACGAGCAGTACCCGCTCATCAAGCCCGGGTCTGATCACCTTCTCGAGGCCGGCAATGTCATCGCCATCGAGCCCGGGGTCTATATTCCGGGTATCGCTGGCATCCGCAACGAGGACAACCTCGTCGTGGGTGACCCGACTGGCGCGACGTCCCTGCAGACAGTGCCGCACGCGGTCAGCGTCGCGCGATAAGGATCCCAATCATGGCGTCACCGCTTCTGCCGCTCACGCGATCCAGCGCGGCCCCTCGGCCCCGCATTGCTCACATCGGGCTCGGCGCGTTCTCGCGCTCACATCAGGCCTGGTACACAGACCTCGTGAATACGGGCAACCACGACGACCCGTGGGGGATCACCGGCTTCACGGGTCGCACATCGGCCGTCGCCGATGTGCTCGAACGGCAAAGCGGTCTCTACCATGTCGTCACACGCGGCGAGCAGGGTGACGAGATCACACTCATCGAGTCTGTGACTGCCGCCCACGATGGTGCGGACCTGGAGACCTTCTCGAAAGTCATTGCTCACCCGGACACGGCGCTGGTCACCCTCACCGTTTCTGAGGCAGGCTACCGTCACGGTGGGGGTGACGGACTCAACACTGCCGCCCCCGCAGTGCGAGACGATTTGGAGGTGCTGGCGTCGCTCGCGGGAGCGAATAACCAAGTCCTCGCTGATGCGAGGGCTTCAGTGAAACTCTCCACCATGCCCGCGCGACTCGCTCTCGCATTAGAGACCCGTAGACGTGCTGGGGCCGGTGCCATTTCACTCGTGCCGTGCGACAACCTCAGCAGGAATGGGTCGATTCTGCGTGCGGTGTTGCGAGACGCCAGTCACGCATTGAGCGAAGATTTGGTGTCCTACGTCGACTCGTCCGTGGCGTTCGTTGACACGTCGGTGGACCGCATCACACCGGCAACCACGCACGCGGATCGTGTCCTCGTAGAGGAGCGAACCGGATACCGCGATGCGGCATCGGTCGTCGCAGAGTCTTTCAGCGACTGGGTCCTGAGCGGACATTTCCCGGCTGGCCGGCCGCTCTGGGAGGCCGCGGGTGCGCGCTTCGTCGATGACATTGAGCCTTTTGAACGCCGCAAACTCTGGCTGCTCAATGGTGCGCACTCTCTCATGGCATACGCCGGACTCCTGTCAGGACTGTCTGCAGTTCATGAGGCCGTGCGCGACGCCCGTCTTCGTTCGTGGGTGGACAGTTACTGGAATGAGGCCGCGGCATCCCTTCCTGAAGGCCTGGACATTGCCGCGTACACGGACGCGCTTCTGGTGAGGTTTGAGAACCCGCGCATCGCTCACTCGTTGCGTCAGATTTCCGCTGAAGGTTCAACCAAGGTGCGCCAGCGCATCGTGCCCGTGATCTTCGCCCAGCGTGAAGCCGGCCGGTCCGCGGACGCTTCGATTCGCGCGGTGGCCGCGTGGATCGCCTTCGTGATGACGGCCGACAGCCTCATCGACGCGCGCTCAGACGAATTGCTGTCCGCGAGGACAGGCCCTTTTGATGACGCGGTGGCGGCCATTGGGGAAATTGCCGACAAGCGTCTGATCTCCGATGTGGAGGTGCGAGCGCAGTTGTGCTCGGAAGTGCGGGCACTCGTCTCCGGGCGTGAGGTGAATCGATGAGTGTCCAGTACGCCGAGAGCATCGTAG
The DNA here is from genome assembly GCF_004794465.1 of Microbacterium sp. K24. Lineage (GTDB taxonomy): Bacteria > Actinomycetota > Actinomycetes > Actinomycetales > Microbacteriaceae > Microbacterium. The sequence goes on along the minus strand of NZ_SSDJ01000077.1, from coordinate 14,281 downwards.
TCATGGGCGTCGCCGCGGCGGGCAAGACGAGCGTGGGGTCCGCTCTCGCCCATCACTTGGGTTACCGATTCATCGATGGGGATGACCTGCACCCGGAGGCTAACAAGAGGAAGATGAGCCAGGGTGTTCCCCTGGATGACGCTGACCGAACCCCGTGGCTGGCTCGCGTGGGCGCCGAGCTTCACGACTCTTCAGAGCCGCTCGTTGTCACATGCTCTGCGCTCAAGCGCGCATATCGAGATCAGATCAGACGGGTGGCTCCAGGTACTGTCTTTGTTCATCTGACCGGGACCGTCGAACTGCTTGAGGCCCGGATGGCTGCGCGCACCGGCCACTTCATGCCGCCGTCGCTTCTGGTTTCTCAGCTCGCAACAATCGAAGATCTCGGCAACGACGAGGCGGGGTTCGCGGTAGACGTCGCAGGCAATATCGACCAGATCGTCGATGAGACAGCCGCCCGCTTGCAAACCCAGGCCTATTCAGCGCTCGCGGAGAATTAGGAGATGTCCAACGGCGAGGTCTCTGGGCGCAGAGCGATGCGGCTCGGGGACGACCTCGCCGCCGAGAGATTGTTTGCGATGCTCGCCAACGAGCTTCGACTCCGGATCATCGAAGCAGTCGGTACCGACGAGCGCTCCCTAGACGATCTCATGCGACTCACGGACGCATCGCCCTCATCGGTTCTGACCCAAGTGTCGAAACTGCGCGCAGGGCATATCTTGGTGTCGAGGAGATCTGGAACGGAGGTCATCTACCGGTTGGATGACCCGATGGCTCTCTTGCTGGCTCGGCAAGTTCGGGCGATGGCAGCCCGCGGGCAACTCAAGCCGCGACCACACGTGCGTGGGCTGTGGACGCGCGCACGTAGCCGCGCCACGCCCGCGGAGTAGCGCTCAGTCGGGCCGCTCGCTCGCAAGTCGGAAGAGCACCTCGCCGGCGTTGGGTACGACGAACGTGGCAGGGTCCGCCTGCGCGGCTTCGATATCCACCGTTGCTGGGTCCAGGTACTCGAGGCCAATACGCTCGGTCTCCTCGCGGCTGATGCCGGTGGCGAGAATTACCCGGATGCGCCCATTCTCGCCTCCCTCCTCAGTCCACGTTCCGCCGCCGCGGACGTGAGTGGAATGGGCGAGAACTCCCCACGGTTCATTCTTGAAACGCTCCCACTGTCCGGTGAAGTAATCACGCACGTGGTAGCCAACGGCGGCGATTTCCGGACCATGAGTGAAGCTGACCGTGTCGATGTGGGGTGCGTAGACGATGACCTCGCCCCCATCCGCGACAATCGGTTCCACCTTGTACATTCCTTTCGCCCCTGTCCACAGCTCGTCATAGCGCTCGGGGACGAGAGAAAGCACCCGTGAAACGGGCTCGTCGACGTACTGAACATGGACCTGAGCGGAAACGCGAGCTGCCTCCGCCCATGCCGTCTGGGCGTCACCGGACGTCACGGCGAAGAGATCGTGCGTACCCGAGCGGACCACGACGCACAGGGCGGAGACTCGAGCAGGAACGAACGATGCCGCCTCATTGATGAGTGCACGCACCGGTGTGATCCCGAGCGTCCCGATGATCTTGGAGCTGCTGATGAGGGCGCCGAGCCAGTGGGAGACGTCAATCATCTCCTGTCCCGAAATCCCCGGGAAGAGATACTTATTACCTCCGGAGAACCCGACCACCTCGTGCGGGAAGACCGGACCGACGATGACGAGCTCGTCGAAGTCGGCCGCAGATCGATTGATGGAGACATCGACAGATCGGTCCAAGCGCCCCTCCGACAGTTCTCGCAGACGCGCGGCCGGAACTGTTCCGACGTGCACCAGCTCCTCAGGTTTCCACCACTCATGATTGACGAACTCCGTGTCGGGGTAGCGCAAGAGCAGTTCATCCCACGATGACGTCTCGAACATGCGAGCGATGTGGTCATCCGTCATCGCCGCGTGAGTGCCGAGAGCGATGAGCACACGGAGCCGGGCAACGCGCCCATGAAGCGCCCCGTGAACGGCATCGACCAGAAGTGCAAGCGGGCAGGAGCGCGTCGCATCGGGGACAACAACGCAAACCGTGGCCCCGTCAAACCGTCCGTCGGCAAACTGATCCTGGACGTAAGAGAGGATCTCCTCTTCGGAGAGACTGCTGGTCAGCGGCGACACGATAGCCATGGAAGCTCCAATTCCGGGAGGGACGGGCGGAGTCCACTCCAACCCATGGTCCATATGTTACAACTGTTGTATCATTTCTACTACGGAACCCCGTGCGGCAAGGAGGCAGCAGAAATGAGCAGCACCGTCGAACAAGGCCCTCGGACAGTCATCGAGAAACTGGAGCAGCTTCGCGAGGTCGTTCGCGGACACGGCCGGCTGATCGTCGCCTTCTCGGGCGGAGTGGACTCCGCTCTGGTCGCCACCATCGCCTCAGAAGTGCTTCAGAGCGAGTCGCTAGCGGTCACAGCGGTGTCTCCGAGCTTGGCGGCATCCGAGCGGCGCGGTGCCCGAGAGTTCGTTCAGCTTCACGGTATTCGTCACCTCGAGGTCGCGACGGCGGAGTTCGACGACCCTGAGTACGTTGCCAACACCGGTACCCGCTGCTATTTCTGCAAGAGCGCAATGTTCGATGCGCTGGTACCGCTGCGACAGTTCTTCGACGCTCCGGTGGCACTCGGCACGAACCTCGACGATCTTGGTGAGCACCGTCCCGGGCTCGCAGCTGCGAAACTGAACGGTGCCGTGGCGCCGCTTGTCGAGGCGGGGTTCACCAAGGAAGACGTCCGAGAGGTTAGCCGTCATCTCGGGCTGGAGACCGCTGCGAAGCCCGCTGCGGCGTGCTTGTCATCGCGCATCGCATACGGCGACCCTGTCACTGAGGAGGCTGTGCAGCGGGTCGAGCGTGCGGAAGACTCGCTGAAAGCGCTTGGCCTCCAGCAGTTGCGCGTCCGGTCTCACGCAAACGGCACCCTCGCTCGAGTCGAGGTTGCCGATGAGGAAGCCGGGTGGGCCTTTGCGAACAGGGAAGAGATCGACCGTGCGGCGCGGGCTGCGGGTTTCACTTTCGTGTCGCTCGACCTGCGCGGATTCCGCAGCGGGGCGATGAACGCCCTGCTGCCGTTGACGGTGAAGCGATGAGCGCACTGACCACCGATCTCGGCCACACCACCGTCGATCTGGACCGAGAGCGACGGCAGGGTATTGCGGAGGTCATCTATGGCGCGGGTAAGACGGCGACGGAGATCGCGGATATCGCCATAGCCCTTCTGGACGCAAACTCGGGTCCGGTGGTGGCAACGCGGGTGGCTGACAGGGCGACTGATCGGATTCTGGGCGACGTGTTTGCGGCTGCGCGCATCCATGGGGACTTCCATGCCGCGAGCAACACCATCGTGTGGCGTCGTCGTGCGGAGGAGCTCGGACGGATCACCATCGTCACGGCGGGCACGACCGACGGCCGCGTGGCTGCTGAGGCGGAGTCCGTTAGCGACGCTCTCGGCATCCGCGTCGACCGCATCAACGACGTCGGTGTGGCCGGGATACACCGCTTGCTCGCGCACGAGGGCGCCCTGCGGTCCGCGCGTCTTGTCATCGTCGTTGCTGGCATGGAAGGGGCCCTGGCGTCAGTGGTCGGCGGACTTGTGGCAGTGCCGGTGATCGCCGTGCCTACTTCGACAGGATATGGATCGGCGTTCGAAGGCGTGACAGCACTGCTCGCCATGCTCAGTTCCTGCGCCGCTGGAGTGACCGTCGTGGGAATCGACAACGGCTTTGGCGCCGCGATGGCAGCTGCACGACTCGTCCTGGCGAGGAGCACGGCATGATCCTGTGGCTGAACCCCGCGTCCGGGATATCAGGGGACATGCTGCTTGGCGCCCTTCTCGACCTCGGAGCGCCCCTCGACGAAGTGGAAGCTGCGGTGCACCAGACCGGTGTCGAGGGGTGGAGCATCAACCCTCGACACGTCTCGAAGGACGGCATCGGCGCGACTTATGCAGGCGTGCAAATTCACGACAACGCTACGTCTCGGCACGCCTGGGAGCTTTACGAGGCGGCCTCTCGAGTCGCTGACCCCCTCATCGTCAACCTTGCTCGCAAGACGATCTACGCCATCGCCACGGTCGAGGCGCGCATCCATGGGACCACACCCGACGACGTCCACCTCCACGAGGTCGGCGGCGTCGACACGATCGTCGATATTGTCGGCGTCGGTGCAGCCCTGCGTGCATTAGGCGTGGACCGTGTCTACAGCCATCCGGTAGTTCTGGGCACAGGCCGAGTGAAGACTGAACATGGTTTGCTCCCGCTGCCGGCGCCCGCGACCGCAGCCCTTCTCGAAGGGGCGCGGGTCCGAGGGGCCGCGGCCCTGGGCGAGACTGTCACGCCCACCGGCGCGGCCCTCTTGAAAGCGATGGGCACGGACTACAGCCCGCTGGAGACGACCGAGATCCTCCGGGTCGGCTACGGCGCCGGGACCAAAGACTTCCTCGGCCAACCGAACGTCCTCCAGGCGATACTCTGCGCGCCTGGCACGGCGGCGGACCTTCTGACGACCCGGAAGACGCTGCTGGAGACCAACCTGGACGATGTGACAGGCGAACACGTGGGGTATCTGATCTCGGCCGCCCTGAACCATGGCGCCCTCGACGCGTGGGCGGACCAGGTCATCGGGAAGAAAGGGCGTCCCGCTTTCGTGCTCCACGTGCTGTGCGACGTAACGACTCGTCACGCTCTGCAGGCTCTGCTGTTCGCCGAGTCGGGGACTCTCGGGATCAGAGTCGCGTCGGTCGACCGCGTCGAGGTTCCACGGTGGACGACATCCGTGCACGTCGCCGGCGCGGAGGTCCCCGTCAAGATGTCACCGTTCGGAGCCAAGCCCGAACGAGATGTCGTCGTCGAGGTCGCCGCCGCCACGGGGCTGACAACGCGAGAAATCGCAGCACGCGCATCGGCGGCGGTGTTGGACCTCCCCGAGGCCCGCGAGGATGCCACGACGCCGCACGTGGTGTCGTCGCTGTGGGCTCCGGGTCCTTCGGACGAAGTTCTGACCGAGCAGCGCTTCATCCGCGGACACAGCCACCCGAATGCCCACGACCACGACCACGGGCACTCGCACGAGCACTCGCACGAGCACAGTCCTGGCCACTCGGAACAGCACGAGCACACCGGGCACGCTCATGCGCACGACACTCCACACCATCACGACGTCGACGACGCCACCAACCGCATTCCTTGAAAGTCGAGAGAACAATGCACACACCGGACGGTCTGCTCGACCACACGACCGAGATCAGCATGGGCCTCGTCGCTGCGGGCGCGCTGACAGTAGCGCTCGCTCGCGCCCCCCGGGAATTCACCGCAGTCCGTGGCCCGGCATACATCGGCGCTGTCGCTGCCGCCGTGTTCGCCGGCCAGATGATGAACTTCCCCGTGGCTTCGGGAACCAGCGGTCATCTCATCGGCGGCGTGCTCGCAGCAGTCCTCATCGGGCCCTGGACCGCGATGATCTGCATGGCCATCATCCTCACCGTCCAGGCGGTGGTGTTCGCCGACGGAGGCATTGGCGCCGTCGGCGTCAACTACTTCCTAATGGGTATCGTGGCTGTCGGAGTGGGCTGGGCGCTGTTCCGTCTCGTCGCCCGCGCACTCCCGAGACGCACCTGGGCGGCGCCCGTCGCCGCAGGAATCGGGGCGTACCTGTCGGTCCCGGCTGCGGCACTGGGCTTCTCGGCGATCTACGCACTTGGCGGAGTCACCGACGTCGACCCGTGGATGACCACTCATGCGATGGTCGGTTGGCATCTCCTCATCGGGATCGGGGAAGCGCTCATCACCGCGACGGCCGTCGCCGCCCTGATGGCGTGGCAGCCGCAGCTTGTCAGAGGCGCCGGCGTTGTCCGGCGCCACGACGTGGCGGTCTTCGCATGAACGCGAGCACACTCTCCAAGGTAGGAACAGGGGTCGTCTTTGCAGCGGCTCTCGTCGTCGCCTGTGTTCTGAGCACCTGGGCATCAGGCGCCCCCGACGGCTTGGAGCACGTGGCCGAGACATTGGGATTCGCTGATACCGCGCGCCCGTCCGTCTTCATCCCGACCCCGCTCTCGGGCTACACCATCTCCGCGATCCCGGCGGCTCTATCCACAGCCGTTGTGGGCCTCGTCGGCTGCGGAACCGTGTTCGGCCTCGGCTGGAGCGCGTCCGCTGTCGTAAAGGCATTCCACGCCCGCCGGGGTCTGCGCCGCCAAACTCGCGAGAACACCTCCGCCCGCTGACTTCCAACACCCGCTCTCACGGGGAAGGGACCGCCATGTCCGCAACAGACGACGCTCATCTCCAGCATTCGCGACCAAACCCCCGCCTCTTGGCGTCGTGTTGGACTTGGTCGGGCCCCGCTGGACCAGGCATCGCCGATGAGCGAAGCCCCATCCCCATCGAAGAACGCCTCGACGCGATCGTGCAGACCGGGTGGCGCGCTGTCGGTTTCGCGCACGCTGATCTTCTCTTCCTCCGGAAGCGGGTTGGCTACTCCAAGCTACGTGCCATGCTCAGCGACGCTGGAATCGAGCGGGTAGAGGTGGAGTTCCTCAGCGATTGGTGGGCACCAGGCGAGCGCGGCCGCCGTGCCGAAACGGTCGCTCAGGAGCTGTTCGAGGCTGCCGCTGAACTGGGCTCGCCACTCGTGAAGCTTGGCGCGACCCTTCACCCCGACTATCCGCGAGAGCCACGGCCCCTCAACTGGCAGCTCGCAGAGGGGCTCGCGACCGCGGCCGGCCATGCGGAGCAGTTCAACCTCGACCTCGCTTTCGAGGCACTGAGCGGGTCTCACGTCGAGAGCGTGTCGGAGATTGTCGACATCGTGGATCTCGCGTCCGCGGCCAACACCGGCATCGTTCTGGACTTGTTCCACATGGCCCGTGCGGGCGAGAGCATCAGCGGGGACCCCAAGCAATTGCGTGGATCGCGGCTGCTGATGGTAGAGCTCGGAGACGCGCCCCGCCTGGAGAATGGAAAAGTCGGTGACCGGTGCCTCCCAGGTGAGGGTGATCTCGACATCGAGGGTTTCATCTCCGCAGTACTGCACCTTGGTTGGGACGGCTGGTGGGGCGTGGAGATCATCTCCGAAGCGCTGCGTCAATTGCCGATCGTCGACGGGTTGACGCGGGTCCGGGAAGGCATTCTTCGTGCCTTCCCGACGTAACCCTCGCCAGGCATGTCAGCCAATCGGCACAACGCGTTCCTGCAAGATCATCACGCCATCACATGCACGGAGGTGCAGCATTCGCTGCGCGCAACAGAACTCACCGACGTCGAGCTCAAAACCCTTCTGGCAGAAGCGGCCCGCATCTGGCCCGGAGCCTGGAAGGCTCGGATCGTCGCCCGCATCCCGGCGCGGGACTTCATCGGCACCCCGATAGCCGAGTACAAACCCGAAGCGCTCGCACACGGGCGCGTCGCCCTGATTGCGACGCCGCCCACCTCGCCGCCCCCGTCAGTGGCCTGGGCTTCAACCAGACCCTCACTGATATCCGCACCCTAGCCGATGCCTCCACCGCGACAGTCGGCGACCCGACTAGAGTCGAGGGCGGCGCTCATGGACTGCGAACGCCGCTGCCTGCCAGCCGCACAGTCGCTCGTCAGAAGCGGCCGCATCTTCAGCGACGACTTGGCAGCCCCCTGATCCAACCTGTGACAAGCGGCCGCAGCCGCGCTCGTGACCGACAGGCGAAACCGAGTCTTCTTGCGCGGGTCGATCAGCGCACGTTGCTGGGGTGGCGGCGGTGTAGGTGATGCCGATCAGGCGCGTCGTCATCACAAGCGATGTCATCGAAGCAACCCGCAGCACCCTCGTCATCGGCACCACGCAACCCCGTCATCACAAACCAAGAACACCGCCACACGACAGCAAGAGCTATCGCAGTGGGACGGGAAGCCATATGGGGGTGGATCCACCCCAGGAGTCGCTTCGTCGTAGGCAGGCACCCAGGTGTTTAACGGCGCTCAACAGACCGAGGCAGCTGCTCGGGCTGCCGGCTTCCATCTCCAGTATTGAGCGGTGCACGAGATATCAGAATGCGCGCTTCGGCTATGCCGCTCGGTGCCGTTTCATACCCGGTGATCATTTTGACCACGATGATCATAGTCAGTGATCACTATGGACTCTAACGTTCCATATGTGGTCAGGTCGATCATGTCAGGAGGGCTCTGCACACTGGTCAAACCGAAACTGGTGGTGCCGGCGCGAGTCCTAAAAGGTTGGAGAGGTGAATCATGAGGGGTTTGACCAACAAGAGAGTGCTTGTCACGGGTGGGGCGCAGGGCATCGGCTTCGCCGTCGCGAAACGATTCGTCGAAGAGGGTGCGACGGTGACCATCACCGACATCGCCCAGCAAGACAAGATTGATGAATCGGTGCGTGCCCTGGAAGCTCCAGGTAGAGCGTTCGGTGTCAGGCTCGATGTAACCGATGAGGGCGCCATCAGTCGAGTGTTCGCCGACGCCGCCGAACGTATGGATGGTTTCGATGTCCTCGTCAACAACGCGGGGATCAACATCGGCAGTCCCACTGAGGATCTCGATTCAGCAACGTACGACCGAGTTATGGATGTGAACCTGCGTGGAGTCTTTCTGTGCAGTACAGCGGCACTGCGAATTTTCCTCGCCGCTGGGCGCGGGGTTATCGTGAACAACTCGTCCAACCACGAGATGACCCCGAAGCCCGGCTATTTGCCGTACTCCGTGAGTAAGGGCGGCCTCGGGAACCTTACGCGCACTCTTGCTCTCGAGTTCGCGGACAGAAACATCCGAGTAAATTCGGTGGGTCCCGGAGCTACCGTGACCCCGCTCAACGCGTCCTGGACTGAGGATCCGACAAAGCGAGCCGAAGTGGAGAAGCACATTCCCTTTGGGCGAGCTGGTACTGCCGACGAAGTCGCAGCGGCGTTCGTATTCCTGGCTAGCGACGATGCGTCGTACATCACCGGCCAGACACTCTACGCGGACGGCGGTCTCACCTTGAATAACGACTTCCGATTCAACTGGTCGTCTTAGCGACGAGGACGTTAGTTGCTTTGGTGGAAGCATCACTGGTGTCGGCGGTCGCGAAGGCAACGGGAGCGCTAGGTTGCTTGCACGTGAGGGGTGGCCGCACAGGGCTGATGCTGGGCATGCATTTCGGGGGGTCGTGATCCTCGCTCGAAGTTCATACAACAGCCGGACAATTGGGTTGGCCCTGTGAGCACGGATGGGTCGGAGCTCGAGATGCGTCTTCTTGCGAGTACCCTGGCCACCAACTGCGCTGACGTCGCGCATGAGCCCAAAATCGTGACTCGGTTACGGTGGCAGATTCAAGGGGGATGGAATGCGCATTGCGCGACTGGAACTTCACCGTTTCCGAGGATTTGAGTTCCTTGAGTTCTTTCCCAGCCGCCATGTCCTGCTTGTCGGTGAGCCGCGTGCAGGGCGCACCACAATCTTGGATGCACTCAGACGCGTGCTGGATCCAGCCTCGACACGAGCTCGCCCCGCGCTGTGGGATATCCATTATCCCCTGGCGGAAGTGCCGGCGGGCGAAGAATTCCCGTTGACATCGGTGGAGGTAGCGATCACGGACCTCGGTGACCTCATCGAGCAGGAGCTTGACGAGAAACTGGAGATCCTGGATCCGATAAGTGGTGCGCTCTCCGACGATCCTGCGACGGGAGTCATGGGTGTGCGCGTCCGCTATTGCCTGCGCTATGAGCCCGTCGACGACTCACTAGAGCACTGGGTGGAGTACGTCCGGAGCGGGATTCGGCTGTCACGAGGGCACCGCGAGCTTCTTCGGGCTATCATCATCGATCGTGCATCACCGCTCCAGCTGAGGGCCGAGGGCGCGTTTCGTGCCCTCGCAGCAAATCAAGATAGCGACCGCCTAAACGCAACGATCACGTCGTTTGGAGATGACATCGGTCGTGCGGCGGACACGCTCGCCGCGAGTGACGCGGTGCAAGACGCGCTCAAGGCAGTGGCGGCCCATGGTGCGCAGTTCGCGCTCGATGTGAGCACGGACGAACTGGTGGCCGGAGTCGGGTTTACCGCCGAGGATGGTTCCGTGAGCGGGCTGCTTCGCGCAATCCAACCCACACTAAATATCGACCAAGCGGGGCCCATCCCGCTTGCCGCCCACGGATCCACCGCTGCGGCCGCCCTTGCCATCAGCGAAGCACTGGCCGCGTCCCGGATGGACCAAAGCATCGTCATCCTCGACGACTTTGGAGACTCTCTCGATAGCGCCTCCGCGGACTACCTGGCGAGTCTCCTCGGCCGACCCCGCAACCAGGTCTGGCTATCGACGAGAAGGCCCGAAGCACTCAGCGCCTTCGAGGTAGAACACATTGCTCGACTCACTCGGCACACGGGAACACCGCTCGTGAATCAACTGGCACCGACCACGGACAAGCGCGAGCGCGTGCAGCGGCGTTACCTCCCGCAGATCCTTGCCCACGCAATGTCATCGCGAACGCTGATCCTGGTCGAAGGTCCGCACGATCTGGAAGGGCTGGCAGCCCTGGACAGAAAACGTCACATTGAAGCGCACAAGGCTCCACTTTCCGCGCACAGCATGCAGATCGTCGCGGCTTCCGCGACCGGAGCCGATGGCGGTAAGCACCGCCTCCCCGTCTTAGCCGCCCTGGGATCTTCCCTGGGGTTTGAAGTTCGGGCGCTGATGGACAGCGACAAGCCTGGCGACGACGATGAGCTCATCGAGGAGCTCAAGAGCATATGCGACCTCGTGATCAGCCTCCCGAACCGGACGGCGATCGAGCGAGCGCTCGTCCGCGGTGTCCCGACGCAAGTGTTACGAGACTCCCTTGCCCGTTTGAATGACGATCACGAACTCGGCCTCGACGTCGATTCAATCGACGAGGACAGGCTTGAAGCGACGCTCACCAAGCAGCTCAAGCAAAAGGCGGGCCTTCATCGGTCATACGTGATCCAGCTGCCGAAGGGAGCGTACCCGCCGATCGCGACAAGCGTTCTGCGACAACTCAAAACATCGCCCTCCGACGTCATACACGTGAAGATCGCAGAACCGTGAAGCTCACCAAGGAGCAGAAGAACGTCGTAACGAGCACGGCTCCCACGCTGATTGTGCTCGGAGGCGCTGGCACCGGGAAGACGACGACAGCCGCGCGCGTCGCACGGAAAACCCTGCAGGACGCCGAACAGCAGCGACGCCGCGAAAGGGTGCTATTCCTTTCGTTCTCGCGCGCAGCAACCACGCAGGTTCTGTCGCGCTCTGCAGACATCCTCGCCGGCTACGCCTCACGAATCGACGTCACCACCTTTCACGCGTTCGCGTGGCGTCTCATCGAGCGATGGGGGCACGTTCTTGGAATTGACGAGCCGGTTCTGCTCAGCCCCGCCGAGCGCAAGGTGTTCGGCGCCTCCGAGGGACTGGTCTACGACGACCTGATCCCACTTGCCCAGCGGCTCCTGGACGTTCCAGCCATTCACAGGCATCTTCAAAGACGCTGGTCACTCATCGTCATCGACGAGTTTCAGGACACCAACGACCATCACTGGGCATTGATAGAGACGCTGGCTGAACACGCACGATTAGTCCTGCTTGGGGACCTCAATCAGTGCATATATCGAAACCTTCCCAACAGCTCTGGTGTGGGCCCGCGCCGTGTCGCTACGGCTATGGCGCGGATCGGGGCGACAACAATCGAATTGCCGGACGTGTCGCACCGAGACCCGACGCACATCATCCCCGCCGCCGCAAACGCCATCCGAGACCGAAAATTCAAGTCGGATGCGGTCCGCACCGCTATCGACGCAGGCATGATCGAGATCATTCGTGAGCCCCAACTCGACCGACAAGCAACCGTGGTGGTCGAGCAAATCGCTCAGCTACGAGAACTAGGCCATAGCGTGGGCGTGTTCAGTCACCATGTTGACTCGACGGCACAACTCTCCGATGAGCTCAACGAGGCCGGCGTCGCTCACGAGGTGGTTGGGTTACCAGATGCCGTCGCGGCGGCTTTGCGCGCCCAATATGCGATGCTCGCGTTCTGCTGTCGCGAGGCCGAAGTCTCCGATCTGCTGCGCGCTTTGGCGATCTTCGTTGCGAGTGCAGAGCGCGGCAACGAAGCGCCGGAACTCGCTCGAATGGTGGCCGGCCTCAGGCCCCGACCCGCAAGTCTCACCGAACGCCTCGACAGCCTTGGCGTCGAACTCGGGTCCGTCGGGTCTCTCCGCGAGGGTTTCCGTATCGCGTCTGCGGCATACGATTTCATTGGTCTGAAGCGTGGCGCGTCCGCCTGGCAGACGGCGGCGCGACTGATGTCGAGCCTGTTGGGGCCTCGAGCTCTGAGCGTCCAAGGGCTGCCCGTCGCCGGCGTCAGACCTCTCAGAAGCGCGATTGATCAAGAACACCTCTCTCTCCTGACCTACGACCGAGCGCAACCCGCAGCTGAGGTCGAGCTGATGGGGCTCTATCAAACCAAAGGTCGGGAGGTGGACGCTGCGATTGTGCTGTTGCGATCCACTGACTGGTATGGCCGCGAACGCGAACCTATGAGCGACGGCTCTAAACTCCTTTACGTTCTCATGACCCGCGCACGCAAGAAGACGGTGGTGCTCTCCTTGGGTGACGTCACTCAGCCGCTCGTGCTGCCGTTGGTCAGTCTGTCCTAGCTCGCGCACGCTAACTGGCGCTTGCTATCCCAGCTCTGCTCCCCAGGTGCAAACCACCTGGCGCTAGCGAGCCGATCAGGCGTCATCCTGTCGGCAGGCGACTCGAGGCCCTTCGCGGCAGGCGCAATCGAGACCGCAGAGTGGCATGCCACGTATCCACAGTGCCCGGCATAACCATCTCGGCAACCGAGATCTGAGGCGCCGGGCTCAGGACGGAGCGCTCTTCGTTTGCCCGCAGCACAACGTCGCTGCAGTCCGGTTTTCCGGGTGTGGGCGCGGGTATAGCTACTTATAGGCATGTATAGCGAAACGCTATACATGCCTATAACTACGCGAGTAAGCGCAGGAAGAAGACGGACGACTGCGGGCGCGCCATCCGGTGCTGCCGGGATCGGCGCCCTTTTACTCCTGGAAAGGCTGGCGCTACTCGAGTTGGAGGGGGATCAACCGGCAGGCGGAGTCGACGCTGGATCCGCAGCGTTACCATTGGCCTCTTGGGCATGCCGCACGCAGAGCGTCGAGACCCACATTTTGATCACGTACTGCCTCGCCGGTGCCCCACATGCTTCGCATCTCTCCGTGCTTTCCCACTCAGCCGCACGAATAGTTTCCGCGAACACCGCATCGAACTGCGATGGGTCAGCAGACGGATCGGCATAGAAGCTCAGAGAGCCAAATTTGGACTTCACCTGTTGCACCACGTAGTTCGGAGCGATGATCGACAGCGTCGCATCGAGTCTCGACAGTAGCGGGTACCACCCGGCTCCGACTTCCAGCAGTTCTGGCCAGCCGGGGGCGATCCGTTTGATGAGGCCGCGCAGCTCCGGCGGGTATGCCTCGGTCATGGCATCTCTACCGTTCCGGCCGTGGAGTCAGTGTTCGCGAGTCTAACCATGGTCCCGCTTTCGGGTCCGCGCGGGCGACGCGCGGCCTCGCGTGCCTGCTGGCGGCGCCTCGACCGCTCGCGAAACTCGCGCCCCACCCGCAAGCTGCGCATCACGCCTTTGTCGAAACTGATCATTTCTCGGCGGCGCCACTCTATCGCGGCGTGACCGCGGAAGCCGGCGACGGCACGTCGCCGCTGCGCAAAGTCCAGGTTCCGTGGCAGTAGGCCAGGCAGCCCGTCAGTGTCCGGGAGAAGATGTGTGAACAACTCTGCGAACGTGGGGCCTGCTGCCGTGCGTCGGCGAGTCTGGGCAATAAAGATTGCTGCAGCCAGCGCCCACTGCTCCGCCGTGTCGTCACCGGTAAGGTCCTCGAACATGAAGACCCATTCAGCTGGCGGCGGCGAGTCAATGTCTTGCCACCAGATCGGGTACGACTCGGGCATCTCCACCATCACAATCGCGGTCGCTTGCACGGGCCTTCCCGTGACGCGACCGCCTGTCATCGGGATGGGCAGCACACGTGCGCCCCACGCCCAGCCGGTCACCAGCAGCTCGGCAACCTCATCGCGATCTACGACTCGAACCAGATGCTCGCTGCGGCAGCCGAGCTCAAGTTCGAGCTCCGTGCCGGGCTCGCGATGCTCATCACCGGACAGCTCGGAGGCGGCGGTGGTCGGCGTCCTTGCGCTGATGCATCCGGGCCAGCGACATCGGCACGATGACGATGCC
>NZ_SSDJ01000076.1 GCF_004794465.1 Microbacterium sp. K24 | reverse complement strand
TGGCCGCTCCGCCGGTGACGGTGGCGTTGTCGAGCAGGGAGATCGCGTTCCCTGTCACGGCCACAGGGGCCGTCACGGGTGCGGTGATCTGGCTGCCGCCGAGGACGCTGTCGTCTCCGCCGGTGGTGTTGCTACCGGTGGTGCCGGTGCCCGGGGCCGCCGGGGTGGCCGGAGCCGTGCCGCCGGTGACGGTGGCGTCATCCAGCAGGGAGATCGCGTTGCCGGTGACGGCCACGGGGGCTGTCACCGGTGCGACGACCTGGGTACCGCTGGCGATGCCGTCGTCTCCGCCGGTGGTGCTGCCTCCCGCAGAGCCGGAGGCCGGAGCGGCCGGGGCCGCACCGCCATTGCCGCCGGTGACGGTGGCGTCATCGAGCAGCGAGATCGCGTTACCTGTCACGGCCACGGGGGCTGTGACCGGTGCGACGACCTGGGTGCCGCCGAGGATGCTGTCATCCCCGCCGGTGGTGCTTCCACCGGTGGTGCCGGTGGCCGGGGCGGCCGGAGCCGCACCGCCGGAGGGCGACGCCACGTCACTGTCTCCGAGCAGCGAGACAGCGTTGCCGCTGACCGTGATCGGCGCGTTGACCGCGAGCAGCGCCTGGGTGCCGGAGAGCAGTCCGTCGATGCCGTTCGTGGTCACGGACGGCACCCCGGCCCCGGTGTCGGCCTGGGGAGCCGAGCTCTGGGGATTCGGGGCCGGGGTGCTGGTCTGGGTGTCGTCCACGAGGCTCACCGCGTTGTTCGTCACGGTGACGGGGACGTTCACGGTCACCACGGCCTGGGAGCCGGATGCCGTGCCGTCGGATCCGCTCGTGACCGCGGCGGGTGCCGGGGCGGGAGCGGGTGCCGGTGCCGGTGCGGCGACGGCGTCGCCGAGCAGCGAGATCGCGTTGTTCACGACCGTGACCGGTGCGGTGACCGAAGCCACAGCCTGTGTGCCGGAGAGAAGACCTTCGTCTCCGGATGTGTCGGCCGCGTTCGCAGCCGTCGCGCCGAACAGGGTGACCCCGCCGGCGATGAGCGTGCCCCACAGGGCCCGCTTGAGATATGTACGCATGATGATTCTCCTGACTGGACTGGGGGAGTCTGGATGGGTGCACGCGAAGTGCGCGCGCAGCACTGCATCTGCCGTCCCTGGGGATGGGCGGCGCGACTTTCAGTCAGTCAGGAGAGACGTCGGTGTCGGCGACCCGCGACGCCGGGAGGGCGTCGTCGGATGCGCCGGAGGCCCGCACCCATGCGCAGACCGGGGGTGCCACGTCATCGCCGAGGCGAGCGTGGGCGCTGCTGGAGCTTCCGCCGGAGCCGGCGGAGGAAGTCGGAGCGGCAGGGCCTCCCGCTGGGGGCCCTTGACCTGATTCCGGAGCCCCGCGCTCGCCGATCACGACCGTAGATGTGACAGCGGGGGCTACGGGCTGGGTGGAGAGCGCGGGGAAGCCGCCGGAATCGGAGACGCCGGGTACGCCGGTCGCCGCGAGCTGTTGGGCCGAGAGTGCGCTCTCCGGTGCGCCGGGTTCGAACGGTCCGCCGGAGCCGGGGAGCGCAGGATCGAGAGCCTCGAGGATCGGCGGCACCGTCTCCTCCGCCGCCCCGCCGATCACGCCGACGGCGTCATCAACGACCCCGACCACCTCGTCCACGAGATCGCGGGCGCCGAGCTCATCGACGAGCCCTCCGACGATCGGGAGGCCGGTCACGACATCCAGGATCGGGTCGGTGATGTGCGCGACGGGAGCGTCCGTGAGGATATCGGTGACCGGAGCGACCACGCCCTGCGCCGTCTGCGTCACAGCCTGGACGACGGGGGTCGCGGCGGGGCCGACGACGGGGACGGATGCGACGGTCTGGGTCACGGTGGACACGACGACCGGAGCGGTCTGCTGCACCGGGGCGACGACCGCCTGCACGACGGGCGCGGCCACCTGGGTGACGACGGGGGCGACCACCTGCGTGACGACGGGTGCGGTGACGGCCGACACCGTCTCGCCGACGACCGAGGTGAGGCCGTCCAGCGGACCATCCGGCTGCTCATCGGCGTGAGCCGAGCCGCCGCCGGAGAAGATCGTGAGGGTCGCCCATGCGAGCGCGACGAGGCCGCCCCATTTGACGGCGGCGGGGATGCCGCGTCGGGTGGCCCGAGCGTTCACGTCAACCTCCCCCTCTGAAGGCAACGCATGCATCGACACGATCAGTATCGATTGGGGGCGACGATACTCGCGCTTCCGGGGGTTGTCCAGGCCTATTTCGCGCAGCCGGGACGGAACATCGCGCGATGACTCGCCCGGCGAAATCTCGGCTTGACTTTCCCCAAGTTCTACACATGTCCCCACGTGACGAGAAAACCTTCAATCAACCATTGAAGCCGGTTCTCATCCACAGCCTGGGGAATCGGTAAATCCCTGGTCAGAGCGATTAAGAAAACTGATATGCGATGCCGTCCACGGGGTTATCCACACACGTTCTACACAGACACTCCGGCTTTGTCCGCACGCTCTCCACAGGGTTATCCACAGGCTGTGTTGCACCCGGTTCACGCCGCTCGTACCGTGGTCGAGCGACCGAATGTCGGGGGCTCCTGATTCGCTGTGCATGGCGGCCGGAACGGCCCGACAACACGGCGCCGCCCCCGGGCGGCGCATTCGGAACAGTCGCATCGAAGGGAAAAGCGTGTCGATCGCGGACATCTCAGAGGAGCGCCTGGGAGGGCATCGCCCGCCCGAGCGCACGCCTCCGCACGACCTCCTCGCCGAGCAGAGCGCCCTGGGGGGCATGCTCCTGTCGAAGGATGCCGTCGCCGATGTGATCGAGACGCTCAAGGGCGCCGATTTCTACATCCCGAAGCACGAGCTCATCTTCGAGGCGATCCTCTCGCTGTACTCGCATGGCGAGCCGACCGACGTCGTCGCCGTCACCGACGAGCTGATCAAGACCGGCGAGCTCAACAAGGCCGGCGGCGCCGACTATCTGCACACGCTCACGTCGATCGTGCCGACCGCCGCGAACGCGGGCTACTACGCGAGCATCGTCGCCGAACGCTCCATCCTCCGTCGCCTCGTCGACGCGGGCACGCGCATCGTGCAGCTCGGTTACGCCGGTGAGGGCGACGCGACCGACATCGTCAACAGCGCCCAGGCCGAGATCTACTCCGTCACCGGAACCGAGACCGCCGAAGACTACGTGCCGCTGATGGTCGCGGTCGACGCCGCCGTCGAAGAGATCGAGGCCGCGAACGGGCGCGACGGCTCGATGACCGGCATCCCGACCGGGTTCAAAGAACTCGACGAACTCACGAACGGACTCCACGGCGGTCAGATGATCGTCGTCGCCGCGCGACCCGCGATGGGTAAGTCGACGCTCGCGCTCGACTTCGCTCGCGCGGCATCCATCGGCCACAACTTCCCCTCGATCTTCTTCTCGCTCGAGATGGGCAAGAGCGAGATCGCGATGCGTCTGCTCAGCGCCGAGGGCGGCATCCCGCTGCAGAACATGCGAAAGGGAACGCTCGATCCGCGCGACTGGACGACGGTCGCGGCGACCCGCGGCCGCATCAACGACGCCCCGCTCTACATCGACGACAGCCCCAACATGACGCTCGTCGAGATCCGTGCCAAGTGCCGTCGGCTCAAGCAGCGGGAGGGCCTGCGCATGGTCATCATCGACTACCTGCAGCTGATGACGTCGGGTAAGCGCGTCGAGTCGCGTCAGCAGGAGGTCTCGGAGTTCTCCCGAAGCCTCAAGCTCATCGCGAAGGAACTGCAGGTCCCCGTGATCGCCCTGTCGCAACTGAACCGTGGTCCCGAGCAGCGGCAAGACAAGAAGCCCGCGATCAGCGACCTGCGCGAGTCGGGATCGATCGAGCAGGACGCCGACATGGTCATCCTCCTGCACCGCGAATCGGTGTACGACAAGGACGTGCGTCCGGGCGAGGCCGACCTGATCGTCGCCAAGCACCGTAACGGTCCGACCGCGACGATCACGGTCGCGTTCCAGGGCCACTACTCGCGCTTCATGGACATGGCCCCGGGCGGCGACTTCAACTGATCGTCGGGAGGGCGGATGTGCGGGACGGCGTTCGCGCAGGCGTGACCCCGTCGCGCACGGTGGTGCTCACCGGGGCGCGGGCACCCGTCGCACTCGATCTCGCTCGACGGTTCGCCGAGGCTGACTGGGGCGTGATCATCGCCGACAGTGAGCCCAACCTGACGGCGGGATCGCGAGCCGTGCAGCGCGCCTACCGGGTGCCGTCCGCGCGCTTCCGCCCGGTGGAGTTCGCGCGGGCGATCGCCGGGATCGCGCGCCGCCACCAGTCCGACCTCATCGTTCCCACCTGCGAGGAGACGTTCTGGCTCAGCGCCGTGCTCGGGGCCGAGCACGCCGGCGGTCTGGAACGGGACCTCGCTCCACTGCGGGATCAGCTGTTCGCCCCGGCATCCGATGTGCTCGCGCGCCTGCATCACAAGGGACGGTTCGCCGCACTCCTCAACGAACGGGGACTGCCGCACCCGCGCACGGAGGTGATCTCGTCTGCCATCGAGTGGCGCAAGCGGCGTGCGGCGTCTGCCGGGCACTGGTCGGGGGCGAGGGTCGTGAAGCCGGCGTTCTCGCGGTTCGGCACCCGCACGGTCGTGCTGGCCGACGGAGAACCGCTTCCTGACGTCGCCCGCATCACTGCCGATCAGCCGTGGCTCATCCAGGAACGGGTGACGGGGCGAGAGCTGTGCACCTACGCGGTGGCGGTCGAAGGAAGGCTCACCGCGTTCGTCCTCTACGAGCCGGTGTCGCGGGCGGGGAGCGGAGCGGCCGTGGTGTTCGAACGCGTCGCGGGGAGCAACCCGGTCCACGGCGCCGCGCGTTCTCTGGCCGAGACGCTCGCCGCCGGCCTCGACCTCACCGGTCAGTTCGGCCTCGATCTCATGGAGACCGACGCCGGGCTCACCATCCTCGAATGCAATCCTCGCGCGACCAGCGGCATCCATCTGTTCGGGAGTGCCGACCGACTCGCGGAGGCGTTCCGTCCTGCGGTCGCCGCCGAACCAGACCGCCCCGCCGCCCCGCACGTCACGGCGTCGCGCGATGTGGCGCGGCTCGGAGTGCCGCACCTTCTGTACGGGCCGAGAGGCGTGCGGTCGGTGGGCGACGCGGCGGACTTCGTGCGTCGGGTGACGGCACCCGATGTTCTTCGAGAGCCGGGCGATCGAGTGGCGCCGACCACTCTCGCGCGATCACTCCTCGTGCAGCTGCGCACCGCCCGCACGGCGGGTGTGTCGGTCCTCGGCGCCTCCACTCACGACATCGAGTGGAACGGGGAGCCCGTCCGGATGCCGGCTGATGCGTGCCCGCCGCCCTGGGCGGACGCGTTCGTGGATGCCGTCGCCCGCGCCGGCGGAACCCGCGAGGTCGCGACGAACGTGGATGCAGAACTCTCGGTCGTCGAGATCGGCGGTGAGCGGCTGCCGATGACCGTTCCCTCGCCGAGGCGCCCCCGCGCTCGTCGCACCGCCGCCGATCCGCAGAGCTACGTCGTGTCACCCGTCACCCACTACCTGCACTACGCCCGCGAAGAGGTGGCGGAGCTGCGTTCTCGCTCGGCCCGTCTCGCGGCTCGCGGTCTGCTGCGCGCCCTCGGCGCGGCGCTCGCCCTGTCGCACGTCGACGACGTCGCCTTCGTGGGCAACGCCCTCGTCTCCACCAACCTCCACCCGCAGGTCGCCGAGGCCGAGCTCGCCGATCTCACCACGGCGCTGCGGTCGGAGCATCCGCGTCTGGCGATCGGCTGGCGGAGCGTGCACGGACGCGGGAGCCTGCTGCCCGAGATGCTGCGCCGTTGCGGCTATCGCCTCATTCCCGCGCGCAGCGTGCTGTTCACCGATACGCGGGGTACGGCATGGGCGCGCGTTCGCGACACCGTGCGCGATCGGGCCGTGTATGAGAAGTCGGCCTATCGCGCACGAGCTGCCGTCATCGATCCGGCCACCGGGATGTCGTCCCTGCCCGTGCGGGAGCGGATCGCCCGGCTCTACACGCAGCTGTACGTCGACAAGTACTCCCGCCTCAACCCTCGCTACACCGCCGCGTTCATCGGCGTCGCGCAACAGAGCGGGCTCCTCGAGTTCGTGCTGCTCGAACACGAGATCGACGCGCGCATCGACGGGGTGTTCGGCTTCCGAGTGGCCGACGGGTTCCTCGCCGCTCCGGTTCTCGGATACGACACGGCACTTCCGCAGGAGTGCGGCCTGTACCGGATGCTCAGCTACCTGGTCGCCCGCACGGCGCACGAGAACGGGGTCCAGCTGCACAACTCGAGCGGCGTGGCCGAGTTCAAACGCAACAGAGGAGCCGAGTCGGAGTTCGAGTACACCGCCGTCTACACCAGGCACCTTCCGTGGGGACACCGTGCAGGATGGCGTCTCCTCGAGACGGTGGTGAGGAAGGTGGCGGTTCCCCTGGTCCTTCGCGAAGGTCTCTGAGGCGGCGCCGTCAGCGCCGCGCGCCGACGTACACCGTGTTCGACGAGATCCCTCCGGTGAGGCGGTTGTCGAAGTCGACGACGTGGGCGCGCGTGTCGTCGAACACCGCGGCGAGCACCTTCATGAAGTCGTCGTCGGGCGGGTCGTCCGACCACAGTGCGAAGACGCCGCGATCGGCGAGATGCCGGGCGAGCGCGGTGAGCCCCGCCTCCGTGTAGAGGTCGGCGTGGCTCGGATCGAGCGTGTGGCGCGGGGAGTGATCGACGTCGAGCAGGATCGCATCATGACGGCGGGCGTCGGCATCCGGCTCTCGCCGCACGACGGCGAAGAAGTCGTCATGGGTGAGGGTGGTCCGGGCATCCGTCACGAGTCGCGTCGACACCGGCAGGAGTTCGCGCTCATGCCACCCGATCACGGCGGGAAGCGCGTCGATCACCTCGAGCCGCGCCACGCGCGGGTCGTCGAGCGCGGTCACCGCCGTGTACCCGAGTCCCAGTCCGCCGACGAGAACACTCAGCTCGTCTCGCGCGCAGGCGGCGAGGCCCAGAGTCGCGAGTTCTTCCTCGGCGACCGTGAAGAGACTCGACATGAGGTACTCGTCCCCGAGTTTCACCTCGTAGATCATCTCGCCCGTCGCGGGGTCCGAGCGGCGGCGCAGCATGAGCTCGCCCATCCGCGTCTGCTGCCAGTCGAGCTCTTCGAACCGTGCGATCATGCGGGGCCTCTCGTCGGCAGACGTCCCACCTTACGCGCTCGCTCTAGCGGGCCTGCTCCAGCAGGGTCTTCGCCACCCGCCGTGCGGCGGGGAACGGGTTCGCGAACGTCTCCATCCCGACCGTGACGATCGCGCCTTCGTAGAGCAGCATCAGCGCTTCGGCCATGGTGCGAGGCTGAGGTACGGATGCCTCACGGCACAGCTCGTCGAAGACGTCGAGCAGCCAGACCTTCTGGCGCGACACCTCGGGGAAGACCGGGTGGCCGTCGTGGCCGTCGCCGATCTCGGCCCGGGCGTTGATCGCGCTGCAGCCCTTGGAGCTGTTGTCATCCGACCAGGTCTCCGCGGCGTCGAAGATCGCGAGGATCCGATCGACCCCCGGGGCGGGAACGCGGGTGAGGTGTTCCGCGACGTGGTCGCGCCACCGCGCATCCCGGTGCTGCAGGTACGCGACGACGAGCGTCTCCTTCGAGCCGAACCGGTCGTACAGCGTCTTCTTCGTGACCCCGGCCGCATCGGCGATGGTGTCGACGCCGACCGCGTGGATGCCCTTCTCGTAGAAGAGTGTCGACGCCGCATCGAGCACCCGACGAGCGCCGGGGGTGAGCGGAGCGAGTTGCGGGACGGACTGCGTCATGCCCCGAGTATACCAACCTGTATAGTCAGAGAGATGAGTAAACAGATCGGTATACTTTCGGGCGTGGTCACGGTCGGCGCCGCCGCAGCCTTCGTCGTGACCTGGAGCTCGGGCTTCCTCATCGCCGCGATCGCGACCGTCGACGCCTCGCCCGTGACGCTGCTCGTCTGGCGGTTCGTGCCGCTGGCGGTCATCCTCCTGATCATCGTCGTCCTCACGGGTGCGGCCCGGAGGATCGGGGCATCCGACGTCCGGCGGCAGTCGCTGATCGGCCTGTTCTCGCAGTTCGGCTACTGCACGGCGATCTATGCCGCGCTCGCCGCCGGGATCGCCACGGGGACCGTCGCGCTCATCGACGCCGTGCAGCCGCTCGTGATCGCGATGCTCGTCGGCCCCCTCCTGGGTCTGCGCGTGCGAGGCGCCCAATGGGTCGGACTGGCGGCAGGCGCCGTGGGCGTCGTGTTCGTCGTGCAGTCGCAGCTCGGCGGATCCGATGCGCACCCGCTCGTGTATCTGCTGCTCGTCGTCGCCATGGGCTGCCTGATCGCCGGCACGATCATCCAGCGCCGATCGAACCTGCAGACAGGAGTGCTCGCGACTCTGACGATCCACGCCACGGTGACGGCGGGTGCGCTCGTGCTGCTCGCCGCGGCGACCGGCACGCTCCTGCCGCCCGCGTCGGTCTCGTTCTGGATCGCGACGGCGCTCGCCGCGGCGTTCCCCACGCTGGCCGCCTACGGTCTCTACTGGTGGCTGCTGAACCGCGTCGGCATCACGGCTCTCAACGCGCTGCTCTTCCTGATCGCGCCGTTCACCGCCGCGGCGGGCGCTGTGCTCCTCGGGGAGAGCGTCACGGCCATCACCCTTCTCGGCTTCCTGTTCTGCGGCGTCGGAGTCGCGACCGTGCTCGTCTCCGAGGCGCGCGCGACTCGCCGGCGGCCCGCGGAGAGCGGATGCCGACGCGACGCGACCGCCGGATCAGAGGCGGAGCACGCCCTCGGCGACGACGATGCCCGTGCCGGAGATCGTCACCACCGAGCCGTCGACCTGGAGTCCGATGCGGCTGGCACGCCCGAGCTTCGTGCCCTGCTCGACCGTGATCGGTGAGCCCTCGTGCACGAGGCCGTCGCGCACGAGGAGCGCCGCGAGCGGTCCGGCTGCGGTGCCCGTCGCGGGATCCTCGGCGATGCCCACCGTCGGGTTGAAGAACCGCGCGTAGGCGTCGATCCGCGATCCCGGATCGACGGCGGTCGTGTAGAGGTAGCAGCCCTCGGCGCCGACGTCGGCCAGCAGCGCGCGGAGCCCCGCGGTGTCGGGCTGCGCGGCGTCGACGGCATCCGGATCGCGCGCGGGGACGAGGAGATGCTCGGCACCCGTGGAGACGACCTGCGCCGCCCGATCATCGCCGAGGTCGGTCGCATCGATCCCCAGCGCCGCGGCGAGGGCACCGCGTCGCTCGTCGCCGAGCGCCGCAAGGAAGCGCGGCTCCGACTGCTGCATGGTCACGACGGATCGGCCATCGGCATCGCGGGTGACGCCGACCGGGAGGAGCTCGTCGCCGATCTGCTGCACGTAGCGTCCGCCCTCCTCGTCCAGTCGACCGGATGCCGCCAGCCACAGCCACGCGCCCATCGCGTTGTGACCCGCCCCGAGCACTTCGAAGCCGCCCGGAGTGAAGGACCGCAGGCGGTGGTCGGCGCTGGGAACGGTCGGCCGCACGAGGAATGTCGTCTCCGACTGGTTGAACTCGCGCGCGATGGCGCGCATCGTCTCGGTCGTCAGGGCGTCGGCATCCGGGACGAGAGCGAGCGGATTGCCCGCGAGGGCCGTGGCGGCGAAGACGTCCACCCAGAAGAAGGGCACGTTCATGTCAGGCAGCTCGCTGGGGCAGGGTCGCGAGCGCATCCGCCTCGACGCCGAGCTCCGGGTACACCCGCTGAAGACCCGACACCGCCGAGCCGACGGCGCCGGACATGTCTCCGAGCTCGGGGAGCACGAGTCGAGGCGAGAAGTTGAGGTTCTGCCGGAGGGCATCCTCGTAGCGGGAGAGGCTCGAGGTGAGAGATTTCGAGAGCCCGCCACCGAGCACGATCATCTCCGGATCGCAGCTCACCGCGAGAGCGGTCAGCACGATCAGCAGCGCCTGATCGAACTGCGCACGCAGCGGCGCGAGCCCCGGGGACGAGTCGGGGGCGAACAGTTGATCGGGGCTGTCGAGGTGCATCCCCATCTCGGCGGCGCGCCTCACGATTCCCGGGCCG
Organism: Microbacterium sp. K24; assembly: GCF_004794465.1. GTDB lineage: Bacteria > Actinomycetota > Actinomycetes > Actinomycetales > Microbacteriaceae > Microbacterium. The sequence goes on along the minus strand of NZ_SSDJ01000076.1, from coordinate 22,037 downwards.
GTCAGCATGTGCTCGACGCGGGTGCCCAGGGGGCCGACCGGAAGGTGGCCGAACTCGCCGATGAGGCCGCGCCGCCCATGGAGGATGACGCCGTCCACCGCCAGCGCCGCTCCGAGTCCGGCTCCGAGGTTGAGCATCGCCGCGGCGGCGTGGGTCTGGGCGACGCCGAACCTCTGTTCACCGAGCAGTGCATAGTTCACGTCGTTGTCGATCTCGAGGGGGATGCCGAAGGCGGATTCCAGCGCATCGAGGAAGCGCTTGTCCTCGACCTGCACGAGATTGGAGGCGTTCGAGACCGCGCCCTGCTCCTGATTGACCGCGCCGGGGAGTCCGACGCACGCGTACCGCACGAGCGGCCAACGTTCACCGGCCGCGCTCTCGACCTCGGCAGCGACCCATTCGGCGAGACTCGGGGCCGACAGCTCCGACGGGGTCGGCACCTCTTCCGAGAGCACGATGGTGCCGACGAGATCGACGATCACGTAGCGCGTGTTGGCCGCGCCGACATCGACGCCGACGACGAAGGTCGTGTCGGCCACGAGGTCGAGCAGCACCGGTCGTCGGCCAGGGCTCTCCGACACGACCGCAGCCACCTCTCGGACGAGTCCTTCTTCGATGAGCTGATCGACGACACGTGACACGGTCGCTGCCGAGATCCCGGTCGACTGCGCGATCTGCGTGCGGCTGATGGGCCGCGAACGCAGCAGCTCCGTGATGACCGCCGAACGGTTCATCTCCCGCGTGTCCTGAACCAATTCCCCCCCCCCGCAATCTTCGCCGATTTACTGGCACCGTGAGACCAAACTACGCCAACTCCGCCGCGGAACCCAAGCGTGAAACGGGCTTCGACCCCCTCGAATATCGGAATGAGGGTTGCGTTGATTGCAACATGAAACTAAAGTGTGGTCTAACCCAGCAGCGGCGCTCGGCTGGATTGCCCGACACCACCCCTCTCCCGCACCCCCTCGCGAAAGGCCTTCCTGCCATGAAGAAACCGTTCACCTCAGCTCGGTCGCCCCAGCGCCTGCTGGTCGCCTCCGCCCTGGTCGCCACGCTCGCGCTCGCCGGTTGCAGCACCGGCACGACGCCGGCGGCCGATGCCCCCCGCACTCCCGCCTCCGAGCCCAGTCTCGAGTTCGCCGGTCCCGGCGGCGAGGCGCCCGGCTCCCTCGAAGATCTCACCCTCACGCCGGAGGAGATCGCTGAGGTCGAGGCGGGCGAGTTCACCGCAGCCTTCGTCTGGCACACCTCGTCCGAATTCGTCACGGCGGTCGAGAAGGGCGCCACCGCCGAGTTCGACGAGCTCGGCATCGACGTGGTGGCCAGTACCCAGGCCGACTTCGACGCGGCGACCCAGGCCAACAACCTGCAGACCGTGCTCGCTCTCGACCCCGACATCATCGTGGCTACGGCCGTCGATCCCACGTCGGCGGCGGCGACCTTCCAGCCCGCGGTCGACGCCGGCATCAAGCTCGTGATCATGACCACGCCGCCCGCGGGTTACACCGCAGGTGAGGAATTCGTGTCGATCGTGACCGAATCCCTGACCCAGGCCGGCAAGATCAACTCCGATCTGCTGGGCGAGGCCCTCGGAGGCGAAGGAGAGATCGGCTACATGTACCACGACGCCGACTTCTGGTTCACGAACCAGCGCGACCAGGCCTTCAAGGACTGGACGGCGTACTCGTACCCCGACATCAGGATCGTGGCTGAGGAGGGGTTCGCCGATGAGGCGGCGACCCAGGAGGTCGCGGCGGCGATGATCGCGCGCAATCCGAACCTCAAGGGCATCTACGTCGCCTGGGCCACAGCGGCCCAGGGCGTCCTGGCCGCCATCCGCGATGCCGGTCGATCCGACATCAAGGTCGTGACGAACGATCTCGACGCGACGCTCGCCGCAGACATGGTCGACGGGGGCAACGTCGTCGGACTCGTCGGAAACGGTTCGATCGGTCTCGGAAAGGGGCTGGCCACCGCTGCCGCTTACGGAGTGCTCGAGAAGGAAGCGCCGGCGCTCGTCGCCGTCACCCCGATGGGTGCGACCGCGGACAACATCGTCGAGGCATGGGAAGACGACTACGGAACCGAGCCGCCCGCGAGCGTGACCGGCAAGTAGTCCTCTCCGCTCCGCGGCGGGATCCCGAGCCGTCTCGGCGACCAGGATCCCGCCGCGTGGGTCGGACACCCTCTCGCACACATCCACAGGAAGGAGGCGACGTGCCGCACGTACAGACGGTCCTCGGACCGGTCGCCCCCCAGTCGCTCGGCCGCATCATGCCGCACGAGCATCTCTTCTCGCTGGTGCCCGGCCCCTGGCTGACCGGCGGCGATCGCGACACGCAGATCGAGCTGGCGGTCGATGCTCTGCAGGGACTCATCCCTGCCGGGTTCCGGACGGTCGTCGACCTCAGCCCGTACGGCGTCGTCGGCCGCGACGCGGACGGCAGCAACGTCGACGCCCTCCGCGAGGTCTCCCGCCGGACGGGGCTGCACATCGTCGCCGGCACGGCGGTCTACCTCGAGTCCTTCTCGCCCCGATGGGCACTGGACGCGTCACTCGACGAACTGACCGCCCGCTTCATCGCCGACGCGAACGTCGGCATCGGCGGCCACGGCATCCGCGCCGGCATCTTCGGGGAACAGGCGACCAGCCTCGGCGAGATCACGCCGCACGAAGAGAAGTGCCTGCGCGCGGCAGCGCGTGCGTCGAACGAGACGGGCCTGGCGATCTCCACCCACACGACCCACGGCACCATGGCTCTCGAGCAGATCGGGCTGCTGCGCAGCGAAGGCGTCGATCTCGGCCGTGTCGTCATCGGACACATGGACACCCACGCCGATCCGTCCTACGTCCGCAGGGTTCTCGACGAAGGGGTCAACATCGCCGTCGACACCGTCGGCAAGCAGGTGTGGGAGTTCTTCCTCGGCCCGGCATCCTCCGACCGGGAGGAGGGCGAATTCGAGAAGCGGGCGTACTTCCGCTCGGATGAGAGACGGGCCGACCTCGTCGCCGAACTCGTCGCCGAGGGGCACGGCGACCGTGTCTCGCTGGCGCTGGATCTCACCGGCGCCGAGGTCTGGATGAACCCCGGCACCCACGGTCAGACCGGCTACAGCTACCTCGCCCGGATCTTCCTGCCGATGCTCCGCGACCGCGGCGTCAGCGCCGATCAGTGCGAGCGACTCGTCACGACGAACCCTGCCCGCATCCTCACGATCGAGACGGCTTCATGAACAATCCCACCCCGCCCGCTCCCGCGACGACGTACGTCGTCGGCATCGACGTCGGCGGCACGAAGATCCGCGCCGGGCTCGCCGACGCGGGCGGCAGGATCGTCGCCGATGTCGTGGCACCCACTCATCCGCATGGCTCGACGAGCCTGGTGGAGCAGCTCGTCGAGGTCATCGGAGAGCTGGTCCGGGCCCACGGCATCCGCCATGACGACGTGGTCGCCACGGGGCTCGGGGGCGCCGGCGTTCCCAACGACACGGCGGGCTTCGATCTCGCCCCCAACCTCGGCGCGACAGAGCACGGGCTCGCGGAAGAGCTGGAAGCCGCGCTCGGACACCCCGTCCTCCTGGAGAACGACGTGAACGTCGCCGCCGTCGGAGAGCTGCACGAGGGAGTGGGCCGCGAGGCCGATGACTTCGTGTTCGTCGCCGTCGGCACGGGAATCGGGATGGGTGTGGTCGTCGGCGGTGCGCTCGTGCGCGGGGCCACCGGCGCGGCCGGTGAGATCGGGTACCTCCCCATCGGCGCCGACCCGTTCGACGTCGCCCACCACCGCCGCGGATCGCTCGAGGAAAGGGTGGCGGGTCACACGCTCGCAGAACGCTACGAGCGGAGCACCGGTCAGACCATCACGACCCGCGACGTGTTCGACCGAGTGGCCCTCGGCGACCGCCACGCCATCGACGCGGTCGATGACGAGGCGCGATACCTCGCTCTCGCGCTGGTCTCGGTCAATGCCGTCCTCGATCCCGACATCTTCGTCCTCGGCGGCGGCATCGGCTCGCGCCCGGAACTCCTCGCGCCCCTCCGGTCATGGCTCGCAAGACTCGGCAGCCCGGCCCTCGACATCCGCTTCAGCGAGCTCGGCCATCGGGCCCCGGTCATCGGTGCCGCACGTCTCGCGCTCGAACACGTCCACAGCCCCACCCTCGTGAAAGGCCTGATCCGATGAGCACCGCCGCCCCTCAGCACGCCCCGAGCAGTCCGACCGAGAAGACGCCGTCCGTCATGGATCGGCTCCGCGGAGTGACCTGGAGCAACTACGTCGTCTACATCGGCTTCGCCCTCGTCTTCCTGTTCTTCGCGGTCACGCAGACGCAGTACTTCCTCAACGGGACGAATCTGCTCAACATCGTGATCCAGGCCGCGCCGATCACGATCATGGCGATCGGCATGGTGTTCGTGCTCAGCACGGGTGAGATCGACCTGTCCATCGGCTCGGTCGTGGCGTTGTCGGCACTCACCGGCGCGGTGACCCTCCAGGCCACCGGCATCTGGTGGGTAGCAGCCATCGCCGGTCTGGCGATCGGCGCTGTGGTCGGCCTGATCAATGGGATCTTCGTCACCTGGGTGCGACTGCCCTCGTTCCTCGTGACCCTGGCGACGATGGGGCTCGTCGCCGGCCTGGCGCGGCAGCTCACCGACCTGCAGTCCGTCCCCGTCACCGACGACACCTTCGCCTACCTCTTCGGCGGCGGCACCCTGCTCGGGCTGCCCATCCTGCTGTGGTGGACGGCCGGAGCGGTGCTCGTCGGCTGGCACCTGCTGCGTCAGCGTCGATACGGCGCCCATGTGCTCGCGGTCGGGAACAGCGCCTCCGCGTCGCGGGTCAGCGGCATCAAGGTCAATCGCGTGCGCATGATGGTCTTCATCGGGAGCGCCACCACCGCAGCTCTCGCCGGACTGCTCTACATGGGGCGGCTGGAGGGCGCGAGGTACACCCTCGGCGAGGCCGACCTGATGACCGTCATCGCTGCCGCCATCGTCGGCGGAACGAGCCTGTTCGGAGGCAAGGGCACGGTCATCGGCGCGCTCGTCGGGAGCCTTCTCATGAGCATGATCAACAACGGACTCATCCTCGCCGGTCTGAACGTCTCGGAGCAGATGATCGTCCGCGGCGCCATCATCCTCGTCGCGGTCTCGTTCAGCCTTCGCGGCAAGAAGAACAGCTAGGAGCACGGCCATGTTCTTGAACCTTCTGCAGCGTCGCAACACTGCGCTTCTCGACGCCGCCGCCGCTCTGCATCGCGCCGGCGAGATCCCGGCGAACACGTTCGTGATCGATCTCGATGCCGTGGGACGCAATGCCGCCGCGTTCGCGGCGGAGGCCGCGCGATGGGGACTGGAACCGTTCGCGATGACGAAGCAGATCGGTCGCAACCCTGACGTCTCCCGTGTGCTGGTCGCCAACGGCATCACGCACGCGGTGGGCGTGGATCTGGAATGCGCTGTCGCCGCGACCACGGGCGGACTGCGAGTCGGACACCTGGGTCACCTGGTGCAGATCCCGCGACATCAGGCGTCGATCGCCGCGGCCCTGCAGCCCCGCTATTGGACCGTCTTCACCGACGAGAAGGCGCGCGAGGCGGGAGCGGCGGCACAGGCGCTCGGACGCGTTCAGGATGTGCTGCTGCGGGTGGTCGCCCCCGGCGACCGCTTCTACGCCGGGCACGAGGGCGGCTTCGCTCTGGCGGACATCGTGGCCGCCGCCGATCGCATCGACAGCATCCCGGGGGTCCGCGTCGCCGGCGTGACCAGCTTCCCCGCCACCCTCTTCGATGCGGAGTCCGGTACGGCGAAGGCGACTCCCAACCGCGCGACCCTCACCCGTGCGAAGGAGATGCTGGAGGCATCCGGCCGCACCCGCGTCGAGGTCAATGCCCCCGGTACGACCTCGGTCTCTGTTCTCGCGTCGCTCGCGGAAGCGGGGGCGACGCAGGTGGAGCCGGGCCATGGGCTCACCGGTACGACGCCCCTGCACGCCGTCGAAGATCTGGTGGAGGAACCGGCCATCGCGTACGTCAGCGAGGTGTCGCATTTCCACGGCGGCTCTGCCTACGTGTTCGGCGGCGGACTCTACGTCGACCCGGTGCTCGGTGACAGCTCGACCCAGGCACTCGTGTACGCGGGCGGCTCGTCCGAGACCGCATCGGCCCTGCGGCTCGACGTGGACATGCCCGCCCCGGAGGCCATCGACTACTACTGCCGGATCCCCCTGGCCGATGCGCCGGACTCGCCGCGCGACCACGTCGAGGTCGGTGACACGGTCATCTTCGGCTTCCGCCCCCAGGTGTTCGTGACCCGCGGCCTCACCGCGGCGATCTCCGGCATCTCCACCGGCGCCCCGCACGTCGAAGGGATCTGGGCCTCCGACGGCTCAGCCCCGCTGATCCCCTTCTCGTCTTCACCGGCCTGAGCCCCAGGAAAAGGACACGCTCATGAACGCTTCCCCCTCCCTCAACGATGTCCCCGTCGACACTCAGACGCCCGCGCTCCGCCTGGTCGGCATCCGCAAGAGCTTCGGCGGCGTCGTCGCCATCAAGCAGTTCGACCTCGAGGTCATGCCCGGAGAGATCGTCGCTCTGGTCGGCGACAACGGCGCCGGAAAGTCCACGCTGATCAAGATCATCTCCGGTCTCTACCAGCCCACCGAGGGCGAGATCTGGCTCAACGGCACCCCGGCGAACTTCCGTGACGCGTCGGATGCCCGCGCCCAGGGTGTGGAGGTCGTCTACCAGGACCTCGCACTCGTGGCCGACCAGCCCGTCTACATGAATCTCTTCCTCGGGCGCGAGCTCACCACGGGACCGCTGCGCATCCTCGATCGCAAGAAGATGGCGCAGCAGACGCAGGAGCTCGTCGAGACGCTCGACGTGCGCATCCCGTCGGCGCGCGCGACGCTGAGCGACCTCTCCGGAGGGCAGCGGCAGGGCATCGCGATCTGCCGAGCCACGCATTGGGCGTCGGGGCTGGTCCTGCTCGACGAGCCGACGGCGGCGCTCGGCGTCGCCGAGACGGCGAAGGTCGAGGAGACCATCGCCAAGCTCCGCGCCCGCGGGGCCGCCGTGCTCATCGTCAGCCACAACATGGAGCAGGTCTTCCGCCTCGCGGACCGGGTCGCCGTGCTCCGTCGGGGCACGCAGGTCGGAGTGAAGCGCATCGCGGACACGACTCACAACGAACTGGTGGCGATGATCACCGGGCTCCAGTCTTGACCTCCGCCGCCGTTCCCGGCGCCCTCATGCGCGCCGAGATCGCGGAGCAGCCGGATCGCTGGGTCGATCTCGCCCTCTCCGAGCGCGGGTCGATCGACGCCGCCGCCGCCATCATCCGCGCCACCGACCCCGAGCTGCTCGTCTTCGCGGCCCGCGGGTCGAGCGATCACGCCGCGCAGTACGGACAGTACCTGGCTCACAACCTGCTCCGGATTCCGGCCATGCTGTCGACGCCGAGCACGTTCACCGCGTTCGGGACGAGACTGCGCTTCCCGCGCTCGGTGATGCTGGCCATCTCTCAGTCGGGCTCGTCACCCGACCTCCTCGCCACGGTGAGGGCGACGAAGGCGGCGGGTGTGCCCGTGATCGCCTTCACGAACGACCCGGAGAGTCCGCTCGCCGCGCTCGGCGACGTCCACATCGCGCTCTCCGCAGGACCGGAGCTCTCCGTCGCGGCCACCAAGACCTACACGGCCGAGCTCCTCGCACTGTACGCGGTGCTCTCACGGGCGGCGGGCGCATCGCGCGACGACACCTTCGAGTCGCTCTTCGGCATCGCCTCGGCGGCCACCGAGGTGATGACGCAGGGGGCACCCGTCGTCGCCACGTGGCGGGAGCAGCTGGCCGACTCCGCCCGGGTGCTCGTGGTCGGTCGCGGCTATTCGATGTCGACGGCGAAAGAGGGCGCGCTCAAGCTGATGGAGACGAACAGCATCGCCGCCTCAGGGTGGAGCGCCGCCGACGCCAAGCACGGTCCGCTCGGCCAGGTGGTCGCCGGAACGCCCGTCCTGTTCCTCACCGCCAGCCCCGGCGGTCGTGAGTCGGTCGAGTCCTTCGTGCACGATGTCGTCGGACTCGGTGGGCGGCCGATCGTGCTGGACTCGTCGTTCCCCGGGATGTCCCGCCCCGGTCTCGACCCCGCTCTCATCCCCCTGCTCGAGATCCTCCCGCTGCAGCAGCTCGCTCTGGAGCTGGCTGTCGGCCGAGGTCTCGATCCCGACCGTCCGGCCGGGCTCCGCAAGGTGACGCAGACCAGCTAGCCGTCAGAAGGTGACGGCCGCGCGGTCGGCGAGCAGCGTCGGGGCGGGGATCTCCACGGCGTCGGCATCGATGCGAGGGACGTCGTCCGCCCCGCGCCACGGCCGGGCGGGCGCGTCCAACGGACCGAGGTCCGGTTGTGCGGGCGGTGCCGCGACATCGGGAAACGGGATGCCCGCGGGCGCCGTCGACGTCGGGATGATGCCCGGCGGCAGCGCGGTCGGAGCCGTGCAGGGCGATGCGGTCGAGAGGTCGGCGGGTGACGTGCTCTGGAGAGAATTCCCCTCCCAGCAGTTTCCGCTCCCGAGTCCGCGAGCGGTCGGCGCGTAGACGGAGTCGATGCCGTTGGAGTCGAACGTGTTCCCGGTGACCCGGTTGTCGATCGGGCCGAGGTCCTCGGCGGACGTGACGATCACACCGGCCGCGGGATTGCTCATGACGAGGTTCGCGCGGACGTCGTTCTCGGTACCCCCGGCGATCCCGATCCCGATCCCGAATCCGCCGTCCGCCTGCTCCGGCGTGTCGGGCTGCGCGTTCGCCGCGACGAGGTTGCCGGCGAACGTGGCGCCCGCCTGTGGCAGGTACGCCTCCTGGTAGTCGGAGTTGATCGTGGCGCCGACGCGATTGCCTGCGAAGCGGTTTCCGACGATGCGGAGGTCGCCGCCCGCGTTCGCGATCTCGAAGCCCACGGCATTGCGCTCCGCGACGTTGCCGGAGACCACGATGTTGCACTCTTGGCACTGGCCGACGTAGATGCCGGAGTCCGCTCCTCCCGAGGCGTACGAGTCGGTGATCGCGCCGTTCGACGCGTTGAAGGCGTAGATGCCGTACAGGCCGTTGTTCGACGCCGTGACGTGGTCGACGAGGAATCCGTCCAGCAGCGGGAAATCGTCCGGATCGACGGCCCGGTAGCCGTCGTGTCCGCCCACGGCCGCGCCGTCGTCGTTGCGCATACCGGTGACCAGCACGCCGTTCTGGGTGGCATTGCGCACGGTCAGATTTTGCACGGTCACGCGAGGTGCTGAGATGACGATCCCGTTCCCGCGCAGTATTTCGCCGTCGATCACGACGCCGTTGCGGTCCGCTCCGCGCAGGGTGACCCCGGGCGTGTCGATCGCCGCGGTCTCCCGATACACGCCCGCGGAGACCAGGACGGTGTCGCCCTCCGCGGCGGCGTCGACGGCCTCCGTGATGGTGGGGAAATCGGCCGGGACGGCGAGGATCGCGGGGTCCTTCTCGGCGGTCTCCGGGGGCGCCGGAGCCGCGCATCCGGACACGAGAACGACCGCCGAGACGAGCAGCAGGGCGACCAGTCGATTGCGCATCGCATCATGATAGGGGCCACCGAGGCCGTGCCGAGCGTCGAGGATGCGGGGGCTATCATCATCGTCGTGGCGAATGAGGCAGGCGGGATTTCGCGGCGCAGCCTGCTGACTTCCGGCGGCATCGCCGCGCTCGGCACTGCGCTCGCGGGGTGCGCGCCGGCCGAGCAGGTCCCTCGCGATCCGGTCGCGGATGCCGTGCGGCCGGTCGTCCCGACGGGAGAGCATCAGGCCGGCATCGCCCGCCCGGCGGCCGTGCAGCCGCACCTGCTCCTCGGCGTCTACGACCTCGACGGCGGCCCCGTCGGCGTGCTCGCGCGCCTCGGCGACAGCATCCTCGCGCTGACGTCCGGCGACCATCCCGCGCTCGCCGGAATCGCTCCCGGTGACCTCAGCGTGACCGTAGGAGTCGGGCCGCGGCTCGTGCAGCAGGTGGTCGCCGAGGGACCGGGCACGGAACCGCTGCCGGCCTTTCCGCGCGAGGACATCGACGAGCGGCACCGCGGCGGCGACCTCGTGATCCAGGTGTGCGCCTCCGATCCGCTCGTCCCTCCGCTGGCCCTCGCCGGTCTGCTCGCTGACACGTCCGCCCTCACGGAGCGGTGGCGGCAGCGCGGAGCCCGCGGACCCTCGGTCGCGGTGCGCGGCGACCACACGGCGCCCCGCAACGTTCTCGGATTCGTCGACGGGATCGCCGCGCCCATCTCGGTCGACGAGCGGGCGGAGTCGGTGTGGATCGGCCAGGGTGCCGTGGCAGGGGCGAGCATCATGGTCGTGCGCCGGATGGAGATCGACCTCGCGGCGTTCCAGCGCCTCCCGGTCGAGGCGCAGGAGAGCGCGATCGGGCGTGAGCGTGCGAGCAGCGCACCGCTCTCCGGGGGTGCGATCGGGGACGATGTCGATCTGCAGGCCAAATCGCCCGACGGCAAGTACCTGATCCCCGCCGACGCGCACGTGCGACGCGCGCACCCGCGGCCGGCGGGCGTGCCGCTGATGCTGCGGCGCTCGTACTCGATGGACGACCCGCTGGGACTGCTGTTCGTGAGCTTCCAGGCCGAGCTCCGCACCTTCACGCAGACGATGGAGCGGATGTCGGAGTCCGACGCGCTGCTGGACTTCACGCTCACGACGGCGACGGGCGCGTTCCTCGCCCTCCCGGGCTTCGACGCGCAGCATCCGCTCGGCTCGACGATCTTCGGAGCAGCATGACGACGCGTCGGCGGTGGGTCGCGATCGGTGTCGTCGCGGCGGTCCTGCTCGGCATCGGAACGTGGGCGCTGCTGGCGTTCCGGCCGGCAGACGCGCCGACGCCGACCGCATCACCCGCCGCAGAGGGCCCTCGTGCCCTCACCGCCGAGGAGGCGGAGAAGCTTGCGGCCGCCCGGTTCCTCGCGTATCGCGACGGGAGCCGGGGCTTCGAGGTCGAGGTATCGACGGCCGACGGCCCCGTCGCACTCCACGGGCGGGTGGACTACCGCGCCGGTCTGGGGATCGCCGCGGCCGCGCTCGACGACGGCTCGGCCGTCGTCACGTGGGATGCCGACACCTTCGTCGGGTGGGTCGGCGAAGGCGACGGAGTGACGGTGCCGGATGCTCCGCCCGCCGCCCCCGGGGCAGCCCGGCCGCTCGATCCCTCGGCGTCGGCGGTGGATGCCATGCTCGTGCTGATCGCGAGCCTCGGGGTGGATCGCCCGGACAACGCCCAGCTGCTGCAGACGTCGGATGCGCAGTGGCTCCGCGGCGACGAGGTGGACGGGGTGCCCGTGGACGTCTTCGCCGGGCCGTCGGAGTCCGCCTCGGGAGAAGGCGCCGGTACCACGCGCTTCTGGGTCGACGCGTCGGGTGGACTGCGGCGTTTCGAGGCCGACCTTCCTTCGGGAACGGTGTCGGTGCTCCTGCATGCGGAGCAGTACGTCGCGGTTCCGCGCGCCCCCGAACTCGGCTGAACGCCTCCCCCTCCGCGCTTTCACACATAGAGAAAAGTCCGTGAAAAGGCCCCTGCCATCATCGACTCGTTCTGTGCTTCGGTCGGTGCCTGGCTGAAGTCGCTTCAATCGGGGGAGAACTGTGGATCGATACCTTGCGACGTCGGCGCGTCCGCAACGGCGCGCTCGTCTCGGTGCTCTCGCGGTTCTCGCCGCGGCGACGATGATCGCTTCGACGCTGGTCGTCGCGCAGCCGGCGCTCGCCGCCGACGGCTCGGTCACCGGCGTCGTCTACCAGGACTTCGACGACAGCGGCACGCGTGACGCGGCATCGGGCGACTTCGGCGGCGACACCGGTGTCGGCGGAGTGCGGGTCACCGCCACCGACTCGACCGGCGTGGTGCGCGGTACGACCACGACCGCCGCGAACGGCGCCTACACCCTGACGGTCACGGGAGCTGCGACCTCCGCCGTGCGGGTCGAGTTCACCGGACTTCCCACGGGCTTCCGCCCCGCACGAGCGGGGTCGGGCAACGGGACGACCGTCCAGTTCGCGAGCATCGGCGCGACGGGCGCCGATCTCGGCGTCACGCAGGAAGGCATGGTCCGCACCACCGCCGGCGTTCCCCGGGTCGTGGTGCCGACCCAGCGATCGGTCTTCGCCAGCAACGGCTCCCAGAACAACACGGCTGGTCCGACTCCGAACCTGCCCGACCAGCCTGCTCTCTTCGGCGTCGCCTATGACACCACCGGCAACCCCGCGACCGATCGGACGGCACTGGCGACGCAGGGGCAGATCGGGACCGTCTGGGGGACGGCGAACTACGGTGAGAAATTCGTCCTCAGCGGTGCCTCCTTCCGCCGCGGCACCATGGTCGGGCCGCAGGGCCTGGGCGCCATCTATCTCACGGATGCCACGACCGGAGCACCCAACGGCACTCCCTTCGCGACGATCCCCAACGCGGGCACGAACCCCCGCCCCGCCGATCTCACCGGCTACGACTGGCTGCACGACCCTTCGGGTTTCTCCGCGCCCGGACGGGTCGGCCTCGGCGACATCGAGATCTCCGAGGATCAGCGCACGCTGTATGCGGTCAACCTCAACGATCGCAAGCTCTACGCCGTTCCTCTGACCCGGGGGGCCACGCCGGCCGCGGCGCCGACCGCAGGGACGCCCCAGGCGATCGACATCCCGCTGACCGCGGCCGCGGGCTGCGATCCGAGCTGGGTGCGCCCCTACGGGCTGGGCACGTTCCGCGGGAACCTCTACGTGACGTTGACGTGCACCGGCCCGACCGTCGACGATCTGCGCGCCTGGGTGGTGCCGATGGACGAAGACACGCGGACCTTCGGACCCGCGGTGCTGAGCGCACCTCTGACCTTCGACCGCGGACCCGCGTATTCGGCGAATCTGCCGGCTACCACCCGAACGAACAACTACCGTCCGTGGGAGGAGGCGTTCCGCGAGGGCACCCGCGGGCTGTCGCTCGACGGCCCCTCGCCTGTCGCCTCGTCCGTCGTGTTCGACGCCGCGGGCAACCTGACGCTGTCGATCAAGGATCGCTCCGCCGACCAGTACGGCGCGGCACTCAGCAGCACCACTCCCGGGGATACCCGCATCTACACCTACATCGGCGTGGGTGACATGTTGCGTGCCTGCGTGAACGGTACCGGTCGTCTGGTGCTCGAGAGCGACGGTGCTTGTGGCGCGGGGACATCGCCGCAGCTGAACAACAACTGGGGTATCGGCGGCGGCAAGTTCTACGAGACGGTGTTTCAGACCGGCGAGTTCCGGAGCTACCACGCCAACACGGCGATCGGGTCGGCCCTGCAGATCCCCGGATACACCGACGTGATCGCGACGGTCATCGATCCGGTCGCGCTGAATCAGGACGGCCTGCGGGTCTTCCGGAACAATGACGGGTCGACGGTCCGGGGCGCCTCCCTGACGCGCACGGCGGTGACCGACGGCGGGTTCGGAAAGGCCGGCGGTCTCGGCGACCTCACCACGCTGGCCGCGGCACCACCGGTCGAGATCGGCAACCGGGTCTGGCTGGACCCCGATCGGGACGGCATCCAGGACGCGGGGGAGGCGCCGATCGCGGGCGTCACCGTGCGGTTGTACTCGACCGCCGGCGCGCTGATCGCGACGGCGGTGACCGACGCGAACGGCGACTACTACTTCTCCTCATCGCCGGGCACGTCGACGGGGTCCGCGCAGTACGGTCTCGTTCTCGACCCCGAGACGAACTACGAGATCCGCCTCGACAACGCCGCGGACTTCGGTTCCGGCGGCCCGCTGGAGCACCTCGGGCCGACGGTGACCGCCGCGGGCGCTGACCGGGCGGTCGACTCGAACGGCGTGCGGCAGTCTCCGGTCCTCGTGAGCGCGCCGGTGCGCACGCCTTCCGCCGGCTCCGCCGACCACACGTTCGACTTCGGCTTCGTGCCGCTCCTCTCGCTCGGCAACCGCCTCTGGTTCGACGTGGGCCCGGATGGCGGACACGCCAACAACGGCGTCTTCGACGACGACGAGGCGCCGGTCGACGGCGCCGTCGTCGAGTTGCTCGATGGGAACGGTGCCCCCGTGCTCGGTCCTGACGGCGCTCCCCTCACGACTACGACGGATGCCGACGGCTTCTACCGCTTCGACGATCTGCCCGCCGGACCGTATCGCGTGCGCGTCGCTGCGGCGAACTTCGCCCCCGGCGGCGTCCTGGAGGGCTCGGTCTCGTCGACGGGAGCATCTGCGGCGTTCGATGCGGCGAGCAACAACCGCGACAAGGGCGCGGATGCGCCGGATCCGGCATCGACCGGTGTGACGTCGAGCGTGATCGCCCTCGCTCCCGGCCTCACCGGCGACATCGATCCGGGTGCCACAGGAGCGGGTGGGCACGGTCCCGGCGGAGACGCACTCGACAACCTCACGGTGGACTTCGGCTTCGTGCGGCAGTTCGACCTCGCGCTCGACAAGTCGCTGACCTCGGGCAACGGTCCCTACCGAGTCGGGGACGAGGTCGTCTTCGAGCTCCTCGTGACCAACAAGGGCCCGGCGACCTCTTACGCGGGCTTCACGGTGTCCGATCGCCTCCCCGCCGGTCTGGAGTTCGTCTCGGCGAGCGGCCTGTTCTGGACGGGTCCTGACGTCGACGGCCAGGAGCTGACCTTCGATTGGATCGGCTCCGAACTCGGCGCCGGGGAGCAGGCATTCCCGATCGAGGTCACCGCGCGCGTGACGTCGGTCACGACGGGCTCGCTGCGCAACGTCGCCGTCGTGGAACCGACGCCGAACATCCCGATCTCCGAGCGCATCCCGGTCGGCAGCAGCCCCGACAAGTACGAGAACGGCAACCCGACGCCGAGCGCCGGCAGTCCCTCGAACAACGACGACAGTGCCGAGATCCCGGTGCTCGCCCCGACGCTGAGCCTCGGCAACCGCCTGTGGTTCGACACCGGTGCGGGGGCCGCGACCGACAACGGGCAGTACGACGCCGGCGAGCAGCCGATCGCGGGTGCGATCGTCGAGATGCTCGGCGCCGACGGAAACCCGGTGCTCGGCGACGACGGTGCGCCCCTGATCGCGACGACGGATGCCGACGGCTTCTACCGCTTCGACGCGCTGGCAGCCGGGCCGTATCGCGTGCGCGTCGCCGCGGGCAACTTCGCCGACGGCGGACCCCTCGCGCACTTCCTCTCCAGCACGGGCGCGTCGGCCGCGTTCGATGCGGGATCGAACAGCAGCGACAAGGGCGAGGATGCGCCGCATCCTGCCGCGACGGGCGTCACCTCCGGGGTCATCGATCTGCAGCCCGGCGTCACCGGCGAGGTCGACAGCGGCGCGAACGGAGCGGGCGCGAACGGACCGTTCGGCGACCAGTTCGACAACCTGACGGCCGATTTCGGCTTCATTCCCGGTCTCTCGCTGGGCAACCGGCTCTGGTTCGACAACGGATCCGCGGCCGGTCAGGCGAACAACGGAGCCGTCGACGACGGCGAGCAGCCGGTCGCGGGTGCCGTGGTCGAGCTCCTCGACGGTGCGGGTGCCGCGGTGCTCGACGCCGACGGCAACCCGGTGACGACGACGACCGACGACGACGGCTTCTACCGCTTCGACGACCTTCCTGCCGGCGACTACCAGGTACGGATCGCCGCGTCGAACTTCGCCGCCGGTGCCCCGTTGGCCGGATACTTCTCCTCGACGCCGACCTCGGCAGCGTTCGATTCCGCGACGAACAACGACGACAAGGGCGTGAATGCGCCGAACCCGGCCGCGACCGGTGTCGTGTCGGCGACCGTGACGCTCGCCTTGGGCGCGCAGCCGGACGACGACGTGGATGCCGGCGCTTCGGGCGCTGCGGATCACGGCCCCAACGGCGACGCCTCCGACAACCTCACCGTCGACTTCGGCTTCGTCGAGCGACTGGCCGTGGGCGACTTCGTCTGGTTCGATCGCGATCGCGACGGCATCCAGGATGCCGGTGAGCGCCCGGTCGTCGGCGTCACGGTGACCCTGCTGAACGGCGACGGCACCCCGGCGCTCGACGGCGACGGCAACCCGGTGGCCCCCGCCACGACCGACGCGAACGGCCACTACGTCTTCGACAACCTCGTGCCCGGCGATTACCGCATCCGCTTCTCGGACTTCCCGGCCGGTTACGTGCCGACCACGGCATCCGCCGACGGGTCGACGACGTCGAACGATTCGAATCCCGACGACACCGGACTGACGCCGGTCTTCACGCTGGCGGTCGGCGACGACACCCGGCCCGTCGAACCCGGCGACGGTACGACGGCTGCGCGGCAGATCAATCCGACCATCGACGCGGGTCTCGTCGCGGCGATGAGCCTCGGCAACCGGCTCTGGTTCGACACGGGCGCCGGTGGCGACCTGAACAACGGGATCGCCGACCCGGATGAGGACCCCGTGGCCGATGCCCTCGTCGAGCTGCTCGACGCGGCGGGCGCACCGGTGCTCGATCTCGATGGCGACCCGATCACGACCACGACCGATGCGAACGGCTTCTACCGGTTCGACGGCCTCGAGCCCGGTCAGTACCGGGTGCGCGTGGCCGCGAGCAACTTCGCCGACGGCGGCCCGCTCGCCGACTACGTCTCGTCGACCGTGACCTCGAGCAGTTTCGACGCAGCGAGCAACAACACCGACAAGGGAGTCGATGCTTCCGATCCCTCGGCGACCGGAGTGACCTCCGCGGTGATCGACCTGCAGCCCGGTGTGACCGGCGAGGTCGATGCGGGTGCCGCCGGTGCGGGTGCGAACGGGCCCTTCGGCGATGGCTTCGACAACCTGACGGTCGATTTCGGCTTCATCCAGCCGTACGACCTGACGATCGACAAGCAGCTCACCTCGAAGACCACGCCGTACAAGGCGACCCAGACGGTGACCTACGAGCTCACGCCGTCGAACAACGGACCGGGCACCGCCGTGACCGGCTTCACGGTCTCGGATCTGCTCCCCGACGGGCTGACGTTCGTCTCGGCGACCGGCACGGACTGGGAGCTGGTCGACGGAACGGGTCCCGAGGTCACGCTGCGCTGGCTCGGTGACGATCTCGCGTCCGGAGATGCGGCCTCGCCCATCACGGTGACGGCGACGGTCGGCACCGAGACGCCCGGCACCCTGGTCAACTTCGCGGTCGTCGAACCTTCGCCCGACCAGCGGACGCCGGAGACCATCCCGGTCGGCGCGACCCCGAACAAGTACGAGAACGGCGATCCGGTCCCGGCCGCCGGCAGCCCGTCGAACAACGACGACAGCACGCCGATCGTCGTCGAAGGACCGACCTACTCGCTGGGCAACCGGCTGTGGAAGGACACCGGTCCGGGTGCGCAGACCGACAACGGTCAGTACGACTCCGGTGAGGCCCCCGTGGCGGGTGCGACCGTCGAACTGCTGAACGCCGCAGGGAACGTCGTCGGCACGACGACCACCGACGACGCCGGCTTCTATCGGTTCGACGACCTCGCGCCCGGCGACTACCGGGTGCGGGTGGCGGCATCGAACTTCGCCGCCGACGGTCCGCTGCGATCGTGGCTCTCGTCGACCGGCGCATCCGCTGCCTTCGACACCGCGTCGAACAACAGCGACAAGGGCGAGGACTCGCTCTCGCCCGCGACCACCGGGATCACGTCGGGTCCCGTCACGCTCGGCGTTGCCGACCGTCCGCTCGGCGACCTCGACGCGGGAGCGGTCGGGGCCGGCGCGCACGGGCCGCTCGGCGACGCCTTCGACAACCTGACGGCCGACTTCGGGTTCGTGCCCGGCCTCTCGCTGGGCAACCGGCTCTGGTTCGACGCCGGCACCGGCAGCGGCGAAGCGAACAACGGGGCGTACGACGACGGCGAGAAGCCGGTCGTCGGCGCTGTGGTCGAGCTGCTCGATGCGGCCGGCGACCCGTTCCTGATCGGCGGGTCACCCGTCACGACCACGACCGATGAGAACGGCTTCTACCGCTTCGACGGCCTGCCGGCCGGCGACTACCAGGTACGGGTCGCGGCATCGAACTTCGGCGCCGGCGCGCCTCTGCAGGACTGGTTCTCGTCGTCGCCGACCTCGGCGGACCCTGCCGCGAACAACGCCGACAAGGGCGTGAACTCGCCGAGTCCGGCGACGACGGGCATCACGTCGGGTGTCGTCTCGCTGACGCGCGACAACCCGACGGGAGACGTGGACGCGGATGCCATCGGCGCCGGCGCCCACGGACCCGGCGGTGACGCCGCCGATCTGCTCACGGTCGACTTCGGTTTCACGCAGGCCTTCGCGGTCGGGGACTTCGTCTGGCTCGACAATGACGGAGACGGGCGTCAGGATGCCGATGAGCCGCCGGTCGCCGGTGTGCTGGTGACGCTGATGGATGCCGACGGCAACCCGGTCAACGACCTGAACGGGAACCCGGTGCCTGCGGTGCGCACCGATGACGCGGGGCACTACGTGTTCGACGGCCTGCCGCCGGGAACGTACACGGTGTCGTTCACCGAGACACCTGCAGGCCTGCAGCTCACGCGGCAGGGCTCCGGCGATGCGCTCGGCGACTCGAACCCGGCACCCGACGGCGTGACACCGCCGTTCGTGCTCGGTCCGGCCGGCGACAACACCACGCCGGTCGCCGTCGGCGACGGCACCTCCGTCGCGCAGCGGATCGATCGCACGATCGATGCCGGACTCATCCCGCTGCTGGCCGTGGGCGACTATGTCTGGGTCGACAAGGACCGCGACGGCCGGCAGGGCGCCGACGAGACGCCGGTCGAAGGCGTGACGGTGGCGTTGCTCAACGCCGACGGCACTCCTGCCCTCGGCGCGGACGGCGCACCGGTCGCTCCGGTCGTGACCGATGCCGAAGGCCACTACGTCTTCGACGGTCTCGTGCCGGGGGACTACCGCGTGCAGTTCTCGAACTGGCCGGCGGGCTTCCACCCCACGGTGCAGTCGGCGCCCGGCTCCTCGAGCGCGGATGACTCGAACCCCGATGTCAGCGGCCTCACCCCGGTGTTCCCTCTCCGCGGCGGCGGAACGGACGTCCGTGCGGTGACGGCGGCCGACGGGGTCAGCCGAGCCGCGCAGATCAACCCGACGATCGATCTCGGTATCGCGCAGGATCTGTTCGCCGTCGGTGACGTCGTCTGGTTCGACACGAACGCGAACGGCCGCCGGGATGCCGGTGAGAAGCCGGTTCCGGGGATGACCGTCACGCTGCGGAACGCCGATGGCACGCCGGCCCGGAATTGGCGGGGAGACGTCGTCGCCCCGGTGAAGACCGACGCGAACGGGCACTACCTGTTCGACGGCCTGTTCGCTGGCGACTACTTCATCCAGTTCACCGACCTGCCGGCGGGGTACCGGTTCACGACCACCGGCGCGAGCGGCGATGAGGACTCCAATCCGATGAGTTCGGGGCGCACCCCGGTGTTCTCGCTCGGTGCCAACTCCGCCGACATGAGGCTGGTGACGGGTGCAGACGGCACGATCCTCGCGTCGTTCATCAACTCGACGATCGATGCCGGACTGGTCACGATCCTGCCGGCGACCGGCGGGGCATTGCCGGTCTGGATCGTCGTCATCGGCGTCCTGCTCCTGCTGCTCGGTCTCGGCCTCGTCGTCGTGCGGGGGCGCCGCAAGAGCTGAGCAGCTCACATTCCACCGGCGGCGGACCGACCCAGCGATCCGCCGCCGGTGCTCAGCCTCGCGGCAGAACGGTGGCCGCGATCACCGCGTTGACGATGATCGCGTTCATCGTGCGAGTGACGGCGGACGAGGCCGCGGCAGCACCCCAGTCGCCGCGCTCGAGCTCCTTGCCGCGGGTGTAGACCTCGCCGCTCCAGGGGATCTCTCGGTGGAATTGCGGCAGCGTGCCGCTCGCGGAGAGGAGGGCGATGCTGGCCCCGGTCCGGGCATCGGGCGTCTCGCCGTCGACCAGTGCGGCGCGCACCCGGTCCATCAGCGCCGCCCGTCGCCCGCTCCCCAAAGTGAGCTTCGTCGAGGGGAAGATGCCGAGCGTCTTCCCCTTCTCGCGGTTCAGATCGCCGCGAGCGACGAGTCGATCGAGGACGGGACCGCGCAGCTCGGGGCCGATCGCCGCGAGGGCGGTCTGCACGTCGCGCGGCTTCTGCGACAGGAACTCCCAGGCCGGGTCGAGCAGCGCGTCCGGCAGCGGGCCGTCGCCGGTGGCCTCGACACGCGTCGAGAGGGTCTTCTCCTGCGCTTCCGTGCGCCCGGCGAGGGCGAGGTCGCTGAGGACTGCTCCGCCGAGCACGTAGAAGAGGATGTTCTCCCCGGCGATTGTTCCGGAATCGGGCTGGAAGAGCAGCAGCAGCGTATCTTCGACCAGCAGAGGTTCTGCCGACATGCGTTCGAGGTCACTCGGCACGGTCTTCTCCTTCATCGTGTGCTTCATCGTCTGCTGCGGCATCCGCAGCCATCAGTTCGTTGGCCAGGGCGGCGGCGCGGACGAGGACGTTCAGTTGCGCTTCGTTGTAGAGCTCGGTGTACGTCTCCACGAACGTCTCCTGGGTCACTCGCTCGCTCTTCGACAGGTGCTCGGCGGGTTGCAGCAGCCAGGGGAAGTCGGACAGGTGCTGGGCGAGCTGCGGTCCCAGCGCTTCGGCGAGGCGCTGGCGGGTGGCATCGTCGGCATCGGCGGGCAGAGTGTCGAACTCGGTGCCCGCTTCGTCGGGTTCGGCCTGGACCATCTGCCGAAGGTCGTTCATCGCCGACTCGTCGTAGAGCTGCTCGTAGATGAGCATGAGCGACCGGTCCGCGTCGGACATCGTCGCCGCAACCCCCTCGAAGCCGGCGGGAACGTCGGTCGCGGTCCCGCCGTCAAGGATCGCCCGGATCTCGGCGCGCGCCCGCTGCAGTCGCTCGATGCTCGCGGCGAGGTCGGCGTCGATCGCCCGCAGCGCCTGTGCGGCTTGCGCAGCATCCGCCCCGTTCGCGACCCCGACCGCTTCGATCTGCGCGAGCGGCACCCCGAGGTCGCGCAGCCGACGGATCTGCAGCAGCCGCACGAGGTGCCGCGCGCGGTACTGCTTGTACCCGTTGGACATTCGCTCCGGTTGCTCGAGGAGCCCCGCGCGGTGGTAGTGCCGCACCGTGTTGACGGTCGTCCCGGCGAGATCCGCCAGTTCCCGTGTGCTCCATGCCATCTGCTCTCGACTCCTTTCGTCACGTCTGGACCCATTCAAGACCCTGTTCCCGGAACAGGGTCAAGGGGATGAAGCCGGATCGGTCGGCGCTTGACCCTGTTCTGAGAACACGGTCTTGACTACATCTCATCCGCCTTTCGAAACGAGATGAGACATGGACAATCCGTATCCCTGGCTGCAGGACTTCATCAACCAGGTTCCCGAGTTCCTCCAGCCCGTGATGGTCGCGCTCGTCGCGGCGATTCCGTACATCGAGGGCGAGGGTGCCGCCGCGTTCGGCATCATCGCCGGCATCAACCCGATCGTCGCGGCGGTCGCCGCGATCGCAGGGAACATCCTGTGCGTCGTCGCCGTCGTCCTGCTCGGTTCGCGTATCCGGGGCGGCGTCGTCGCACGCCGTGCCGACCGTGCGGAATCCCAGAAGGCCGCAGCGCAGACTGCGGGCAGTGGTGCATCAGGTCTCGCGGAGTCGACTGCGGGTGCGGGTTCGACCACGACCGTCGAGGCTGACGCTGACGAGCAGAAGAATCGCCGCTCCAAGGGTCAGGCGAAGCTTCGGCGTTGGCTGGTGCGATTCGGTGTTCCCGGTGCGAGCCTCATCGCGCCGCTCGCCCTGCCCACGATGCTGACGGCGGCGTTCTTCGTCGCCTCGGGCGTGCGCAAGGAGTGGGTCATCCTCTGGCAGGTCGTCGCGATCGTGTTGTGGACCGGCGCCGTTGCCGCGGCGGCCACCGGCGTGCTCGCGCTGCTGGGTTGGTGAGGTCTGGCGCCGGTGGCCGTTCCGCGGGCGTGGCGCCGGGTCAGATGAACATGACGCGGTGGGTGGGTTTGTCGGTGTAGTCGCGGCCGAGGGGGCTGTGCCAGG
>NZ_SSDJ01000075.1 GCF_004794465.1 Microbacterium sp. K24 | reverse complement strand
GGCAGATCGCGGGGAAGCGGTAGGGAGTGCACTGATTCCAGGGAACGCATGTCCGGGAGGTTCTGGGCGTGCGTTTCTCTGTGTTAGTCGGCCATCGATGACTGGATGCGACGATCGAGGTCGTCGAGCTCGGCCAGCAGTTCGGAAGCCACCCACACTCGGTCGCGTTTGCGTCCGGTGATCTCCTGGATGAATCCTGCTTCGGTGAGCTGGTTCACCGCCTTGTAGGTCTGCTGCTCGGATGAGCCCGAACGCTGCTCGATCTCGGATGCTGCCATCACCGGGTGGTCGTAGAACGCCGGGATGAGCGCGGCGACGGCCGATCCGGCGCGCGGACGCAGTTCTGCCTTCCATTCGGCGGGCATCGAGGTGATGCGCGCGATCGTCTCGCGAGAACACAGGGCGGCTGCTCGTGCGGAGCGCGCGAACAGCTCGATCACCGCGTCCGGCCGGCCGCGTCGATATTCTCCGAGGGTGGCGAAGTAGTCCTCCCGTCGAGCAAGCAGCCCGCTCGCGAGGGGAATGACGGTGTTCCGGGTCACTCCGCGGCGCCGCAGGACGGCCGATACGAGCGCTCGCCCGATACGTCCGTTGCCGTCGGTGAACGCATGGATCGACTCGAACTGCGCATGTCCGATCGCCGCTTGCACCATCACAGGGATGTCATCGCGGTTGAGGAATGCGATGAGGTCGCCCATCAGTGCGGCGACTCGTTCGGGAGCCGGAGGCACGTGGAGCGCGTCGCGTGGCGAGTGGTCGCTGCCGCCGATCCAGTTCTGCATATCGCGCAGACGGCCTGCGTAGGCAGCTTCCAGCGGATCATCCTTCATCAGCGCGCGATGTGCGGCGAGCACACGGTCGAGATCGAATCGCTCCTCATCGACGCTGGTGACGAGCCCGTGCAAGGCGGTGCTCGCCGCGACCATGCTCGTCGCAGAGGCGTTCGAACGGTTGCCCGCCAGTGCTTTGGCGTAGTCGACCGAGGTCGCGGTGATGCGCTCGATCTTCGAAGAGGCGACCGACTCCGAGCGGATCATGAATCGGCTCAGTGCGGCCGAGTGGCCATCAGCGTCGGTGTCGGCCTGCGCGATGGCAAGAATCGCCTGCTCGGTGGCTACAGCTACGGAGGGCGGAGGCGTGTAGTCGAGATGCGCGATCATCGGCGGGATCGTCGCTTCGACGGACGACATCATGCGGTCCGCGCGAGTGCCGCCTCTGGCCTGCTGTCGCCAGGGGAGGATCTCGACCGCGTGCGCGGGCCACGCCTCTGCGGCGCCCTTGCGGTCGATCGAGACGCTCATAAGCTGATTATCGCATGCGTTACTAAGGTTTGCTTAATGTAAAGACGAGTAGTGGAATCGTTGCTCGGCTTTCACGCAGACGCTCTCCCGGCGTCCACCTGCACGGTGGTTGCGGGCACATAACAGGATCGCCGATCGCGTGCGCCTTCCTTCGACGCCATGTGCACCGCACCTACGGCGGCGCCGACGAGATCATGCGCGAGATCGTCGGACGGCAGATCGCGGGGAAGCGGTAGAGGGTGCGCTGATGGGCTCTCGGGTCGGGGAGGTCGATGAGTCACGCGGTGTGCTCGCTAGACTCGCGCTCGTGAATAACTCGACCGCTCTCCGCCTATACGTCTGGGCGCTCCTCGCCATCGGAGTGGTGCTGACGATCTGGGGTTCGGCCGTGTCGGCATCGGTCGGCGGTCTCGCCATGTTGGCGTTGGGTGCGGCGAGCGTTGCCGCAGGACTCGTTCTCATCGGAGTCCGCATGTGGGCCGGTGCGGAGACGGGATCGCGTCGAGGATGAAGGTCGAGAGCCTCGTCGATTCGCGTTGCTCCGTCATGTTCGACGACCGGTGATGCCGCAAATGGATTCAAGCTGCTTTGCGGCGGGGTTCTCGTATATCTCGGCCCTCGGGTTCGGACTCGCGTCGATCGTGTTGAGTTCCTGGTTGGTGATGCTGATGCGGGCCGTCTATAGGGAAGCTGGTGGCTTCCGGAGCGGTCTTGCGAACGCGACGCCTCTTTGGGTCCCGGGTCTTGCCGGTATCGCGGCTCTGTTTCCCATCGGAAATTCGCTATTCGACTGGATAGAACGCTGCATTCCGGCTACGGGTTGGTCTGCGCCGGGGGCACTGATCATCGGGCTCGGTCTTGCTCTGGCATCGGTCGCTGTAGGCCGGCTGATATTCGGCCGCGTCCGCGTGAGAAACGCTGCAGATTCATTCGTGAACCGCGAAGCGACCAGTCCTCAAGATCTGACAACAGGTGCGTGGACGACAGAAACGGGGCCGCCCAACCTTCCCGCAGAGCGTCGGCGAGTCATCGTCGAGTACGCGGTCACCTACGCAGTCGCGGATCTTGTCCTACTCATCGGCATCGGGCTCGCGTAGCCGGAGTGGCTTGGGAAAGGCATCGCTCTGACGGCGCCATGGACAGTGTCCGTCCCTCGCGCTTGAATCGAGGGCATGACCCACGCGCTCGTCTCGATCCTCGAAGACCATGTCTCGCGCGGCACCGCCCGATGCCTGATGCACTCCTGGGCTCAACCGGCATCGCTCGCGGCTACTGGTCAGGCCTGCAATCGAGGGGAAGTTCGTCGAGTCTCCCAGACGAGATGACTGCCGCCGTACAAAGTTCGCCGGTTGAGCGACCTGGTCTAGTCGGCAGGGCGTCACGACCTTTCACAGTTCTCCTGCCAACTGTGTAGGGATGAACTCGTTATCGACTGCCCATAGCGGCGGTACCTCGGTATCCGCTATTTCTTTGCTATGCGGCAGTAACACCCTCCGCAGCTCATCCTTCGAAGGGTCCGCCTGTGGTCGGTCGTCCTCGAGGCGTTGTCGCCTCGCTCCTTGTTGCTGCGCTCATCGTGATCGCTCCTGATTCCGCGGCGGTCGCCGACGCGATGATCGTGCAGGGGGTGAGCGCCGGTGCTCCGGCATCCGCCCCGATCGAGAATCGTGACATCCCCGATAACGGCGGGCTGTCTGAAGAAGACGTCGAGCGTCTGGGTGGCGAGCCTGAGGCTCCGGCCGAGGAGCCCGCGCCGGACATGCCCGAGGGTGAGTTCGTCGTCCCGACAGCGGACCCCGTCGCACCGGTGACGACTCCAGCTCGGCAAGCGACGGTATTCCAGAAGACCGACAACGACGGCGCTGCGATCGCCGAACGCGCAGAAGAGGGCGAGGTCGTCGCGCAGGACACCTATTCGACGACGGTCGAGACTGAGGAAGGTTCGACGATCCGCAAGGAATCGACCGAGCCGCTGAACTTCCTCGATGAGGCCGGCGATTGGGAGGAGATCTCCACTGAGGTGACGAAGGACGGGTCTCGCTGGACCGCCGAGGACCACCCGCTCTCGCCGTCGTTCTCCGACCGTGCGGACTCTGATACGGCGGTTTCGCTGGAGTCGGACGGGCATGAGGTGTCGTTCTCGCTCGACGGCAGCGCTGACAGCCGTGCTGAGGCGGACTCGACGGATGGCGAGACCACCGACTTGCTGCGCTTCGAAGACGTGCGGGCGGGGATCGATCTGGAGTATCAGGTCGAGCCGGGCGGGGTGAAGGAGACTCTCGTCCTCGCGAAGGCTCCGAAGTCTGCGGCGAAGTGGACCTGGAGCATCGACGTCGGTGATCTGACGCCGGTGCTCGCCGACCACGATGTCTTGGAACTGCACAACGCGGAGGGTGCCGTGGTCATGCACGTTCCCACCCCGGTCGTGTGGGACTCCTCCGGTGAGGAGGGTATGCGCGAACCAGCGCTCATCAACCCGACGGTCGGCCTGGTGCAAGCCGCGGATGGTGCGTGGGAGTACTCGATCGAGGTCGACAGCGAATGGCTGAAGGCTTCCGAGCGCGTCTATCCCGTGTCCGTCGACCCGACGTTCCAATGGGGTCCTCCGCATCAGCGCTCGTTCAAGTCCGACGGCGCGGTCTACATGGACCAGTCCCACATCGGCAACACCCGGCAGAACAACCAGAACGTCTTCTGGCGCACGTATACGTGGTTCGATGTGACCCCGGCATACAAGAAGTTCCTCGGGAACGCGCAGCTGTACGCGGTGTACGCGGGTCAGGGAACGACCATCGGCTACGGTGCGGCCGTGAATAAGGGCACGGGCGACTGCTACAACTGCCGCGGGGACTGGCTGGCCGACTTCTCCCTCGACGGGGGCGCCAACTACACATCCGGTGAGGGGATCGGGCGTTTCATCGTTAACTATTTCGGATTGAACTATGCCGCGATCCCCGTGCATATCCAAGGGTGGGAGAGCTCGGACTACACCTATAAGAAGATCGCCACGGCGATGTACATCGAGTACTGGGATTATCCGACGGTCACGCAGACAGCTCCCGCGAACGGTGTCACTGGGCAGTCTCTGACGCCGACGCTGTCGGTGTCGACGACGAACTCCTCGCCGCACTCGCCGGCGCAGGCGCAGATGTTCGAGGTGTCGGCGAACGCCGACATGTCCAGTCCGGTGTGGTCGAGCGGTTGGGTCGAGCCCAAGACGGTGACTGTCCCGGAGGGCAAGCTCCTTCCTGGCACGACCTACTACTGGCGTGCGAAGACGAAGGACGCACATGACACGTGGCTGGGGCAGAGCACGCAGATCACGACCGCTGTGCGCACGCTGACGACACAGTTTGTCCCGCCGACGCCGCCGGTCGCGACGGCGACACCAGGTAACGCGACCGGCCTGCCCGAGACGATCGTTACACTGACCCCCACGCTCGTCGTGGACGCTGTCACCGACCCCGACAACTTCCCCGTCGGCGCCGAGGTGAAGTACGAGTTCAAGATCGCGACGGGCGCGGACGGCAAGTCCGGTGCGGTCTTCACTTCCGGCCTGATCTCGGCCGGTAGCGACGGCAAGGTCCGCTGGACGGTGCCAGAAGGAACTCTCCGCGACGGCAACATCTACTCGTGGGTCGTGCAACCCACCGACGGGGTCGGCAAGAACGTCACACCGGCGTGGGTGAAACGGATCAAGGTCGACATGCGCCTCGGCTCGTCCGGGCCCTCGCCGTTCGATTCGACGGGCCCGGTCACCGTGAACCTCGCGAACGGAAACGCGAACCTCTCGTTCTCCTCACCTCTGGTGAGCACGCTCGGCGGGCCTATCGGCATGGCCTTCGCTTACAACTCGCAGGGCGCCAACGCGCTGCGAGGTTTGGTCGGGTCGTACTACGACGGTCGCGACACGCTCGGCAACATCCCGACCACGCCCGCGGGCTACACGTTCACGGGCAAGACGCCGCTGATGGTGCGGACGGATGCTGCGCTGTCCTTCGACTGGGCAGCGGGCAGTCCCGGGCCGGCGCTCGCCGCGGACCACTACATGGCGCAGTGGAACGGATTCATCCGGATGCCGCATGCGTCGAGCCAGTGGAAGCTCGGTGTGCGTCACGACGACGGTGTGCGCCTGCGGCTCAACGGTGCCACAGCGCTCGACAAGTGGACCGGCGGCACGACCGAGGTGGAGTGGTCGGGTGCACAGAACCTGACGACCGCGCAGGTGCCGATCCAGCTCGACTACTACGAGGCGACCGCGAACGCCCATGTCGAACTCTGGGCGGACGATCTCGCCGACAGTGCGGGGCCGGTGATCGTGCCCGCGTCGTGGTTCAACACGCAGCGCACGACCCTGCACGAAGGCTGGACCACATCCACCCCCATCGCGGGGGCGGCGTCGAGCTGGGCGAAGGCGTCGATCGAGGCGCAGGCCGTGGTGCTCACCGACATGGCCGGCGGCACGCACACCTACGCCCGCACGTCGAACGGCGGCTTCACTCCTCCTGCGGGCGAGTACGGCGTCGTGTCGATTGACGGTGTCGGCCGCGTCGTCATGACCGACGAAGACGGCACGGTGACGCAGTTCGCCGCCAACGGCACGGTCGAGTCGGCGACGTCACCTGCTGATGGCCAGAAGCCTGCGGCACCCGTGATGGTCTACAACTCCGACGGCACGGTCAAGGAGATCGTCGATCCGCTGTCGAAGGACGGCTCGAACTACCTCCGTAAGGTTTCGTTCGTCTATCAGAACGCAGCGCAGACCGCCTGCCCGACGCTGCCACCGAGCAATGAAGCCCCACGGACTGGACAGCTGTGCCAGATCACGTATCCGACGCTCGACGGTGGTGCGGCGCCGACGACGAACCTCTACTACGCGAACGGGCAGCTGTGGATCATCGAAGATCCGGGTGCCGAGCGCACGGTGTTCCAGTACGACGCCAGCGGGGTGCTGAAGTCGGTTCAGGATTCGGCGGCGAGCGACTACCTGCTCGCGACGAACACGGCTGTGGGGACCGCAGCCACGACGACAGAGATCACCTACGCGTCCGACCGTGTGTCCGCGGTCACGCTGCCCTCTGCGGACGGCGGTACGGCGCCGCGGATGCAGAAGAACTACGGCTACGACCTCGTAGGCCGCACCTCGACGGTGTCGACGCAGGGCGTCGCGAACTCGACCAGCACGGTCGCGTACGACGCGGTCTGGCGGCAGACGTCGTCGGCGAGCCCGCTCGGTGTCACGGCCGCGCAGCAGTGGCATGCGACGAAGGACCTGGTGCTCTCATCGACGAGCTCGACAGGTCTGAAGTCGACGACGATCTACGATCCGGCGACGGATCGTGCGACGGATTCGTTCGGCCCGGCGCCGGCGGCGTGCTTCCAGGCGAGCGGATGGCCTGTGGCGAATCCGGTCGGAGCGAGCGGCTGCGGCATCCTTCCGGCTCACACGTCGACGACGTATGACGGCGGGATGCAGGGGCTCCAGGCGACGTACTACGCGAACCCCACGTTGAGCGGTAAGCCGGCGTTGATCGACTTCGGCATTGGCGGTGCGGGCGGATCGGTCGACCGGAACTGGGGTGCGGTGTCGCCCGGTGCTGGTATCGCGGTCGACAACTGGTCGCTCCGTTTGACGGGTCTGGTGACGTTCCCGGCCGCGGGTCAGTACACGTTCGTCACGAACAGCGACGATGGCGCTCGGGTGTGGGTGGGTGACACGCTCGTGGCCGACAAGTGGGAGACCGGTGCACTGGAGCGGGTCGGAACACCGATCACGGTCGCGGCGGGCGAGACGCGCCGTATCCGTGTGGAGTATCGCGATGATGCGAGTGGTGCGTCGTTGCAGCTCAAGTGGCGCACTCCGTCGTCGGGCACGACGGCTTCGGTGGTGCCGGGGACGGCGCTGCGTCCGGACTACGGTCTGGTGACGCGGACGACGACAGATGACTCGACGACGATGCCCGATGCGGCGGCCCCGTCGACGACGGCATCCGTGACGTATCAGCATCCGTGGCTGGGTCAGGCGACGGCGTCGACCGTTGATCCCGACGGTCTCGCGCTGACGACGGCCACGTCGTTCGAGCAGCCGGGTGCTGCCGGGTGGCTGCGACGACTCACGCGCACGCTCCCAGCAGGTGGAGCGGCCGGTGCTCCGGCGACCGCGAAGACCACGAGCACGTACTACGGCGATCTTGAGACCGCGCCGGCCGTGTGCGGCATTCCTGCGGGGACGCGGCAGTTCGGTATGACGAAGTCTGTCACTGGGCCGACTCCGGCTTCGGGTGGAGCGATCACGACGGAGTACGCGTATGACGCGTGGGGTCGCACGGTCGGCACGAAGACGACCGGTGACACGGCCTGGTCGTGCATCGGCTTCGACAGCCGCGGTCGCACTGTCTCGTCGAGTGTTGTCGGTCCGACCGGGGTCCCGACGATCTCGAGCACGACGACGCAGACGGCGCGGGCTGTCGGTGGCGGGTACACGGTCGCGACCACCGGCGTCGCTGTCGCCGGATCACCGAACAACTCGACGATCACGACGGCGACAGACCTGCTCGGCCGCACCGTGAGCTACACGGATGTGTGGGGCACGGTCACGACGCCGTCGTACGACCCGGCGTCTGGCCGCGTGACACAGATCTCGACCACGCCCGCGGGCGGGACGGCGTCCGTCACGGCGTACTCGTATGACGCGGATGGCAAGGTGACGATCGTCACGGTCGATGGTCAGCAGATGGCGAACGTGACGTATGACGCGTTGCAACGGTTGTTGAAGATCGTGTACCCGGATGGTTCTGCTCTGAACAGCATTGGTCGTGATCAGGCGCAGCGGGTGGTGGCGCAGGAGTGGATCGTCGCCGGGCAGATCGTGTCGGATAACGTGGTGCGGTCGCAGTCGGGTCGTGTGGTGAAGCAGGCCACGGGAACGGGTTCGACGACCCACACATCGACGTATGGGTATGACACGGCGGGCCGGTTGGTGTCGGCGGCGATTCCGGGGCATCAGTTCACGTATGCATTTGGCGCGTCGGGTGGGTGTGGTCCGAACACGGCGGCGGGCATGTCGGGGAACCGGACCGGTCTGACGGACGTGTGGACGGCGCCGGGGCAAGCCGCGGTGACGACGTCGACGTCGTACTGCTATGACTGGGCGGACCGGTTGCTCTCGTCGACGGTGACCGGTGCGGTCCCGGGAGCGACGACGGTCGCGGATGGTCTTGCAGCATCCGAGATCACGTACGACGTGCGCGGGAACACCAAGCGTCTCGGGGACATGCAGTTCTCCTATGACGCGGCGAACCGGCACGTGGGGACGACGTACGACGATGGCACGACGGTGGCAATTGCGCGGGACGCGACGGGGCGGATCGTGTCGCGCACGATGGATCCGGCGGGTTCTGCGCCCGCGGTGACGACGAAGTACCTGTACGCGGCGGGTGGGGATGCGGCGTGGGGGCAGAAGGTCGGCTCCGACCTGACACGCAGCATCGGGTTGCCGGGTGGGGTGTCGTGGACGAAGCAGGCGTCGACGGTGACGTGGTCGTTCCCGAACCTCAATGGGCACGCCCTCATCACACGGACGGGGACGACGACCGGGCGGCTGATGCTGTGGGATCCGTTTGGGCAGCCGGTGGATCCGGTCACGTTCGCGATCGGGACCGCGGCGACGGATGACATGGGGCAGGTCGCGGGGAACACGTTGTGGCATCAAGGGGCGTTGAAGCCGGCGGAATCTGCGGGCTCTGCGCTGGTGGTCGAGATGGGCGCACGGTTGTATGTGCCCGCGCTCGGACGGTTCCTGCAGGTGGATCCGATTGAGGGCGGCGGGGCGAACGACTATGCTTGGCCGACTGACCCAATCAACGGACACGACCTCAGCGGCGAAAAATGGTCCGGAAAGAAATTCTCCAGGACCCCGATGCCAAAATCTGTGGTGAGCGTAGTTAACAAAAGAATCACGCCCGTCAATTCACGCGCTCAGTCCGCGAAAATCGTGCGCTCGCGTTCGACGGCTTCTGTTCCGATGCTGGAAACCGATACCATCTCTGATAAGGACATTTGGAACGGCTTGTCGCTAGGGTTTGGCATCACCGCTGTCGTTCTCAATGCCCTCGGCACGATTGCGGCCGGCGCCTGCATTTACGGGGCGCATGTTTGCGCCGGTGCCGCTGTTGTGTCGAAAGGGCTCGGCGTTGCAGCGCTGCCCTTTGCTTTAGCATCGAACGTCACCGACTGCATAGGCAATGATTGGGACGGAAAATGTTGGGCAGGTTGGCTATACACTGCCGGGATTATTGGGTCAACAGCGATGGCGATCCCGTTTGTGTCGAACGGCGCTTCAGCGGCTTTCGGGGGGGTTTGGCTCATGACTTCTCGAGATGCATTTTAGTGTTGCCGGAGACATCGGTACGCAGTTTGAGGACGGAATCATGCCTATAATCATCGCGGTGATATTCGGATTACTTGGGTTGTTCGCGATAGCAACAGGGGTCGGCTCGATCATCATGCGATATCGCATGTCCTCCAACATGATCGAAGCTGGAGTTGTCCGTGGGTCGAAAGCCACGATCCAACTGTATGTCATCGCCCTCGGGGCGGTGCAGATCGCAGTCGGCGTCCTACTCTTGGGCCTGGGGTTTGTGTTGCCTGAGCGGGCCGATCAGCTTCAAATTGATTCCGTAATCGTCGCTGTCATTCTTCGAATGGGTGCATGGTCAACGATCGTTACTGCCCTAATGTTGGTATTAGGTGCGGTCGGCTGCATCGTGGGTATATTGCAAATTCGCAATTATTTGCATAAGCGCGCTCGCGTCGATCGTATCGGGCAGCAATCCTTGCCAAAACAATCAATTATCGTGTCCAGTATCGTCATCCTTGCTTTCGGCCTCGTAACCTTCGCGGGCGGAGCCGTCCTATTCGTCTATATGACCGTCTACTAACCTCCTCATCTGCCTGTGGGAGGCAACACCGCGTGGTCGACACGCATGGGGGTATTACGCGTCATGCTCATTCAGGTATTCGTTTCGACGAGTATCGGCGGGTAAACTGCGGCCCGTCGGGTTCCCTCTTTGTCGCACTTAACTGGGTTAGTGGCATATATCTCGATGCCGCAGCAAGTTCTGCTGCCCGTCGCCACCAACTTGGAGTCGCGGAACCTCTTTCAGATGTTTCGGCGATCGCACCAGATGTGAAGGGATCGCCCGCGTAGGACGCACGTTGCCTTCGATCAGATCGATGACCCGTGCTTCGACCTGTCGGCCGCCGAGCTCGTCGGCGGCGACTTCTTCCTGCAGGGAGTCGTGGAGCGGAACGACGCCATGGTCATGTACGACCAGAGACCGGTGCCGGCTCGGGCGAGCAGACCTGTGTGGTTCTCGAAAGCGTGGTGCGCGTCGCTGAAAGCCAAAGAGCAGCGTGCCTTACTGGTGGTCCCTAACGCGAAGGGATTCGAAATCGCCGACGAGGCCGCGACAGGAGCGCTGATCCTGGAGTCGATCGAGACGGAGCCGGGCATGGTCACCTTCGCGGGTGCGATCCTCTGCATCGTTCGAGTGGCTGTCGCGGATGATCCACAGGGGCACCTGTTTGTCGACGAGCATCCGCTTGCGCGAGCAACGCCTGACAGCGGCCAGCACTCGTGACGCCGACGGGCCCCCATGGACAGTGTCCGTCCCCCGCGCTTGAATCGAGAGCATGACCCACGCGCTCCTCTCGATCCTCGAAGACCATGTCTCGCGCGGCACCGCCCCGGGGATCATCGGCGTCACCGGCGCCCCTGACGGGCGGGTCGACGTCGTCACGGCCGGAGACCTGAGCGCGGATGCGATCGTGCGCATCCAGTCCATGACCAAGCCGGTCCTGACGGTCGCAGCGCTGCGGCTCGTGCAAGACGGACGTCTGGGTCTCGACGACCCGGTGGAGCGATGGCTGCCCGAGCTCGCCGACCGCCAGGTGCTGCGAACGCCGACATCTCCGCTCGATGACGTCGAGCCCGCGAAGACCCCCATCACGGTGCGGCATCTGCTGACCAACATGTCGGGCTACGGCATGATGACGGCGCCGAGTCCCCTGCAGGATGCGATGATCGCCAACCAGACGCAGGCCGGGCAGGAACCCGTCGCCCTCGGCGCGCAGGACTGGCTCGACGCGCTCGCCACCCTGCCGCTCGCCTTCCAGCCGGGCACCGGATGGCGCTACCACCACTCGTTCAGCATCCTCGGCATCCTCCTCTCCCGCCTGGTCGGCGGCTCCCTCGAGGAGCACCTGCGGACCGATCTGTTCGAGCCGCTCGGCATGGTCGACACCGGCTACACGGTGCCCATCGATCAGGCGCATCGGCTCCCTGCCGGGTATCGCCACGACGAGAACGGCGTGCTGGTCGAGATCGAGCCCGCCGCCGGCGGCTTCTCCGTCGCGCCGGCACCGTTCGATCTCAGCCACGCGGAGCTCGTGTCGACGGCATCCGACTATGCGGCATTTGCACGGATGCTGGCGGCCGGCGGAATCCACGACGGGAAGGTCGTCGTCGAGGCGGGCCTGCTCGATTTGCTGCGCACCGATCAGGTACCCACCGCGGCGAAGGCAGAAGACAGCTTCTTTCCGGGATTCTGGAACGGCACGGGATGGGGCTTCGGCGTCGCGGTCGTGACCGAGGGCGAGCACGCCGGACGCTACGGCTGGTCCGGAGGCCTCGGAACCGACTTCTTCGTCGACCCCGACGGCTCGTTCACGATCATGCTCGCCCAGGTCGAGATGGGGGAGGAGATGATGGGGCTGTTGGGGGATATCCAATAGCAGGGGTAGGGGTGTCGTCGCGGGCGATGTGCAGTGGGGATGCTCGGCGCATGTCGGTCGGATGCCGGGATCGGCATGTGTGCGGGGGATGGCCGCCGAGAGCGATGATCACGGTCGACCTGCGGGGTCACTGTCCGCGCTCGGTGTGGGGCGAATGCGGACCTTCGATGCGGAACGGATGCTACGTTTCGCCTCGCTACCCGAAGCCTTCGCAAGCTCCAGAATGACCAATATACTTCGAACAGACTTTCGAATGTCGGATGGATCGCGGGTAAACTGGGGGCATGTCGAAGCTCCCTGGTCTGGTCGAGGCGGTC
>NZ_SSDJ01000074.1 GCF_004794465.1 Microbacterium sp. K24 | reverse complement strand
GGCCCGCCGCTGTGGCGAGGTAGCCGGGAAGCGGCTCGGTGATGAACACGCTCGCGCCGGCGGGCGTGAGTATCGCCGTGATCTCCTCCGAGATGTACCGGTCGATGGTGTCGGAGTTCTCCGCCGCGGGACGGATTCCCCAGGGGTCGATCGAGTTCGCATTCAGTGATGCCCGCACCCTGAGCGAACAACTACCAGCGGTGCGAGCGGCTTTCGCGGTCGGGCGGGTCAGTGCGGCGCATGTGCGGGAGATCTGCCGGGCGAGTGCGATCGTCGCGGAGGCGATCCGTAACCGGCGGGTGGATGCCGACGTGATGGGGCTCTATGAAGCGGCGGTGCTGGTGTTCGCGGAACAGGAGACCGCGGCCCGCACGGCCGCGCACGCGAGGCAGGTCGCTGCCGCATTGGTCGGCGAGACCGTTACGGAGCGGCACACGCGTGCCGCGGGCGAGCGGGGGGTGAAGGTCCGCTCCGTCGGGGACGGACTCGCCCTGTTGACGGCGGTTCTCCCGGAATGGGTGGCGGTCGCGATCGCCGACCGGCTGGCGCAGATGGCGCGACACGTGGTCCGGAACCGTGGCAATCGAGACGCGGGCAGCGCACGTGGTGCCTTCCGTGAAGGCGCCCGCGAGCAGCCCGCACGAGAGACCGATACCGATGCCGACACCGACGTCGACCGGGACGATGACCGCGACGTCGCCCGTGACCGGGGCACGATCTTCAGCGACGACACGTTCGCCACTGACCCTGACATCGACTTCGGAACGGACATCGACTCCGACGTCGATGATGTCGTGACGGACACGCGCACGTGGGATCAGGTGCAGGCCGATCTGCTCGCGGATCTGCTGCTCGCCGCCGACCCGAGCGCCGTCCACGGGGCGGGGCTGGACAACATCCAGGGCCGCATCCAGGTCACGATCGCCGGAACCACCCTCGCCGGGGCCGATGACCGCCCCGCCGACCTCGACGGCCACGGCCCCCTCCACCCGGATATCGCCCGACACCTCGCCGGGCGGAATACCGGATGGACCCGGCTCCTCCTCGACCGGTTCGGCATGGTCACCCAGACCGACACCTACACACCCACCGAGCAGATGCGCCGGTTCCTCCGCGCCCGAGACCAGCACTGCCGATTCCCCGGCTGTCGCATGCCCGTGCACCGGTGCGACATCGACCACAACCACGACCACGCCCGCGGCGGCAAGACACGCATCGACAACCTCGC
>NZ_SSDJ01000073.1 GCF_004794465.1 Microbacterium sp. K24 | reverse complement strand
GAAGACGACGACTGGGACTTCTAGAAAGCCCGTTCAGAGCGCATATAGACAGCGAATAGCCCCTGGATAGATTCGAGCATCAGCTCGATCATCCAGGGGCTATTTTCGTTTCTGCCCACATTTTGCCCACGTTTATTCGAGAGCGGCCTCGCGAGCTCGTGCCAACGCTTCCGCGACGTGCCCGAGATCCTCGTCGAAGAGGTCGGCGTACACGTCCAGGGTCATCGCGGCTGACGCATGCCCGAGCATCCGCTGAACGGCCTTGACGTTCGCTCCCGCGCTGATCGCGAGTGAGGCTGCGGTGTGCCTCAGGTCGTGGAGGGTGATGGTCGGAAATGACGGGTCGTCGAACTGACACGACGAGACCGCCGAGACAAGCCAACCCGACGTAGCGTGTGGATACCTCGGCGGCTGGGCGTCGCCGAACACGCGGTGACTTCCGTCTCGCCCCTCCACGAGCTTGCGGAGCCCGGGCACCAAGAACTCCGGAAACACAATCGTTCTGTTCTTGCCACTCTTCGGCGTGCCGACCTCGTAGACACCCTTCACGATCACGGCGTTTTCGGAGATCAACGCCCGGTGGCGCGGGAGATCCAGGTTTCGGATGCGAAGCGCAGCGGCTTCCCCCCATCGGACCCCGGTGTAGGCGAGGAATTCGACAAGCTCGGGGTACTTGGCTTCGCTCACCAACGCCGAGACTTGCTTGTGCGAGAGGTAGGTGGCCTCCTTGCGTCGCTTCGCCGGCAGATCTACACCCTTGGCCGGGTTAGTCCCGATGGCTCTGTCCTCTACAGCGACGTCGAGGATGCCGGAGAGCACGAATACTGCTCGCCTCACAGTCTGGGCCGACTTTCGCGACGTCATCTCGCCGATCCAGGCGGACACTTCCGTCTTGCGGATGGTGCCGACCTTCCGTGCGCCCCACTCGGGCTGCACGTGGATACGCCAGGCGGTGAGCATCGCAGCTCGAGAGGACGGCTTCAACGTGCCGAGACGGGCGCGCTCCCACGTCGGCTGCATGTCAGAGACCAGCCGTCGCCCGTCGGTCGGGTCGATGTATTCGCCTCGCGCCTTCGTTACGTCGACCGTGGAGAGGAATAGGCGGGCGTCGCGTTTAGTGCTGAACCCGCGCTTGTCTGTCTGTGCACCGTCCGGCTTTCGATACCGCACCCGGTAACGCGTTCCCTTGCTGGTGTCGTATGCCTCGACCGTGCCGGCCATCAGACCGCGACCTTGGATTCCCACTGGCCGGCGCCGAGGCGCGGCTTCTCATACACGACGTCGCCGACGCGGAGCAGGATGTTCTGATAGGCCTCGACGATCTCGTCGATCACGTCAAGATCCTGTGCGATCAGTGAGACGTTGCCGTCGCGGAGGTGCTCGGCCTCGCGGTAGTCGCGATGGTCGATGAGGCGGAGTGCCGCCCATTCGTCTGCACGCCGTTCCTGTTTAGCGTTCACCGGCCCGAACTTCGAG
>NZ_SSDJ01000072.1 GCF_004794465.1 Microbacterium sp. K24 | reverse complement strand
CAGGGCTCGCGGCGTACTTCGAGGCCGGGCAGGTCGGGGCGGCCGGGGCCTAGCTCCGGTCGCGATTTCGGCCGCTCAGGGCGTCGGCGCGCGGCGTCTTCTGCGACCGGAGCAGTCAGCCCCTCCCGAGGTGCTCCTGGATGCGACGGATGACGGCGCCGAGCGTGCCGGAGGCGAGGAGGCCGGGCCCCAGGGGACCTGCCGTGTCTTCGCCGAGCGCCGGCAGAGCGCGGAGTGCTGCCGCCGCTTCAGGACGCAGGACCTCGAGCTGCCAGCGCATCTCCTTCTCCCTCGCATCGGGCTCATCCGGTCGCGCGAGGCCGGCCGCCATCGCCGCGTAGGCTGCCGCCCCCAGGGCGTGCGCGCCCATGTGGGCGACACCGGCGGCCTGGGCGCTGCCGAACGCACCGAGCAGCGCATCATCCTCACCGGCATGGGGTCGTCGCACT
>NZ_SSDJ01000071.1 GCF_004794465.1 Microbacterium sp. K24 | reverse complement strand
GGGAGTCTCGGTCGGAGCTGCGGGAGCTTCAGCTGCCGGAGCCTCTGCCGCGGGGGCAGCGGCAGGCGCAGCACCCGAACCGACGCGGGCCAGCACGGCGCCGACGGCGACGGTCTCGTCTTCCGCGGCCACGATCTCCTGCAGGACGCCGGCGACCGGCGACGGGATCTCGGTGTCGACCTTGTCAGTGGAGATCTCGAGAAGGGCCTCGTCGACCTCGACGCTGTCGCCGACCTGCTTGAGCCAACGCGTCACGGTGCCTTCGGTGACGCTCTCACCCAGCTCGGGGAGCACGATGTCCTTGGCGTCTCCAGCGGGCGCAGCGGCTTCTGCAGCCGGCGCAGGCTCTTCGGCGGGCGCCGCCTCGGCAGCAGGCTCTGCAGGAGCCTCTGCGGCGGGAGCCTCTGCGGCAGGGGCGGCCTCAGCGGGCG
>NZ_SSDJ01000070.1 GCF_004794465.1 Microbacterium sp. K24 | reverse complement strand
GCGATGGTGCAGGGCTATCGCCGCGATCGAAACACCCGGCTGCATGCACTCCTGCACTGCCTTGGCCTTGAACTCGGCGCTATGCCGACGTCGGCGCCGTATTGGCGCGCTCTCTTCGATAGTGTCCACGTGTCCACCTAGAACTAGATGGACACGATGCTCCTTGCTACGCGGGTCCCCTTCAAGACGGGTTCACCGGGTGCTTACGTCCTTGCGTGGTACGTAGGTTTTTGATGGCGTTCCATCACTACGTATAGGCACCAGCCGAAAGACAT
>NZ_SSDJ01000069.1 GCF_004794465.1 Microbacterium sp. K24 | reverse complement strand
CGTTCGCAGAGCGGGTTCCCTCCCGCTGCGCGGGCCCCTCCCGATGCTCACTCCGGGAGCATCCCGACCTCCTCACGTTGTACGCATTGACACGGTTGCGCGTAAGCCGAGGAACGTTGGGGTAGGGGCGGCAGCGGCTCGCTTCGCTCGTCGACTGCGTGAGATGGCGTCGGGGCCGGTCGTTGAGCGAGCGGAGCGAGACGAAACGTCACGGCGACGGGGCCTGATCTCGTCAGGGCGGCGAAGGTCAGCGGAGGAGGAGGTTGGGCTGCAGCAGGTACTTGAACGAGTCGAGACCGGCCTGATCCACCGAGGTCTGGCTCGTGATCAGCACCGGGCTGAGCTTGTTCGCGTTGTCGCTCGACGTGAAGGTGACCCGCACGAACTCGCTCTTCACCGCGCCGAGCGCCTCGATCAGGTACTGCGGGTTCAGACCGAGAGTGACCTCGTCACCGCCGTGGAGGATCGCGTCGACCGACTCGGAAGCGCGAGCGTGCTCGCTGCCCGACGCGTCCATCGTGACGCTGTCGCTCGAGAACGTGAACCGCAGCGGCGCGGCTCGATCGAGCACGAGCGACACACGGCGCACAGCCTCGACGAGGTCGGCGGTGTTGACGACCGCGTAGTGGTCGGTCTGCTCGGGGAAGAGTCGGCGGACCGGCGGGAAGTTGCCCTTGATGAGCAGCGACGTCACGGTCTTGTTACCGGCCGTGAAGGCGATGATCTCGCGCTCGCCCGCCCCGGAGAACGCGATCTGGATGGTGCCGGCGTGACCGAAGGTCTTGCCGACCTCGACCAGGGTGCGCGCGGGGACGAGCGCGGTGGCCTCGACCTCCGCACCATCCCACGGCACGTCGCGGATCGACACCCGATAACGGTCGGTCGCGACGAGGCTGAGGTTCTGCCCCGCCACCGCGAGCTGCACACCGGTGAGCACCGGAGTGACGTCATCGCGGGACGCCGCGAAGCCGACCTGCGCGATCGCGGTGCCGAAGTCGTCGGCCGGGACGACGCCCGAGGATCCGGAGACCTCGGGGATCGACGGATATTCCTCGACCGGCATGGCGGCGAGCGTGAAGCGCGCGGACCCGCAGGTGACGGTGATCCCGCCGTCTTCCTCGACGGCGATCTCGATCGGAGCGTTGGGAAGCCGGCTGGCGATGTCGGAGAGCAGACGGCCGTGGACCAGGATCGTGCCCGGCGTCTCGACGGTCGCCTCGATGGTGGTGCGAGCGGACGCCTCGTAGTCGAAAGCCGAGAGGGTCAGACCGGAACCGTCTGCCTCGATCAGCACTCCGGCCAGGATCGGCTGCGGGTTCCTCTGCGGGAGCAGCTTGACGACGAAGGACACAGCCTCGCTGAAGACATCGCGGTTGACCTGAAACCTCACGGGTTCTCCCTCGTCATCGATCTGTGACATGTCGTCGTCAGTCCTGCCAGTGCAGGGCTTCCCATGCTAGCCCCACAGTCCGGCGTATCCCTACGACCGGAGGTTTTGTCGTTCGACCCCGCTTGTCCCCACCGTCTGGTGATCGGATCGCCCCCTAGAAGTGTTAACTCCTTAACAGTGTTAACCGCTGTGGATTCTGTGGATAAGTCGGTGGAAAGCAGACGCGAGTAGGGAACTACACAGCTGTCACTTGTGGAATCCCTGAGGAATCCGCGGGTGTACGGCATCCGACCCCCCTCCGCGGTGTCGATAGTTATCCACAGGTTTGACCGCTCAGCCCACATTCGTCCCGGTCGATCCGACAACCATCCACAAGTTATCCACATGTGCATAGAAGCATTTATCGGATGATGCCTGGGCGTGTCAAGGACGCAGAAAAGGGGACGCGGCACCCGGATCGGATGCCGCGTCCCCTGTGCCCGCTGACGCGCTCAGCGTCGGCCGAGCTGCGTGGTGATCTCCGTCACCTGGTTGTAGATCGACCGGCGCTCCTTCATGAGCTCGCTGATCTTCTTGTAGGCGTACATGACGGTGGTGTGGTCGCGGTTGCCGAACAGCTGCCCGATCTTCGGCAGCGACAGGCTGGTGCGCTCCCGGCACAGGTACATCGCGATCTGCCGTGCGGTGGCGATCTGCTGCGAACGGCTCGAGCCGTAGAGATCGTCGACCGTCAGCTTGAAGTACTGCGCGGTCGCCGTGATGATGTCGGTCGGCGAGATGATGTTGTCCTCGGCCGTGTCGATGATGTCGCGGAGCACGGTCTGCGCGAGGGAGATGTCGAGCGACGACCGGTTCAGGCTCGCGAACGCCGAGACGCGGATGAGGGCTCCCTCGAGTTCTCGGATGTTCGACGACACCACGGTCGCGATGTACTCGAGCACCTCGTCCGGGATGTGGAGTGCCTCGCTCTGCGCCTTCTTGCGGAGGATCGCGATGCGGGTCTCCAGGTCGGGCGCCTGCACGTCGGTGATGAGGCCCCACTCGAAACGGCTGCGCATCCGATCCTCGAAGCCAGTGAGGTGCTTCGGGGCGACGTCGCTGGTGATCACGACCTGCTTGTTGTGGTCGTGCAGCGTGTTGAAGGTGTGGAAGAAGGCTTCCTGCGTCTCGGCTCGACCCTGCAGGAACTGGATGTCGTCGATGAGGAGGATGTCCACATCGCGGTAGCGCGCCTGGAATGCGGCGCCCCGGTTGTTGGCGATGGAGTTGATGAAGTCGTTGGTGAACTCCTCGCTCGAGACGTAGCGCACCTTGACGCCGGCGTAGAGCGATTGCGCGTAGTCGCCGATCGCGTGGAGAAGATGTGTCTTGCCGAGTCCGGAGTCGCCGTAGATGAAGAGCGGGTTGTAGGCCTTGGCCGGAGCCTCGGCGACCGCGACGGCTGCGGCGTGGGCGAAGCGGTTGGACTGGCCGATCACGAAGTTGTCGAAGGTGTACTTCGGGTTCAGCCGTGATTCGTGGCGCAGCTGCGTGGGCTGCTCCATCGGGGATTCGACGCGGATCTGCTCCTGTCGCCCGAAGTCGCCCACCGCGATCGGTGCGGTCGGCTGCTCGGCGAGCTCGTGGTTCACGACGACGCGGTAGGAGGTGACCTCCTCGCCGATGTGCGAGAGGGCTTCCATGATAGGCAGGCGCAGACGTTTGTTGATCTGCGCGGCCGTGAGATCGTTCGGCACCTCGAGGTACAGCGTCGCCGCCATCACACCCGCCGGAACGGCGAGACTGAGGAAGCCCTGCAGCTGCGGCGTGACCCTGTCGTCATCCACCAGGAGCTCCTGCACCGTGGTCCAGATAGGAACGTCGGGCTGGGCTGGTGAGGACATGACGCTCCGGACGGGGATTCGGTGAGGGCTCCGACGTGCCGTGCCCCTGTGGATAACTTCGGTTGCCACGGTAGTCACCGCGGCTGGGAACGGCAACCTGCCCCGGGAAATCCGCGCGCGTGTCATGAACCCCGGGCGCGCCCCGGTTGTGGATAATGGCTGTGCGGTTCGTGCCGGGTACCGGATCTGAAGCGCGCAGATTTGCTCTGCGCGCTGGCAGGACGTACCCTTACTTGGTTGACTTATGCCATTTTTTTGGCAGTTCCCCATGTCTCCGGTCGCAGTGAACCCGGTGGCAGTATTCCCGGAGTGATTCCATGACGAAGCGTACTTTCCAGCCCAACAACCGTCGTCGCGCCAAGAAGCACGGCTTCCGTGCCCGCATGCGCACCCGCGCCGGCCGCGGCATCCTCGCTGCCCGCCGCGCGAAGGGCCGCACCGAGCTCTCCGCGTAGTCCGCTGTGCTCGCCCGCCCGTATCGGCTGACCCGCGGGAGCGACTATCGACTGGTCGTTCGCCGCGGATCGCGTTGTGGCGGGTCGCGCGTCATCACCTCGATGATGCCGACGGGCGAGAGCAGAGCCGCGCGGTTCGGGTTCATCGTCAGCAAGCAGGTGGGCACCGCTGTGGTGCGCAACACCGTGCGCCGGCGTCTGAAAGCCGTGTGCGCGGAGGCGCTGCCGCGCGTTCCCGAGGGCACGGATGTCGTCATCCGTGCCCTTCCTGCATCTGCGACGGCATCGTTCGCCGAACTCCGGGCGGATGTGAACCGCTGTCTCGGTCGGCTCGCGCCGGCGCAGACGGCGAGTGCGTCATGACAGCCCTGCCCGCGTCGTCGGTCGGATCGGCTCGGATGGAGTCGCGCGATCTGCTGCGCAGCATCCCGCTGATCCCGCGGAATCTGGTTCTCGGATTCCTGACGGCGTACCGCAAGACCATCTCGCCTCTGTATGGAGATGTCTGTGCGTATTACCCCAGCTGTTCCGCTTACGCTGTAGGTGCGGTGCAGCAGCACGGTGCCGTGCGGGGGACGCTGTCCTCCGTGTGGCGCATCCTCCGCTGCAATCCCTGGACTCGCGGTGGCGTCGATGACGTCCGTCCGCATGAACACTTCCGCTACGACCTGACTGCTCACGGTTTCGTCGTCCCTTCCCGAAAGGACTGAACGGTGGGTCTAGACCTTCTGCTCGCCAGCACCACACCCAGCCCCGCGGCTTCCGGGGGTGGCTTCGACCTGATCGGCACCATCCTCTGGCCGCTCAAGTGGGTCGTCGAGATGATCCTCGTCGCCTGGCACTGGCTGTTCACGGCCGTGGGTCTGCCCGCGGCATCCGGCCTCACCTGGGTGCTGTCGATCATCGGTCTCGTCATCGTTGTTCGTGCTGCTCTGATCCCGCTGTTCGTGAAGCAGATCAAGAGCCAGCGAAAGATGATGGAAATCGCTCCTGAGCTGCGGAAAGTTCAGGAGAAGTACAAGGGCAAGAAGGATCAGCTCTCCCGCGAGGCGATGAGCCGGGAGACCATGGGTCTCTATAAGAAGCACGGCACGACGCCGATGTCGAGCTGTCTTCCGCTGCTGGTGCAGATGCCGATCTTCTTCTCTCTGTTCAGTGTGCTCAGCGATGTGAAGAAGCACGCGGAGGCCGGTATCGGCGGCGTCGGCTTCATGAGCGCCGAGCTCACCAAGGAGTTCTACGACGCGAAGCTCTTCAACGTCGCATCCCTGCACGAGACGCTCGGCAATGCAGTGGATGCCGGCAACACGACGGCGATCATCATCCTGGTCACGCTCGTGGTGCTGATGATCGGCTCGCAGTTCTTCACTCAGCTGCAGATCATCTCGAAGAACCTGTCGCCCGAGGCCAAGACCGGCCAGGCGTACCAGATGCAGAAGATCATGCTCTACGTGCTGCCGCTCGGCTTCATCTTCTCGGGCGTCTTCTTCCCTCTCGGCGTCGTCGTGTACTGGTTCATCTCGAACCTCTGGACCATGGGACAGCAGTTCCTCGTCATCCGCGAGATGCCCACCCCCGGATCCGAGGCTGCCAAGGCGCGTGAAGAGCGACTGGCGAAGCGCGGCAAGGCGATCGACTCGTCCGGCAAGGTCGTTCCGATGGCCGCATACGAGGCGGAGCAGCAGCGACTGCTCGAAGAGGCCGAGAAGGCCAAGGCTCAGACACCGAAGCGTCAGCAGCCCGTCGGCAAGAAGCGTGCGAAGAAGAAGGGGAGCGGTTCATGAGCGAGGTCGTGACCGAGACCACCGAACCGACGGTGGCGCAGCTGGAGAACGAAGGCGACATCGCCGCGGACTACCTCGAGGAGCTGCTCGACATCGCCGATATCGATGGCGACCTGAACCTCGATGTGCGTCAGGGACGCGCGTACGTGTCGGTGGAAGCGGAGGGAGACGGCCTTGCGCTGCTCTCCGCTCCCGACACCGTGCAGGCTCTTCAGGAGCTGACGCGTCTCGCCGTGCAGAACCGCACGGGTTCGTTCTCGCGTCTGATCCTCGATATCGGCGGATCGCGCGACACACGCCGTCGTCAGCTCGAGACGCTGGTGGATGCCGCGGCCGCGAAGCTCGACGAGGGTTCGTCACAGGCGTCGCTGCCTTCGATGTCGAGCTACGAGCGCAAGCTGGTGCACGACATCGCGGCTGACCGCGGTCTGGTCTCCGAGTCATATGGCGAGGGTGCGGACCGGCACACGGTGCTTCGTCGCCGTTGATGTTTCACGTGAAACATCACCTGCTTCGGAGCGTGGCTGCGTGACCATGGATGGCGGCGAAGGCGAACTCGAGGTCGAACCCGAGATCGCTGCGGAGTTGTTCGGCGACCGGATCGACCTCGCTCGTTCGTTCACTGACGCACTCGCGCGTGAGGGGGAGGAGCGGGGCCTCATCGGACCTCTCGAACTTCCGCGCCTCTGGACGCGTCACATCCTGAACAGCGTCATCGCCGCACCTCTCTTCCATGGATCGGTCGCGGACATCGGCTCGGGTGCAGGACTCCCTGGCCTGGTGCTGGCCATCGCCCGTCCCGACGTGCAGTGGACGCTCATCGAGCCGATGGAGCGACGTGTCACCTGGCTCAACGAGCAGGTCGCGGCACTCGCGCTCACGAATGTCGATGTCGTCCGAGCTCGGGCCGAGGACGTTCGCCCGAGCGAGGGCTTCGATGTCGTGACCGCTCGCGCCGTCAGCGCGCTGCGCACGCTCATTCCCCTGACAGCACCGCTGGTGCGCGATGGTGGTGAGCTTTCCCTGCTCAAGGGGATG
The DNA here is from genome assembly GCF_004794465.1 of Microbacterium sp. K24. Taxonomy (GTDB): domain Bacteria; phylum Actinomycetota; class Actinomycetes; order Actinomycetales; family Microbacteriaceae; genus Microbacterium. The sequence continues at coordinate 1,372 of NZ_SSDJ01000069.1, read as the reverse complement.
AACGCCGCCAACGAGATCGATGCTGCGCAGAAGCAGATCAGGAAGTTCCGGCTGTCCGACGTGCGCGTCGAGGTCCTGGGTGAGGGAGTGCTGCCGGAGACGACACGAGTCGTACGGGCGGTCGTGCGGTAGGTCGCCCCGGGGGCTCTCATCATGTTTCACGTGGAAAATGGTTGTGGCTCCTCAGGATCGTGAGGTTTCTCGCGGGCCGGGAGGGATTGCTTCCCTTCATTCGCAGAGCGGGCGCCCTCCCCGCAAGCGGGGCCCCTCCCGATGCTCACTCAGGGAACAATCCCACCCCGCGGCCGTGGGAGCGACGCTGTGCGCGCGAGGCGAGGAGAACCGGAAGTCCCTGCGAGCAGGAGTTCGTCGCCTGGTCGGGGTCGCAGTCCTTTGCGTGAAATGCGGCCTCATGCGTGGGGTGTAATGGGGTCATGCGGGTGGAGAGAGTCGTTCCCAATCTGACAGTGGAGGATGTTCGGAGTTCGGTGCAAATGCATCGGGACGTGCTGGGGTGGTCGGTGGTCATGGACCACGGATGGATCGTCACCCTCGCCGATGATCAGGGGCGGCAGCTGAGCATCATGGATCGTGATGCTTCTGCCGCGGTGAATCCCCAGGTCTCGATCTTCGTCGATGACGTGCACGAGGCCTTGCGTCGCGCCGTCGCTGCTGGCGCGGAGATCGTGCACCCGCTCACTGTGGAGCCCTGGGGCGTCACACGCTTCTTCTACAGGGATGCCGGCGGCAGTGTGATCAACATGGGTGCGCACACCTGACTAGACGGTGTGAAACGGGGGAGGCCCGCTCCGTGCGGCATGTCGGAAGCGCCTGAGGAGAGAGCATGATCCGCTGATGTTCCGCAGCGAGGGTGGAGGTGTGTTTCACGTGAAACATGCGCGTGGTCCCGCCGTTGCCGTCTCCTGACGGGTCGTCCCTTCATCACCCAGCTCAGGATTCCGCAACGACGCGTGCCCGTCACGGCGTCGGGTCGACCCGAGAGGTGGTGTAGCGATCGCCGGATCGAGCACCGAGGGCTCTGCTCTCGCAAGAACAGTGCGGAGGTCTCACTCAACCAACTGAGTGTTCCGTTGTGAACCTGACTCGGGGCCGGTCCGTTACGCGTCTCTTCAGCCTCCCTCAACGTGACATTCTCGCCACGAGGGCAGACCCATCGGCGGGCGTCAAACTCGGCGGGTGGATCATCCCGCGCCCTGCGGCCGTCATTTCGTTCCACCGCTATCCCGAAGCAAATGCCAGGTGACGTTCCACGTGAAACATCAGATCGCTCATATGTCGATATGCTCTCGCGCACCTTGCGCGCGAGGATCGGGATGAGGGGGGCCTCGTCGTCTCGACGGGACGTCTTCTT
>NZ_SSDJ01000068.1 GCF_004794465.1 Microbacterium sp. K24 | reverse complement strand
GAAGGCCATACGAAACAATCTCGTCCTCGTCGGATCGCTCCGCTCTTCCCTGCACGTGTGCTGCCCATCCCGATGACAGGCGGTCGCGTCGCGGGAAGGCCCGTGCGAGCGACCGCGATTGTGATGGTTGAGATGCCCGAGTCGTACCCGATCTGGTGGCAGGAAATCGACTCGCCGCCGCCAGCTGAGTGGGTGTTCATGTTCGAGGACTTCACCGGTGAAGACACCGCCGAGCAATGGGCGCTGGCCGCGGCGATCTTCATCGCCCAAACTCGCCGCCGCACGGCAGCCGGCCCCACCTTCGCTGAACTGTTCACCTACCTGCTGCCGGACACCGACGGACTCCCTGGCCCCCTGCCGCGGAACCTGGACTTCATCCAGCGGCGCCGCGCCGTCGCAGGTTTCCGCGGCCACGCGGCAATCGAGTGGCGCCGTCGGGGAATGATCAGCTTCGACATCGGCGTCATGCGCAGCCTTCGAGTTGGACGTGAGTTCCGCGAGCGGTCGCGGCGTCGCCAACAGGCCCGAGAAGCGACACGCCATCAGCGCGGAATCGAACGCGAACCAAGATTGGAACTCACGGACATTGCCGCCACCACGGAACGAGAGAGTTGACATGACCGAGGAATATCCGCCGGAACTCCGCGGCCTACTCAAGCGGATCGCTCCAGGCTGGCCAGAACTGCTGGAAGTCGGTGCCGGCTGGTACCCGCTGCTGGCGAGACTCGATGCAACGCTGTCCGTCATCGCCCCGAGCTACGTCGTGCAGCAGGTGAAGTCGAAGTTTGGTGCCCTGAGCTTCTATGCCGACCCGTCCGATGACCCGTCGAACTTCGATCAGGCGTTCGCGGACGCGGTGCGTGCGGCTGAGTGGGAAAGTACCGAGACGTGCGAGGTATGCGGGGCTCCGGCGAAGCAGTACGTGATCAGAATGTGGGTATCGACACTCTGCCAACGTCACGCCGCCGAGGCGGGAGGTGACGTGCTCGACCCAGATCCGCCGCCTTCGGCAGCCTGACTCGACGTCGCTGGCCGACACAGATTCGCACTCCTGCCGAGCCGTAGACTCGACTGCATGTCCTCTCAACCCGGAGCCAAGCCGCGCGTCGGCGCTGCTCTGGATCGGGGGGCCGCCGAGGAACTGGCGCGCACGCTGAGAGCGGTCGCTGACCCCACACGTCTGCAGATCCTCAGCATCATTCTGGGATCGGTCGACGAGCGCGCGACCGTCGGTCAGCTTGCAGATGTGCTGGGATTGCGGCAGCCGACAGTCACCCACCACGTCCGAATCCTGCTCGACGACGAATTCCTCACGCGGCAGCAGGACGGAAAGCTGGGCTGGCTGTCCGTCAGCCCCTCACGACGCAGCGCAGTTGAGGACTTCCTCCGGTGAACGATCGCTCGGCACACCGCGTCGGTCGGCCACTCGACGTGCAGTCAGCGCGAGATCGCGCGGCGCAGGTCTCGGTGCTGGGCAACCCCGACACCCTGCGAGTGCTCAGCGCACTCGCTTCCGACGTGCCGATCGGTGATATCCCTGCCGAACTGGCGCTCGATGCTGGAGTAGTCGAGGCGGCGCTCAAGTCGCTGCGGATGACAGGGCTGATTCGTGACTCTGCCGGGGCTGTGGCGCCGACGGTCGATGCCTGGGTGAGATTTGGGCGTCTGTTGGCGAGCGAGTCGATACAGCCCGCCGCGGCGGCGCCTGCAGCCACCGCGCTCCCACCGGGCGTAGCCACGATCGTCTCTGATCTCGCTTATCGGTTCAACTCGACGTTCAGTCGTGAGACGGTCGCCAGCTATGTCGCACAGAGCTATCTGCTTCTGAGCCAGCGGGCTCGTGTGCGCGAACATTTGCTGACGATGACGGCGCGGTATGCGGCTGATCGCCTCGACGCTCTCGCGACTGCACAGGGATTGATCCTGAGGGATACTCCGGAAGTGCTGTTCGTCTGTGTGCAGAATGCGGGGCGATCGCAGATGGCCGGGGCGTTCCTGCGGCATCTATCGGGCGGGAAGGTGCACGTGCGAACGGCAGGTTCGTCGCCTGCGGAGACCTCTCATCCGCGGGTGGAGGCGGCACTGGCCGAGGTGGGTGTCGAGCTCTGGGGTGAGTTCCCTAAGCCGCTCACGGAGGACGTGGTGCGCGCCGCTGACTACGTCATCACGATGGGTTGCGGGGATGCATGCCCGGTTTTCCCGGGCCGCCGATACATGGAGTGGGACCTCGCAGACCCGCTCGAACTCGATGACCAAGGGCTTCGCGTCGTGCGCGACGATATCCGCAGGCGCGTACTGGGGCTTCTCGTTGAGCTGGGTATTGAGCCTCAGGACGCGAGCCGGTAGCCGGCGACGCGGACCGTCTCGATGAGCGCCTGTGCAGGAGCGAAGTTTGCCAGACGCGCGCGCAGTTTCGTCATCGCAACCCGGACTGAGGCGTGAGGGTCCTCCAGATCCGATCCGAAGGCGAGAGCAAGCGTGTCGATGCTCACGCTCTCCGGATAGGCGCGGACGATCTGATGCAGCAGCTCGAACTCCCGCGGCGGAAGCAGGAGCGCATGGTCCCGCCAGCGGAGACTCCGGTGCGGGACATCGAGGGTCAGTTCTCCGAAGCGGAGCGAGCGATCCTGGGGCCCCGTTCTCGGGTGCAGGCGAGCTACTTCCCGCAGGCGATCGGGCGTGATGGGAAGGCGGATAGTGCCGCGCAATCCGGCCCGCATCGCGGCTTCGATCGTGGCGGTCTCGGTGTCGTCGGAGACTCCGAGGAAGATCGATCCACCACACACCGGTTCCGCGATCTGCATGATGGCTGCAAGCCTCTCGAACGACTCGCCACCGGCGAGGATGAGAGACGACTCGTAGTCGTGGGCCAAATCGGCCAGCGCGTCGACGATCTCGGCGTGAACCGTGATGGGGACTCCGGCATGGCGGAACTCAGCGAAGCTCCCGCGGAAGATCTCCGAACTTCGCCCGTGTAGGACGAACCGAGGATCGCCGCCAGACGGGGAACTCATCCGAACCGTCCGCTGATGTAGTCCTCCGTGCGCTGGTCCTGCGGCTGCTCAAAGATGTTCTTGGTGAGGTCGTATTCCACCAGAACTCCGGTGCGGTCCCCCGTCGTCTCGTCAGCCAGGGCGGTGAAGAATGCGGTCCGGTCAGCGACTCGAGCTGCCTGCTGCATGTTGTGGGTGACGATGATGATTGTGTAGTCCTTGCGCAGTTCGTGCATGAGGTCTTCGATCCGCGAGGTGGCGATGGGGTCGAGGGCCGAGCACGGCTCGTCCATGAGGATCACATCGGGCTGCACGGCGATGGTGCGCGCGATGCACAGACGCTGCTGCTGGCCGCCGGAGAGCCCGAACGCGGACTGCTTGAGCTTGTCCTTCACCTCGCCCCAGAGCGCTGAGCGTGTCAGTGCTTCCTCGACGAGGTCGTCCATGTTGTCGACCTTCATCCCGGTTACGCGAGGGCCGTAGGCGATGTTGTCGTAGATCGACTTCGGGAACGGGTTGGGCTTCTGAAACACCATGCCGATGCGTCGTCGAACCTCGATGGGGTCGACGCCCTTCGCGTAGATGTCCTCTTCCTGGAAGATGACGTTTCCTTCGACGCGGGCACCGTCGACGAGGTCGTTCATGCGGTTCAGAGAGCGCAGGAGCGTGGATTTGCCGCAGCCGGAGGGGCCGATGAGTGCGGTGATCTCGTTGCGTCCGAACTCGAGGTTCACGCCGGTGACTGCGCGGAAGTCCCCGTAGTAGACGTTGACGTCTTCGCAGCGGATGAGTCCGCTGGGGGTTTCAGCAACGTGACGCGATTCTGCGGCCTGGAAGTGGGTGTGCGCCGCCGGTGCGGAGCTGTCCTTCGAGGTGCTCGTGGAGGTGCTCATGGGTTTACCACCGTTTCTGGAACTTGTTGCGGATGAAGATGGCGAGGGCGTTCATCAGGATGAGGACGGCGAGCAGGAGGAGGCTTGTGGCTCCGGCGAGCTCGTGGAATCCCTCCTGCGGGCGTCCGGTCCAGTTGAAGATCTGGATGGGGAGCGTGGTGTAGCCGCTGAGCAGACCGTTCGGATCGAATGTGATGTATACGAGCGCACCGAGGACGAGCAATGGGGCTGCTTCGCCGAGAGCTCGTGACAGCGCGAGGATCGAGCCGGTCGCGATACCTGGGACCGATGCGGGAAGCACCTGCCTCCACGTTGTCTGCCATTGTGTGGCCCCCAACGCCAGCGAGCCGTCGCGGATCTCCCGGGGCACGGCGCGCAACGCCTCCCTGGTGGCGATGATGATGACCGGGAGGATGAGGAGCGTCAGCGCGAATGCTCCACCGATGACGATGTTCTTATTGGTGACTCCGAGCATCGACAGGAAGGCGAGGGCGAGGAGACCGTAGACGATTGAGGGGACAGCGGCGAGGTTTTGGACGTTGAGTTCGACGAACCGGTTGAACCAGCGTTTCCGGTCGGCGAACTCCTCGAGGTGCACGGCGGCGGCGATGCCCAGGGGGAGCGTCATCACCGCGGTGGCACCAATCGCCCAGACTGATCCGAGGATGGCCGGACGAGCGCCGGCCTCCTCCGGGTCAGCGGAGGGGAAGTTCGTCACGAGGTTCCAGCTGAGCTTGTTCTGCCCGGTGATGAAGATGGTGATGAGCAGTGTGACGAGCACGGCGAACGCGACGAAGAGTGACAGCCAAAGGAGCAGGAGGAAGATCAGCGCGGTGGGACGCAGTTCGCCGTTTCGGCCGGTATTCAGCGGCCGGGTCGCGTTAAGGACGCGGGACTCGGGAGTCGTGGGCGCGGACATCAGTAAGCCTCCCGGAATCGGCGAACGAATCGGATGCTGATGAAGTTGATGAGCAGGGTGATGAGGAACAACAGCAGTCCGACAGCGAAGAGGGTGTTGTACTCGAGGCTTCCGACGCGGGAGTCGCCGAGGGCGGCGTTCGCGATGAAGCCGGTCATCGTCTGCCCTTGCTCCAGCGGATTACTCACGAGCTGCGCCTGACTACCCGCAGCGATTGCGACAATCATCGTTTCTCCGACGGCTCGGGAGATTCCGAGAACCACGGCGGCGACGATGCCAGACAGCGCGGCCGGGAAGACCACGCGGAGAGTGGTCTGCATGCGGTTGGCGCCAAGAGCGGCACTTCCCTGACGGAGCGCGCTGGGGACAGCAGACATCGCGTCCTCTGCGATGGATGCGATGGTGGGGATGATCATGACTCCCATGACGAGGCCGGCGGCGAGGACGCTGAACGCCCCGGTGGGGAGCTGCAACCAGTCGCGGAGGACGGTGCCCTGCACGAACTGGAGAGCGAAGAACCCGTAGACCACGGTCGGGATACCCGCGAGGATCTCCAGCAGGGGCTTGAGCACCTTGCGCACTCGCGGTTTCGCGTACTCCGCGAGAAGGATCGCCGCACCGAGGCCGAAAGGAACGGCGACGAGGAGCGCGATGACGGTGGTCCACAGGGTTGCGGTGACCAGGGGGAGGACGCCGAAGGAGGCGTCCGCGAATCGGGGGGCCCAGCGCGTACCGAAGAGGAACTCGAACGGTGAGACCTCCGCGAAGAAGCTCAGGGACGGAACCAGGAGCGCGATGACGATGCCCACGGTCGTGATGACCGTGATGGCTGCAGCAAGGCGCAGACAGAGTTTGATGAGGAACTCACCGGGCCGGCGGCGGCCGGCGAAAGACGAGGAGGGGGCGGGGGCCCGGCCGGTAGCCGGGCCCCCGGGCCGCTCAGTGACGGTGGTCATGGGTAGCGTCCTGAGCGGTCGGGTCAGCCGAGCGAGGCGAGCTCGTCAGCAGCCGTGGTGACCTGCTCCTCGGTGAGGGGCACGAAGAGTGCGCGCTCTGCGATGTCGAGCGAGTTCGCGACGTAGAAGTCGATGAACGCCTTCACCGGCTCCTTGTCGACGTACGACGCGTTGTTGACGTAGACGAACAGCGGGCGGCCGAGCGGCGTGTACGTGCCGTCCTGAACGGTCTCGGTGCTCGGCATCACGCCGTCGACCGCGACAGCCTTGATGACGCCCTCGTTCTCTTCGACGTAGCTGAGTCCGAGGAACCCGATGGCGCCGACGTCACCCGCGACACCCTGGATGGTGATGTTGTCGTCTTCCGAGGGGCTGTAGTCGGTGCGGATCGCGCCCTCTTCGCCGTTGATGGCGTCGGTGAAGTAGTCGAACGTGCCCGAGTCAGTGCCTGCACCGAAGAGCGTGATTGCCTGGTCGGGGAAGCTCGAGTCGACCTGGTTCCAGTTGGTGATCTCGCCCTCGGCCTCGGGGCCCCAGATCTTGTTCAGCTGCTCGACGGTGAGGTCTTCAGCCCAGTCGTTCTCGGGGTTGACGACCACGGACAGGCCGTCGTTGGCCGCGATGATCTCGGTGTACTTGATGCCGGCGGCCTCGCACTCAGCGGCTTCTTCGTCCTTGATGGCGCGGGAGGCGTTGGAGATGTCTGTCTCGCCGGCGCAGAAGGTCTTGAAGCCTCCACCGGTGCCCGAGGTGGCGACGGAGACGTTCACTCCGGCTTCCTCGTCGCGGAACAGGTCAGCTGCGGCCTCCGTGAGAGGGGCGACTGTCGACGACCCATCGGTGTTCACGGAACCGGTCAATCCGCCCGATCCTTCACCGGAGCCGGCGGATTCGCCTGCGCTCGGCTGCCCGCCACAGGCGCTCAGCGCAAGAACGCCGATGACCAATGCTGTGGAGGCGAAGATCTTTGCTGTGGTCTTTCGCACGATTGCTTCCTTCATCTCAGACTCGTGACAGGCGGCCGATAGACCGCCTCGAATAGATGGTGATCTATTCGACGTATTGATAGAAGGTCATCTATGTGAACGTGAGGTTAACGGACTTGGAAGAGCGCCCGCGGATCGCAGGCAGTCGCTCGGCGGACCGTCTAGGAGAACCGGGCGAAGGCGAGTGAGATCGCCGCGAGCCCGACGGCGATGAGAGCCATGGCGGAGTAGGAACCGGTGGCTACTGCGAGAAGCGGACCGAGTGCGGGGCCGAATGCTCCGATGAGCGTTATCGGGGCAGCGAAGATCCCGTTGATGGCGCCGTAGTTGTGGGTGCCCCAGCGGTCCGCGATGGCGGAACCCTGGACAAGCGTCTGAGCGCCTCGCACGGCTCCGGCCACGATTCCGATGAAGACCAGTAACCACGGTGGCCCAGGAACCAACGCCAGGAGCGCGAGGGACCCAACGCTGAGGCCAGCCGTGACAGTCAAGGGGACCCATGGCGCGGCAGTGTGCGGGACGGCCACATAGAGCAGGCGGCCGACTACCTGCCCTGCGCCCAGGAGCCCGAGGGCCCAGGCTGCGAGCTCGTAGCTCATGCCCTTCTCAGTGAACAGAGGAATGAGAGCGAGTGTGACGCTGAAGAGCGCGGCTGCGAGAGCAAGCGTCGACAGCTCGAGCATCCAGAAGCGCCGGGTGCGCACGACCGTGCTCACCGTGTGAACCTCTGTGGCATCGTCATATCGAACGGGAGACCAGGTGCGCTCGAGGCTGAACCAGTGCAGAGGCACGGTGGTGAGGAGCAGAAAGCCAGCAAGTATCAGGAACATCGTGCGCCAGTCGATGACACCCAGGAGGCCGGCGACGACGGGAGCAAAGATCGTGGACGCGAGCCCGCCGGCCAACGTCAGAATCGTCATCGCGCTACGGCGTCGCGCCCCGTATCGCCGAGCGATGACAGTGAACGCGGCCTGATAGAGCACCGCCGATTGCGCAACACCCGCCACAACCCACCCAGCCGTGAAGATTACGAGATCCGGTGCGAGGGCGACGACCACGAGGCCGAGTGGACCGAGGATGCTCCCGGCGGTCATGATGAGGCGCGGGCCCCGCTCGTCGAGCCATTTGCCCACGAACACGCCGGCGGCCGCGGATGCGACAAGGCCAGAAGAGAATGACAGGGTTACCAGGGCCACGGGCCAGCCCGTGTCATCCGCGATTGCCGGAGACGCGACAATCAGCGCATAGAACAGGATCCCCCAACTGATGACCTGCCCCACCGAGAGCGCAGCCAACCGTCCGCCCAGGCGAGGCGGAGCACTAACTGCGCTCACACTGTGCGGAGAGCGTCGGCAGCAGCATCCATCGCGTCGCCGTTGAGAGCGAAGTACGCCCACTTGCCGCGCTGCTCCCGTGTGACCAGTCCAGCATCCGCAAGGAGCTTCATGTGGTGAGAGACGGTGCCCTGCGAGAGGCCGACTGGCTCGGTCAAGTCGCAGATGCACGCCTCCCCACCCGCGCCAGCAGCGATGAGGGACAGTAACCGGACCCGCGTCGGATCGCCGAGTGCTTTGAACACCCTCGCGACGCGCTCGGCTTCCTCGGCAGTCAGCGAGGATGTGATTCGCGGGACGCAACAGGTCGTCGCTTCGATTGTCGTTGGCAAGCTCACGGATCTAGTCTGACACGTATTGACAATCTTCGATAGATGGACGACAGTCGTTACATTGAAGAATTTCGATTTGAGGAGATGTGATGTCTGAGCTTCCTGTCGTCGTCATCGGTGCAGGGCCGCAGGGTCTCGCTGCAGCGGCGCATTTGGTCGAACGCGACGAGAACGTCCTCGTCGTTGAGCGCGGGCACGGCCCTGCCACTGCAGTCGCCGAGTGGGGGCATGTGCGGTTGTTCTCGGCATGGCCGGAGCTCACGGACGCAGCTGCGCGACGCCTGCTCGAGCCCACAGGATGGAGCGCACCCGCCTCCGGGTATCCGACCGGGGCGGAGTGGGTGAGCGGGTACCTGGCGCCGCTCGCAGGCGCCTTGGGCGAGCGAATCCGCTACGCGACGACCGTCACCGGGGTCGCCCGCCAGGGCCGCGACAAGGTCGTCGACGCAGGGCGCCGGAGCCAGCCGTTCGTCGTGCACACCGTCGACGCCGCGGGTAACGAGTCCCGCCTCCTCGCCCGCGCCGTCATCGACGCCAGCGGCACATGGGGTCTCCCGAATCCCGCTGGGGCGGATGGATTCCCCGCCCTCGGCGAAACCGCAGCGTCCGACCTGATCTCGTACCGCATCCCCTCCGACGTGTCAGAACTTGCCGGTTCGCATGTCGTCGTCGTGGGAGCGGGACACTCGGCCACGCATGCCGTGCTGCGCCTGAGCGAGTTGGCCCGCCGGTCGCCGGGAACGCGTGTGACCTGGCTGCTGCGCAGAGGGAGTGCCGCAAACGTCTTTGGTGGCGGAATCGGGGACGAGCTGCCAGAGCGCGCCGCGCTCGGCTCCCGCGCGCGCAAGGTAATCGACGACGGGGTCATCGACCTGGTGACAGGGTTCCGCGTCGCCGAGTTCCAGCGAGGCGTCGACGGTCTGACAGTCGTCGCCGAAGATGGGCGCGAGGTGACGAATGTCGGGCGAGTAATCGCGCTCACGGGCTTCCGCCCTGACACCGGGATGCTGCGGGAGCTCAGGATCGACCTCGACCCCACGCTCGAGGCGGTCGCAGGCATCGCTTCCGAGATCGACCCGAACATCCACTCCTGCGGATCGGTGTCGGCAACCGGAGCGAGAGAGCTGGCGCAGCCGGAGCAAGGGTTCTTCATCGTCGGAGTGAAGTCCTACGGGCGAGCCCCGACCTTCCTCGCATTGACTGGGTTCGAGCAGGTCCGGAGCGTCGCAGCGCACCTCGTGGGCGACCACGAGGCAGCCGCCCGTAACGAACTCGCTCTCCCTGACACCGGTGTGTGCGGTGGATCCGGTACCTTCGACGACAACGCGGGTAGCTGCTGCGCAGCCCCCCAGACCCTGCAGATCGGCGCGCGGCCTGTCACCGTCGGCTGATTGCAACTCATGAGGGGTGGGGCTCCCGAACCGAGCCCCACCCCTCAGTACTTAGCTGACGAGCCGAGCCGCCAAACCACGCACCTTCGCGTCGATGGCGTCGCGGAGTTCTCGCACGCCGTCGGCCTCCCAGTTCGACGGATCCGGGAATGACCACTCGACCAGCTCTCCACGCACCTCACCCGGGAGCGGGAGGCCCGGCTTCATCAGGACCACGACATCGGCCGCATCGAGATCTTCCACTGTCACCGCCCGCGGCGTGGCCGCTGACGTGTCAATTCCGAGCTCGTGCAGTGATTCCGCGATGGCAGGGTTGATCTTTTCCGCTGGGCTGATTCCCGCACTCCTCGCCACCAGTCGCTCATCGCCGACGTGCCCGAGAAGATGAGCGCCCAGTTGTGAGCGCCCCGCATTGTGCTTGCAAATGAACAGAACCGTCTTGGGCTGGGTCATTCGTCGTCCTCTGATTCGCTGGGTATCTTGATTGCTTCAACCGCATGATCCGTCCGGCAGGTGACGAACAGGTGAACTCCGCCAGGAGCAGTTGCAATCGGTATCGATGGATGTCAATATAGACACATGTCGATTCAAGAGGTTGAGCTGGTCATCATCGGGTCTGGCCCTGCGGGATACACCGCGGCCGTCTACGCCGCGCGTGCAGGTCTCGCTCCCGCAGTCCTCGCCGGTTCCGTGACGGCGGGCGGCGCGCTGATGACCACCACCGAGGTCGAGAACTTTCCCGGCTTCGTCAACGGCGTGCAGGGACCCGAACTAATGGAGTCGATGCGCGCTCAGGCCGAGCGCTTCGGTGCCCGCATCCTCCTCGACGACGCCATCCGGGTCGACCTCGACGGGCCTATCAAGACGGTCGAGACCGGCGCTGGAGAGACCTTCCTCGCCCGCGCCATCATCCTCACCATGGGCTCCGCTTATCGCAAGCTCGGGCTGCCGGATGAGGATCGACTCACCGGCCACGGCGTCTCCTGGTGCGCCACATGTGACGGCTTCTTCTTCCGTGATCAGGAGATCATCGTCGTCGGCGGCGGAGACTCCGCGATGGAGGAGGCACTGTTCCTCACCCGCTTCGCCTCGAAGGTGACCGTCGTGCACCGCCGGGAAGAGTTCCGCGCGTCGAAGATCATGGCACAACGCGTGCTCGACCACCCGAAGATCGAGGTCGCCTGGAACAGCGAGGTAGCCGGCCTCGTCGGCGCTGAGAAGGTCGAAGCCGTCACACTACGCGATACCGTCACCGGCGCCGAGCGGAAGTTGTCAGCCACCGGAGTGTTTGTCGCCATCGGCCATGACCCGCGGTCCGAGATCGTCACCGGCCTCGTCGACACGGATGCCGACGGCTACGTGCTCGTGGAGCACCCCTCCACCCGCACGAACCTTGCGGGAGTCTTCGCCGCCGGCGATCTCGTCGACCACACCTACCGCCAGGCCATCACCGCCGCAGGCACCGGATGCGCCGCAGCACAAGACGCGCAGCACTACCTCGCTGCCCTTGACGAGTCCGCACCAGTACCGACCGAGACCGAGGAGGTCTTCGCATGAGCGTGCCCATCACTGTCACCGATGCCACCTTCCAGGCCGAGGTCATCGACTCCGATATCCCCGTCGTCGTTGACATCTGGGCCACCTGGTGCGGGCCGTGCAAGCAGGTCGCGCCCCTCTTGGATCAGCTCGCCGCCGAGTATGACGGCCGAGTGAAGATCGTCAAGCTCGATGCCGACCAGAACCCCGAGACGGTGACCGCTGTCGGTGTCACATCCATTCCTACCCTCGGCTTCTACACGGCAGGCGCGCGCGTCGACATGCTCATCGGCGCCCACCCGAAGCCCATCATCGCCGAGAAGATGGAGGCGCTCCTCGCATGAGCACCACAACCGCCGACATCCCCACCATCGCCGCCCCGGCGACGCGCCGCCTGTCGAACCTCGACCGGTGGTTGCCGCTCTGGATCGGCCTGGCCATGGTCGGCGGCATCGTCATCGGTCGCTTCATCCCAGGAGTGTCCGGCCTCCTGGCCAGCCTCGAGGTCGGTGGAATCTCGATCCCCATCGCCCTCGGCCTCCTGGTGATGATGTATCCGGTTCTCGCGAAGGTCCGCTACGACAAGGTCGCCGCGGTCACCGGAGACAAGAAGCTCCTCATCTCCTCCCTGGTGCTCAACTGGGTCATCGGCCCGGCGCTCATGTTCGTTCTCGCCTGGGCGCTCCTCCCGGACCTGCCCGAGTATCGCACCGGGCTCATTATCGTCGGCCTCGCCCGCTGCATCGCCATGGTCGTGATCTGGAACGACCTCGCCTGTGGCGACCGAGAAGCCGCGGCAGTGCTCGTCGCCATCAACTCGGTCTTCCAGGTCTTCGCCTTCTCGCTGCTCGGCTGGTTCTACCTGACGGTTCTGCCCGGTTGGCTCGGGCTCGACTCGCAGGGCCTGGAGATCTCGGTCTGGCAGATCGCGCTGAACGTGCTGATCTTCCTCGGCATACCCCTCGTCGCCGGATTCGCCTCCCGCTTCATCGGGGAGCGCACGAAGGGACGCGACTGGTACGAAGACCGCTTCCTCCCGAAGATCGGCCCCTGGGCCCTCTACGGTCTCCTCTTCACCATCGTGCTGTTGTTCGCTCTTCAGGGCGAACAGGTCACCAGCCGCCCCTGGGACGTCGCTCGGATCGCGCTCCCATTGCTGGCGTACTTCGGGATCATGTGGTTCATCGGCCTCTTCACCGGCAAGGTGCTGGGGCTCGGATACGCCCGCTCGTCGACACTTGCGTTCACGGCGGCCGGCAACAACTTCGAACTCGCCATCGCCGTCGCCATCGGCACCTTCGGCGCGACCTCCGGCCAGGCCCTCGCCGGGGTCGTCGGCCCGCTCATCGAAGTCCCTGTTCTCGTCGGACTCGTCTATGTCTCTCTCTGGGCGGCCCGACGCTGGTTCCACACCGATCCATTCACCGCTGAAAGGATGTAGACATGAACGCCGTGCTGACCACCCAGGGCGACACCTGCAGTCCCGTCGCCAGCCACGCCATAGGCGTCGATGCGGCCACCTCGGTCGCCTCGACTCTGAAGGCGCTGTCGGATCCGCTCCGACTTCGAATGCTGTCCGCCATCGCGTCCGACCCTCGCGGGGAGTCGTGCGTCTGCGACCTCGCAGAGCTCGCCGACGTCGCCCAGCCGACGGTCTCTCACCATCTGAAGGTGCTGAAGGACGTCGATGTCCTCACCTCCGAGCGGCGTGGAACCTGGGTCTGGTACCGGATCAACCCGAACCGGCGCAGCGCCGTTACGGCCCTGCTGGAATCCTTCGCGCCCGCGACGCTCGCGCCGTGGAGTGTTCCCGACGGCCACGATGAGCCACGGCCCGACTTCGATGCGCGGGTGACCCATCTCGCAGATGAGCTCGCAGCGGAAGTCCCCGAGCTCGACCCCAACGTCGTGCTCACCATCGTTCGCGAGTCCTACACGGCCCTCGCCCGCACCGCACGAGTCACCTCAGCACTCGTGCCACTGACCGAGCGCTTCGCACGTCAGCGACTCGCCGACCTCACACGCGACCGCGACTCCGCTGTGCCCCAGGTGCTCTTCGTCTGCGTGGCCAACGCTGGGCGTTCGCAGCTCGCCGCCGCGCTCGTCAACAAGCTGGCGGCCGGCAAGGTCGTGGCTCGCTCGGCAGGATCGGCCCCCGCCGACGTCATCCACCCGCACGTCCGGTCGATTCTCGCCGAGATCGAAGGAGACGCTGCCGCCGAGCGCTTCCCGAAACCTCTCACCGATGATGCCGTCCGCGCAGCAGATGTCGTCATCACGATGGGCTGCGGAGATGTCTGCCCGATCATCCCGGGCGTCCGCTACGACGACTGGGCAGTCGGCGACCCTGCCCTCGCGTCGCGCGATGGTGTCGAAGCCATCCGTGACGACATCGCCGGACGCGTGCGCGCGCTCGTCGACGACCTTCTTTCTTGACCAACCCCTCGCACCAGGAGCAACCATGACTGACACGACCACCAAGCCCTCCGTCCTCTTCGTCTGCGTGCACAACGCCGGCCGCTCACAGATGGCCGCAGGCTTCCTCCGCGACATCGCCGGCGACCGCATCGAAGTACGCTCCGCTGGCTCCATGCCCGCCGACCAGATCAACCCGACTGCCGTCGAAGCGATGAATGAGCTCGGGATCGACATCACCGCCGAGCAGCCCAAGATCCTGACGACCGAGGCCGTGCAGGCATCCGACGTCGTCATCACGATGGGTTGCGGCGACGCCTGCCCGTTCTTCCCTGGCAAGCGCTACGAGGACTGGAAGCTCGACGACCCGGCCGGCCAGGGCATCGATGCCGTGCGTCCGATCCGGGACGACATCCGTGCGCGCATCGAGCAGTTGGTGAGCGAGCTGGTCTAAAGACCAGTCAGAACCAGCTGAAGCTTCAGCGGTTCTGATCTGTGCGCTCGAGGACGGCGGCGATTCTGACGACGTCTTCGAGCGTGAGACCCACATGCTTGTTCGGCCGCACGACGAACGAGGGAACCTCGGTCATTGCCGTGAGCCGTCGTGCGGCATCTTCTGGCGCACGGTCGTCCGCCCAGGCGACGGCGGAGGGCTTCACGTCGCGCACGTAGGAGATCAGGCTTTGCAGTCGCCAGCCCTGTTTCGGCCAGTTCTGCCAGGGCACGTAGGGGCCTGAAAGCTTGCCGCGAAGAGGCCCCTGGATGAGCCAAGCGACTTGATCGTGAGGCCACGTTGTCAGCCATGCCACGTCAATCTGAGAACCCTCGACGAGTTTGTGGAGTGCATCGACTACGTCATCATCAACGCTCATCCACGAACGCCATTGCGGCTGGTCTTCATGCAGAACGCGCTCTTCGTTTCGGTAGATCCGAGAAATGGTCCCGTCGACGTCGAGCACGAGAAGCTTGCGTTGGGGTTGCCGAGCTGACGGTGGCACTCTGTCGGCTCCTTGTGGTCATCGTGCGGCGAGTTGGACGCTTAGAGCGGAGCATCCCAGGTCGTGATCGCGAGCTCGACGCGCTCTTCCTCGAATGTGTTCACTGTAATGCGGGCATAGTTCCCGGACTGCAGGCGGATGCAGACGCGTCCATCCAGGCGATGAGGCTCGATCGTTTTCGTGGGGGCATACCCGGTGGCGACGGCGCAAGTCTCATAGGCGGCTTTTCCTTCGGGAAGTAGGAGCACATCGATATCCCACAGTGAGGTCAGAACTCCGTCCCGGGACTGGAGGGTGTCCTTCTGGATCCGATCAGCACCGTTCCCGAAGTTGGGGAGCGTGGAGTTCAGATCTATCGAATCGCCGCCGTCGGCCAAAGTTACGGTGCCGATGTTTCGTGCAGCAGGCACTTGCTCCGGCGGGATGCTCGGCGGGAGCGCAGCCAGGAGTTCCCGGTTCTCTGCGCGGAGGTCCTCGATGATCTCCTCGCGATCAGTGAGCAACGCCTCGGCGGACGCCACATCTTGGTGAAGCCCGTTGATCGTGGCGTTGAGATGAGCGACATCGGAGTTCAGGTTGGTCACCCATACGCCGAGCGCGATGCTCACGATAGGAGCAACGACGGCGAGCGAGTTCGCGATCACGCCGAGGACGCTAGAGTGTCGACCCAATCGAAGATTGCCGCGCTCGACGCGCGAAGAATTGAAGGACGTCTGAGGCATGAAATCGCATACTGGGGCGTGCCATCGACATCGTCGCACCACTGACCGCTTACGTATGAATCAGCTCACGGACACCGCAATCCGATTCGAATCGTTGCTCAGACAACCTCCCGCGCGCACCCGGATGGCGCAAGATGTAAGCGGGAGGCGATGCCCATGAATCTCTACCTCGTGAGGAACCCTGACGGCGTGCCTGTCTGGGTTGCGTTCGAGAGTGACCAGGAGCGCCTGTACACGTACGTGCAAAACTCCGGAAGATTCCATCTGAACCCGGGAATCTACAATGACTTCTACTTCGAACACAAGATGACGTACGAACCATTGGACGAGGCGGCCGCGGAGGAAGCGATCCTGAGCGGTCTCGGCCTCCTGGACGAACGCACGGTATCCCACATCATCGGGCGCTACCACCGGGATCCGGACGCCATCTCACCCGAAACGGTGTTCGTCCATGCCCTCGAATCATCGGGCACCACAGCCCAAGTCAGAAGCGAGGCGAAAATCCAAGACCCCTAGCGTCGAGCTTTCGCGCTAAGCGCCAATCTGGCGCGACCGCCCGCGATCGCGGAGTTCGGGTACGAACGTCTAGGCCCACGGACCGGGACGTGACGGGTCGAGACATGGCGCAGGATGCAAGAACCCGAACGGTGATGGACGAGCTCACGCGCCTGGCAGCGGCGGGATTCCTGTTTCCATCAGCGAGAGCGCATCAAGGATGAGATCCGCTGTCCGTTCCGTGATGAACTCAGTCCAGTCGTCCGTGAACAGCTGTTCTGGTATCAGTTGTGAATGAAGGATCGGGCCGATGTTCTTGCCCATCAAGCCTCGGTAAGAGGACGGAGCCTTATCGGAAATCTCACGGTTCTCGGATCTGCTTAGGAACGCGAAGTTTGCGAGGCAATCGATGCGAGCGCCCTTGAGATCGACGCCCTGCCTAACCAGGTATGCCTTTGGGAAGCAGTGATGATACTCACGGCGGTTTGGCTCGGCGAGCACCTTATCGAGGGCGATTTGGTTACCGCTCAATAGCGATCGGGGATGATGAGCGGCAAGCTGCAGGATGAACGCCTTCGTTGCAACCGTTCCCGTGTTGAAGCCGCGCGACGTGTAGAACGAGGGATCGATGCTCGAGGTGACGTCGTCCAGGGTGTGTGGCTGGTCTAGGCGGAGCTTGACGGCCTGCTGAACATCCGATTTCACGTTCCGCGACGGGTTGCCGCTGTACCGATGTGTAAACGACGTGCGCCAAAACCAACGTACGAGGGCGTCGCGGTGGTGGGCCGGAACCGATTTGCCTTGCCGCTGAGAGAAATATGCAGCAAGCGGGATCAGCAACGCCGAGTACGGCAAGAACTTCAGGTGCCGAACTTGGAGGTTGCTTCGTAGAAAGTCAATGGCCGCGTCCAGCGCCTTCGACACCGAGTCGAACTTGTCGCGCACCTCAGCACCGTTGACGTCAATGAGCGCCGTGGGAGAAGGGTCACCTCGAAGCACGGCAGCCGCGCACCGAAGCATCAGGTCGTTATCGGTGCCGACATCTTGAAAGCCGAACTCTTCAAATCGCTCCGCGAGTGCCTCGAACTTTGCCTGTAGATCGAAGTCTTCACTCCAGGTCCAAGCTGTCAGCAGTTGGAAGGTGTCGAGCTTGATCCCGAGCCTGTTCACACGTTCAAAGACGATAGCCACGCTGGCTCTGTTCTCTTCAACGAACGTCTCGACGGGGATAAGAGTGCCCGCGAACCGAGACTGGGCGTTGACAATTTCTGTCAATCGATCGTCATCCAGGCGCCGCTGTTCGAGAGCAAACTTCACCGGGTCGAAGAAAGTGCGCAGTGCGAAGTGGCGCTCTGGGTCAACTGCGGCGGAAGGGAGAGCGACAAACTTCGAGTCTTGGGCATCGGCCTGCGCTTCGAAGTCGTAGTAGATCGGAAGCCAGACCGCGGGGTCCTCCGCCTTTGCGGGCAGAGCGGTCTGGAAAGTTGCAAAGATGCTGGTTATTCGCTGCTGCCCATCGAGGACGTAGTCCAGCGGATAGTCCGCCTCAGGGTTTGGTAAGGCAAAGCCTCCAAGCTCCTTTTCGGTGCGTAGCTCCGTGCGAGTTCGCCAGAGCAACACGGATCCGAACGGATATTGCTTGTAGATCGAGTCCATCAAGAGTGCGGCGCGCTCGGGATCCCACACGAAGTTCCGCTGGAACCCCGGAACGCGTATTTCGCCGTGCATCACACGTTCGATCAGTCGTTGGATCTGCATGGGTTCACCCATTTCTTACCTCATCCGTTAGGGGGTACCGCGCCGTTTCAACCTGATGTTCTTCACCACTCGTAGACCGCTGCTCCGCCGATCGTGCGTGTGGGCCGCTTCACCGTTCCGCCGAGCAGATCGACAACGTCCCCGCCGTCGATGTGCTCCGAGCCGCCTCGCGTACCCATGTTCTCGATGACACCCGAGACGTGAAGGGACCCCGCCAGCCGTCCGCCACGTTTGACGATGACTCGTCCTCCCTTCGCAACGTGAACGCTTCCACTTTGCTTGCCCCGAACTGTGACCGTTGCCTCGCCTGCAACATGGAGCGAGCCGGTGTGGGAACCGCTGATGATGACCTGGGCGCCAGGCTCGACCTGCAGTGAACCACTGTGTGAAGCACTCGGACCGATCGTGAAGACGCCGGAGTGGACACATATGCCACCGCTGTGAGAGCTCCGGAGCGTCTCATCCGTCTCGACGATCTTCCGAGGAACCGTCGTCTGCGAGCCGTCAGGGCCGATACGGATGTCGTCGTCGTGTGAGTGCATCTGCTTCCTTGCAGTTCGAGGTGTGAATTTCCAGAATAGGGCGGTCGGTGCCGGCGCAGGGGCCATGAAACTCACATGACTAAGTGCCCGCACCAGCTCGGCGACTGCGCCCTGTGACTTCCGCCAACGTCGCCGACGTCATTTCTGGGGCTCTAATGGATTGAGGATGAGCTATCCGGAGAGATCCGCTCGTGATGTCGGTGGTCGCCGCTAGCATTCACATGCGGCGGGCTGCCGTCGGAGGCTGGGGGAAAGATGCGACAACGAACGGCAGAACCGTCAGTGGCGAATCGTTTGTTGCTTCTCAACCAGGTGAGGGAGCTGTACGGGCGGATCGCATACACCCAGAAGACGCATGAGAAGCAAGCTGACATCTGCGCGATGTCCTCGCGGAGGCAACGAGGGTGGAAGGTCGTCCTTACAGCGGTTGGGTCAGGGACGTTCCTTGCCTCCCTCTTCGGGGTGCTTCTGGAACCGCAGTGGGCATCGCTTGCTACTTCATTCATCGCTGTGCTGGTTACGGCGGCGAGCCTGGGCGACCGGACATTCCGGCACGGCGAGGAGATGCAGCAGCACCGCGATACAGCGGCCCAGCTTTGGGATTTGCGGGAGTCCTATCTGTCGCTGATTGTGGATCTGAAGTCGGAAACGGTGTCGCTCGGCCAAGCGCTGCACAGAAGAGACGAGCTACAGAAGGCCGCTCAAGCAGTGCTCAGGGATGCCCCGCGCACGACGCCACGGGCGTACACCATGGCTCAATCCGGTCTGAAGGACAACGAGGATCTCACCTTCAGCACGGAGGAGATCGATGTGATGCTGCCGCAGGCGCTCCGAGAGAATGGGGCGCAGTGATATCACAAACCGGCGATATCTTCGATGGTCTCCTAACCAATCTGAAGGTCAACACAGCTGAGAGCATCGCAGACCGGCGGGACGAAATCACGAAAGCGCTGAACAGCGAGTTCCGAGGTTTGACCGGCTCCACGGCGAACAAGCTGATGGTCGGTTCCTACGGTCGTTG
Organism: Microbacterium sp. K24; assembly: GCF_004794465.1. Classification (GTDB taxonomy): domain Bacteria; phylum Actinomycetota; class Actinomycetes; order Actinomycetales; family Microbacteriaceae; genus Microbacterium. The sequence goes on along the minus strand of NZ_SSDJ01000068.1, from coordinate 34,683 downwards.
GACAGCGATCAAAGGCATATCCGACCTCGATCTCCTGTATGTTCTGCCGGCGAGTCTGCGCGACACCTACGAGCAGGAAGGCGGGCCACTCAAAGCGCTGCAGCGCACGCGAGCCGCGATCCAGAAGCGGTACCCGACCACCACGGTCGGAGTCGACAGGCTCGTCGTCGTGGTGGAGTTCTCGAACTTCACGTTCGAGGTGCAGCCCGTGTTCGAAAATGACGACGGGTCGTTCGACTACCCAGACACTTACAGCGATTCATGGAAGCTGACAAAGCCCCGCGATGAGATTTCGGCGATCAGCGAAGAAGACACGTCGACTAGCGGCAACTTGCGAAGCCTGTGCAAACTCGCTCGAGCGTGGCGGAACAAGCACGGAGTCGTGATGGGTGGACTGCTGGTAGACACCCTCGCCTACAATTTCCTGACATCTACGACGGAACATCGCTCGGGCGCATCCGAAACCTACGGCGAGATGATGCGCGACTTCCTTCTGTACCTCGCGGACCAGGTGGACCACGATTTCTATCTGGCGCTCGGAAGCCGCCAGCGCGTTCGAGTCAAGAAGCACTTCCAGAAGAAGGCTGCGTCCGGCGCTGAGCTTTGCACTGAGGCCGTCAACGCTGCTGGTCAGAAGAACGAATACAAGAAGTGGAGAGCGGTATTCGGGAAGTCCGTCCCAGCAGTAGTGAGTGGAGGAGAGACGGCTCTTGCAGCCCGATCGTTCAACGACACAGAAGAGTTCATTGAGGACACTCATCCCGTAGACATCCGTTTCTCTGTCGAGATCAGCTGCACCGTGACCCAGGACGGATTCCGTCCTACCTCGCTGACCGCATTTCTCAACCTGTTCTCGCGACTGCCAGCAAAGAAGCAACTTGCCTTCGCGATCGACAACACCGACGTGCCGGGCTCGTACGAGGTGCGGTGGAAGGTGCTGAACCGAGGAGCCGAGGCTGAGCGGCGGGATCACATACGCGGTGAAATTATTCGTCCAACACACGGCACCGAGCGCCGCGAAGTGACTTCCTTCCGAGGGAACCACTACGTGGAGTGCTACGTCATCAAGCGCAACGTTGTCGTCGCTCGGGGGCACATCGACATTCCGATCGCAGCAGAGGCGGCTTCCTAGGCCGCCGCGCTCCGAGGGCGGCGGATGCGCATGCTCCGCCGCCTGCGGGCCGATCCATACTGCCAGGGTGGCTGGTTCTCACGCCTCTTGAGCGAGTAAAAGTGGCCGATCATGCTGATTCGCGCGGCGCTTCCGGCGAAAGGCGAGGCCGATGAAGATGTCCGTCGTCGAAATTCTGACAAGTGTCATGAGACAAAATCGCTCTATGTGCCAGCTGCAGCTGTCCCGGAAATTCGCGGGATCTGTGTCTCATCTCATGACAACTCCCGTGAGATCGGACAGCAGATTTCGACATGTCGTTTCTCATGAAACCTGTCGCATTCTCACGAAACCTGTCGCATTCTCACGAAACCTGTCGCTGTTCTCCTGAAAGGTGGCGGATTCTCGCGGATGTTGTCACACGGTCGTCCGGGATTGACGCCGTGTGTCAGCCACGCCGAGGTCGCCTACGCATCAACTTGCTCTGACGAACATCGAAAGTGGCAAGCGATCTCGTGGGGCGGTGGCACGGTTCGGCGGACGCATAGGGGATCTGCGTAAGGTGCGAATGTGCCTCGAGACCCACGTTTTAGTACCGTTCGCGGTGCGGCGGGAGTCATGCTCGCCGCAGTGTTCGCCATCGGTCTGAGCGGGTGTGCGCCGGATCCGGTCAGCGATTCCTACCTCAAGGGTGAGAACACCGGGTATGTGGCCGGCAACGGCGCTATTGTCGAGGTCCCGGTGGCCGAGCGGAGCGAGCCCGTGGTCTTCAGTGGCGTTACTGAAACTGGTGATGATTTCGACAGTGCGGACAACGCCGGCAAGGTCACGGTGGTGAACTTCTGGTACGCCGGGTGCGCGCCGTGCCGCATCGAGGCGAAGGATCTTGAAAGCGTCTGGCAGGAATACGGCGGCGAGGATGTGGCTTTCATCGGCATCAATACCCGCGACCAGGCTGACACTGCCCAGGCTTTCTCTGACGAGTTCGGCATCACCTACCCGAGCCTGATCGACGTGAACACGGCCGAGGCGAAACTCGCTTTCTCCGAGGCTGTGCCGATCCAGGCGACACCGACCACTCTCGTGCTCGACAGACAGGGCCGTGTCGCCGCCCGCATCATCGGGCCCATCGACGGCACCTCGATCCTCTCGACCCTCGTCAAAGACGCCCTAGCGGAGACGCCGTGAACGCAGACACCATCATCGGGTCCGGTGCGCTCTGGCTCGCAGTCCCCGTCGCGATGCTCGCCGGCCTCGTGTCGTTCCTGTCGCCCTGCGTGCTCCCGCTGGTCCCCGGCTTCCTCGGCTTCCTCGGCGGAGCGGTCGCGCCGCGCTCGAAGGGTGACGCGACGAACGCAGTCGCGCCTGAGCGCCGTCAGCTCGTTGTCGGCGTGCTTCTGTTCATCCTCGGCTTCAGTGTCGTCTTTGTTCTCATCACTGCGCTGAGCGGGACGGCCGGCGTGTTCTTCCTACGCTGGGGTGACCTGGTCACGCGCATCCTCGGAGTCGTCGTCATCCTGATGGGGCTCGTCTTCCTCGGGTTGTTCAGTTTCGCCCAGCGGGAGGTCCGCTTTCACGTTGGCTCCCGGGCCGGTGTCGTCGGGGCGCCGCTACTCGGAGTGGCACTCGGTATCGGCTGGGCGCCGTGTATGGGGCCGACGCTTGCCGCGATCATCGCGCTTTCGTTCAACGCCGGCGACCCTGTCCGGGCTGGCTTCCTTGGTCTCGCGTATTCGCTTGGCCTCGGCATCCCGTTCCTGCTGGTCGCACTGGGGTTCGGTTGGGCGGCGAAGACGGTCGAGTTTCTCCGTCGTCACATCCGGGTGCTGAATGTCTGCGGCGGTATCCTCCTGATCGTCCTCGGCCTCCTGATGGTGACAGGGCTGTGGACCGACATCATGTCGCGGCTGACGGCGGTGATGGGCAGCGTCATCCTCCCGCTCTGAGATCCCTAGCAAGGATGTCGGGAGTGACGACTGGAGCAGCCTTCTCTACCCAACTGTTCATGTCGACGGCGCCACTTCGTGATCCGGCGTCGGAACCTTAGATATAGACGCCACGGTCTTCCATGAACCGGACGGGGTTGGTGTAGCCACCGTTGATGTAGACCTCGAAATGCAGATGGCACCCGAAGGAGCGTCCGGTGTCACCCGCGTATGCGATGACCTGGCCGGAATTGACCCATTGCCCCCGGCTGACGGCGATGCCACCGGGTTTGATGTGGGCGTACCCGGTGCTGACGCCCCCGCCGTGTTGGATGCGGACGTAATTGCCGTAGTTGCCGTTGGCGGCGGCGTAGTCCACGGTTCCGGAGTTGGCGGCGTAGATCGCCGCTCCGCAGCCGTTGGCCAGGTCGGCGCCGTAGTGGTAGCTCGAGGAGCAGCCCTGCGAACCACAGATGGGGGTCCGCGGGCCGTAGCTTGAACTTCGGCCGCCCCCGTGGGGCCGAACCCAACCGCCGCTCCCGGCGGAGCCTCCGCCGCCACCGTTGCCGCCTCCGTTGGCTGCCGCTTCGGCGGCTTCGCGTTCGCGACGGGCGCGCTCTTCGGCCTCGCGCGCGGCTACACCCGCCTGGTAGCCGGCGACCGTCTGCGTGGTGGTGTCTTTCAGCGCGGCGAGCTGCGCCTGCATCGTCTCGAGGTTCGCGGCTTGCTCGTCGAGCGCGGCCTGTGCGGCGTCGGCCGCTTCTTGTGCGGCAATCATCTTCTGCTCCGCGACCTGCTGCAGGCGGTCTCGTTCGTCGCGGGCGACCTTCGCCTGATCGGTCAGCGATTGGGCGGTGTTGCGCGCCGAGATTGCGTCATCGTAGACCGACCGGTTGTACTCGAGCAGCTTGTCCATGGTGCCCAGCCGGGACAGGAGCTCATCGGCGTTGTCCGCGGAGCCGGAGAAGAACAGTTGCAGTGCTGAGTCGTCTCCACCGTTGCGGTACAGCTGTGCCGCAACTTGACCGGCCCTGCGCGCAGAGGTTTCGGCCATCGCTGATTGTTCGTCGGCCTGCGCCTGCAGGCTCTCGGCTTCCGTGATCGCAGCGAAGTATTCCTGTTGTGCTGCGTAGAACTCGTCGGAGGCTGTATCGGCGGCAGCCTGGGTCTCGGCGACTTTCTGCGTCAAGGACTGGATCAGCCCTTCGATTCGGGTGATCTCGGCGGCCTTGGCAGCTTCGTTGTTCTTGGCGCGTTGGACATCGTCCCAGCTCGGGTAGGACGCAGCGTACGCCGCTGAGACGCCGGAGCCGATACCGAATGCAGCGAATGCAGCGACGCCGAGGGCGCCGAGTCCGAAAGCGCCACGTCGAGTCACACTCAGCTTCCAGAATGAGTCGCGTTCGGCGGGCGTGGGTGCACACCCGCATTCTTCAGCCGCCTCCGTAGCAGCCGCGGAGACGCGTCGTTCGTTCACTGTGCCCTCTCCTCGAGTTCGGCTTCGTGGATTCTGCTGCCATGGGCGCGCCGATTGGCCATGCTCGCGTTGCCCGCTGTCTGGTCTATCGTCCGTTCGTGGGGGCCGAAGTCGCGCCGACTCGCCCGTGATCTCTGATCTGTGGCCCATATTTGACGCATCGAACTTGAGTTCGACTGTCCTGGCACGAGGCTCACTCTTTCGGGTCCGTGTGGACGTCGGCGCTCGACCGGTTGTGTTTTTTCTTCTTCACTTGCCGTACGACAACGGTGGCGGTGATCACCGCGGCACCGATGACAGCAACGGCGATGATGAGCGGGATCGCGATTGAAGCCACCTCGTTCTCGCCTGCAGATACCACCGGGGCAGGGGTGTCCGCTGCTGGCGGTTCGGTGGTTGGCGCGGTGGAGGGCGACGCCTTTGCCGGTTGGATCCGTGATTGTTCGTTCCCGCATGCTGGTTTGTCCCATCCCAGCCCTGGCTCGCTGCTGGTGGGAGCGTACGTGAACGTGAAGCTCTCGGAGATGGGGTGACCGTCGCTGGAGACGGCGTTCCACAGCACGGTGTAGACGCCCGGTTCTCCGAGTGCGACCGGGGTGGTGAGGATGTTGCGGTCGATGGTGGAGCAGCTGGATTCGTAGAAGAGGCCGTCGGGTCCTTGCACTTGGGCGAAGCTGGCCTGGCTGAAGTCAATGAGTTCCCCGCTGAACGTGAGAGCGACGTCGTCAAGTTGTGTGACGGTTTCGTCTGCCCCGGGCACGGTGTCCAGGAGGTTGTCGTGCGCGAGAGCTGCGGGGGCCGGTGCGGCCACGATTCCCAGTGTGATGAGAGCTAGAAGTGTGCTGGCGAGCCAGCGGGTGCGGTGGGTGGAGGTCACAGGTGCGGGTCCTTTCGTACGGCGGGCACGGGGGTGCTGTCGGTAGGTCGGTTGTTGCGTTTCGTGTGGAGGACGGAGAAGCCGGTGAGGATTGCGAGCATTCCCGCGATCACCAAGGTGGCGGCTCCGGCGAGGGCCTGGTCCTGGAGGGGGGTGGGTCCCCATGTCCGCCCCATGGCGCCAAACCATTCCGCGACGATGAGGTCGGAGCGAGTGATCGTGGCGATGCCGAAGAACGCTGCCACGCCTGTGAGCGCAGTGAGTGAGGCCACACGCCACCGCCCCTCGGGGGTTGTGGACGCGTTCAGGGAAAGCGATCGTATGAAAAGGCACCCGGTGACGAGGAGCTGGCTGATCATCCATTCCGCTCCGAGCTGGTCGTAGAGCGACCAGCGGAACAGGTCGGAGTAGTGGAACAACCACAGCGACGTGGCGAAAAGAGCCGCGGCGACGACGGGGCGCAGAGTAAATCTGGCCAGCGGGCTGTGGGCGGCCCAGAGAAGCCATTCCCGCGGTCCTCGGCTTCCATCGTCCCGTGGATGGATGACCAAGGCTGCGAGGGTGATCGGCGCCGCGAAGACAAGGAGCAAGGGGATCGCGAGGCTGAGGAGAGCGAAGGAGAGGAATCGCATACTGATGAGCGAGTCGTCGTAGGCGGCGAGCGGGCCACTGGTTGTCCACAGAAGCGCACCCATCCCCGCAATCCAGCTGACCGTCCGCCTGGCTGGCCACGGATACCCGCGGCGCCGTGCGCGTTGGACGCCGACGAGGTAGAAGACGATTCCGAAACCCGCGACGAGCACCCAGAGGAGGTCGGGGCTCCACGCCGTGAACCATCTCTGCAGGGTGAGTGCGATCGGGACGGGTGCGTCGGTGAGGATCTCCGCGGCGGTGTTCTGCGGCAGTGTGATCGTATCGGCGGGGGCGGCGGTGCGGGCGAGGGCGGCGGCCGCACCGCTCGCGATACCCATGAAACCGAGTTCGACGCTCACGATCATCCAGAAGGCGCCACGGCCCTCGCTGGCATTTGCGAGGAGTCGACGGCGGTAGGCGGCACCCAGGACGCCCATGACCAGAAGAGCGCCGATCTTTGTGAGAAGGATGAGGCCGTACGGTGAGGCCAAATCCTCCCACCGGCCGAGGGCAGTGAGCGCCCGCGCGTATCCCGAGACGGCGACACCGATGAACGCGATGAGCGCCACCGTCGAGTACCGGCGAAGCACGTTGTCGAGTTCGTGCGGAGAGCTGATCGGTCGCACGACGACGAGCAGGATGAGACCTCCGAGCCATATCGCTGCTGAAATGACGTGCAGGACGAGGGACATGACCGCGGGATCGTGGTTGGCGAGCTCACCCGAATGACCTTGGGTGGCCATGGGTATCAGGCTGATGATCGCAAGCATGGTTGTGATCAGCACCGCACCATAGCTGCGCACAGCGAATGCGAGGACTGTCACGACCGAGGCGAGGATCGCGGTGATAAGCCATGATCGTCCCAGTTCGGTGTCGAGGAGGAAGCGGCCCAGCTGCGCGCCGAACTCAGCGCTCAGGTTCACTTGCGGATTGAATGAGGACAGGAAGGTGAGGTAAGCCACCACCCCGCTTGTGATGGTGAGGGTCGCGGCGCCGGCGGAGGCTATATCGAGCGCGACGGTGAAGGGCTTCCCTGCCGAGGGGAGAGCGAACACCGCCAGTACCAGGGGCCCGAGCATCGCCGCACCGGAGAGATTGACGAACAGTTTCGCGGCCGGGAGTCCCCATCGCACGAGCGCTCCAGGGTCACTGGTGAGTCTTGGTGCAGCTCCTCCACCGATCGCGAGCCCGACGACCACAGCGATGAGTGCGGCGGCAACGAGGAGCGTCGGTCCAGCGATCCGGAGAACAACGGCATTCATGGAGTGGTATCCCCTGTCTCAGTGCCAGGAGCGTCCGGGTCTTCTGTCACAGGCGCCGTGCATTCACCGGTCTTGGTGAGCTGCTGGATCGCCCCGGCAAGAGATTCGAGAACCGCGTCCGCCGACAGGGTGGTGGTGTCCACGTACACCTGGGCAGCTGGCTCTCGGCCGTAGGTTGTGAGCCGCAGATTCGGGGTCTCCTCCTCGTCGACGATCCAATCGACGCCACCCAAGCTGACACATTGCAGGGTGGTGGGGGCCGGGGGCTCCAACCCGCAGGTGAGGAGCACGCTGCTGGGGGTACCCCATGCTGCGGTGGCCTGAGCGTCCGTCCAGACGCGAGCCTGGTCGCCAATTGAGTCCGGTAGTCGTACGGTGACCTCTGCGCACAGCGGGTCGTTCGCGTTTGCTGCGGGCTCGAGGTGGATGGTGGGTGCGCAGCTGGTGAGCACAAGCAGTGCGCACAGCGCCGCGACAGAGGTCAGAATCTTGAGCTTCACAACGTCATCCATCCGTCTTCCTGGGAGTCAGCACGAGTCCGTCGCGGTCGGATCGACATGACGAGCAGCGCTAGTACCGTTCCGATACTGAGCATCCAGTCGAGCCACGGCATCAGCACGACAGCGAGAGTCGTGCCGGTGCGGAGGGGGACCTCGGTGATCTTCGCCGCGGTCGTGTCCACCGCAACCTGCGCCAGCACCTTTCCATCGCGGCCGATGACTTGACTGGTCCCGGTGGTGGAGACGTTCACCGCAGTTCTCCCTGTTTCGAGCGCGCGCATGCGGGCGATGGCCAGCTGTTGGAGGTTCTCGTCGGTGCCTCTGAAGTCCGCGTTGTTGGTTTGAAACACGAACATTTGCGCGCCAGAGGCAGCGCTTTGGTGGATGACGTCGTCGTAGATGACGTCGAAACAGATCGCCAGACCGATGGGCACATCGTCAACGTTCATGAGGGGTGTGTTGGAGCCGGGCGTGTACTCGCGTTGTATCAATCCGATGAGGTCGGGGGCGATGGCTTCGTAGAACCAACGGTCCGGGACGTATTCGCCGAAAGGGACGGGGTTGACCTTGTCGTGGAGCTGCTGCGGCCCGGCGCTGGTCCACAGCATGGAGGTGTTGAACGTGTCGGCTCCGCGGGTGGTTGCCGCATTCACCAGTGCCGGAGTGCCGGCACTCTGCACGAGTCGATCAAGGCGGTCTGCGACGGCGGCATCGCGCAGGGGATCGGCGTCGACGGCCCCTTCTGGCCAGACGAGAAGGTCCATTTCACGCCCCAGGAGAGGAGATGTCGCTTCTTCCTGTGCGCGCAGGATGTCGCCTGGTGTCCTGGTGTCGAAGTAGCCGCTGGGTCCGTTGCCCTGTACCCATCCGACGCGCATCATTCCCGCTTGCTCGGTGGGGAACAGAGGGATGGCTATCGCGGCAACGACGATGACCACGGCCGTTGCTGCTGGCTCCCATCGGCGGAGGATGAGGGCTTCCACGACGCTCGCGCAGACGAGAACGGTCAGGAAGGACAGCCCCGTGGTTCCCACCCATGAAGCGGCTTCCGCGAGCGGGCTCTCGGCGAGGCTGAAACCGACGCGCGCCCATGGGAACCCGGTGTACGGCGTACTCCCCATCAGTGTTTCTCGCAGCATCCATACCCCGGCGACGAGCATGGGAGTGATCGCACGATACGCGTATCCCGCGCGGGTGGTGGTGACCCGATAGGCGAGTGCGATCAGCGCACCGCCGGCACCGAACAGCAGGGATTCCAAGCCAGCCAGCGCGACCCATGGGATGGGTCCCAGAAACCGGGTCACCCATACCAGGTGGGTGAAGTAGAAGGTCGCGCCGTAGACGAGGGAGATCAGGAACGCCCCGGGTAGAGAGCGTCCGCGGAGCGTCCACAGCCCGATGGTTACGCTCACGAACGTTGCGGGCCACCACCCGTTTGCGGGGTAGGCGAGATCCAGCATGCCTCCTGCGATGGCGGACGCGACGATCGCTACGGGAAACGGCACCCCAGCTGGTAGGCGCGCATCGTGCGCTCGGGGGTTCCCGCGCCGTGGTCGAACGGAGAGGGCGTGTCTCACCAATGGGTCAGCGGTCACGGTCATGAGAGCTCAGTTTTTTGAGGTAGGCGTTGTACATGTCGAGGTCGGTGTTCCCGTGCACGTCGGCGTACCGGTCGGCCGCGGCAGCCCGGGCGGTGTCGCTGCGGAACCAGCGATGCATCACGTAGATCAACATCAGCACGGTCGGGGCTTCACCGTAGGACCATGCCAGAGCGCCGGCTAGCTGCTGATCGGCGAGGGGATCGATGCCCAGTGCTTTGGTGGGGGCGACGAATGAGCCGACCAGGATCGTGCTGGCCATCATGAGGAACACCCCGAAGAACGCGTGGAGCGCGGCTTCAGCAAACACGTCCAGTGCACGGGCACCATGACCCAACCTGACCGGCAGCGGATCGGAGGACAGGATGGGGATGGTGAAGAGCATGCCGGCGAGGAGGAATCCGACCTCGAGTGCGACGTGGCCCCCGGGGAGAGCGAGGATGGCATCGGCAGCACCCGCAAGGTAGATGCCGTAGAACGCGAACAGGTACAGCGGGACAGTGGCCCACGGGCTGAGTATCCATTTCGCGGCCGGGCTTCGAAGAGCACTGTGGGCCGCTGTGAGGACTACCCGTCCCGCCCCATGGTGCGGTGTTGATCGCAGAAGAAGGGTTCCGGGTGAGCCGAGGACCAGTAGCGGCGGCACCATCATCATCAGAGTGAGCTGCTGGAACATGAAAACGGACACCAGCGCCTGGCCGTAGGTTTCAACACCCAGACCGGTGACCGCCGCGAGGAGAACGCACCCGAGCAGGAAGCTGACCGTGCGCCACACGGGCCAACGACGCCCGTGCGTCCACAACCGGATCGCGCCGACGAGATACAGCGCAGCGAGGATCCCCGCAACGATCGGTAGCACTGGAAGCGGAATGTCGGCCGGTGCGAGGAACGCCTGCAGAGATGGGGGGCTGTCGGGGATCTCGCCGCTCATACGCATGGTCGTGACAAGAAGATCGCGCAGTTCACTTCCGGATCACCTTGATCGTCGCCCCCGCTGCCAGGAACACCACGGCCGCGATGGGTTGTGCTGTGGTCCACACGACACCGGAGAAGGGGAAGGGCATCACCGGATTCCAGAGCACGGCAATGGCGAGGAAGACCGGGATCCACCACCAGTGGCGTGCCTGGAGCGCAAACCACGCGACGATCAGCCCGAAAATTGAGGCAATGAAGAGGACGAGCGGCGCCCAATTCGCCTGGAAGAGCGCCGGGGCCAGAAACAGGATCGCGGCGGCGACGAGGCTGGGGGCCAGGGCGTTCCGCTGGTAAGTGGAGGGGACGCGTTCTTTGGGACTCATGGGTGAACCGTTTCTTCGGCGGGTACAGGGTCGTCGGGGCGGGACGTGGGGTCTGGCCGGCGACGGCTCGTGCGCAGACCCGCGACGATGAGGAACACGGCACCGATGCCGAGAGCGATATCGGCGAGGTTGCCGATGAACAGGTTCCCGTAGGCGAGGAAATCGGTGACGTGCCCGATCCCGAACGCGGGCGGCGAGAATAAGCGATCGATGAGGTTCCCGATCGCACCGCCCACGATGAAACCGAAACCAACCGCCGACCACACGTTCCGGGCTCGGGTGGCGGCAACGATGAGGACCGCGGTGACAGCGACCCCGATGACGGTGATGACCCATGTGGAGCCTTCCCCGAGCGAGAAGATCGCCCCGGGGTTGAAGGCCAGTTGAAGACCGAGCCAGTCACCGATCAGCGGTATACGCGCATCCTGCCGCAACGTGTTCAGAGCAAGAGTCTTGGTGCCTTGATCGATCAGGATGACGATGGCGGCGACGATGAGCATCACGGCCGACCGGCGGACTCGATCACGCATCGGCGTCTTTCTCCTTAGCTGCAGCATCCTTGGCGGCCTGTGCGCGGTCGCGCTGGTGACGCTGGCGCCCGGCCATAACCACTCCCACAACGCCGATCCCCAGAATCAGTGCCAGACCCGAGAGGAAGAACAGGGGGAGCAGTTCGAAAGCACCGCCACCGGATGCCGTGCCACCGTATGTTTGCGCGGGTCGGGCCGGTTCCGGCTCCTCCGTTGGGGAGGTTTCAGGGGTGGGGCTTGTGGTCGGAGTGCTGGGTTCCGTGTCCGTCGCGGGCGTGACGGTGTACACATACTCCCCGTTGATCGGGTGTCCGTCGGCGGAGACGGTCTTCCAGCGGACGGTGAAGATGCCGGTTGCGGCGTCGGGGGAGAGGTGTTGAGTGATCGAGTCACCGCTCACCGTTGGCGGGTCGACGGCGACGTTTGCTCCGCTTTCATCGATAACCTCGACGACCGTTGCATCGTCACCACCGGTGAGGGCCCCGGTGAACATCAAAGAGATCTCGTCGGGGGAGCCGTTGATGGTCGAGTCGGCGGTGGGGTACGACGAAACGAAGTCGTCGTGAGCGGCCGCCGGAGATGCAGTCCCAAGGACGACGGATGCCGACAACAACAGGGTGGTGAGGACGGCAGCGGTGCGTGCCGAGAGGCGTTTATGCATGGGTGTCGTGCTCTCCGGGGTGGGATTCGGGTTCGATCTGAAAGGTGGAGTGTTCGATGCTCACGGCGAAATGTTCGCTGACGCATTGCTGAAGTGATGTCAGCAGTGCGGCGGAAGCTTCCATCGTGACGGTGTCATCGACCACGACATGGGCGGTGAGCGTGGGGAGGTCGGTCGAGACCTGGGTCGCGTGGAGGTCGTGCACAGCGACCACGTGCGGCAGGGCAAGGATGTGGCGGCGGACATCCTCGAGATCGAGGCCGGCAGGTGTGGACTCCATCAATACCCGGCCGGATGCTCGCAACAGGATGAGGGTGCGGGGGATGATGAGGAGCGCGATCAAGACGCCCGCGACGGCGTCCGCCTGATACCAACCGAAAACGGCGATGAGGATGGCGCTGGCGATGACGCCGACGGAACCGAGGGCATCGTTGACGACCTCGAGGAACGCGGCGCGCATGTTGAGGTTGCGTCCGCGGCCGCTGAACAATACGAGCATGGAGGCGATGTTGGCGACGAGACCGACGATGCCGAAGAACAGCAGACTTCCCGATGCGATCTCAGGGGGCTCGAACAGCCGCCGTACGCCTTCCACGAGCGCGAAGATACCCACCCCGAGCAGCAGAGCTGCTTGAGCGAGCGCACCGAGCACCTCCGTGCGTTGAAGACCGAAGGTGTACCTGGGAGTCGGGGGACGATTCATCAGATGCGCGGCGGTGACGGCCATCGCCAACCCGACGACATCGGTGAGCATGTGCGCCGCATCAACGAGCAGTGCGAGGCTGCCTGTGATAATCGCCCCGATCACTTCGACGATGAAGACCGAAGAGGTGATCGCGAACGCGATGACCAGGCGATTGCGAGGAGTGGCGTCACCAATACCGTGACTGTGCCCTGCTTCTGTCATGGTGCTCCTTACGGCCGTCCAACGATGAGTCGGGCGACGGTCGCCGCATCACGACCCGCCCCAACGAGGGTGTCCGCATCCGCCCGGGAGTAACGGGGCATGCCAACAGTGAACAGTCCCGGGATGCGTGCACTGACGTGCAAAGGCTGACCGGGCGGCTCCGAATCGGGCAGCCATGCGTCTGCCGGCCTGTACCCGGTCGCAAGGATCACGGAATGCGGCTTCACGGACGCCCCATCGGCGAACATCACGGTGTCTCCGTGAACCTCCGTCACGGCGACGGCATGAGTGACGTCTGTCGAAGCTACGCGGGGGCGTGCCTCGGAGAGCGCACCCTTACGTCGCAGCCTCGACCAGATAGGCCGCTCCGACACCCCTGAGGGTTCCGCTCGAGTGGAGAGGGTGACGTCGTGGGAGGACGCGAGCTCCTCAGCAATCTCCACTCCGCTGAATCCGCCGCCAACGATCAACACGTGGCCGGGAGGTATCTGGGCGGGGTAGAGGTACTGGCTGGAATGCAGCACAACACCGGGTACGGCCAATCCCGGGCGCCAGCCCGGTATGCGCGGCACCGCGGCAGCTCCCGTTGCACAGACCACATTTCGGGTTTGCACTTCCCCGGCGGAGGTCGACAGATGCAGCGTGGATCCGTCGCCCAACCGGTTGATTCCAAGAGCACGAGTGCCCCACACGGTCTTCACACCGAGGGCTTTCTCCACCGAAGACAGGTAATCGGACATCTCATCCACACTCGGATGACGGTCTCCATCGCCCGGGAAAGGGAACCCGCGGACGACACTGTGGCGTGCCGCGCTGCGCAGTTTCATCGACTGCCACCGTGTGGCCCAGCTTCGTCGACCGGGGGGTGCAGAATCGATGATCACGAAGTCTTTCTGTGGCTCAAGCCCAGAGGACCTGAGCGCGGCGGCTGTCGCCAATCCGGAGTGCCCGGCACCGACGATGATGACTCGACGGTGCGATAGCGAACGCGCCATCATTCAGCACCGTTCACGGCGGCTTCAATGCTGTCCTCCAGATCGGTCCACGTTTCCAGCACGACAGGCTCCCCATCGATGAAGAACGAGGGGGTACTGCTGACACCGAGCTGCTCACCCTCGTCGAGATCGAATTGAACCCGTTCCGCTGTCGCCGGATCAGCGACCGCATCATCGAACGCGGCCATGTCCAATCCGAGTTCCTCCGCAAACCCCCGGAACAGGTCCGCACGAGACTCTTGAGCCTCACCCCATTGAGACTGCGTCTCGAACAGGCGGTGATACATGTCTTCGAGCCGTCCCTGCTGCGCTGCGGCTTCGGCAGCGATTGCGGCGTTCTTTGAGTTGAGGTGACCAGGCAGCGGGAAGTAGCGGATCACGTAGGTGATCTCGCCATCGAACTTGCCGCGGAGATCCTCGACGAGGGGATAGAAAGCACCGCAGGCCTCGCACTCGAAATCGAGGAACTCGACCACCGTCACCGCCCCTTCTCCTCCGTCATCGAGGACGTGCGAGTTCTCACGGACGACTTGTGGACCGTCAGCGGTCCCCGTCTCGGGTGCGGCAGCTTGATTCTGATTAATCAGGACGAAGACCAGTGCGACGACCAGCAACACCACGGCGAGAGACACGGTGACAAGTACCGCTTTCACGGAAGATTTCATAACACTCCAGACACACACAACGAACGGGGACGACCAGTGGAGCGCCATCGAAGAGATGGCGCCGCCGGAGTCAGGTCCGCGACAGAGAAAGCTGTGTGAGAGAAGGAGGCAATGCGAACAGGCGCCCCGTCATAGCTGCCAGTGATGGTGCGCGCGGCAAACGTTCGCGAATGTGAGAAGAGGGGACGTGACGGCGGAAGTTCCGCGTGACGATGAGCACCAAGAAGCAGCAGATGATACCCAAGAGGCACCCGGCAACGCCGATCACGATGTCGTTCGCGCTATCCCCGGCCAGGAATTGTTCCGCGGTCGCGCCGACAACGCTTTCACCCGAACCCGCCGAAAAATGACCAGCAGAAGGCGTCCCTAGTGACGACGAGGATGTGGTGCTCAGATACGGAGTCGCATCTGTCGCATCACGATGGCCGCCCGGCCACGCTCCAACAACGAGAAGAAGCGCCAGCCCGAGGGCTGTAATGATCTTCGTTATCAGGAACTCGTCGGCTCGGCTAACGCATTTGTGAGCGCGACCGTGGACGACCATGACCTCAGGATGGTACCAGCCCGACCAATCAAGTCTTCTTGCGAGCCCCAGAGCCACGCACCCGCTCTACCGGCGAAGCGAGGAAGACTTGGGACGTCCGCTGAGCCAGCCCATCACCCATTCAACTGGGCCAGTTCCAACGAACCGCCACCACAACCAACCCACCACGATCATGCCCGGAACGATCACCAGCCAGCCCAAGTAGAAGTTCTCGGCAGGGCGGCCATACGCGTTACTCCAAAATGCGATGAGACTGCCGTGCAGCAAGTACAGAGACAACGCCACCTGACCGCAGGCGCACAAGGGAACAAAGACAGCACCCCAAAAACGTTCTGCGTGCTCCCGCCGCACCGTAGCCCCCAGCACAACGCAGACGTAGACGGCGAACACCAAGCCAATATCCCTCAGAGAGTCCAGGTAGTCCCCCGATAACACCGTGCCGAAGCGCTGCCCGAAACCCCAGGCAAGATACGCCAACAGCGCCACAGCCGCCATGATCCACAACAAGCGATCGCGTTTCAAGCCGTGACGGATCAACAGGGCACCGATGAGGAACACCGGCAACAGGTTGACCACCCGATACTGAGGGCCCAGGAACATCCAGGTCGTGACCTCACGCACGGGCGGCGGCGCGGTGTAGACCCAAATCCAGGTGCGTGCGACGCTCAGCAATGGCTGACTGGCCAGGACAAGGACCGCTGTCGCGGCAATCACGACCGAGCTGCGCAGGAGTAGAAGGGGCGCGCCGATGATGATCAGCAGCCCGAGATAGCTCAGGATGACCGCCAGCCAGGAGCCCCACGTGGCCATCCAAACACCCAGGACGATGAGGAACAGGCCACGCAGAGTCTGTTGCAGCAACGTCACCCCCACAGCGCCGCCGCGTCTCCACACAAGCTCCGCCGACATGCCCATGACAAGAGCGAAGAGCGGCGACGCGACACTACTGAAGTTCGCCGTGACGAATTGCACCGCCCACGGTGCGTTCGGCACGAAAGGAGCCGCGTGCGCGATGAGCATCGCGACAATCGCGAACCCGCGGAGCGCGTCCGGAACCAGAAGACGGCTCATGTCAGAGACGCGTCGAGCTCGCCTGTGCATTCTGGGCGGCAGCGTTCTTTCGGGCTCGAAGACCATGCCCTGAGGGCATTGGCTTGACCGCATAGGAAATAGGTCAGCGGAGACTGTATAGTTCAGCTTATGCTGACCATTGCTTCTCGTCTCGACGTCATGAACCGGCTCGGCCGCGCCATGGCTGATCCTACGCGTTCTCGGATTCTCATGACTCTGCTCGGTGGCCCGAGCTACCCCGCAGTCCTGTCCCGTGAGCTAGAGCTGACGCGCTCCAACGTGTCGAACCATCTCACCTGCCTGCGTGACTGCGGGATCGTTGTCGCCGAGCCTGAGGGCCGCCAAACCCGCTACGAGATCGCCGACCCGCATCTTGCGGCTGCGCTCGTCGCGCTCGTGGACGTGACACTGGCGGTCGATGAGCACGCGCCCTGCGTGGACTCAGCGTGCATGGTGGCTGGCTGCTGTGGGACGGGGGCTGACGCGTGAGCGAGGCGTGTGGCTGCGAGCACGAGCCTGCCGCGACGGCAGGCGAAGAGATCGAAGAGGCCGAGCGGCCCTGGTGGAGAGACCGCGGGGTCATGGTGCCGGTGTTCTCCGGCGTTGCGTTCCTGGCCGGTCTGATCTTCGAGTGGTCCGGGCTCGAGATCCCGGCACTGGTGCTGTTCTGGGTCGGACTGCTGCTGGGCGCATCGACGTTCACGCCCGGCGCGATCCGGAAACTGTTCAAGGGCAAGCTCGGCATCGGGCTGCTGATGACGATCAGCGCGATCGGTGCCGTCATCCTCGGGTACGTGGAGGAGGCTGCAGCTCTGGCGTTCTTGTACTCGATCGCGGAGGCGCTTGAGGACAAGGCGATGGACCGCGCCCGCGGCGGACTGAGGGCACTACTGAAGCTCGTGCCGGAAACAGCGACCGTGCTTCAGAGCGGTGTCTCCGCGCAGGTGCCGGCGAAAGAGTTGACGGTCGGCCAGGTCATGGTGGTCCGCCCGGGTGAGCGGATCGCGACTGATGGGGTCGTGCGTTCTGGTCGCTCCAGCCTGGATACCTCGGCGATCACCGGGGAGTCGATCCCGGTCGAAGTTGAGCCCGGGAATGCGGTGTCGGCCGGTGCGATCAACAGCGCCGGTGTCCTGGAAGTCGAGGCGACCGCTGCGGGCACCGATAACTCGCTCACGACGATCGTGGAGCTGGTAGAGAAAGCGCAGACCGAGAAGGGCGAGCGTGCCCGTCTGGCGGACAGGATCGCCCGCCCGCTCGTACCCGGAGTACTGATCCTCGCTGCGCTCGTCGCGATCATCGGGTCGCTGCTGGGCGACCCGGAGGTGTGGATCACTCGCGCACTCGTCGTGCTGGTCGCCGCTTCTCCGTGTGCGCTGGCAATCTCGGTTCCGCTGACGGTCGTCGCGGCGATCGGTGCGGCGAGCAAGTTCGGCGTGATCATCAAGTCCGGCGCCGTTTTCGAGCGCTTCGGCACGGTCCGCCACGTTGCCGTCGACAAGACCGGCACCCTCACCCGCAACGAACCGGCGGTCACCGCCGTGCTCACCACAGATGGCGTTACGGAGGCTCAGGCGCTGGCGTGGGCGGCCGCGTTGGAGCAGCACAGCACCCATCCTCTCGCCTCAGCGATCACTGCCGCAGCCCCGGGGACACCGGGAGCTGCAGATGTGACCGAGCAGGCCGGGCACGGCATCGACGGCACCGTCGACGGATCGAGAATCACCGTCGGCAGTCCCCGCTGGCTGAACGCCGGCGACCTCGCGGAGCGGGTCGGCGAGTTGGAAGAGCAGGGCATGACCGTCGTGATCGTCCACCGCGACGGGTCACCGGTCGCCGCGATCGGCGTTCGGGACGAGCTGCGCCCGGAAGTCCCCGAGGTCGTCCGGACACTCACCGGCCAGGGCGTCGGGGTGACGATGCTCACCGGCGACAACGCCCGGACCGCTCGTGCACTGGCGGCACAGGCAGGGATCAGCGACGTGCGCGCGGAGCTGCGCCCGGAGGACAAGGCGACCGCGATCGGGGAACTGTCGACGGCGGGACCGGTCGCGATGATCGGCGACGGCATTAACGATGCCCCGGCCCTCGCTGGCGCGGACATCGGTATCGCGATGGGCGCGACCGGCTCCGACGCAGCGATCGAATCCGCCGACGTGGCCTTCACCGGCCATGATCTGCGCCTCATCCCGCGGGCGTTCGACCACGCCCGGCGCGGTCGACGGATCATCAACCAGAACATCGTCCTGTCGCTGCTGATTATCACCGCACTGCTCCCGCTCGCGCTCTTTGGCGTGCTGGGGCTCGCCGCGGTCGTCCTGGTCCACGAGGTTGCGGAGGTCATCGTGATCCTCAATGGTCTGCGTGCCGCCCGCACCCGCACGCCACGGTTGGGAAGCTGATGCTCGCCACCATCGGTTCAGCGATCGGCCTGTTCGCGGCGACCAACATCGACGACATCGTCGTGCTTACCGTGCTGTTCCTCGCTTCCAGTCGAGGGAAGCCCCGGCCGTGGCAGATCGTCGCGGGCCAGTATCTCGGGTTCATCACCCTCGTCGTGATCAGCGTGATCGCCGCTCTCGGTCTCACCATCGTTCCGGACGAATGGGTCGGTTTCCTGGGTCTGATCCCGCTCGGCATCGGCATCTGGACGCTCATTCGCGGCCTGCGCCGTAACGGCGATGACGATGATGACGACTCCAAGATCACCGCGGTCGGACTATGGGGTGTCGCGGGTATCACGATCGCCAACGGGGCCGACAACATCTCCCTCTACACGCCGATCTTCCGCACCAGCGCCCCCAGCGACGTCGCGATCATGATCGTCGTGTTCCTGGTCCTCGTCGCGGTCTGGTGCGCGGCCGGCCGGCTGATCGGCACCAACAAGGCTGTCACCGAGGGGCTGGAGCGCGTCGAGCACTGGCTCGTACCGGCCGTGTTCATCGGCCTGGGCCTGTTCATCCTGATCGAATCTGGGGTCATCGTCCGTCTGATCGAGGTGCTCGCATGACCTCCTCCCAGGCAGAGGCTCATCCGCCCGCTGCGAGCAAGCTGTCGTCGACCCGGCGGCGGCAGCTCACTGGTGGAGCGCTCTTGATCGCCGTGGTCGTCGTGCTGATCGATCAGGGAACCAAGGTGTGGGCCGAAGCGACCCTCACCGAGCGTGAGCGCATCCCGCTGATCGGTGACCTGCTGGGTTTGCAGCTCGCCTATAACCCCGGAGCGGCATTCTCCTTCGGGGAAGGCTTCACCTGGGTGTTCGCACTGCTCGCTGTCGCAGCCACCATCACAGCGATCGTGTTCGCGTTCCGAGTGCAACGCGTGGGATGGGCGATCGTCATCGGCGCGCTCGGCGGCGCTGCCGCCTCACACGCAGGCGACCGCCTCTTCCGCGACCCCGGATTCGCCCGGGGGCACGTCGTAGACTTCCTCGCCTACGGCAACTGGTTCATCGGGAACATCGCCGACATCGTGATCTTCGCCGCAGCGATCACCGGAGCAGTTTTCATGATCCGCACAGGCGATGAGACCACCGAGTGAGATCCGTTGTGCGGTGGTGGGATATCCGTCAACTGGCTCTCTACATCGGCGCGATCGCCGTGGGGGCGGCCGTCGGGCTGATAACGCCGCAACTTGCTCCGAGCCTCGAGCATTCGATTGAACCGGCACTGATGCTGCTGTTGTTCGCGACGTTTCTCGGCGTCCCGCTCATCGAGGTGAAACGCGCGTTCCGCGATATCAGGTTTCTAGGCACGGTGCTGGTGGCGAACTTCGTCATCGTGCCGATGCTCGCCTGGGGCCTCTCGCGCTTCGTGGTCGATGACCGGGGACTGTTGCTCGGGGTGTTGTTCGTCCTGCTGACCCCGTGCATCGATTACGTCATCGTGTTCGCCGGTCTCGCAGGTGGCGCTGGCGCACGACTGCTCGCAGCCGCGCCACTGCTGATGTTGGTCCAGATCCTGCTTCTGCCGGTGTTCCTGTTCCTCTTCGCGGGCGGCGCTGCGCTCGATGTGGTCGACATCGGCCCATTCATCCGGGCATTCCTGTTGCTGATCGTGGTCCCCCTCTCCGCAGCAACGGTGGTGCAGGCTGTTGCGCGTCGTCACCGGGGAGGCCGCTTCATAGAGAAGATCATGGCGGGCGCGATGGTGCCGCTGATGATGGTGACCCTCGCTGTGGTCATCGGCTCCCAGATCGCCGCTGTTGGATCGCAGATCACCGCCCTCCTGCGCGTCGTACCGCTCTACATCGCCTTCGTCATCCTCGCCGTCGCGATCGGGAAGCTCGCCGGCCGGGTCGCACGACTAGAGGTCCCCGCCACCCGCGCGGTGATGTTCTCCGCCGCGACGCGCAACTCGATCGTCGTCCTACCGCTCGCTCTCGCTCTCCCTGCCTCGATGAGCATCGCCCCGCTCGCGGTAGTCACACAAACCCTTGTCGAACTGGTCGCGATGATCATCCTCGTCCGTGTCGTCTCCCTCCGCGGGCGCGAACCGCGGCCCAGCCTCCCGGGAAACAGCTAGGGGCCAAGAAGCGACAAGAGAATCCGAAAGTGATCGGGTCGGGCATCGTGTGAACGTGAACTATCACCCCCGCTACAGCAACCGTCAACATGCGCTGACTGTACAGCTGGTAGTGTCTAATCGTCGGCTACCCTGATTCCACTTCGAACGTAGGACCGTCCAATGATCCGCCCCGCCCTCACTGAGCGCGCTACCGCTGCGCGCACGAGTGGGCTAGCGGCGAGGCTGCTGATCGGCCTGGGGCTAGCATTGACGCTCCTGGTCGGATCGTGGGTGGCGACGCACGCGGGGACCGAGGACCTGCAGGTAGCGCCTATCGCGGAGCTGATCGCCACGAACGACTTGGGTGTCGTGCCCGGCGTGATGGCAGACGGTCATGCTGGCGAGGCTGAAGACCTTGGTGCCGCCCTATGTCTTTTGGGAGTGGCGTGCGTGCTGGCGCTCGTCATCTCTGCCTGGCGAGCACCGTCTCGCACATGCAGCACTGGACGTGTGACGCGGAGGGTGCGAGAGACAGTCGCGCGCCAGCCGTCCCAATCACCGATGCTCACACTCACGCAACTGCGCGTTTCCCGAACCTGAATCACGATCAACTCCCTCTCATCCGTGAAAGCACGCGGATTCTCGCGCTATCAAGCGCGTTTACTGAGTTCCCAATTTGGAGTAGTCGTGACCAACCCGTTCGGGGTGGCTTCCACCACCCGCGCCACACCATCTGATCCCCAGCGAAAGTTTGAACACACGTTTCGTGCCGTCGCCGCGATGGTCGCCGTCGCCACCGTGCTTACAGTCACGGGCTGCACGTCCCAAAGTGACCTCGCTGATGCGATGAACAACGGCACCGGTTCCACCAGCGTCGACGAGCGCGTCGTCGAGATACCTGCGGACGAGCGCGGCGAGACGGTGGTATTTGCCGGCGTCGACGAGCGCGACAACCCGATCAGTAGCGGCGAATTCGCTGGCGAGGTCTACGTCGTGAACTTCTGGTATGCGGCGTGCGGGCCGTGCCGGGTCGAGGCGCCGCTGCTGGAGGAGGTGTGGCAGAGCTATCAGACCGAGGGGGTGGGTTTCATCGGGGTGAATATCTACGACCAGCCTGCCACCGCGTTGTCCTTCACGGAGGACTACGGGATCACGTACCGCAGCGTGATCGACATCGTCGACGGGAAGACGAAGCTCGCGTTTGCGGCGGTCACCCCCATTCAGGCGACGCCGACGACTCTTGTTATGGACCGCGAGGGTAGGGTCGCCGCGCGAATCATCGGTCAGCTACCGGCCGCGTCTATCCTGTCCACCCTGATCGCAGACGCGCTGGCGGAAAGCGAATGAATGCCGAGGGGCTCATTTTCGACGGTGCGCTGTGGGTGGCTGTGCTCATCGCCATGCTGGCGGGGCTGATCTCCTTCGTCTCCCCGTGTGTGCTCCCGTTGGTGCCCGGCTACTTCGGCTACCTCGGCTCTTCCCTCTCCAGCTCGCCGACACGGACTCCCGCTTCTGGTCGTGGACGACTGTTCGGTGGGGTGGCATTGTTTGTGGCAGGGTTCACGCTCGTGTTCATGACCGTCACGGTGCTCGGTGGGGTCGCGGGGATGTTTTTCCTCGAGTACGCCAACATCCTCACTCGGGTGCTCGGAGTGGTCGTCGTCGTTCTGGGTCTGGTCTTCATCGGGGCATTCCCCCGCACGCAACGCACCCTCCGACCCCGTTTCCGCGGCAACCTAGGCCTGCTCAGCGCGCCGCTGCTGGGAATAGCGCTCGGGATCGGGTGGACGCCCTGCATCGGACCGACGCTCGCGGCGATTATGTCGGTGTCGTGGAATCTCGGGGACCCCGGCCGTGCTGCGCTGCTGGGGCTGGCGTACTCACTCGGCCTGGGCATTCCGTTTTTCCTACTCGCGCTCGGACTGGGCTGGGCCACCCGATCGGTTGCTTTCCTCCGCCGTCATATCCGGGTAGTCAACATCATTGGCGGCAGCATGCTGATCGCGCTGGGTGTGCTGATGGTCACGGGCATCTGGGGCATGCTGATGTCAGTTCTGCAGGGGGTGATGCTCAGTGTCACGCTCCCTCTCTGACCAGCTTCCTGCCGACCCCTCTCGACCCGCCGATCACATCGATCAGGAAGAGCCGGACACCGTCACGTCCCCGACGCTGGGAGCCGTCGGGTGGCTGCGGTGGGGGTGGCGGCAGCTGACCAGCATGCGCACCGCCATCCTGCTGCTGCTCCTGTTGGCCATCGCATCAGTTCCCGGGTCCATTTTCCCTCAGCGCACTGCGGACCCCAACGGGGTCGTCCAATACTTCCGGGACAACCCGGACCTGGCGTCTTTCCTCGACGGCATCCAGGTGTTCGATCTGTACAACTCTGCCTGGTTCTCAGGTATCTACCTGTTGCTTTTCATCTCCTTGATCGGCTGCATCATTCCTCGCACCCGACACCATTGGAAGGCGCTCCGCTCCCGTCCACCACGCACCCCGGCGCGGCTCAGTCGGCTGGGCACCCACCTCCACGTTGACGTCCCGCCGAAAGCTGAGGACATAGGCGCGGACGCGGACGCGGCGATCACCGCCGCGACAACAGATCTGCGTCGACGCGGATACCGTGTTCAGCGGTATGACACCGCCCGCTCGTGGTCGGTGTCGGCCGAACGCGGGTACCTTCGAGAAACCGGCAACCTTCTCTTTCACGCATCTCTCGTTGGGGTGCTGGTCGCTGTGCTCGCCTCCAGCGGGTTTTCCTACACCGGGCAAAGGGTCATCGTTGAGGGGACCACCTTCGTCAACACCCTCAACGACTACTCCTCGTTCAGCCCCGGCAGGTTCGTGAACGGTACACAGCTGGACCCATACTCGCTGACCCTCGACAGCTTCGAGGTCAACTACGTGCCCTTGGGGTCTGCCGGGGCCGGCCAAGCAGGCGACTTCGCCGCCAACCTCACTATCCGTGATGCCCGCGCCGGGACAGAGGGCACGGAGAAGGTGCGCGTGAACCACCCCATCACTGTCGGCAGTGAACGGGTTTACCTGCTTGGAAATGGCTACGCACCCACCATCACCGTCAGAGATCCTGAGGGGACGATCGTGTACAGCGAGTCGCAGCCCTTCCTCCCGCAGGACTCCATGATGACCTCGCTCGGCGTCATTAAGGTGCCGGATGGGCTTGCCGAACAGATCGGGCTCATCGGGTTCTTCTACCCAACCCAAGGTGTTCTTGACTCCGGGGCGTTCACCTCGGTGTATCCCGACCTGCTGAATCCGGTCGTCACGTTTAACGTGTTCTCCGGCAGCCTCGGCATCGACGACGGCGTACCCCGGTCGGTGTACACCCTCGACACCACCGACATGACCCAGCTCACGGGCGGCGGTAGCGGCACGGAGTCGATCGAGCTCACGCCCGGGCAGACCGCAGACCTTCCCAACGGGTGGGGAACTGTCACCTTCGAGGATGCGTCCGACGGCTCGGATCCGCTGGCAGCAGTGAAGAGGTTCGCGTCGTTGGATATCAAACGTGACACGGGTGGAACATGGGTGCTCGCCTTCGCCACCCTCGCCACCCTGGGCCTAATCATCGGCCTTCTCGTTCCCCGACGGCGGGTGTTCGTCAAGGCATCCGTCGTCGGCTCCCCGGTAGCACCCTCCCTGCACCTGGAATTCGCCGGCCTCGCGCGAGGAGAGGACCCGCAGCTTCCGG
The DNA here is from genome assembly GCF_004794465.1 of Microbacterium sp. K24. GTDB lineage: Bacteria > Actinomycetota > Actinomycetes > Actinomycetales > Microbacteriaceae > Microbacterium. The sequence continues at coordinate 10,415 of NZ_SSDJ01000068.1, read as the reverse complement.
ACGAAATAGCCCACCTCCGCGACAACCACATGGCCCGCCGCGGAGGCTCAAGCCCACAGATGCCCCGCCGAAGGAAGCCATGATGAAGTCCTCCCGGAAAGTCACCCTCATCACAATCGCTACCGTGATCGCGCTGTCACCGGCGCGATTATCTACACGATCGCCACCCGTCCAAAAGCGTCCACAGACGACAATGCCGCCGCACTTATTGGTGCTCGCGCCAACTCGCACGTGTTGGACAGCGCTGGACCCGATCCCCCGACACTGGTGGAGTTTCTCGACTTCGAATGCGAGGCCTGCGGGGCGTTCTACCCGTTCACCACGGTGATCGCACTTGGTGCGATCACCGGTTTCGCGATGGCTGGAATCAGCCATCGGCACTTCCACTCCAGCCCCCGTTCCGCCCGAGGAGAAACTGATGCCTGAACCCGAATCCCTGACCATGGACGGCATCGCTCTGCTGTTGGTGTGGACCGCAATTGCCGTATATCTGCTCGCGTTCGTCGCCTACGCAATCGACCTTGCCCAACGCTCAGTGCGCCGCGATGAGGTCCAACGGGTACCCGCGCTCGTGGCCGCCAACGGCGAAGCAAAGGCGCACGATACCGACGACGAACGCCCAACACTGAACGAAGTCCGTACCCGGCCAGGCCAGCGGCAACGTCTGCTCTGGGCGCGCATCGGCACTGTCCTGACCGGGTTCGCGTTTATCTTTCACCTCGCTGGCACTTTAGGGCGAGGGATCGCCGCAGACCGGGTCCCGTGGGCGAACATGTACGAGTTCGCCCTCACCGGTACCCTGCTGGTCGTCGCGGTCTACATGGTCGTACTCCGCCGGTACGACCTACGCTTCCTAGGCTCGTTCCTCATCGGCATGGTCGCGCTACTGCTCGGGGGAGCGACCCTTGCCTTCTACGTCGAGATAACCCCTCTGATGGATCCACTCAAGAGCGTATGGCTCGTCATCCACGTCTTCGTCGCCTCCCTCGGCACCGCCCTCTTTCGCCATCTCCTGCGGACTATCAGCCACACAACTCATGCAGGCCCGACGCGAGCGACGGATCGCGGCGAAAGGCGAGGCGGCGAAGATGGCCGGGGCGGGATATCTGCGCACGCTCCCGACCGCCGAAACGCTGGAGTCCCTCGCCTATAGGTTCGCGATCGTCGGGTTCATCTTCTGGACGTTCACCTTGGTCGCCGGATCAATCTGGGCCAACGATTCCTGGGGACGATACTGGGGATTCGACACCAAGGAAGTTTGGACGTTCGTGATCTGGGTGCTGTACGCAGGCTACATCCACGCGCGGGCGACCCGCGGCTGGCGGGGCAACCCGTCGGCATGGCTGTCGATCGTCGGCTTCACCGCAGTGCTGTTCAACTTCACGATCGTGAACGTGTTCTTCAAGGGCCTGCATGCATACTCCGGCCTCAACTGACGATCAACGCCGCTTCACTAACAAAGGACGCACCGCTCCGTGTTCACAGCACTGCTAGATCCCGGCCGGCCTCCACGGTCGCAGGCGGGTACGGGTACCCTCCACCGTCGCAATAACTTCTACGTGTGGGACCCACGTTGAGGGGCGATCGTAGTCGAAGATTGGTAACCGCGTGCCTGGTTGCACTCTCGATGGCTGTCATCGACCAGGGCACGAAGGCCCTGGCGCTTGCGCAACTGAGCGAGCAAGAGCGCACTCCGCTAGTCGGTGATCTGTTCGGCATGCAGCTCGCTTTCAACCCCGGCACCATTATGTCTTTCGGCTCAAGCAGCACCTTTGTGTTCACGGTGATCGGAACCGTAGCCGTAATTGCGTTGTTCTACGCCGCATGGCGGGCGACATCCACAACGTGGGCAGTCGCCATCGGATTTGTTTGGGGTGGAGCGGCCGGGAACCTCATCGACCGCCTCTTCGCCCCTCCCGGGTTCGCCCGCGGTCACGTCACCGATTTCCTCGCCTATGGCAACCTCTTCATCGGAAATATCGCCGACGTCGCCCTCGGAATCGGTGTCGGACTCGGCATCCTCCAGATGCTCCGCAGCCGCCAACCGCAACCGTCCAGTGAACATGCAACGGAGATCTCCGCCGACGAGAAGTAACCTCGGTTTATCAAGGTGAAACGCGCATTCCGTGACATCTACGCTTATGGCACGACGTGAGGAGGAGATATGGCGGCTGTGCGCCTGATCTACAAGCGGCCCGATGGTAAGTGGGCATGGAAGCTCACATCCCAGGGCCACGTCATCGCCACCGACGGGGGACGAGGCTATAGAAACGAAGCGGATTGCCGGCGGATTGCCGACGCCGTCATCGGGGGAGCCTTTTCCGACGCTGAGACGAGAGTTCTCCGCTAGCTCACATCAGGCAGACATCCTTAGTAGCACTCAACGAGGGGTGTTCATGTTCAGTCTCGGCAGTGGCAGCGTTGATGAGGCACTCGCGGTCGGCGATCCGCTCCGATATGAATTCTTTGACGCGGCGACCACGCCGGAAACGATCGTTTCCGGCGAACTCGCGTTACACGTCACCGGACGCTCGCCGCTAACGCCCGCCGGTATCTGCTTTCGGCAGGCGTTTCCGGCGTTCAGGTAGCTGATCTGGCTGCCCTCGCTCGTCGTCTGTCGATGCGAGTTGGCGTGGTTGGTTTCGTTCCGCGCGGAGTTGTTGCTCGATCTTGGCGTGTGCTTATCGCTCGCTGCGGTCGGCTCTGACGATGGACCGCAGGACGAACCAGAATGCCGCGACGACGGCGATCGTGGGGATGACGGACCAAAAGGCGTTGGTCCAGTAGTCATTGAGATTCATCCGCGCCTCCCGGGGGGTTCACGCAGCACGAGCGCCAGTCCGACGATCGCGAGGATGAACGCTGTTTCGTAGCTTCCAAGCGTGTATGCCCAGAATGACCATTGGTCTGGGACGGTTGTGTCGATGAGGAGATGAGCTGCGATCAGTGCGACGGCGACCAGGAGGAGGATGGCCCCGCCACGTACGAGACGATCGTGACGCAGCCGCGGGGACAGGCGGCTGGTGGGCGTGACTGGTTGAGCAGGAACGTCTCGTTGTGGTCTGAGAGGAGCAGGGTACGGGTGGCGGGTCATCTGAATATGGCTCCGATGAGGTAGAAGCTCGCAAGGGCGAGAAGTAGGGCGAGGACTGTGGCGCACGCGACGAAGACGGATATGCGTCGGAAGGGATTGCGGCGGGGGACCATGGGTGGCCGTTCTGGTGGTGGCTTTCTCTACCGGGCGGGGGCGAGGATGGTTGTGTCGTCTGCTGTGATCTGGACGATGCCGCGGTCGTCGACAACGATGAAGCGTTCGTCATCGATCGCGGTGAAGGCCTGAGCGGCCCCTTGAAGCGCGTCGAGGCGTTGCCATGTTCCTTCGGTATTCTGTGACCAGAGGGCACCGTCGGTTCCGACTCCTGCGAGCGAGCCATTGGGTTTGGCGTCGAGTGTGTAGAGCAGGGGGGCGTCGGCGATGGGGGTGAAGGTGGCGCCGTTGTCGGTGCTGAGGAGCAGTCCTTCTTCTGAGGCCGCGTAGAGACCGTCGCCGTTGGCGGCGAGGTCTGCCGCGGCAAGCGTTGCGCCGCGGGTCCATTCGAGACCGTCGTCAGTGCTGATGAGCAGATCGACGCCATCGGACGCGATCCCGTAGAGAGTGCCGTCCGGTCCGGCGGTGAGGACATGGAAGTCCGTGCTGCCAGTGAGCGCGATCGGTGACCACGACTCGCCGAAGTCGTCACTGCGAATGACACCTAGGTTCGGGGAGCCGAGCTCTGCGGGTGTCTGTGTGCCCGGGTGTCCGGATGCGAAGAGGGCGTCGTCGAGGACGGTAAAGCCCATCGCATCGAAATCGTGGCCTCCGATGGGACCGGCGATCGCACCTTCGGGTGTGAGGGTGAAGAGCCCTCCGTGGGTGGCTACGAAGAGGTCCTCACCGCGGGGGTCAGCGGCAACACCGTGAATGTGTTGGATGACGGGGGGGACCGCGTTGGTGCCGGAGGCCTGCGGCACGGCGCAGCCGGTGAGGGCGACGGCTACGAGAGCGATCGCGAAAGCGGGTAGGGGCGAGTGGCGGTTCATGAGACTCCGACTTGAAGAAATGCATGCGGGTGCGCGAGCGGTACGCGAATGAGAGTCGCGACAGGGCACCAGCGCGGTGGCGTGGGTTACTGCGAGATGGCCAGTTCGGGGGTGCGGGCGAGCGCCGCACCCCCGAAGGTAGATCAGAGTGTGGCGAGGAGATCTTTCATCGTGGCGATCTCCGTGGTCTGCGCCTCGATGATCGTCTCGGCCAGAGCGACCGCGTCGCTGTTCTGGCCGTTGTCGACCTCTTCTTGGGCCATCTCGACGGCACCCTCGTGGTGCTGAATCATCTGCTCGAGGAACAGGCGGCTGGCGTCCGCACCGGTGGCATCCTCGAGAGCCTGCATGTCATCCTCCGACATCATGCCACCGCCGTGATCCATGCCCTCCATGTCGGAGGTATCAGCGCCCCACTCTTCGAGCCACTGGTCCATCTTCTGGATCTCGGGCTCCTGCGCGGCCTTGATCTCTTCCGCAAGAGCGACGACACGTTCGTCGACACCCTCCTTGCTAAGGAGTATGTCGGACATGTCGATGGCCTGGGCGTGGTGCTCTTTCATCATGCTGGCGAACATGATGTCGGCGTCGTTGGCGTCCGCGGACGCCGGGGCCGAGGTGCTGCTTTCGTGGTTCATGCCGGGCATGTCGCCGCCGGAGGTGGTACCGGCGCAGCCGGCGAGTCCAAGCACTGCGGCGAGGGTGAGTGCGGCTGTCGCCGCAAACCGGGTCTTCATGATGGGGTTCTCCAAGAGTCGATGATGGTGCCCAGCGAGAGAGGCTGGGCGAGGGCGTTACCCGCGGAAAGCGGGCGCGCCTGCCATCACGTGCGACTGATGCAGAGAACGGTGAGAGACGGAGGCCGCAGCGGATGCAGCGCATCCCGGAGATGTAGGCGGGACACGGGCGTTCCCGGGGAATGTGCGACGGTTCGCCACCAGGCGGACGGCCGGGCGAGCAGCACGACAGCGATGAGGAGCGCGAGAACGCAGGCCATCCACGCCATGCCGTGATCGTCAGAACACGTGGCGCACCCCGCCTCGTCCACCGCTGCGGCGTCGCCAGAGGCGTGTGCGGGGTGAGCATCGGCATGCGCGGGTGCGACGGCGATGGTCTCACTGTGCCCGGAGGGCATGGTGTGCGTGTTCATCGAGTGCATCGCCAGAAGCCCGAAGATCACGGAAAAGGCGACGGCGACGACGGTCAGGAGGGTGCGGGTGAGGGTGCGCTGGTCATGCACGCGCCGTGCGATCGTCATCAACACTGTCCCACCTCCCTTTCTTCCAGGGTACGTCGCCGCCGCCCATGCGCCTACTTGTCGACGACGGCGTCCGGGCTGAGGTTCAGCCGTCGCAGCAACTGCGCATTCAGCGCGACAACGATCGTGGATAGTGACATCAACACCGCACCGACCGACATCGGCAACACGAACCCGACGGGGGCGAGCACACCGGCAGCCAACGGCACCGAGAGAAGGTTGTACCCGGCGGCCCACCAGAGGTTCTGTTTCATCTTCCGGTAACTGGCCCGCGACAGCTCAATCACGGAGATCACCGATCGGGGGTCGTCGCTGGCGAGGATGACACCTGCGGAGGCGATCGCAACGTCCGTTCCTGCACCGATCGCAATCCCTACGTCTGCCTGGGCGAGGGCGGGGGCGTCGTTCACGCCGTCACCGACCATCGCGACCTTGCGGCCTTCGTTTTGCAGTTCTTTCACCTTGGAGGCTTTGTCCTCCGGACGGACCCCGGCGAAGTACCGGTCGATACCCAGCTCGCCGGCGACGGACGCGGCGACCGCATCGGCGTCACCGGTGATCATCACCACCTGCACGCCCCGTTCGTGGAGCGCATCGACCGCGTTACGCGACTCGGACCGGATCTCATCCGCCAGGCGCAGCGCGCCCGTCACCTGACCGTCAACGAGCACGTGGAGGATGATCGCACCCTCACCGCGCCACTCGTCGGCCACCGGCAGCTCGGTGGCGTGTTCTTGCTCGAGCATGTACGGGCCGCCGACCTGCACGACGTGTCCGTCGACACGGGCACGCACCCCCACGGCGGGGGAGGATTCAAAATCGGTCGATCGCGGAACGGTGAGGTTCTTCTCTTTCGCTGCGTTGACGATCGCACGGGCGAGGGGGTGCTCGGAGTCCGCTTCCGCGGCCGCCGCCCACGCGAGCAGCTGATCGGCGTCGGCCCCTGTGACGGGATCGATCGCGGTCACGGCGGGGGTGCCCTTGGTGAGCGTGCCGGTCTTGTCGAACAGGATCGTGTCGACGGTGCGCATGCTCTCCAGGGCGAGACGATCCTTGATCAGCACACCTCCACGGGCGGCGCGTTCGGTCGCTATCGACACGACCAGTGGGATCGCGAGACCCAGCGCGTGCGGGCAGGCGATGACCAGCACGGTGATGGTGCGGATCACGGCTGCCTCGGGCTGGCCGACGAGAGTCCACACAATCGCGGTGATCGCGGCAGCGCCGAGCGCGAACCAGAACAGCCACCCCGCTGCCTTATCCGCGAGTCGTTGCGCCCGCGACGATGAACTCTGCGCCTCCGTGACCAGTTTCTGGATGCCCGCGAGTGCGGTGTCTTCACCAATGGCGGTGATCTCTACCCGCACCCCGGAATCGGTGGCTACGGTTCCAGCGATTACCGGGTCACCATCGCTGCGGCGCACCGGCCGAGACTCTCCGGTGATCATCGACTCGTCCATGCTGGCCGAACCCTGCACGATCCGCCCATCCGCGGGGACCCGCCCGCCCGGACGCACCACCACCACGTCTCCGACCTGCAGATCAGCCGGTGCGACGGTGACAGTGGTGTCTCCGTCGACCTTCTCCGCCTCGTCGGGCAGCAATGCGGCGAGGGAATCCAACGCCGACGTCGTCTGGGCGAGGGAACGCATCTCGATCCAGTGGCCGAGCAGCATGATCACGATCAGCAGCGCCAGCTCCCACCAGAAATCCAGCTCGTGGTGCAGCAGCCCGATGCTCGCCCCCCAGGAGGCGAGGAACGCCACGGTGATCGCGAGGGCGATCAGCAGCATCATCCCCGGTTTGCGGGCACGAAGTTCACCGACCGCACCGGTCAGGAACGGGGCACCGCCCCACACGTACATCACCGTTCCGAGAGCCGGTGACACCCACGCGACCCACGCCGCGTCCGGCAGCGGGTACCCCAGGATCATCGAGAACATCGTCGAGAATCCGACCACCGGCACGGCGAGGAGCAGCATGATCCAGAACAGGCGCCGGAACTGCCCCACATGATCCCCGTGGCCGCCATGCCCGCCGTGACCGGCGTGATCTTCGTGGCCGCCGTGCCCGGTGTCTTCGTGCGGTGCAGCGTGATCGTGGCTCATCGCCCCATGGTCGTGCTCCGTCGTTGCCGCCGCCGTGTGGTTGCGGTGCGCGGTGTGATCGGTGTGTTCGTCGTGCTGGCTCATCGGAGACTCCTTGCTCAGGTGCGCCCGGGGTAAGCCGGACGCCGACAGATGCAACTCAGGGCTGGCTGGTCGCGAGAGCGTAGCCGGCCTCCTCCACCGCAGCCTTCACAGCGGCGGGGTCAACCGGGGCGGTGCTGCGGATGGTCACCCGGGAGGTGCCACCCGCGTTGAGATCCACGGTGACGGACTCGACACCGTCGACAGCGCCCAGCTCCTCACTGACGCTCGATGCGCAATGCGAGCATGTCATCCCGTCGACGAGCACCTCCGATGTGACCGCAGAATCGTCGTGGACGGCTGTCTCTGTGTTCGATGGGGCAGCGCAGCATGCGCAACCAGCGTTCGCATCCGTCAGTCCCAGCTCGATGCGATCAGTCATGGTGTTCTCCTTTACTAAACAGACGTGTGGTCATGAACGAACCAGGCGGGCGATGGCTTCGTTGGCCTCACGAACCTTCTCCGCTGCGAAGTCGCCACCCTCAGCACTTGCCTGAGCGACGCAGTGACTCAGATGATCGCTCAGCAACGACAACGCCACCGTCTCCAGGGCCTTCGTCGCCGCAGAGACCTGCGTAAGGATGTCGATGCAGTACTTGTCCTCATCAACCATCCGGGAGATCCCCCGCACCTGGCCTTCGACGCGATTCAACCGCTTGCGCAGGTCGTCCTTGCTTCCGTCGTACCCGTTCATGCCTCGAGCATACCCCCTGGGGGTATCTAACTCAATGTTTTCGCTTCTATTCCCGCTAGGCGAACGTGGTCGCCGACTCTGTTCAGCTCACAGGCTGATCTGCGCAGCGCGGCGGCTTATCAATACCGGGTTACCAGACCCCAGCGGGGTATTCAAGGGCCTCAGTGCGCGGGCGATGCGAGCGTACTTTCGTGGCTCACGAAAGGAGTTCTCTCATGACCGTCACCGAAGAAATGCTCAGCACGTATCCGAAAGATCTGGGCGGAATTGATCAGAAGAAGCTCGTCGACTGCATCGACGCGTGTCTCGCGTGCGCGCAAGCCTGCACCGCATGTGCCGACGCTTGCCTCAGCGAGGACATGGTTGCTGACCTAATCAAGTGCATTCGCGCGAACCAGGACTGTGCAGACCTTTGCGTAACCACCACCCGGATCCTCTCCCGTCGCACCGGGCACGACGCCAGCGTCACCCGTGCCGCGCTCGAAGCTTGCCGAGCGGCGTGCCTGAGCTGTGCTAACGAGTGTGAACAGCACACCATGCACGAACACTGCACGATCTGCGCTGAGGCATACCGACGCTGCGAACAGGCGTGCGTTGCACTGCTGGAGTCGCTATGACAAGCCAGCACGCCGACAACGGTTCACGCCCGCCGGCCGGCCACTCCCAGGGGAAGAATCAGGGCGGGATGTCGAGCTACCTTAAGCTCGCCGTCTCGCTATCGCTCAGCTTCGTTGTGATGTACTTCCTCACGTTTGCGATGATCAACGTCCTGGACGATCTCTTCCTCAACATCAGCAACCTCTACATGGCACTGATGATGGTCTTCCCCATGGGCATCATCATGGTCATCGTCATGTGGAAGATGTTCCCGAACAAGGCCGCGAACATCAGCTTGCTCGTAGGTTTCGCCGCGCTTTTCCTTGTCGCCTTCTTCATGGGACGCTCGGAAGCGTTCGTCGGTAACGACCAGTTCCTCCGTTCCATGATCCCGCATCACTCTCGAGCGATTCTGGTGTGTGAGCAATCAGACATCAGCGACCCGGAGATCCAAGATCTCTGTGAGCAGATCATCTCGTCACAGCAGGAAGAGATCGACCAGATGAATGAGATTCTCGACCGTCTCGACGATTAGTGGGGCGTCGGCACCACCCTTGCGACGAGTGGACCGGCTACCGCGCTCATGACGAGCGGACCGGATCACCGCCGTCGACAGGGTCCGGGTCGACCAGGCAACCTTACGCCTCAGCCTTACGCGAGAGCTGCCGAAAACGATCGTTTCCGGCGCGGTATCACTTGGTTGCCGGGGCGGTCGCCGCTAACGGGAGCCGGAACCCCGTTCTGGCATGGGCCTTCGGTTGGTGCCGCGACCGGACTTGCTAGCGGTCGAGCTGCGGAGGGCGCGTTTGTGGCGGGCGTACTCTTGTCCGATGACTCGACCTCTCACGAAGTGGCATTCCGCGCACGCAGAGCTCGACCTACGTCGGGATGTGCCTTCCATAGCCGCGCCGGGAGAAAGAACGGGGCGATGATGTTGGCGACGCATCCGGGTGAACCCCACCGCGGCGATCTCGCTGGGCGGCTCAACTGGCTCAGAGCCGGAGTGCTCGGCGCGAACGACGGCATCGTGTCGGTCGCGTCGCTCGTCGTCGGTGTCGCGGGGGCGACGACCGATTCCGCGACGCTGCTCGCCGCGGGTGTCGCCGGTCTCGTCGGCGGTGCGATCTCGATGGCGCTCGGGGAGTACGTGTCGGTGAGCAGCCAGCGAGACAGCCAACGGGCTCTGATCGAGAAGGAACGAGGAGAGCTGGCCGATAATCCTGCGACCGAGCTCGAGGAGCTGGCGGGCATCTATCAGGCGAAAGGTCTTAGCCCGGCGACCGCACGCCTCGTTGCGGAGGAGCTCACCGCGCACGACCCGCTGACCGCGCACCTCGAAGCGGAACTAGGCATCACGGAGAATCAGGTGGTCAGTCCGTGGGCGGCGGCGGGGGCCTCCGCACTTGCCTTCGCACTCGGAGCGCTGCTTCCGCTCTTGGCGATACTGCTCCCGCCTCCCGAGATCCGGGTGCCGGTCGCTTTCGCGGTGGTGCTGCTGGCGCTCGCGCTGACCGGATTCCTGAGCGCGAGGATCGGCGGGACGGAATGGGTGTTCCACGCCGCCAGCCAGGATCTTCCGTCGCTGCGCGAGCCTCCT
>NZ_SSDJ01000067.1 GCF_004794465.1 Microbacterium sp. K24 | reverse complement strand
TGCTCGACGCGCGAGGAGCTCATCAGAGCAGCCTGGCGGGCGGGCAGAGTCGTGGGTCGGGAGCGAGGGGCCGATCTCGTCGACCTCCAGCTCGATCGCGGTGCGCTGGTTGCCCTCGCGGTCCTGGTAGGAGCGCTGACGCAGACGGCCCTGCGCGATGACGCGCATGCCCTTCGTCAGCGAACCCGCCACGTGCTCGGCGAACTCGCGCCAGACGGACGCACGGAGGAACAGCGCATCGCCGTCCTTCCACTCGTTCGCGGCACGGTCGAAGTTCCGAGGCGTCGATGCGATGGTGAAGTTCGCCACCGGCAGCCCGTTCTGCGTGTAGCGCAGCTCGGGGTCGGCCGTGAGGTTGCCCACCACGGTGATGACGGTTTCGCCGGCCATGGCGCTTAGGCCTTCGCAGCCTTGGCGGCCTTGCGGGCAGCCTTCTCTTCGGTGCGCTTGGCCTCGAATGCGACCATCGCCTGAGCCTCTTCCGAACGGAGGACCTTGGTGCGCATGATCTGCTCGTTCAGCTTCAGCTGACGGTCGAGCTCCTGCGTGGCCTCGCTGGTAGCGGTGAAGTTGACGACGGCGTAGATGCCCTCGTTCTTCTTCTGGATCTCGTAGGCCAGACGGCGCTTACCCCAGATGTCGACCTTGTCGATCGAGCCACCATCGTTGGTGATGACCTTCAGGAACTTGTCGAGCGTAGGGGCTACCTGGCGCTCGTCGATCTCGGGGGTCAGAATGACCATGAGTTCGTACTGGTGCGTCACTTACCCACCTCCTTCGGACTAGAACGGTTTCCGCGTATCTCGCGGAAACAGGAGGGTGTGTGAACGTGCCCGCCAGAAGGCGGACAACCTGGACAGTCTAGCGGAGTTCCCCGCGCGTCGCGAACGGCGGCCGGATCACCCCGCGACGACCTCCGCGACCGTGCGGCCCGCGAGCGCGGGGATGCCGAGACCGGTGAGGCGGATGCCGTCGGCCTCCAGCCCCTGCGGGATCCAGTCCTCGCCGAACATCACCGCGGCCGCCGCACCGGCGAGCGCGGGCAGCGACGCGGCGTTCCGCGGCTGCGCGAGAGCGCCCAGCAGCAGGTCGTCGGCGCTGGTCGCGGCGGCCACGTGCGCGAGCAGGAAGCCGAACGTCTCGGGTGCCGCGATCGGATAGCTGTAGACGAAGTCGCCGACCTGGGTGCTCAACCGCCGCGCCCGATCCATCGGGCCGGAGGCATCGGCCGCCACCCGCAGCGACGACTCCGCCATCCGGCGGCTCCAGGTGTCTTCCGGCAGCTGCTCGACCGCGAGCGCCACGGCATCCGCCGCCGCTGCGCCGTCGACCAGCGCACCGAACAGCGTCGCCGAGGCCCTCGCGCACCACACGCCGTCGAGCGAGTGGGTGATCGCGGCATCCGCCTCGGCCGCATCGACGGCTCCGGACGATCCGTGCACGGCGACCGCGGCGAGCGCCCGCACGGTCGCGATGTCGTCGAAGTAGTGGGCGTTGTCGTGGCCCGACTGGGGCGGCTCGGCTCCCTTGCGCAGGTTCTGCAGGGCGAGCTTCGTGCCGATGCGGGCGCGCAGTCCGCTCTCGGGATCGGCTTCGAGGTCGGCGAGCTCGCGCCACTCCGTGAGGCCGAGGTCGTGGGCGTGCTGGCGCGCCGAGAACGCGAACCATTCGATGTTCTCCCCCGCTCCCGGGTGCAGCACGCTCGGCGGAGCCGCGTGCGTGAACGGTCGCGGCACGGTGGTGGTGCGGTCGTCGTCGCCGAGCTTGGCGAGGATGCGCACGCGGTTGACGCGCTTCGGCGGCAGGGCGTGCACGCGGAAGTCGGCGTTCATCGGCGAGCTCGCCTCGCCGGCGGTGATGCCCCGGGTGAAGAGATCGATCAGGGGGGTGGTCATGCGCGCGCCTCCTCGACGATGCGGGTCAGGGTGTCGGCGGCGTCCAGAGGGTGGATGCCGGCCATCGAGCGGATGCACGACCCGGCGACCGGACGGAGCCCGGCGACCCATTCGTCGGGCAGGTCGCCGATGCCGGAGATCGCACCGCCGATGCAGCCGGCGATGGCCGCCGTCGTGTCGGCGTCGCGTCCCATGTTGACGGCGAAGAGGATGCTGTCGGCGGCGCGCCCTTCGGCGTGCAGCACCGAGGCCATCGCCAGCCCGACGGCTTCGGGCGCGAGGTCGGCCCAGAAGTAGTCGGCGACGGCGAGGCGGTCGTGCAGAGCGAGGGCGAGCGCGTCGTCGTCGAGCCCCGAGTGCACGAGGTCGCGGGCGTCGCGCAGGTTGCGGGCGGTCCAGCTGTCGGCAGGGATCGCGGCGAGTCCCGCCTCGTAGCAGGCGGCGGCATCTGCTCCGGTGAGCGCGGTCGTCACGGCGACCGCCACGACGACGCCCGCCCAGATGCCCTCGGTGGTGTGGCTCACCGCGCCGTCGGCCTCGGCCAGCCGCCGCGCGAGGTCGACGTCGCCGTCGGCGACGATCCCGAGCGGGCTCACGCGCATCGCGAGTCCGTCGCTCCACCCGTGCATGGTGTCTCCGGTGAGCGGCGGGCGGATGCCGTGGCGCAGGTTGTCGATCGCGGCCATCTCGCTGAAGCCGCCGCCCTTGAAGTCGTCGGCCTGCGGCAGCACGTCGTCGATCCACGTCTGCATGAAGTCGTCGGCGGTGGCGCCGGTGCCGACGCGCTGCACGGTCTTCGCCGTCAGCAGGGCGTACTCGGTGTCGTCGCTGCCGGCGGGCTCCGGGTCGAGGTAGCCGGTCACCCGGCCGTGGGCGGCCTGGATCTCTGCGGCGGAGAAGCCCTCGACCGGCCGCCCGATCGCGTCGCCGATGGCGAGGCCGGCGAGCGACCCTCGGGCTCGGTCCTGCAGGGTCGGCGTGGGAGAAGTCATGAACGTCCTTGTCTCTCGGGGGTGAGTCCGTGCGTCGGGAGGAGCGTTGCGGTGCGACGGGCGAGGTCGTCGATGGCGACGCCGTCGAGACCGGGAAGGCTCGTCGCGATGCGATTCTTCAGCGGGTCGGTGAGGTGCGTGGGCAGCCGCTCGAAACCGGCGAGGCCGCCGAGCACCGAGCCGACCGTCGCGCCGGCGGAGTCGGTGTCCCAGCCGGTGATCACGGCCAGCGGCACACCGCGCGTGACGTCGCCGCCGCTGCGGGCGAGGGCGAACGCGATGAGCGCCGCGTTGTTGAGGGTGTGCACCCAGTGCAGGTGTCCGTAAGCGGCATGCAGGTCGTCGATGGCCGCCGCGTCGTCGAGGTCTCCGCGGCCGAGCTCGGCGCCGTGCGCGATCGCCGCCGCGAGCTCGCTGTCCGAGGGCACGGCGGTCGCGGCGAGGGCGAGCACCTCGTCGACGGATGCCGCGACCAGCGAGGCCGACGTGAGCGCCGCCGCCCACATCGCACCCCAGAGCCCGTTGCGGGTGTGGCTGAGGCGGGCATCCGTCCAGGCCATGCGCGCGGCCTCGGCGATGTCGCCCGGGTTGATCCACCCGTAGACGTCGGTGCGGATGAGGGCGCCGATCCATTCGCGGAACGGGTTGCGCACGCGCCCCGCCTCGTCGGGCCGGTATCCGTCGAGGAGGTTACGGTACGCGATGCGCTCGGCCGTGAACGTGCGCCCGGCCGGGAGATCCGCCAGCCACGCCTGCGCGATGTCGTCGGTCGTGAACCCGCGGCCCGCGGTCTCGAGCACCCGCAGGTTCAGCAGCGGGTAGTTGAGGTCGTCGTCCTCCGGCATCCCGTCGATGTTCTCGACCAGCGAGTTGACCGACGACCGGCGGTTCCACGGCCAGCGTGCGGCGACGTCGGCCGGGAGCCCCTGCGCGGTGAAGTAGTCGGTGAGGGGCCAGCGTCCGGTGGACCGGAGGATCTCCTCGATGCCCTCGCGCGGGATCTTCTCGACCGGCTTGCCCCACAGGCATCCGGCCGATCGCCCCGCCCACGCGCCGTGGAGGCGGTCGAGCAGCGCAGCATCTTCCGGCGGCGCGATCGGCGCCGGGATGCTCGCGAGCAGGGCCCGCACCTCGGGCCACTCGGTCGGCTCCGACGTCGGGGCGACCACGTCGTCGAGCTCGACGAGGAGTGCACGGGCGAGCGCCCGGAGCTCGTCGGACGCGGCGTCCGGCGTCGCCCCGCCCCGCACCGGATCGAGGTCGCCGCCCGCCGCGCGCCAGCGTTCCGCGATCGCGTCGACGTCCTTTCCCTCAGCGCGGGCCTGCACGATCTCGTGCGGCAGCAGATCCTCGGGTTGCGCCCAGGTCAGGCGCATCACGCCCCCCGCAGGGCCGCGACCCGTCGGACATCGGCTTCGGCGCGCGCGGCATCCTTCTCCATGATCTCCACGGCGACGTCGGACAGCAGCGCGGCGTACTCGTCGAAGTCGACGCGGCTGGCCTCGGCGATCGTGTCGAAGATCTCGGTCGGGATGACCTCGCGCCCGCCGAGCCCGGCGGCGATGCTGCCCGCCATCGATGCGATCGAGTCGGAGTCGCGGCCGTAGTTGACGGCCCCGAGCACGGTCGGCAGGAACGCGCCGTCGTGCGCGACGAGGAAGCCCAGCGCCACCGGCAGCTCTTCGATGGACTTGGTGCGCGAAGGCAGCCGAGCGTCCATGGCCGGCTCGCGGTAGGCGTCGCCGACCGTGTCGAACGGACGGATCGCGTCGCGCAGCGCGCGGCCGATGGCGTCGTCGTCGGCATCCGCAGGCAGAGCGCGTGCCGCGTCGACCACGGCGCGGATCGCCGCGGCCGTGCCGTCACGCGCCACCCGCAGCACCGCATCGACCACCGAGTCGACGGTGGCATCGAGGGCGACGGATGCCGCGACCGCGGCCGCGAACACCCCCGCGGCCTCGCGTCCGTAGCTCGACTGGTGCGCTCCGGCGACGTCGATCGCCTCGGCGTACGCCGCCTCGGGGTTGCCGGCGTTCACGATGCCGACCGGCGCCATGTACATCGCGGCGCCGCAGTTGACGACGTTGCCGACGCCCGCTTCGCGCGGGTCGGCGTGTCCGTACTGCAGCCGGGCGACCAGCCACTTCTCGGCGAGGAAGATGCGCTGCAGCAGGATCGACTCGCGCTCCAGCTCCGGGATCCAGCGGATCTCGGTCTGCAGCAGCGGCACGAGCAGCTCGGCGACCGTGAAGGCGTCGATGTGGTCGCGACGCTCGGCGTACACCCGGATCAGAGCCTGCGTCATCAGGGTGTCGTCCGTGATGTGCCCGTCGCCCTTGTGGTACGGGCTGACCGGCCGGGCGGTCTGCCAGTCCAGGTGATAGGGCGGCACGATCCCGGTGATGGGACCCCCGTACCGCTCCTTGATCTTTTCCGGACTGAACCCCTCGGCCGCCCCGCCCAGGGCGTCGCCGATGGCCGACCCTGCGAGCACGGCCGCCGTGCGTTCCCGAATCCAGCTCATGCCATTCCTCTCCTAGAGGTGGGGCGGATGACCGGCATCCGCCCCACCGTCGTCAACCGTTGACCTGTGCCCAGCCGTCGTCGAGCTCGGAGGTCAGGCCCTTGTCGTCGATCTCGCCGCCCAGGAACTTCTGGAACGCCGGGGTCGCGACCGTGTCCTTCCAGCGCACGAAGCCGTTCGCCTGCAGGAACACGGGGCCTTCGAGGCCCTCCGCCGACTTCACGATCTCGGGCCAGCCGTTCTGATCGGCCGTCTCCTCGGCGAGCGCCTCGCGGGCGGACACCGTCGTCGGGATGAGGCCGTCGGCGATGTTCATCTTCACGAGGTTGTCGGTCTGCATGAAGTAGTCGACGAACTTGCCGGCCTGCTCCGTGTAGGGCGAGTCGATGTTGACCGACAGCGTCTGCGGGTTGGCGGCCTGGACCGCCCCCTCGGAGCCGGCGAGCGGCGGCAGCACGATCCAGTCCATGTCGGCCGGGGCGTCGGTGGCGATGTTCGCCACCTGGTACGAGCCCTGCACGGTCATGGCGGCCTTGCCGGCGTAGAACGTGGCCAGCACGTCGGATCCCGACTGCGTGACGCCGATCGGGTCGACCGAGCCTTCTTCGATCATGTCGCGCACGCGGCTCGGCACCTCGAGGTCGGCGTCCTTGACGTCGACCTTCATGTCGTCGCCCTCGCCCGTGAAGTATTCCGAGCCGAAGCCCATGCCGAGGCTCATGAATGCAGCGGTCGGGCTCTTCAGACCCCAGGTGATGCCGTGCACGTCACCGGCGGTCGTGGCCTTCGCGATGTCGGCGAGCTCGTCCCAGGTCATCGAGTCGCCGGTCGGGATCTCGACCCCTGCCGACTCGAGCAGCGTCTTGTTCGCGAACACGACGTAGGTCTGGAGCTCGGTGGGAGCGCCGATGATCTGGTCGTCGACGGTGACCGACTCGAGCACACCGGGATCGATGTCGTCGATGGTCTCCTTGCTGAGCAGGTCGCTCAGGTCGGCGAGGTAGCCGTCACGGGCGAAGGGCACGATGCCGAGAACCTCGTAGTGGATGATGTCGGGCGCGACCTCGCCGGCGAACTGCGTCGTCAGCTTGTCGTCGAGGCTGTCGGTCGGCGCCTGCACGATCTCGACCTGGATGTCGGGGTTGTCGGCGTTCCAGGCGTCGACGATCTCCTTCGTCGCCTGGATCGCCGCCGGCTGGTCGGAGAACGACTGGAACGTGATCGACACGGGTTCGCCGTCGCCGGTTTCTTCGGGGGTGTCGCCGCCCGAGCAGGATGCGAGGGTCAGCGCCGTCACCGCCGCTGCGGCGAGCGCGATGGACGCGCGATGAAGCTTCTTCACTTCATACCTCTTTCTCTTAGTGGTGGGGGATTGCGGGATCTGCGGGGTCAGCCCTTGACCGCGCCCGAGAGCAGGCCGGTCGCCAGCCGTTTCTGCAGCAGCGTGAAGAACACGATGCTCGGGATGCTGGAGAGCAGGGCGCCGGCGGCGAGCGGTCCGACCGCGACCTTGCCCTCGCCGCCGACGAAGGTGCTGAGGGCGATCGGGAGGGTGTAGTTCTCGGGCGACTGCAGCAGCACCAGGGCGAAGAAGAACTCGTTGTAGGCCGACACGAAGCTGAACATCGCGGTCGCGACGAGGCCCGGCATCAGCAGCGGGAACACGACGCGCTGCAACGTGCGCGCCTTGTTTGCGCCGTCGATCGATGCGGCCTCCTCGATGTCGAAGGGGATCGCGGCGACGTAGCCCTGCAGCATCCACAGCGAGAAGGGCAGCGTGTAGACCGAGTACACGGCGATGAGCCCGAGCAGCGAGTCGACGAGACCGGCGGACCGCAGGATGAAGAACAGCGGGATGACGACGAGGATGACCGGGAAGATCTGGCTCACCAGGATGTAGCCGACGCCGATGGAGCGGAGCTTGCCCTGATACCGCGCCATCACGTACGCGCCGGGGATCGACAGCAGGGTGACGATGATCGTGGTCGCGACGGCGACGATGAGGCTGTTGCCCGCCGCGCGGATGAGTCCCTGACGCTCGATGGCGGCCACGAAGTTGTCGATCGTGGGCTGCAGCGGGATCAGATTGACGGCGAGGGAGTTGATCTCGGCGGACGACTTGAACGCGGTGGAGATCAGCCACAGCAGCGGGAAGCCGAGGAAGACGAGGAAGCCGGCGAGCGCCAGGTACTGCAGGGTGCGCACCAGCGGCGTGGTGCGCACGCCGCTCCGGGCGCGCTGCTTCTTCTTCGTGCCCTGCGTGACCATGGCGCGGGTCGCGGTGCTCTCGCTCATCGTGCGGTCCTCTCCGGTCGCAGCTGTCGCCACAGGGCGATCACGAGGATCACGACGAGGAAGATGACGATCACGTCGCCCATCGCCGCGGCGCCTCCGGTGTTGCGGGTCTTGAAGGCCTCGATGTAGGTGAAGAGCATCGGCAGCATCGTGCGTCCGCCCGGGCCGCCCTCGGTCATGACGTAGACGATGCCGAAGGAGTTGAAGTTCCAGATGAAGCTCAGGCTCGCGATCGAGAAGATCACCGGGCGCAGCGCCGGCAGCGTGACGCTGACGAAGCGGCGCCACGTGCTCGCTCCGTCGACGGCGGCCGCCTCGAGCAGCTCACCCGGAACCTGCTGCAGCCCGGCGAGCAGCACGACCGTGTTCTGCGGCATGCCGACCCAGACGCCGACGAGGATGACCGCCGGAAGGGCGAGACCGAAGTCGCCGAGCCAGTTGATGTTCTGGGGGCCGCCGAGGGATTCGATCAGCCAGTTCAGCGGACCGTTCGTCGGCGAGTAGATCATCTGCCACATGACGGCGACGACCACCGGCGGCATCGCCCACGGGATGAGCGCGAGCACGCGGGTGATGCCGCGGAAGCGGAGGTCGGTGTTCAGCAGCAGGGCGAGGCACAGGCCGCCGATCAGCTGCAGCGCGGTCACGACGACGGCCCAGATCATGCCGATGCCGAACGACTGCCAGAACTGCGTGTCGGAGCCCAGCTTGATGAAGTTCTCGAAGCCGATGAACTGCGTCTCGTGGTGACGGGCGAGGCGGGAATCGGTGAAGGCGGTCGCCACGCCGATGAAGAGCGGCACGACACTGAGCACGAGGATCGGGATCAGCGTCGGGATGACGAGGCCGATCGCCTCGTTGCGGCGGGAACGGGCGAGGCCGCCCTTGCGCGGCGCGCTCTTCGCAGCCGCCTTCGGGGCGGTGCTCTTCGACGCGGTGATGCTCATGCGGACTCTCCGATCGTCGAGGCCCGCACCACGAGCGTGGCCTCCACCGTCTCGCGCCGGGTCGGCCGGGACGGGTCGGCGAAGCGCTCGCTCAGCATGCGGGCGGCGATGCGGCCGCGGCGCTCGGACTGAAGGGAGACCGAGGTCAGCGGCGGGCTGTACAGCGCGGCGAGGTCGGTGTCGTCGATGCCGGTCACGGCGATGTCCTCGGGGACGCGCAGGCCCTGACGGCGCGCGGCGTTGATCGCGCCGATCGCGATGAGGTCGTTCGCGCATACGATCGCGTCGATCTGCTCGCCGCTCTCACGGGTCGCGGCGAGCAGCCGCTCGGCGGCCTCCACTCCCGAACCGACGGTGAAGTCGGCGGCGGTGACCTGGAGGGCCTCGCTGCGGGCGAGCCGGTGACGCTCGACCGCGGCCGTGAAGCCGGCGCGCCGGGCGGCGCCGGGGTTCGTGTTCCCCGGTCCGTTGATCACGCCGATGTGGGTGCGGCCGATGTCGACGAGGTGATCGACGACCATCCCGACGGCGACGGCCGAGTCGACGAAGACGCTGTCGATGCTGAGCTCCGAGTGCAGGGTGCCGATGACGACGACCGGCACGACCGTGTCGGCGAGAGCCTGGCGGAGTGCGGGGGTGACCCGCAGCGGAGAGATGATCAGCCCGTCGCCGGCGCCCATGCTGAGCATGCGGACGAGCTCGACGGTCTGGTCGGGGCGCCGCCCGGTCGCCGAGACGCTGATGCGGGTCGTCTCGCCCAGCTCCTCCTCGATCGCGCGGAGCATCTGCACGTAGTTCGGGTTGCCGATGTCGTCGACCGCGAAGACGACCTGCGGGTGCCCGCCGAGGCGCAGCGACCGCGCGGTCGCATCGGGCAGGTAGCCGATGCGCTTGGCTGCGGTGCGCACCTTGCGCACCATCTCGGGACTCGCGGATCGACCGGTGAGCGCACGCGAGGCGGAGGCCAGCGAGACGCCGGCCGCCGCAGCGACCTGGTGAAGTGTCGGCTTCGTCCCCATGGTTCTCCTCGTCGAGTGGAAACGTTTCCAGCATCCGCGTGTGGAAACGTTTCCAAATCGGCGCTGGTCGGGCTCCAGGGAATCTAGGCGGAGTCCCCCGCGGGTGTCAAGACCCTGCGTCGGCCGCGCGCAGGATCCGCTCGGCGCGACCGCGCATCGCCGGATCCACCATCTCGCCGGAGGCGAGTGTCGCGACTCCTCCGGCCTCCAGCGCGGCGAGGACCTCTTCCGCCCAGGCCCGGTCGGCGGCGGTCGGAGCGAACACCGCGGCGATCACCGCGAGCTGCACGGGGTGCACGGCCATCCGGCCGAACAGCCCGAGCTCCGCGATCCGCCGAGTGTCAGCGCGCAGTCCCTCCTCATCGCGGATCGCCGGATACACCGACCCCATCGGTGCGGGAAGACCGGCCGCCCGTGCCGCGAAGAGCACGGTGAGCCGGGCGTGATCCAGCATCCGCTCCCCTCCCCCGACCTCGCTCCGCAGGTCGCTCTCGCCGAGCGCGAGCGCGGTGACGGCAGGATGCTCCGCGATCGGGAGCGCGTTCAGCACGCCGCGCGCCGACTCGAGCAGGGCGACCACGGGGCGCCCTGGCGCGAGGGCGGCGGCGCGATCGACGTCGGCAGCGGTCTCGACCTTCGGAAGACGGATGCCGACCCCGACGGGAAGACCGGCGACCGCGCGCAGATCATCGTCGTCGCCCGCGTTCACACGCACCTGCACGGCTGCGGCGCCTCGTCCCGAGCCGTTCAGCCACTCCACCACCGCCTCACGGGCGCCTCGCTTGCGGTCGGGCGCCACGGCATCCTCGAGGTCGAACACCACCAGGTCGGCGCCGCTGCCCTCCGCCGAGGCGAACCGATCGGCGCGGTCGCCGGGCACGTAGAGGCCGGTGCGGTAGCCCGACATCAGACCGCCCCCGATGCATGCAGCTCGGCGATCTCGGCATCCGTGAATCCGGCATCGCGCAGCACGGCGTCGGTGTCGGCGCCGTGCCGGCGTCCTGCCCAGCGGATCGACCCCGGGGTGCGCGACAGGCGGAAGAGCACGTTCTGCATCGCGACGTCGCCGAGCTCGTCGTCAGCGACGCGCACCACGGTGCCCAGGGCGCGGTACTGCGGATCCTCGACCACGCCGCGCACGTCGTAGACGGGGGCGATCGCCGCGGATGCCGCCTCGAACGCGGCGACAACGTCGTCGGCGTCATGGGCGCCGATCCACGACTGCACGGCATCGTCGAGCTCGTCGGCGTGCAGCGCGCGCTCATGACCCGATCGGAACCACGGTTCGTCGATCAGCTCGGCACGACCGACCACCGCCATCACGCGCTCGGCGATCGACTGCGAACTCGTCGAGACCGCCAGCCACACGTCATCGCGCGAGCGGTAGACGTTGCGGGGCGCGTTGTTGACCGAGCGGTTGCCGGTGCGCGGCTGCACGGTGCCGAGCTGATCCCAGGCGGTGATCTGCCCGCCGAGCAGCATGAGGATCGGCTCGATGATCGCCATGTCGACGACCTGGCCTCGACCGTCGCGCTCGGCGCTGCGCAGCGCCGCCATCACCGCGTACGAGGTCGCGAGGGCGGCGATGCCGTCGGCCAGTCCGAACGGCGGGAGCGTGGGCGGACCGTCGGGATCGCCCGTCAGCGCCGCGAATCCGCTCATCGCCTCGGCCAGGCTGCCGAACCCCGGGCGCGAGGAGTACGGCCCGAACTGCCCGAAGGCCGTGACCCGGGCCAGGACGAGGCGCGGGTTCGCCGCGTGCAGTCGCTCCGGGGAGAGTCCCCAGCGCTCCAGCGTGCCGGGGCGGAAGTTCTCGATCATGACGTCGGCGTCCGCCACGAGCCGCAGCAGCACCTCGGCGCCGGCGGCGGAACCCAGATCGACGGTCGCCGTGCGCTTGTTGCGCCCGAGCGTCTTCCACCACAGGTTGACGCCGTCCTTCTGCGGGCCGTGTCCGCGCGAGGCATCGGGACGCGTCGGATGTTCGATCTTGATGACGTCGGCGCCGAAGTCGCCGAGGAACGTCGCCGCGAGAGGCCCCGCGAACAGCGTCGACACGTCGAGCACCCGCACGCCCTCGAGCGGAGGCGGTGGAACAGTTCTCAGATCATCCTGGTCCGACACCGAGACATGATAGCCAGACGTCCGGCGCGGATCGACCCCCGGTCAGAGCGGGGCCTCAGAAGCGACGGCGGGCCGTGCGCACCACGAGGAAGATCAAGTAGACGCCGCCGAGCACGAGCGTGACGACGCCGACCGGGAGCGCCCGTCCGGGGATGCCGTTCTGCCCGATGATGTCGGCCAGCGACAGCAGCACGGATCCGGTGAGTGCCGTGGCGACGAGATGGAGCGGCCCGTTCTTCACGATCAGCTTGGCCAGATGCGGAGCGGCGAGGGCGACGAACGCGATGGGTCCGATGGCCGCGGTGACGACGCCGCAGAGCCCCACGGCGATCGCGATGAGCCCGATCCTCGTGAGATTCACCCGGCCGCCGAGGCTCGTGCCGATGTCGTCACCCAGCTCGATGAGCCAGAGACCCCGGCGTGCGAAGCCCAGGAGCACGATCAGCGCCGACACGACGATGATCGGCAGTGCGGCCTGCGCCCATCCGAAGCCGTTCAGCGATCCCGCTCCCCAGATCGCGGCCGAGATCGCCACCTCGAGGCGTGCGCGCAGCAGCATCCAGGCGTTCACCGCCGCGAGGATCGCGCTCACGCCGATGCCGACGATGACGATGCGATAGCCGAGCGCGCCGCGTCCGGCGACGAGGGCGGCCACGAGCGCGGCGGTCGCGAAGCCGCCGAGCACCGCGGCGATCGCGACGGCGACGCCCGACGAGCCGCCGGTGGTCATCACGATCAGGGCACCCGTGTACGCGCCGGTGGTCAGGCCGATCACGTCGGGGCTGCCGAGCGGGTTGCGGGTGATCGTCTGGAACACCGTTCCGGCCAGGGCCAGCGCCGCCCCGAAGAACACCGCGGCGAGTGCGCGGGGCAGCCGCCAGTCCACCACGACCATGCGGATGCCGCCCTGCGTCTCGAACAGCGCCTGGATCACACGGATCGGCGAGAGCACGGTGTCGCCGATCGACAGGCTCGCGAGGAACGACGCCGCCAGCACCGCGATGAGGATCACCATCGCCCCGCGCGCCCGGCGACTCGGCGGACGACGGCGGATCCCGGTGCGTGGTGCGGCGCTCACAGCTGCACCGGATTCCGTCGGCGGCCGAGCCAGATGAGGAACGGCGCCGCGACGAAGGCCATGACGATGCCCACCGGCACCTCCTGCGGCGCGATGATGACGCGTCCGACCACGTCGCCGAGCACCACGACGATCGCCCCGATCACGGCCGCGAGCGGCACGATCGCCTTCTGCGACGACCCGACGATCCCGCGGGCGATGTGCGGCGCCGCGAGCCCGAGGAACGCGACGGGACCGGCCACGGCGGTCGCGGTGCCGGCGAGGAGGGTGACCGAGGCGACGGCACCGGTGCGGAGCGGTCCGATGCGCACGCCGAGCGACGCGGCCGTGTCGTCGCCCAGGGCGAGCACGTCGAGGCTGCGCGTGATCGCGAAGGCCAGCACGAGTCCCACAGCGATCGTGGGGCCGGCGACCGTGAGGATCGACAGATCGCGACCGGCCAGGGCGCCCGATTCCCAGCTGCGCATCTGCAGGAAGGCGTGCGGGTTGAGCAGCACGAGCGCCGTCGTCAGCCCGCCGAGCACCGCGGCGAGCGCGACCCCGGCGAGCACGAGCGTGACCGGACTGCCGCCGCCCGCCGCGCCGAGCAGCACGACGCCGATGGTCGTGACGAGCGCCCCGACGAGCGCGAAGATCATGAGCTGCGGGAAATCCCGGATGCCGAGGGCGGCGACCGCGATCGCCACGGCGACCGAGGCGCCGGCGTTGACGCCGAGGATGCCGGGATCGGCGAGCGCGTTGCGGGTGAGCCCCTGCATCACGGCACCCGCGGCTCCGAGGGCCAGGCCCACGACGATGCCGAACACCGTGCGCGGGATGCGCGACTCGCGCACCACCAACTGCAGGTCGCTCCCATCGAAGTCCGTGATCGCGCGGATCGCGGTGTCGAGGCCCACGAGCTTGGCTCCGACCGTGAGCCCGATGCCTGCCGCGACGACGAGCGCGGCGAAGGAGAGCACGACGACGAGCGCGATCCGCCCCGGAGAGATCCGGGACGGATCGCGTCGCGTGCGTGCGACGCTGCTCATGCGATCGTGCTCATGCGACCGAGGTCACTCCGCGGTGCGGGCCGGGCCGTTCCCCGCGATCGCATCGGCGAGGGCCGGGACCAGGGCGTCGATCACGTACGGGAGGCTGAGCGGAGAGGTGAAGTAGATCGCGCCGGCGGTCACGCCGTCGGTGTAGACCACGGATCCGTTCTTCATCGCGTCGACGGCGGTGACGAACGGCTCGGCCTCGAGCGCGGTGATGTCGTCGTCGGACTCCGTGCCCCAGATGAGCACGTCGGCCGCGTTGAGCACGTCGAGGTTCTCGACGGGGATGTACGCCTGGCCGCCCGACTCGTCCTCCGGGGCGTACGCGTCGATCTCCGACGGGATCGAGAAGCCGAGGTCGGTGAGGAAGTCGGTGCTGAGGCCGTCCTGGTAGGCGATCGCCGACCCGTCGTAGATCGCGTTCTGCAGGAACACGACCGAGGCGTCGGCGAACTCGGGGTGCGCCTCGGCCGCCTCGGCGAACTGGGCGTCGATGTCGTCGACGAGCTTCTGCGCGTCTTCGGTACGGCCGACGGCCTTGCCGATCTGCAGGGTCTGCACGTCCCACGGCTCGAAGTACATCGAGTAGTCGCCCGAGTGCGCGATGGTCGGCGCGATGTCGGAGAGGCGGTCGTAGTCCTCCTCCGTCATGCCGGCGTTGGTGCCGATGATCAGGTCGGGATCGAGCAGGGCGATGGCCTCGAAGTCCAGGCCGTCGCTCGTGCCGAGCACCTCGGGCTCGGAGTCGCCGCGCGCCTCGTCGGCCCACGGCCACGACGCGAAGTCGTATCCGCCGTACCACTCGGTCACGCCCACCGGCTCGATGCCCAGCGCCCAGAGGGTGTCCTGCTCGGTGTAGCCGACGGTGACGACGCGCTGCGGCTGCTCGGGGATCTCCGTGTCGCCGTAGGCGTGCTCGACCGTGACGGGGAAGGCTCCGTCGTCGGCGGCGGGGGCCGCGCCGTCGGGGTTCTCGGCGGCCGGTGCGCAGGCGGACAGAGCCGCGGCGGCGACGGCGAGGGCGAGGAAGGCGGTGAGGGCCTTCGAACGTGGGAGGGACATGGCGAAACCTGTTCGTCGAAGTTAGGGTTGCCTCAGCTTACTCAGCTGGGTTCGATTCGCGCATCCGCAGATCACGATGGGGAGCCGTGCCCACGCGCGGATGTCGGAGGAGCCGCCGAACATTTGGCATGCTGGAGGGCGTGCCCCGATGACCGTCGTCGGGGCATACGACTGAAGGGGGGACGCCATGCGCGTCAACAAATGGGGGGTCGGCGTGATTCTCGCCGCCTCCGTGCTGCTCACCGGGTGCGCCGGAGGATCCGACAAGCCTGCCGACGAGAAGCCCAGCGGTGCCGCTCAGGAGGAGAACGCCGCTCCCGAGTCCGACTGCCCCGAGCTGAAGGACGGTGCGACCATCGACGGCGCCGCCCTGGCGGAGTGCGTCACGGAGGCCATGTCCGACACGGCCGGCTTCGCGGCGAAGATGACCACGCTCGGCATGGAATCCACCAGCCGTTACAACCCCGCCGAGGGCGCTGTCGCGACCGACACGACCTTCGGGTCCATGGTCGTCATCGGCGAGGACACCTGGGTGAAGTCCGCGACCGGCGAATGGCAGGCAGCCGACACCGCCTCGAGCGACCCGACGATCGTCGCGCTGAGCACGGCAGCGTCAGCCGTCGACCCGTCCGACCCGATGGGTGTCGGCGGCACGATGTCGGGCGAGTACACCGTCACCGGCAAGAGCACCCGCCTCGGCGAGGACGTGTTCCTGCTCACCGGCGCCACGGAAGAGGGCGGGACCACCGTCGACGTGGTCTTGGAGATCACCTCCGACTACGTCGTGCTCGCCGCCACCGGCTCGACCGAGCTCGAGGGTCAGAAGATCGAGAGCGTCCAGGAGATCACCGAGTGGGACGTCAAGCAGGACATCGTCGCACCGCTCTGATCGAGAGCTGACGACGGCGGGCCGGGGCTGATGCCTCGGCCCGTCGTCGTCTCTCAGCAGAATTCGTCGGGCCCGCCCCAGCCGCCGACCCAGGCCTCGACCCGCGGATCCGGACGGAGGCGATGGATGCCGGGCGCACGGACGCGCTCCGTCTCGAAGCCCGCGGTCGTGCCCCATCGCTCGGCGCGCTTCAGGGCGCGTCGCGCGCGCAGCGCTCCGAGCGGGGAACCGTCGGCGCCGAGGAGCTCGACGGTCCCGACATCTCCCGCGCCGAGACCGGCGATGCATCCGACGATCCCCCGCGGGTCGAGCACCACGATCGGGTGCCCGAGCTCCCAGACCACACGGGCGTCGGGCTCGACCCCGCCGATGATGATGCGCGGGTCATCGACGGGCGGCGCCGTCCCGGCATCCAGCATCACCCGCGCCTGCGGGAACGCCGCGAGGAGCGAGTCCAGCGCGATGAAGAGCGCGGCCGGCGCAGGAGCGCCCCGCAGCCGCACCAGGAGGTCCGGGGCGTCCCCCCACAGACCCCGTGGGGCGGAACCGGCGACAGGGATCGACGACACGAGTCGGAGCGTCTGGGCGTTCGCGCGCTCGAGCCCCGAACCGTCACGGTCGGCCCATTCCGGGCCGTCGTGCCATGCCACGGCATCCGGCACGTGCGCGAGCAGCGCACCCGCCTGCCACAGGCGGTGCGCCCACTCCCAGTCCTCGCCGCCGTAGGTCGTGAACGACTCGTCGAAACCGCCGGTCTCGTCGAACATCCTCCGCGAGCACGCCATGACGGCGCCGATCACGAAACGGTAGGACCGGTCGTCGGCATCCCGGAGGTTCCGGCTGCGGGCATACTCGTCGGCGAGCCAGGCCGGCTCCGGCAGCTCGTGGCCCGCCGCGGCGTCGACCACCGGTGCGTCGGATGCGACGCCCGCGAAGTCCGCGTGTCGACGGCGACCGACGGTGAGCGCCTCGGGGAGCAGAGCCGGGAGTCGGGTGAGGGCACGGACGTATCCGGGCTCCGGGGCAGTGTCGGCGTCGAGGAAGCACAGGACGTCGCCGCTGCTGGCAGCGACGCCGAGATTGCGTGCCGCGGCGAGGCGGAACCCGCGGTCCTCCTGCCGGACGAGGACCACTCCCGCGGGCACCGAGACCTTCCCCGGGGAGCCGTCGTCGGCGACGACGATCTCGATCAGTTCGCTCGGGTAGTCCTGCACCGACAGCGCGTGCAGAATCCGGGCGAGCGCTGCCGGCTGGTCGTAGTGCGCGACGATCACCGAGACCCGCGGGAGCACCTCGGGATCGACGCCGTCGAGGGCGTCCCACCGGTTGCCGACGACCCACGGATGCCGCGTCACCACGTCAGCCCTTCCCACCAGTGCACGTACGCCTCGGCCACCTCGGGCCACGACATCGGCAGTCTCGTCTGCCCGTGCCAGGTGTGCTCCGGCCGGTCGAGCGCATCACGGACGGCGAGCGCGAGGTCGGGCTCGTCGACCGTGAGCAGCGTTCCGGGACGCAGAGCCGCCATCTCGTCGATGTAGCGGTTGCGTACCGCCACGGGCCGTCGACCCCACCCGATCCATGAAGCCAGCGAACCGGATGCCGAGACATGGCGGTGGGCGATGATCGGCACCGACACGGCGCGGCCCCGTCGGGCGATCTCGTCGTCGTCGAGCCATCCGGTCACGTCGACGTCGACACCGAGGTCGCCGGCACGGCGGACGAAGGCCTCGAGATCGGCGGCGTGGCCCTCGGAGGCGCGGCCAAGCACCGTCATCCGCGTGGCGCCGGCGGCCGCCGCGGCCTGCGCCGCCTCATCGTGGCCCTTGCCGGGATAGAAGAAGCCCAGCACGCCGACGGAGCCGTCGGGCGTCGCATCCCGCGCCTCGGCGTGGACCGCCACCGGCAGCGGGATGCTCGTGACGCGGCCCGACCACACGTCCTCTTCCACGAGCAGCGCGCGCTCGTGCTCGCTGTTGACCACCACGCCTCGCGCTGCCGCCGCCACGCTCGCATAGGCCGCGCGCCGACGGGGCAGGTTCCGCTCACCGTCCGACGCCTGCGGCACGTCGTGGAGGGTGACGCTCACCGGGAGACGGGCGGCGAGCGCGGCGAACGCACGCGCCGCCCCCTCGGGGGAATCCCCCCACAGCCGGTCGGTGAAGTGCACGTGGAGCGCGGTGCCGTCGGCGACGGCGTCCAGGCGGTCGGGGTCGACGGTGCGGAGCGAGGGGCGCACCCCCTGCGCGGCGGCGGCCACCGCGCGCTCGTACACCGCGACGCCGTGCGTTCCGGGGTGCGCGAGCAGCAGCGGCATCCCGCCCATCACGCGCGCCACACGGAGAGCAGAGGCGCCAGACGCTCCACGGCGGCGTCGACGAACTCGGGGTGGGCCGCGTACCAGGCGGCGTGGGCCGCCCGCACCTCGGCATCGTCGATCTCGACGCCCTCGACGAGCCAGTGCGCACGCGGATGGTCGGGCAGCGACCACGCGTCGACGACCTCGGGAACCAGCGGCGCCTGCACCGCGTCGAGGAGGGGCCGGCCGGGATCTGGCGTCTCGCCCGCGAAGCCCAGCATCTCGAGCACGCGCGCGCCGAGGGGCAGCCACACCGCGTTGCCGGGGTGGTTGACCGTGCGGGCATGATCGGCCGTCACCGTGTCGAACAGGTCGGACACCCGCACGTCGGCTCTCCTCTCCCTCTCTCGGAGCGTCTCGATCGACGACCGACCCACCGAACGCACGGCGTCGGGACCGAGGACGGAGACGACCGGGATGCCGGCGGCAGCGGCGAGGGTGCGGATGTCGTGATACGCCACGACCGGCGGGTCTCCTTCGACACCGGGAACACGGATGGCGGCCTGGAAAGGATGCAGCCCGGCGAAGCGCACGGGCGGAACGGTCAGCATCCGTGCCGTCGTGATCGCAGCGATCTGTTGCGTTCCCAGCGGCAGGCCGCGGTAGTCGTCGCGGATGGGCTGGCTCACCACGATGTCGGCCGCGCCCACGACCTCGTGCAGGCGGGCGGTCTCGCCGGCATCCATCTCGAACACCGGGGGAACGCGCGCGAAGCGGTGCTCGGGAGCATCGATCACGAGACGCAGGGACTCGGCCTGGCAGTTGCCGAGGATGACGCCGAAACGCTCGGGGAGAGGCGCGTGACCGAAGAACTCGGAGTAGTGCCGCTCGCGGGCTAGCACCGCCGAGGCGTCCGGCGCAACGCCCGTGCGGGAATCGGGATCTCGGGTCATCGTATGAACGTATACCTCTGAATCTTCTTTCCCTCCCCCCTTGCATCGCAGCGGCTCCAGCATCGTGGCACGCGCTTTCACGGCACTCAGTCACCCTCAGGAGAACCGCATCCTCACCGAACTCGACCCCATCCGCGTCGCCTCGATCCCCGCCGCCCACCCCTACGTGCGCGCCATCACCGACGCCCGGCTGGTGCAGGTGCTGCCCGATCCCCCCGTCCCCGGAGCTCCGGTCGGGCAGTGGTGGCCGCCGGTGGCGCTCACCGCGGAGTGGCTCACCGCGCGCGCCGCCGACTACGACGTGCTGCATGTGCACTTCGGTCTCGAGTCGTTCTCGACTAGAGAGCTGAGCGCCGCCCTGGATGCCGCACGACGAGTCGGCCGTCCGGTCGTCTACACCGTGCACGATCTCGACAACCCGCAGCTGATCGACCAGGAGCCGTACCGCGCGCTGCTCGACGTGATCGTGCCCGCCGCCGATCACCTCCTCACGCTCACGCCCGGCACGGCGGTCGAGATCGAGCGGCGCTGGGGACGCCGGAGCCGCGTGCTCGCGCACCCGACCCTCCTCGAGCACGCGGTCGACGCGCCGGCCGTCCGCGACGGGGCCATCCGCGTCGGCATCCACCTGCGCGATCTGCGCCCGAACATCGATGCCGAGCGCGCTGTCCGTGCCGCGGCCGATGCGGTCTCCCTGCTCCTCGACGACGGCCTCGTCGCCGAAGTCGACGTGCTGATGAACGAGCACGTCCGCGACGATCAGACCGCCGCCCGGGTGATCGCGGCCGCCGAGGCGCACCCGGCCGTGCACCTGCGGCGCACCCCGCACCTGAGCGACGCCGAGATCGAGGGATGGCTCGTCGGCCTCGACCTCTTCGTGCTCCCCTACCATCACGGCACGCATTCGGGCTGGGTGGAACTCTGCTACGACCTGGGCGTCCGCGTGGCGGGCACCGATGTGGGGCACATCGGCGCGCAGCATCCGTCCGATTTCACCGCCGTCGACCTCGACGACGCCCGCACGCTCGCGGATGCCGTGCGGGAGGTCTCGGGTGCCGCAGACGCCGCGGGGCGCCCCGCACTGATCGAACGGCGCCGTCTCGAACGGCGGTCCGAACGTTCGTCCGTGCGCGCGGCGCACGCCGAGCTGTACGCGGCCGCGTGCGCCGGAGTCCTCGCGTGAGCGCGGCCGAGCGGCTGCGCATCCTGGTCGTCGCCCCGGAGCGCCATCTGCTGCGCGAGCCCCACGCCGGCGGCCTGGAGACCGTGGTCTGGAACCGGGTGCGCTGGCTGCGCCGGCAGGGCCACGATGTCCAGCTGTGCGCGGCCGAGGGCTCCGACTTCCTGGGCGCCGACGCCGCGCTCCACCTTCCCCGCCCTCGCTGGCAGCGCGCGCACGACTCCTCCGACACCGACTTCCCCGAGGGGCATCGTCGCGTGCTCACCGAGGCTTTCGAACGCGTGCGGGAGTGGCTGGATGCGCCCGCGACCCGGGTCGACGTCGTCGACAACCACAGCCTCCACGGAGATCCGATCCTCTGGAGTCGCGATATCGGCGTGCCGGTCGTCACGACCCTGCACACCCCGCCGCTGTCCGACATCGTGATCGCCTCGAACGCTCTCGACGGGTCGTCGCCGCACCGCTTCCTGGCGGTCAGCCAGTACACCGCGCGCGCGTGGTCCGCCGAAGGGGTCGACGCCTTCGTCTTCCCCAACGGCGTCGACACGGCGCAATGGAGTCTGGGAGCGGGAGGCGAGGGCTGGGTGTGGTTCGGACGGATCATCCCCGAGAAGGCTCCGCACCTCGCCATCCTCGCCGCTCGTCGTGCCGGCGCGCGTCTCCAACTGGCGGGGCGCGTCGGCGACGCCGCCTACTTCGCCCGCGAGGTCGAGCCGCTCCTCGGAGACGGGATCGACTACGTCGGCGCGCTGCGGCACACCGAGCTCTGCGACCTCGTCGGCGCCGCGTCGGTCGCGCTGGTGACCCCGGTCTGGTCCGAGCCCTTCGGTCTCGTCATGGCCGAGACCCTGATGACCGGCACACCCGTCGCCGCCTTCGACTCCGGAGGCACGAGCGAGGTGCTCGCCGGGATGCCGGGAACCGCCATCGTGCCCGCCGGAGATGTCGACGCGCTCGCTCACGCGGCGACGTCGCTCGCCCGACACTCGGGCACCGGCGTCGCCCGGCGGCGCGTGCGCGCGGCGGCCGCATCGCGCTACTCGCTCGAACGGCAGCACCGCGAGATCGAGCGTGTGCTCACCGTCTCCGCCCAGAGCGTCTTCGCGTCGCTCGACGTCGCCGAGGCGGTCCGCGCATGATCGGCTGGTACGTGCACGATCACGGCTGGGGCCATGTGACCCGGATGCAGGCGATCCGGGCCCATCTCCACGGCGAGGTCACGGTGTTCTCGACCCTGCCGGAACCTGCGTCGCTCGCCGCCGGCACGACCTGGGTGCAGCTGCCGTCGGACGCGCATCCGGTGGTGGGGACGGATGGTATCCGCCGCGACGCCCGGGAGCTCGGCGACGTCACCGCCGGCGGCGCCCTGCACTGGGCGCCTGTGCGTCACCCCGGCCACCAGGAGCGTCTGGCGGTGATCGCGGAGTGGATCGCCCGGAAGCCGGTCGCCGCCTTCGTCGTCGACGTGAGCGTCGAGGTCACGATTCTCACCCGTCTGCTCGGGGTGCCGACGGTCGTGCTCGCCCAGCCGGGCGAGCGCACCGACGCCCCGCACCGACTCGGCTACGACCTCGCCGACCGCATCCTCACGCCGTGGGCGGAAGGCACGATCGAAGCGGTCGAGCTCGCGGATCGTGCGGACCGGGTCCACCACGTCGGCGCGGTGTCGCGTTACGACGGCCGCGCGCGTGATGCGGGCGCCGCCCCCGACCTCGACGAGCGGCGTGTGCTCTTCCTCAGCCGCACCCTCGATGCGCCGCGCCTGCAGCGGGCGATCGCGCTGCTGGAGGCTGCGGGCTGGATCGTCGAGACCGCAGGGGCCGGCGACGACGATCGGGTCGACGACGTCTGGCCGCTGCTGTGCCGCGCCACGGTCGTCGTGAGCGCGGCCGGTCAGAACGGCATCGCCGACCTCGCCGCGGCCGATGCCCGCGCCGTGGTCATCGCGCAGGAGCGTCCGTTCGGAGAGCAGGACGACACCGCCCGCGTGCTGGCCGCGCACGGCTACGCCCTGACCGCGGCGGAGGACGTCTCACCCGAGGAGCTCGTCGAGCTCGTGCATCGCGCCGCGTCGACGTCGCCCCGCTGGGACGGATGGCGGGTCGCTGGAGCAGCCGCTCGCGCGGCGGCTGTCATCGAGGAGGTGGCGGCGTGACCGTCCGCATCGCCGTCATCACCCCGGCATCCGCCGATCGCCTGGCCCATCTGCACCGCCAACGTCGCTTCCTCCACGAGATACCGGCGCCCGAGGTCGAGGTCGTCCGCATCGAGGCCTGGCTCGACGCGGAGCTGCCGCCGGCACCGCCCGCCGTGCAGACCGTGCACGTGCCGCCGGGGCCGCACGGCATGCGGGTCGGCGCGGCGCGCAACGCCGCCGCCCGCGCCGCGATGGAGCACGACGTCGACCTCCTGGTGTTCCTCGACGTGGACTGCCTGCCGGGATCACGGCTGCTCGAGAGATACGTCGATGCGGCCCGCGCCCACCCCGACGACCTGCTGTGCGGACCGGTGACCTACCTCGAGAGCGTGCAGCGCCCGACGACCCTCGACGATCTCGACGCCCTCACCCGCCCGCATCCGGTGCGTCCGCTGCCCGCGGACGGCACCGTCGTTCCCGCCACCGACCGCGAGTACGACCTGTTCTGGTCGCTGTCGTTCGCGGTGACCCCCGCGACCTGGACGCGCCTGGGCGGTTTCGACGAGGTGTACGAGGGGTATGGGGCCGAGGACACCGACCTCGGCCGTCGCGCCCGCTCGCTCGGCATCGGACTGCAGTGGGTCGGCGGCGCGCACGCCTACCACCAGTGGCATCCGGCCGGTTCGCCCCC
Source organism: Microbacterium sp. K24 (assembly GCF_004794465.1). Taxonomy (GTDB): domain Bacteria; phylum Actinomycetota; class Actinomycetes; order Actinomycetales; family Microbacteriaceae; genus Microbacterium. Next base: position 71,888 of record NZ_SSDJ01000067.1, on the reverse strand, counting down.
GTGGCGTCACCTCGACGACATCCTGCGCAACGGCGCCCTCTTCGCAGACCGGTGGGGCGAGTGGCCGATGGGCGGCTGGATCGACGCCTTCGTGGATGCCGGTGTCGTCGAAGCCCATGACGGCGGCTACCGCCGCGTGCGACAATCTCCCGATCAGTACAGTATTTCGTGAAAGGCATGCCCGTGGCATCCGAGAACTCCCGTCAGACGGCGGCCGTCGTCTACAACCCCGTCAAGGTCGACCTCGACGCGCTGCGCGCCGCCGTCACCGCCGAGGCGGAGGCCGCGGGGTGGGCCGAACCGACCTGGTACGAGACGTCGGTCGACGACGTCGGCCAGGGCGTCACCCGGCAGGCGCTCGACGACGGCGCCGACCTGATCATCGCGGCGGGCGGCGACGGCACGGTCCGTGCGGTCGCGGAAGCCGTCCGCGGTTCGGGCGCCCGCGTCGCCCTGCTGCCGTCGGGCACCGGCAACCTGCTGGCCCGGAACCTCGACCTCACGCTCGACGACATGCCCGAGTCGGTCCGTGTGGCGTTCACCGGCCGCGATCGTCCGATCGATCTCGGCGTGATCGACATCGAGCGCGAGGATCGCACGCGCACGCGGCACGTCTTCGTGGTCATGGCCGGGATGGGCATCGACGCGAAGATGATCGACAACACCGATGAGGATCTCAAGGCGAAGGCCGGATGGGCCGCGTACCTCAAGGCGATCGTCACCTCGTTGCGCGACCCGGACGAGCTGCACATGCGGTACCGCCTGGATGACGGCGAGCCCAGGCGCGCGACGCTGCACACGGTCATCGTCGGCAACTGCGGGTCTCTCCCGGCGAACATCCTGCTGCTGCCGGATGCCGTCGTGGACGACGGGCTGCTCGACCTGATGCTCATGCGCCCGGGTGGCGCCGCAGGGTGGATCCGCGTGTGGTGGAAGGTCGTCTGGACGAACGGGGTGCTCCGCCGCACCAAGGCCGGGCGAGCGCTGGCCGGCGAGCACCGCGACGACGACGACCTGCACTACGAGACCGGCACGCGCTTCACCGCACGCCTGTCCCGGCCCGAGGCGATCGAACTGGACGGCGACGGTTTCGGCACGGCGACCGCCTTCCACGCGTGGATCGAACCGGGCGCACTCACGGTCCGCGTGCCCGCCGAATGAGACCTCCGGGGTCGAACCCGGACGATGGAGAGAACCACATGACCGGCAAGAAGAAGAAGACCTCCCGCCTCGGCACGCAGCAGTACGAGAAGGAGCTGCGGCGCCTTCAGATCGAGCTGGTCAGCATGCAGCAGTGGGTCATCGCGGCCGACGCGCGTGTGCTCGTCATCTTCGAGGGTCGGGATGCCGCGGGCAAGGGCGGCGCGATCAAGAGGGTGATGCAGTACCTCAACCCACGGCATGCCCGAGTGGTCGCCCTCCCGCAGCCCACCGAACGGGAGAAGGGGCAGTGGTACTTCCAGCGGTACATCGAACGTCTCCCCACCAAGGGCGAGATCGTGCTGATGGACCGATCCTGGTACAACCGCGCCGGCGTCGAGAAGGTGATGGGCTACTGCACCGACGAGGAGTACGACCGCTTCCTTGCGCAGGTTCCCGTGGTCGAGCAGATGCTCGTCGACGACGGCATCATCCTGGTGAAGTACTGGTACTCCGTGTCGGACACCGAGCAGGAGAAGCGGTTCCGCTCGCGTCTGAACGACCCGATGCGGCGATGGAAGCTCTCCGACATGGATCTGCAGTCCCTCACCCGGTGGGAGGACTACTCCGAGGCGAAGGACGCGATGTTCGAGGTCACCGACCGTGAGCATGCGCCCTGGTGGTCGATCGACAGCGACGACAAGAAGGCCGCCCGGATCAACACGATCAGTCACCTTCTCAGCCAGATCCCCTACCGCCGGCTCGATCCGGAGAAGGTGCACTTCCCCGATCGTCCTGCCGCCGCCGGCAAGCCGCGCCCGCCGATCGACGGCATCCGCTTCGTCCCGGATCACGCCGCGGCGCTGTAAGGCGCGTCCGACCTCAGTTCAGGACGGCCGGGATCTCGGACCACACCTCGCGGTCGCCGACCGAGGGTGCGGCCGGGATGCGTCCGGCGCCATCGGGCTCGGGGATCGCGGCGAGCAGCGCACGCGTGTACGGATGCTGCGGCGCGGACCACACCTGATCCGTCGGACCGGACTCCAGCACGCGGCCGGCGAACATCACGAACGTGCGGTCGGCGATGCGCCGCACCACGGCGAGGTCGTGCGAGATGAAGAGCATCCCCGCTCCCGACTCCGCGACGAGGTCGCGCATCAGGGCGGCGACACTCGTCTGGGTCGACGCGTCGAGCGCCGAGATCGGCTCATCCGCGACGAGCAGCGAGGGCCGAGCCGCGAGGGCTCGCGCGATCGCGATGCGCTGCTTCTGCCCGCCCGAGAACTGGTGCGGGAAGCGCGTGGCCGACGCGGTGGGCAGCCCGACCCGCTCGAGCCATTCGGCGACGGTCGACCCCTCGGCGCCGCGGGCGCGAGCGGTGGCGATGCCGTCGGCGATCTGGTCACCGACGCGGCGCCGCGGGTTCAGCGACGTCGACGGATCCTGGAACACCATCTGGATGCCGGTGAGCGCCTTCGCACGACGACGGATGCCGAGGGGCGCCACGGGTGCGTCGCGGAAGAGCACCGTGCCTGCCGCGGTCTTCTCGATGCCGACGACAGCGCGGGCGAGGCTCGACTTGCCGCTGCCGGACTCGCCGACGAGCGCCACGGTCTCGCCCGGCGCGACCTGGAGCGACACCCCGTTCACGGCGATCACGGGCGGGTTGCCCGGGTAGCGCACGACCACGTCCTGCGCGTCGAGGACGGCGATCTCACTCATCTGCATCCCCCTCATCCACGGCATCCGCCCTCTCGACGGGCGCAGCATCCGCGATCTTCGAACCGGGAAGCGCGGCGAGCAGCATCCGCGTGTACTCGTGCTGCGGATCGCGGAACAGGGTCGCGCGATCGGCCTTCTCGACGATCACGCCGTCCTTCATCACGGCGACCTCATCGGCGATCGCGCTCATGACGCCGAGGTCGTGCGTGACGAGCAGCACGGCGAGGTTCCGCTCGATCGCGAGATCGCGCAGCAGCTGCAGGATGCCGGCCTGCACGGTCACGTCGAGCGCCGTGGTCGGCTCGTCGGCCAGCAGCACCTCGGGATCGCACGCCAGGGCGCAGGCGATCGCGATGCGCTGACGCTGACCGCCGGAGAACTGGTGCGGGTAGCGCTTCAGCGCCTCGAACGGATTGGGCACCTGCACGGTCTCGAGCAGCTCGACGGCGCGCTCCCGGGCGGCCGGCCCCTTGAGCCCCAGGTGCACCCGCATGTGATCGGTCAGCTGGCGACCGACCGGCAGCTGCGGATGCAGCGACGCCGACGGGTCCTGGAACACCATTGCGATGCGCTTGCCGCGCACACGGTTGAGCGCGCGACGGCCGAGGCCGATGAGCTCCTCCCCCGCGAGCGTGATCGATCCGCCCGTACGGGCCTGGCGCGGCAGGAGTCCGAGCACGGCGAGCGAGGTCAGGGTCTTGCCCGATCCGGATTCGCCGGCGAGGCCGTGGATGCGGCCAGGCAGCAGCTCGAGCGAGACACCCCGCACGAGCGGGCGGCCGATGTCGATCGTCAGGTCGCGGATGCTGAGCGTCGCATCCCGCGTCGCGATGGCACGGGCGCTCATGCGGACACCCCCGCCGACGTCTGGTGCTCGTCCTTCTTCTCGTGCACGACCTCGGCGGTCGGGTCGAGCACGTCGCGCATCGCGTCACCGAGGAAGTTGAACGCCAGCACGACCGTCAGGATCGCGAGTCCCGGGAAGACGCCGAGCCACCAGGCGTCGAAGTTCTGCATCGCCCCCGAGATCATCGAGCCCCACTCCGCCGTCGGCGGCTGGGCGCCGAGGCCGAGGAAGGAGAGTCCGGAGAGCAGCAGGATCGCCGCGCCGATGTCGAGCGTCGCGAGCACCAGCACGGGTCCGGCGATGTTCGGCAGGATGTCGACGAACAGGGTGCGCAGCGGCGAGTGGCCGAGCAGTCGCCCCGCGATCACGTAGTTCTGCCCGCGCAGGCTGAGCACGATGCTGCGGGTGACACGCGAGTACTGCGGCCACGACACGACGATCGCCGCGATGACCGCGTTGAACAGCGACGGGCCGAGGGATGCCGCGACGACCATCGCGAGGATCACGGTCGGGAATGCCATGAAGAGGTCGGTGATGCGCATGAGCGTCTCGTCGAGCCATCCGCCGAAGTAGCCCGCGAGCGCGCCGATCACGGTGCCGATGATCATGGCGGCGATCACGAGCATCAGCGCGAGCGGGAGGCTGACCGTCGCCCCCGTCATCAGTCGGGAGAAGATGTCGCGGCCGTTGCCGTCGGTGCCGAGCAGTGTGTCGACCCCCGGCGGCTGCAGGCGGGGCAGCACCTGTGCGTTCGGACCGAAGGGTACCCACCACTGCGCCGTGAAGGCGACGATGATCCAGGCGCCGGCGATGACCGTGCCGATGATGCCGAGCGGGGTGCGCCAGGCGCGCGGCCAGCGGAACCGGAAGCGCCCGGCCGGGGTGGCGGCGGCGATGCGGCTCATGCGATCCTCACTCTCGGGTCGAGGACGCCGTAGAGCAGGTCGACGACGAAGTTGATGAGGAGGTAGATCACTCCGACGACGAGACCGACGCCCATGATGCCGGGCAGATCGAGGTTCGCGGCCGAGTTGTAGGCGTAGGTGCCGAGGCCCGGCCAGGCGAACACCGACTCCACGAGCACCGTGCCCGAGAGCAGCGACCCGAAGGCGACGCCGACGATCGTCAGGATCGGCAGCGAGGCACCGCGCAGCACGTAGTCGAGGATGACGCGCATGGCCGGCAGGCCCTTGGCGCGTGCGGCGCGCACGTAGTCGCTGCCCAGCACCTCGAGCACCGAGGTGCGGATGAACCGCGTCAGCAGGCCGATCGTCACGAGCGACAGCACCATGACGGGCAGCGCGAGATGGGCGAGGGCATCGAAGAAGCCGACGCCGTCGCCGTTCAGGAGGTAGTCGACGGTGTAGAGGCCGGTGACGCGCGGCGGCGGCGTGATCGAGGGGGAGATGCGTCCCGATCCCGGCGCGATGCGCAGCTCGAGGAAGAAGACGTAGAAGCTGACGAGTGCCAGCCAGAAGGTCGGCACGCTCAGACCGACCAGAGTCACCACGCGGATCACCTGGTCGGTGACGAGTCCGCGGCGGTAGGCGGCGAGAGTGCCGAGCACGATGCTGACCACGAGGCTCAGGATGATGGCGCCGATCGCGATCTCGATCGTGGCGGGCACGGCGGTGGCGAGGTCGCTGGTGACCGCGCGACCGGTCACCAGCGACCTCCCGAGGTCCCCGCGGAGCAGGTTCCCCATATAGATGAAGTACTGCACGATCAGCGGCTGGTCGAGACCCTGCGCGCGGATGAACGCCTCGCGGGTCTCAGGGTTCTGCGAGGCGCCCTCGCCGAGCGCCGCCGAGACCGGGTCTCCCGGCACCAGGTTGGTGAGCGCGAACGTGACGATCGTCACGCCCACCAACAGGAGCAGGGAGGTGCCGGCCCGCCGCAGCAGGTACCCGACGAGAGGCGATCTGCGCCGCTGCGCCTGCCTCTGCACCGCCACCGTCGTCATGAGAGAGCCGCTCAGCCGGCCGGCGTGATCTCGGCGATGTCCATCTCCCACACGGAGTTGTACACGGCGCCGTCGACGTCACCCGCGGTGGCGATGTTGCGACCCGGCACGATCAGCGGGACGAACGGGCCCTCGGCCTGCATCGCCTCGGCGAACGAGGTGAAGGCGTCGGCGCGCACGGTCTCGTCGGTCGCGCTGGCGGCGCCCGCCGCGATGCCCGCGATCTCCGGGTTCGCCTCGGCGGACCAGCCGGCGCGGAGGCCGACCTTCAGACCCGGAGCGAAGGGCAGGAAGTTCGCGGAGTCGGCGTAGTCCGGACCCCAGAACCACAGGCCGAAGCCCTCGGTGCCGTTGACGTACGCGTCGAGCTCGGTCGCGAACGGTGCCGGAGCGAGTTCGACCGTGATGCCGGCATCCTCGAGCTGCGCCTGGATGCGCTCGGCGAGCGGGGTGAACTCCACGCCGCCGACGGGGTAGTCGTTCGGGAACTGCAGCGTCAGGGTCTGGCCCGTGTAGCCGGCCTCGGCGAGTGCGGCCTTGGCCTTGTCGAGATCCTGCTCCACTCCGGTCTCGAGGGCGCCCTCGAATCCGGGCGGGATGACGCCGGTCGCCTGGACCGCGCCGGCACCCGCGAGCTCGAGCAGCGCGTCGTAGTCGAGGGAGTAGCGGATCGCCTCGGCGATCTTCACGTTGGCGAGCTCGCCGGCGACGGCATCCGACTGGTTGAGCAGCAGGAAGATCGTCTGGCCCGACGGGACCGACTCGACGGTGAGGTCGTCGCCGAGACCGGCGACCTGGTCGCCGTTCAGGTCCATCGCGACCATCGAGTCGCCGCCCTTGAGGTTGGCGAGCTGCGTCGCGCTCTCCGAGACGTTGCGCACGACGACACGCGAGTAGGCCGACTCCTCGTCGCCGTTGTACTCATCGTTCTTCGTCAGCACGACCTGCGAGCTGAGGTCGAGGGTGTCGAGCACGAACGGGCCGGAGCCTGCGGACTCGCCGTCGAGGAACTCCTGCGCGGTGTCGGTGCCGTCGGTGGTGCCGCCGTTCTCGATCACGACGTCGGAGTTGACGATGCCGAGCGCCGGGTTCGCGAGGATCGCGGGCAGCTGCAGCAGCGGGGTCTCGGAGACGAACGAGATCGTCTTGTCGTCGACCTCGGTGATCGTGAGGCCGCCGAGGAGGAAGTTCGGCTTGGCCTCGGTCATGCCCTGGATGCGCTGCAGGGTGAAGACGACGTCCTTCGCCTCGATCGGCGAGCCGTCGGAGAAGACGCGGTCGCCCTCGAGCGTGAAGGTGAACTCGGTCGCGGCGTCGTTCTGCTCCCAGGAGGCGAGTCCCGGAACCGGCGTCGAGACGTCGGAGCCCTCGAAGTCGACGAGCGTCTCGTACAGGGCCTTCGCGATCATGTTGCCGGTCGGGTCGTAGGTATGGCCCGGGTCGGTGGTCTCGATCGAGAACGCGGTGTCGATGACGAGCGAGTCCGAGCCCGAGGACTGGTCGCCGTTGTTGGCGGAGTTGCCTCCCGAGCAACCGGCGAGCGCGAGGAGCGCGACGGCTCCGATCGCGATGACTGACGTGCTGCGACGTGACGACATGAGAGCCTCCAGAGGCGAGGAGTACATTCGGGTACGGCCGGGTCCGAAGTGGACGACCGGTGATCAGATTCGCATCATATGCGACGATGTGTCCAGCGACAGTGCGTCACACCGGCACGCTCTGTCCAGAACCTCAGATGTCAGGAGCAATATGTCCAGCAAGGAAGCGGAACAGTCGCGGCATCCTGGACGAACTGCTGCCCCTCTGGACGACATCGCGTACAGAATCCTCGATGTGCTCCGCGATAACGGTCGTGTCTCGATCGCCGCACTCGCCGACAAGGTGGGCATCTCGAGGGCGAATGCCTACACCCGCGTCGAGTCGCTCGTGCACGACGGGGTCATCACCGGGTTCAGCGCCCGGGTCGATCAGGCCAAAGCCGGCCTCTCGATCGGCGCTCTCGTGTTCGTCACTGTGCTGCCGCAGGCCTGGGCGTCGTTCCGCGAGCGCGTGCTCGAGATGCCCGACGTCGAATGGTGCGCGATCACCACCGGCGAGCACGACGCGATGCTCCTGATCCGCGCCGTCGACGTCAGCGGCGTGCACGAGTTCTCGACCGGCGTCATCGCACAGCTGCCCGAGGTGCGCACCGTCGTCAGCGTCGTGGTGCTCGACGAGGTGATCCGCCGCCCGTACCTGCTCCCCGCCGACCTGCCCGAGCGCAGCCTGGAGGTTCCCCTCGGGATGACGCGCTGGACGCCGGCGTCACCCGGTCGGGACGCGTTGCCGCCGCGCTAGAGCGTTTCGTCTCGGTCGCTGGCGCTCCCTCGCTCAACGACCGGTCGTTGAGCGAGCGCCAGCGAGACGAAACGTGTCAGCCCGCGATCTCCTCGCACACGCTGAGCTGCGGGAGGCCGTGCATCTCGTAGTGCTCGACGAGGCGGATGCGGCCGTCGTCGGTCAGCTCCAGCTCGCTCTCGCCATCTCCGGTCACGACCGTGCCGTCGGCGACGAGCACGTGCACGAACGACACCCAGATCGTGTCGCCGGTGCGGGTGCCGACGAACTTGCCGAACGTGACCGTGTCTCCCTCGTACCCGCCCCAGATCGCCCCGTCGCGCTCGAAGTACTCGAACACGCTCGGGGCCGCGGGGTCGACCGCCGAGGTGGTGGACGACACCATCCGGAATCGGCGGCCGTCGAGGGAGGGGAGCGTCGCAGTGGCAGTCACCCCTCGATTATGCGGGATGCCACCGGCTCCGCGGTCACTCGAGGTCGAGCGAGAGCAGTCCGGGGAAGTGCGCCGTCTGCGCGCGCACGGCGAGCAGCAGATCTGTGTACTCCGGGGTCAGCGCGACGCGCGACGACGCGAGCAGGTGCGTCGTGCGCTTCCCGCCGGCGCGTTCGAACCGGATCCGCTGGACCGGATACGCGGGCGGAGTCATCCAGATGCGGGTGAGCTGCGCGTACGGCTGATCGACCTCGTCGAGACGGATGCCCTGTGTGCTCACCGTCACCCGCGAGGGGATCGAGCGCACGAGGCGCCGCCGCTGCACGGCACCGATCGTGAAGCCGATCCCGGCGATCGCGGTCATCGGCACGATGAGCACGAGCGCCGAGAGCTCGCTGTCGAGGAACCCCGGCACGGCGGCGAGGAGGCCGACGGCGAGGCTGACCGCGAAGAACGCGACCGCGACGATCGTGAGGCGCGAGGCGAATCGGCGCTCACCGGTCGCGTCGATGACGAACGAGGACGGCAGGTGCGCGCGCGCTCGTGCCGCCTCCACGGGGTCGGCGACCGGCGGCGGCGCGATCGGATTCAACTGTGCCATCAGCTCGTTGAACGTCGTCCTCGTGAAACCGGGCAGCTCGATGGTGACCTCGCGGTCGCCGCTGTACACGACGAGCGCACGCGTCGTTCCGCTGGGCAGGCCGTTGGTGCGGTGCTCGGTGATCTTCGAACGGAACGCGGTCGTCGCCCGAGGGAACGTCTCCCTGGCGCCCGCTCGCCCGATCTCGACGGTGTCCGGCCGCACGACGACCCGGATGTTGCGGAACCAGAACGCTCCGACGAACACCGCGATGGTCAGCCCGATCGCCACGACGAGCACGACGCTTCCGCGGGTCGAGATGTTCATGGTCCGCGGCAGGAACTGCGGCAGGATGAACAGCGCCGCGACCGACAGCACCGCGGCGAGCACGAGCGCGCCGACGAAGATGCGCAGCGGATGCCGGCCGAAGACATGCTCGCCGGGGCCGACCTGGACCGGATTCACCATGAGACGTCTCCCCCGAGGCGTTCGGCTCTCTTCCACACGACTCATACCGTATCGCCGGTACCGTGGTCGCATGCAGTGGATCGCAGACACGAGTGCCGGGGCGTGGCTTCGCGAGCGCCTCGACGACACCCCCGCGACGATGCACGGGGTCGTCCCTCATGGCTTCCCCGCGTATGCCCGCATCTTCCATCCGGCTGTGGTGCGGTCGCTGCCGGACCGGGCCGTGCCGACGTCCGACGAGTGGGAGCGGATGCCGGAGGCGGAGCAGCAGCGGCTCCTCGAGCAGTTCGTCGACGCACCCGCGACCTGGGCCGAGACCGCCGCGGCTTTCGGCACCACGATGCATCCGTTCGCGCAGTGGAACCGGATCGTCCGCACACCGGCCGACGGCGACTGGCGTCAGCGCATCTCTCCCGACGCCCGTGAGTTCACTGCGCCGATCGAGGGCGAGCTCGGAGCGGCGCTGCTCTCGGTGATCGCCGGGCACCTCGTCGCCCACACGAGCACTCCGGATGCCGGGTATGCGGCTGTCTGGGAGGGATACGGCGGCCTGCTCGGCTTCTTCGGCCACACGCCGTCGCGGGCGTTCCTCACCGTCGACGACGACCCGAACCACCAGGCGATGCTCGATCGCAGCACGCACGACCCGTTCAACAACGTCTTCCGCAAGCCCACCTGGCAGGAGGGCATCTTGTCGCGCGAGATCTCCGAAGGACCGCGTCTCTCGCTCCCCGACCGTGACCATGTGCTGTTCTCGGCGCCGCCGCGCGTCTTCGCCGATCCCGAGTGGGTGCAGCAGGTGCCGTGGCGGGACCGGCCCGCAGAGGAGCACGGCTTCCCGCCGGCGGCACTGAGCCCCAGCATCCTCTGGCCGGAGGATCGAGCCTGGGTGATGGTGTCGGAGATCGATTTCGATTCGACGATCGTCGCCGGTCCGGTCGACCTCATCCGCGAGATCTGCGCCGACGACCGTCTCGAAGCACTGCAGATCCCGGAGGGCACCGACCTGACCTGGGATGCCGATCTGGTGAACCGATGACGACACCCCAGTCCTCGCCGATCACGTTCGACGCCCGTCCGCTGACCGAGCCCGTCGACGCGGCGGCCGTGCGGGCGTTCGCGGCCGACCTGCGCGCGCGACAGGGGTCGAGCATGGGCGCCTCGACGATCATCGGCATCGTGGTGGCGATCGTCGCGGGGCTCATCATGCTCCCCTTCCTCGTCACGATCATCCTCAGCCTGGCGTCGGCGAGCGGCTCGCCGGGCATCGCCGTGATCCCGATCGTGCTCATCGGCCTGGTCGTCGTCGGCGTGATCGTGATGATCGTGATCGGGGTGCGCAACGCGCAGGCCATCCGCTATCGGCTCAACCTCTTCGCCCAGGCGAACGGCATGACGTACGAGGCGAAGGTCGCAGATCCGCCGCTTCCCGGGATGATCTTCAGCCTCGGCCGCTCCCGCCAGTCGACCGATCTGATCCGCGGCACCCGACCCCGCTTCGTGGAGTTCGGCAACTACCAGTACACGGTGCAGTCCGGGAAGAACTCGACGACGTATCGCTGGGGCTACGTCGCCGTGAAGCTCGACGTGCCGCTGCCGAACATCGTGCTCGATGCGAAGGGCAACAACGGCTTCGGCTCGAACCTGCCGGCGTCGTTCGAGAAGGAGCAGCGCCTTTCGCTCGAAGGCGACTTCGACCAGTACTTCACGCTCTACTGCCCCACCGGTTACGAGCGCGATGCGCTGTATCTGTTCACGCCCGACATCATGGCGCGCTTCATCGACAACGCCGCTCAGCTCGACGTCGAGATCGTCGACGACTGGCTGTTCCTGTACACGCAGCGCAAGGTGTCGACCCTCGATCCCGCCACCTGGGCGTGGCTGTTCGGCGCCGTCGGCGCGCTCCTGACGAAGTTCGATCAGTGGGCGCGGTGGCGTGACGAGCGCCTGCTCGCCGAGAACGCGGATGCCGTGGGCGCGGCATCCGCCCCTCCGCAGGTGGGCGCGCAGCTGCCGTTCGCTCCGCCGGTCGGCATGCTCACACCCCCGCCGGGCGTGGCGCCGCAGGGGCGCCGCCTGAAGCGGAGGGTGACGTGGGTGCCGATCCTGGTCGTGATCGGCTTCGTCGTGTTCTGGATCTGGAGCCGGCTGAACTGACACGCGGAGAGAGTGTGGGGGTGGGTGTCGGCTGGGGACCGAACTCCCACCCCATCCCCCCTCGGGATCGAAAGAAGATCGACTCTCCCTCCGCAGGACGGCTTGCGCCGTCCGCGCCCGCGGTCAGCTGGGGACTGACGCTGCTCGGCGCATAGGTGAATGGTATACCGGACGACGTTGCAAGCGGTTGCGTCCATGCACCGGAATGCGCTTGCGGGCGTGAGCCCGGAACGGCGGCTCGAGTCAGGACAGCGCCCAGCGCGAGGTGAGCTCGTCGAGCACGCCGTCGAGGGCGTCCCATGCGTTCGACGCCCGCATCGCCGTGCCGATCCGTTCGGCGTGGGCGCGGTACGCGGGATCGGCCAGCACCCGCTCGACGGCCCGCCCCACCTGCGCCGGAGCGACCGTCGTGGTGCGCAGGTTGATTCCCGCGCCCGACCATCCGATCCGTGCCGACACCTCGACCTTGTCCTCCGTCTGCCCGGCGACGACGATGGGGACTCCGTGGGTCAGCGCCTGCTGCACACCTCCGTACCCTCCGTTCGTCACGAGCACGTCGACGAGTGGCAGCAGCCGGTCATACGGCAGGTACTCGGCGACACGCACGTTCGGCGGCAGATCGGCGGGCAGGACATCGACCGGCCGGCCACCGGTCGAGACCACGACGATGCTGTCGGATGCGGCGAGCGCGGCGATCGTCGGCTCCACCAGCTGACCGAAGTCGGAGTTCGCGATGGTGCCCTGGGTCACGTGGACCACGGACCGCGTGCCGTCGAGGTCGGCCCACCAGTCCGGCAGCACGACCGTCGACACGGGTGCGGGGAGGGGGCCCGCGAAATGCACGGACTCCGGAAGGTCGGAGCGCGGGTACTCGAACTCCGGAACCGTGAACTGCACGTAGGCGTCGGCGCGGCCGGCCCAGTCCAGCACGAAGCCGCCGAGGTCGCGGCCCGTCTCCCTCCGCGCCATCTCATCGGCCTCCTTCTGGATGCCGCCGAAGATCGCGCGTTCCGCGACGGTGCGCAGCATCGCGTTGCGCAGCCGCCCGATCGGACCGGGCATCGGCGTCACGCCGAGGCCGAAGGGCGCCGCATCCCGGCTCCGCGCGCCGAGCGGGAAGATGCCCAGCACGACCACGGGCGGACGCTCATGTTCCGGAAGCAGCTGCAGCAGCGCTCCTCCCACGAACAGCGGCTCGGTCAGCACCGCGTCGATCCGCCGTTCCGCGAGCTCGGCACGAACGACCGCGAGCTGCGCGGCGCCGGGCCGCACGAACAGGTTGCTCATGTCGAAGCGCAGGGCCGCGGGTCCGGTCAGCCCGACGCGCTCGGGGAACGCCCCGTCGGCGTCGTCGAGGTCGACGTCGGCCTCGTCCGGCAGCGGGATGAAGCGCGCGCCGGCCGCGGCGACGTGGTCGGCGTAGCGGGTGCTGGTGAGGAACCTCACCTCATGACCCCGGCTCAGGAGGTGGCGGGCGATCTGCAGCAGCGGCATGACGTGACCGTGGGCGGGCGTGCAGGTGATGAGATAACTGGACATGGCGGTTTCTTTCCCCAAAGATCGAATGTACCGTTGAAGTATTCATCACCCTCTGAGGAAAGTCAATGCCTGAAGCCGTTCCCCGCGCCTACCGATCCGAGCTGAGGGCGCGCCAGGCGCAGGAGACGAGGTCGAGGATCATCGCGGCCTCCGCACTCCTGTTCGCCGGCCAGGGGTATCAGGCGACGACGATCGCGGCCATCGCCCGCGAGGCGGGGGTCTCGGCGGAGACCGTCAAGACGACGGCGTCGAAGGCCGAGCTGCTGATCGCCGCCTTCGAGGTCACCTTCTCGGGTTCCGAGGCCGCCGCGAGCCTCACCGACACCGAGGTCGCGTCCGGGGTGCTCGACCTGCCGGACGAGGTCTTCCTCGACGCCGTCCTCACGCAGATCACCGCGGCCAACGCCCGCGGGCACGCCATCTGGACGGTGCTTCTCGGCGCGGCCCTCTCGGACCCCGTCGTCGACGACGCCCTCCGCGGCATGCTCGAGCGACGCCGCGCCGACCTCCGCACCCTGGTGGCGGAGACGGTCCGGCGAGGGATCGCCCGCGATCTCGACGACCCGGACGCCGCCGCCGACGCGATCTCGTTCCTGATCTCGCCCGAGAGCTATCAGCAGCTCGTCGCCCAGTCGGGCTGGACCGCCGACCGCTACGCCTCCTGGCTCCGGGCCGCCGTCCTCGCCGAGCTCTCGCCGCGTTACTCCGAGTGACGACGCCGACCCCACCCCGTTCTGCATGCAAGAGAATGGAAGGTGATGTCTGAACGCGAAGATCACACCACCTGGCAGGCCGAGCGCCGCGCCTCCGTCACCTCGGCGACCGGCAATCTCGCGCTGATCGAGACCCGCTGGACCGGCGAACGCCCCGACCTGGAGGGCGAGCAGCGCACCGCATCCGACACGGTGACGGTCACGCCGATCCACCGCACGAACATCGAGACCGGTGCGGCGGAGCACGGTCTGCGACGGTGGGACGCGGATGCACCCGCCATCCGGGCCTTCGACCGCATCGACACCTACGACTATGACCCCGCCTGGGTGCTCGAGGGGCATTTCACCCCCGTGTCCGGCGATCGCCGGGTGCCGTTCGAGCACATCCGCGACAACGGCGGCTCGCGCGAGCTCGTCGTGCCGGGCGACATCCGCTTCGACCTCGACGGCCGCGAGTACACGCTCGCCGCCTTCGACGACGGCGGCATCCTGCTGCTCGTCTTCGGCGACGAGACGAACGGCTCGGAGACCTACGGGTCCGGCCGCTTCCTGTTCGTCGAGCTGCGCGATGACGAGGGCACCGTCGTCCTCGACTTCAACCGCGCCTTCGTGCCGCCCTGCGGGTTCAGCGCCCAGTACAACTGCCCCCTGCCCCCGGCATCCAACCGCTTCCCCCTGCCCATCCGCGCAGGCGAGAAGAACGTCGTGTTCCGCGACGGCTTCGACATCTACGCGGCGTGACGCCGCACTCGCTCACCCTGGAGTACTCATGAGAAGAACCCGCATCCTCGGCGCGCTCGGCGCCGTCGCCACGCTCGCCCTCATGGCCGGCTGCGCGTCGGGCACGAGCGACGACGCCACCGCGAGCGAAGACGCCACGATCCTCATCGGGTCGCTGTACGAGCCGACCAACCTCAGCAACACCCAGGGCGGCGGACAGGGCGTGACCGAGGCGCTCACCGGCAACGTCTACGAAGGCCTGTACCGGCTGACCGACGACGGCGAGGTCGAGCCGCTGCTCGCCGAGGACGCCGAGGTGTCGGACGACGGCCTGACCTACACGATCACGCTGCGCGACGACGTGACCTTCCACTCGGGCGACCCGCTCACCTCCGCCGACGTGAAGTCGAGCGTCGAGGCCGTCACCGCCGAGGACTCCGTCTCGGCCCGCAAGTCGAGCTTCCAGACGATCGCCGACATCGCCACCCCCGACGACAAGACCGTCGTGTTCACCCTGTCGCAGCGGTCGATCTCGTTCCTCTACAACCTCAGCTACGTCTGGATCGTGAACGACGAGGCCGGCGACATCACCAGCACGGAAGACGGCACCGGCCCCTACACGCTCGACGAGTGGAAGAAGGGCTCGACCCTGACCCTCGAGCGCTGGGACGACTACTGGGGCGAGCCCGCCAAGAACGGCGAGGTCGTCTACACGTACTTCACCGACGCGACGGCCGAGAACAACGCGCTCCTCACCGGCGAGATCGACGTCATCACCAGCGTGCAGAGCCCGGACTCGCTCGCGCAGTTCGACTCCGACGACTATGTCGTGAGCGAGGGCACCTCGACCACGAAGGAGCTGCTCGCGTTCAACGACCGCGTCGCTCCCTTCGACAACGCGCTCGTGCGCAAGGCGATCTACTCCGCGATCGACACGAAGAAGCTCCTCGAGTCGATCTGGGGCGACTACGGCACGCTGATCGGCTCGATGGTGCCACCCACCGACCCCTGGTACGAGGACCTCACGAACGTGAACCCCTACGACGTCGAGCTCTCGAAGGATCTGCTCGCGCAGGCCGGCTACGCCGACGGCTTCACGTTCACGCTCGACACCCCGAGCTACGACCCGCACCCCGCCGTGGCCGAGTTCCTGCAGTCGCAGCTCGCCGAGGTGGGCATCACCGTCGAGATCAACACGATCAGCGCCGACGAGTGGTACACGAAGGTCTTCAAGGAGCAGGACTTCGAGGCCACCCTCCAGGAGCACGTGAACGACCGCGACGTGGTCTGGTACGGCAACCCCGACTTCTACTGGGGATACGACGACGCCGACGTGCAGCAATGGGTCGCCGCGGCCGAGCAGGCCACCACGACCGACGAGCAGACCGCCCTGCTGAAGCAGGTCAACGAGAAGATCGCCGAGGATGCCGCGAGCGTATGGTTGTACCTGTATCCGCAGATCGTGGTCGCCTCGAGCGATCTCAGCGGGTACCCCGTCAACGGCCTGAACTCGCAGTTCTTCGCCTACGACATCGTCAAGTCCTGACGCGCGAGGGGGATGCCGCGCGTCGGCATCCCCCTCTTCCATCCTGAGAAGCCATGCTCGCCTACCTGCTGCGCCGCCTCGCGTTCCTCGTGGTGTCGCTCGTCGTCGCGATGATCGCGATCTTCGTGCTGCTGCGGCTGCTTCCCGGCGACCCGGCCAACGCGCTGCTCTCGGTGAACGCGACCCCTGAGCAGATCGCGGCGGCCCGCGCGCAGGTCGGCTCGGATCAGCCCCTGCTGCAGCAGTTCGCGACGTGGGCGGGGCAGCTGATCCGCTTCGACCTCGGCGAATCCTTCCTGAGCTCGCGTCCCGTCGGGCCCGACATCGCCGCCCGCCTCGCGGTGACGCTTCCGCTCACGCTCATCGCGTTCCTCGTCGCGCTGCTCGTGTCTCTCCTCATCGGGATCACCGCCGCCGTGAAGTCCGACCGCTGGTACGGCATCGTGCTCTCGGGGTTCGCGCAGCTGGGGGTCGCCGTGCCCGTGTTCTGGGTGGGCGTCGTGCTCGTCTGGATCTTCGCGCTCGGGCTCGGCGCGCTGCCGTCCGGCGGGTTCCCCCGGGACGACTGGGAGGATCCCGCTGACGCGCTGCGATCGCTCACGCTGCCCGTGATCACGATCGTGATCGTCATGAGCGCGTCGCTCAGCCGCTACGTCCGGTCGGCGACCCTCGACGTGCTCGGCAGCGATTACCTGCGCACCGCTCGCGCCGGAGGCTCCGGCATGGCCGAGGCTCTGCTGCGTCACGGAGTGCGCAACGGCGCGGTGCCCGTCGTCGCGATCCTCGGCATCGAGCTGTCGACGACACTCCTCGGCGCGGTCGTCGTCGAGAGCGTCTTCACGCTTCCCGGGCTCGGCAGCCTGCTGCTCTCGGCGATCGAGCAGCACGACTTCCAGGTCATCCAGGGCGTCCTCGTCGTCAGCACGCTCTTCGTGCTGCTCGTCGGGTTCGCCGCCGACATCGTGCAGCGCCTGATCGACCCGCGCCTGCGCTCGAGCGTCTCGGGGAACCGATGAGCCGCGTCGCCGAACAGCTGATCACCGGCTCCGTCCCCGTGCGGCGGCGCCCGAAGGCGACCCTGCTGATCGGGATCGTGCTCACCGGCATCATCGTGCTGATCGCCCTCGTCTCGCTGTTCTGGCTCCCCTACCCGCTCGCCGACACCAGCGGCAGCCGTCTCGAGGGGCCGAGCGCCCTGCACCTGCTCGGCACCGACCGTCTGGGACGCGACCTGTTCTCGCAACTGATGTGGGGCGCGCGGATCGCGCTCATCGTCGGCATCTGCGCCGTCGCGATTGCCGCCGTCCTCGGCACGATCATCGGACTGGTCGCCGCGTTCGCCCGCCCCTGGGTCGACGACACGCTCTCGGCCGGGCTCGATGTCGTGATCGCCTTCCCGGTGCTGCTGCTCGCGATGCTCGTCGTCGCCGTGCAGGGCGCATCGCTGTGGTCGGCCGTGCTCGCGATCGGGCTCGCGATGTCGGCGGTCGTCGCCCGCCTCACGCGCATCCTCGCGCGCCGGGTGCTGCAGGAGCAGTACATCACCGCGGCGCGCACGAGCGGCACCGGTGTGCTCGGCATCGTCTTCCAGCACGTGCTGCCGAACATCGCCCCCACCCTCGCGGTGAGCCTCGCGCTGCAGTTCGGGGCCGCCGTGCTGGCCGAGGCGAGCCTGTCGTATCTCGGGTTGGGAGCCCCTCCGCCCAACGCCTCCTGGGGGCGGATGCTGCAGGAGGCGCAGGGCACCGTGCTCGCCGCTCCCGTCGGCGCCATCGCTCCCGGCATCGCAATCATCGCACTCGTGCTCGGTGTGAACTTCCTCGCCGACGGTCTGCGGGACCTCGCCGACCCGACCCGCAGGAGGGGCCGATGAGCCTGCTCGACGTCTCCGGGCTCACGGTCCGCTCGGCATCCGCCGCACTCGTGCGCGACATCTCGTTCTCGCTCGCCCCGGGTGAGCGGCTGGGGCTGATCGGCGAATCCGGATCAGGCAAGTCGCTGACCTCGCTCGCCGTCACGGGTCTGCTGCCCGACGCGCTCGCAGCGTCCGGGTCGGTGCTCCTCGACGGACACCAGGTCGTCGGCAGTCGCGATGCCGACCTGCGGCCGCTCCGCGGTCCCGTCGCGCAGATCGTGTTCCAGGAGCCGCTCACCGCCCTCGACCCGCTGATGAGGGTGGGCCGCCAGATCGCCGAGCCGCTGCGCCGTCACCTCGGGCTGCGCGGTGCGGCGCTCTCGAGCGCTGTCGCCACCGCGCTCCACGAGGTCGCGCTCTCCGACCCGCGCATCGCGCGCGCCTACCCGCACGAGCTGTCGGGTGGTCAGCGGCAGCGGGTGGCCATCGCCATCGCCCTCGCGGCCCGCCCGCAGCTGCTCATCGCCGACGAACCGACGACCGCGCTCGACGTGACCGTGCAGGACGGCGTGCTCGCCCTGCTCGAGCGCCTCGTCGCCGAGCGCGGTATGGCGCTGCTGTTCATCAGCCATGACCTGGCCGTCGTGTCGCGCATGGTCGACCGCATCGTCGTGCTCCGCAACGGCGGCGTCGTCGAAGCGGGCTCCGTGGCACAGGTGCTGCAGGCGCCGGCCGAGCCGTACACGCGGATGCTGGTCGACAGCGCCCGCGCGCTCGACGCGTTCCTCGACGCGAAGGAGACCGGCCGATGAGCCTCCTCGAGCTGCGCGCGGCCGGCTTCGCCTATGGATCGCGGCGGGTGCTCGACGACGTCTCGCTGAGTCTCGACGCGGGCGACTCGCTCGGCCTCGTGGGCGAGTCGGGCGCGGGCAAGTCGACGATCCTGCGGCTGCTGCTCGGCCTCTCGGCACCACGCGACGGTCAGATGCTGTTCGAGGGCGAGCCTCTCTCGCTGCGCGACCGCACGCAGATGCGCCGCTTCCGCGCGAGCGTGCAGCCGGTGTTCCAGGATCCGTACTCGTCACTCGACCCCCGCCAGCGCATCGACCGGATCATCGGCGAACCCCTCCGCTCCCTGGGCCTCGCCTCAGGCGCCGACGCTCAGCGTCGGATCGCCGAGGCGCTCGAGTCGGTCGGCCTGCCCGCCGACACCGCTCGCCGCTACCCGCACGAGTTCTCCGGCGGACAGCGTCAGCGCATCGCGATCGCGCGCGCTGTGGTCTCACGCCCCCGCGTGCTGCTCGCCGACGAGCCGGTGAGCGCCCTCGACGTCACGACGCGGGTGCAGGTGCTGGAGCTGCTCGACCGGCTGCGACGCGAGAACGGCCTGTCGCTCGTGATGGTGTCGCACGATCTCACGGCGATCGCCTCGGCCTGCGACCGCACGGTCGTGCTGCAGAACGGTCGGGTCGTCGAGCAGGGACCCACGGCATCCGTGCTCCACGCCCCGCAGGACCCGTACACCCGGGCGCTGGTCGACGCGGTTCCGCGGCTGCCGCGCTGAGCGCCGCGGGCATCCCGGCCGAACCAGGCAGGTCGCCCTCACGACGCCGGCGAGGCCAGCCCGAAGTACTCCAGCTCCGCGTCGTTCAGCATCCGCGATCGGATGAGGAACCGCATGCCGGTCGGGCCCTCGACGCTGAAACCCGCGCCGCGACCCGGTACGACGTCGACCGTGAGGTGCGTGTACTTCCAGTACTCGAACTGCGACTCCGACATGTAGATCTCGACGGGCTGCTCGAGGCCGACGTCGAGGTTGCCGAGCAGCACGTCACCCGGTCCCGTGATGAACATGCCGATCGGGTAGCACATGGGCGACGATCCGTCGCAGCATCCTCCGGACTGATGGAACATCAGCGGGCCGTGCTGCACCGTGAGATCACGGACGAGGGATGCCGCGGCATCCGTCACGTCCACCCGCTGATACGTGCCGATGGTGACCATGTCCTGCCTTTCGCTGCTGCTCGTTGAGCGAGGAACGAGACGAAACGCCGTCCCGCGCGGACCCGCGTTTCGTCTCGCTTCGCTCGCTCAACGACCGATCGAACTCAGAAGAAGCCCATCGGGCCTTCCGCGTACGAAACGAGGAGGTTCTTCGTCTGCTGGTAGTGGTCGAGCATCATCTTGTGGTTCTCGCGTCCGACGCCCGACTGCTTGTATCCGCCGAAGGCGGCGTGCGCCGGGTACTGGTGGTACGTGTTCGTCCAGACGCGACCCGCCTCGATCGCGCGGCCGGCGCGGTACGCGGTGTCGCCACTGCGGCTCCAGACGCCGGCACCCAGGCCGTAGAGGGTGTCGTTCGCGATCGAGATGGCGTCGTCGAAACCGTCGAACGAGGTGACCGACAGCACGGGTCCGAAGATCTCCTCCTGGAAGATGCGCATGTCGTTCGTGCCCTCGAACACGGTCGGCTCGACGTAGTAGCCCTCGCTGAGGTCTCCGCCCAGGTCGACGCGCTCGCCACCGGTGAGAAGGCGGGCTCCGCCCTGCTTGCCGATGTCGATGTAGCTGAGGATCTTCTCGAGCTGGTCGTTCGACGCCTGCGCGCCGATCATGGTCGCGGGATCGAGCGGATTGCCCTGCACGACCTTCTTCACCCGTTCGAGACCGTCGGCGAGGAAGCCGTCGTAGATCGAGCGCTGGATGAGCGCACGCGACGGGCAGGTGCAGACCTCGCCCTGGTTGAGCGCGAACATCGTGAAGCCCTCGAGCGCCTTGTCGTAGAACGGGTCCGACGTCGAACGGGCGACGTCTTCGAAGAACACGTTCGGGCTCTTGCCTCCGAGCTCCAGCGTCACGGGGATGAGGTTCTGCGACGCGTACTGCATGATCAGGCGCCCGGTGGTGGTCTCACCGGTGAAGGCGACCTTGCGGATGCGCTTGTGCTGCGCGAGCGGCGCGCCCGCCTCGATGCCGAAGCCGTTGACGATGTTCACGACCCCGGCCGGAAGCAGATCGCCGATGATCTCGAACAGGAACAGCAGGGATGCCGGGGTCTGCTCGGCCGGCTTGATGACGACGCAGTTGCCTGCGGCGAGCGCCGGCGCGAGCTTCCACACCGCCATGAGTATCGGGAAGTTCCACGGGATGATCTGACCGACCACGCCGAGCGGCTCGTGGAAGTGGTACGCGACGGTGTTCTCGTCGAGTTGGCTGATGCCGCCCTCCTGGGCGCGCAGCACGCCGGCGAAATAGCGGAAGTGATCGACGGCGAGCGGGATGTCGGCGGCGAGGGTCTCGCGCACCGGCTTGCCGTTCTCCCAGGTCTCGGCGACCGCGATGATCTCGAGGTTCTGCTCGATGCGGTCGGCGATCCTGTTGAGGATGACGGAGCGCTCCGCCGGGCTCGTCTTGCCCCAGCTCGCGAACGCCTTCCAAGCGACGTCGACCGCCCGGTCGATGTCTTCGCTCGTGCCGCGGCCGACCTCGGTGAAGGGCTTGCCGTTGACCGGGCTGACGTTCTCGAAGTACTGGCCCTTGACCGGGTCGACGAACTCGCCGCCGATGTAATGGCCGTAACGAGCGCGGTAGTTCGCAAGGGCGCCGGGCTGGCCAGGGGCCGCGTAGGCAGTGGACACGTCTTCTTCGACGATGGTCATCGTGACTCCTTCGACGGGCCGCGGCGTCGGTGCTCTGCGGCTTTCCCCGAACGTACGTCGCGCGACGTTGCACCGGGGTGCGCAACGTTGCGGGGGGTTGCACGCGATCTCGCACGCCCTGGTGCGCACCGCGTGCGCGTCATACCATCGGGACACCGTCCGCGATGAAGGAGGCCGACCATGCCCCAGCACACCCTCGAACTGCCGGATGTCGACCTGGTCTACGACGTGCACGGGCCTCTGCCGACGGCGGACGGTCGTCCTCCGCTGCTCATGATCGGGCAGCCCATGGATGCCAGCGGCTTCCGCGACCAGGTGCGGCTGTTCGAGGATCGGACCGTCATCACCTACGACCCGCGCGGTCTCGGGAGGAGCGTCCGCAAGGACGGTGGAGTGACGAACGAGCCGCAGACGCAGGCGGAAGACCTCCACGCCCTCATCGAGGCGCTCGGCGCCGGGCCGGTGGACCTGTTCGGCAGCAGCGGCGGTGCCGTGACGGCGCTCGCGCTGGTCGCGGCGCACCCCGACGACGTCGTGACGCTGGTAGCCCATGAGCCGCCGATCGACAGCGTGCTGCCGGATGCCGAGGCTGTGCACCGAGCCCGCATCGCCTACACGCAGGTGTATCAGGACAGAGGCTGGGGTGCCGGGATGGCGGCCTTCATCGCGATGACCGCGTGGGAGGGGGAGGTGACGGACGAGTACTTCGCCCAGCCGGCGCCCGACCCCGCGGCGTTCGGGATGCCGACCGACGACGACGGTAAAAGGGACGACCCGCTGCTGTCCGACCGGTCGTGGGCGGTGTGCCTGTACGAGCCGGACCTCGAGGCGCTGAAGGCCGCCCCGACCCGCGTCGTCATCGCCGTCGGCGAGGAATCGCTGAAGGTGTACACGGGTCGGACCGCGATCGCCCTGGCCCAGCAGCTCGGCCAGGAGGCGACGGTCTTCCCCAGCCACCACGGCGGCTTCATGGGAGGCGAGTTCGGCTATGCCGGCCAGCCCGAGGCCTTCGCCGCGAAGCTCCGCGAAGTGCTCGACGAGGGTTGAGCCGGCTTTCGAATCGCGCGAATGGCCGCTTTGCGGACCGAATACCGACCAGTTGCGCGATTCGAACGACCTGCGGGCTCAGCTGCGGTCGAGACGCTCGATCCGGGCGACCAGCGCAGCGCGCTTCGGCGACCGCGCGGGGAGCATCTCGAGCGCCAGTCGCAGCGCCTCGGCATCGCCCTGACCCTCGGGGATCTCGGCGTAGGCGAGCAGCACGTCGAGGCTGGCCTCGGAGAGCATGACCTCGCGGAGCGCCGCACGCACCGACTCGCGGAACTCCTCGACTCCGGGTGACGTCGACTCGGGAAGCACCGGCCCGCGGTACGCCGTCAGAGCCACGCGGTGCGCCCCGCGGTCGAGAAGTGAGAGCACGTCGTGCGCATCCGTCTCGAGCGTCACCGGCAGGCGGTAGGGACGGGACTCCGGCACGAGATCCGGAGCCGTCCGTTCGAGCACCTTGCGCAGGCGCACCATCTCGGGCCGCAGCGTGTCGGGAGAGACTCCCGGCCCGTAGACCAGCTCGCAGAGCCGCTCAGCGGAGAGGCCCTGACGGTGCACGGCGAGCATCAGCAGGATGGCGGCATGCCGTGCGCTGAGCTCGATCATCGATTCGTCGTGCGCGGATTCCGTCTCGAGTCGTGCACGGTCTCGGCCGAGAACGTGCAGCGTGGCCCGTGCGGTCTTCAGCGGCCGAGCCTTCGTCGGCGTCAGACGAGGCCGGGGCGCTTCATTGCGCTCCCGCAGGCGGGTGACCATCAGCTCCGACTCGACGGCCCGCGCGGTCGCATCGACGAGGAGCCGCGCCTGGGTCGTCACCACCTCCGGCCCGCCGGTGATGTCGATCACGCCGAGCACCCGCCGGGTCTCGGGGTCGTGCACCGGGGCTGCCGTGCACGACCAGGGGTGCACGAGACGGTTGTAGTGCTCGGCGCCGCGGATCTGCACGGAATGATCGAGAGCGAGCGCGGTGCCCGGTGCGCTCGTGCCGACGGCATCCTCCGACCAGTTCGCTCCCGCCACGAACCCCATGTCGTCGGTGAGCGACCGCAGCTGCCGGTCGCCCTCGATCCACAGCAGTCGCCCGGCCTTGTCGCCGACCGCGATGATGACGCCCGAGTCCTCGTCGGTGTCGGGCAGCAGGAGGGCGCGGATCATGTCCATCGCGGATGCCAGCGGATGCGCGCGCCGATACTCGTCGAGCTCATCGCTGAGCAGATCGAGCGGCGGGACGCCTTCCGGGCCCACTCTTCCGCGCCAGGATCGCTCCCACGACTCGCGGACTAGAGGACGCACCTCCTGCAGCCGCCGGTCGTCGAGGTTGCCGGCCAGCATCTCCTCATGCGCGCGCTCGATCAGCAGTCGCGACGCCTTCGGAAGCGAATCGCGCGAAACCTGCCACGGTGCAGACACATGTCTCCGATCGTCGAAGATGGTGCTTTCGTCCCAGTGTAGGAGCGGGATGCCGCGGGCGATACCGGTATATCGATCGACGATATAGCGCGAAAATCGCGTCCTGGCAATGCTGTTCCCAGAATCTCCGCGAGCTCTTAGCGTGAGCAGCATCACCAGAGTCAGGAGGTCTCATGTCTGTACGCACCCCCGTCCCCACTGGCTCCGAGACACACGTCGCCCATGAAGCCGACGCACCGTCCGATGCCGCCGAGCTCACCCACCATCTGATCGACTTCGATCGCTACGTCATCACGCGGAACGGACCCATCGGCTATGTCGAGGTGGTCGCCCCCGTCTTCGTCTGCTACCTGGGGCACCCCTATGCGCAGGCCGAGGAGATCGCACAGGTCCTCGAGTTCGAGCGCGCCGTGCAGATCGTCGCGGAACAGGCCACCCTCTCGCAGCGGCCTAAGCTCGCCACATGAGTCTTGAGATCTGGCCGGGATCGGCCTACCCGCTCGGAGCGACCTTCGACGGACAGGGAACCAACTTCGCCCTCTTCAGCGAGGGCGCCGAAAAGGTGGAACTCTGCCTGTTCGACGACGACGGCAACGAGGAGCGCGTCGCGCTCACCGAGGTCGACGCGTTCGTGTGGCACGGGTACCTCCCCATCGTGCAGCCGGGACAGCTGTACGGCTACCGCGTGCACGGGCCCTTCGACCCCGAGAACGGCAAGCGCTTCAACCCGAACAAGCTGCTGCTCGACCCCTACGCGAAGGCGGTCGCCGGCGACATCGACTGGGGTCAGGCGCAGTTCGGCTACGACTTCGGCGACCCCGACTCCCGCAACGACGAGGACTCCGCGGCATCCATGGTCAAGGGCGTCGTCATCAACCCGTTCTTCGAATGGGCCGGAGACCGCCTGCCGAAGACGCCGTACGCCCAGACCGTGATCTACGAGGCGCACGTGAAGGGTCTCACCGAGCGGCACCCCGACGTCCCGGAAGAGCTGCGCGGCACCTACTCGGGCATCGCGCACCCGGCGATCATCGAGCACCTCACCCGCCTCGGCGTGACCGCGCTCGAGCTCATGCCCGTCCATCAGTTCATCGACGACTCCGTACTGCAGGACAAGGGCCTCTCGAACTACTGGGGCTACAACACCCTCGGCTTCTTCGCGCCGCACAGCGGCTACGCGGCGAGCGGAGAGCACGGACAGCAGGTGCAGGAGTTCCGCGCCATGGTGCGCGCCCTGCACGCCGCCGGCATCGAGGTCATCCTCGACGTGGTCTACAACCACACCGCCGAGGGCAACCACATGGGACCCACGATCTCCATGCGCGGCATCGACAACGAGGCGTACTACCGGCTCGAAGAGGACAAGCGCTACTACACGGACTACACCGGCACGGGCAACAGCCTGAACGCGGGAAGCCCGCACGCGCTGCAGCTGATCATGGATTCGCTGCGCTACTGGGTGACCGAGATGCACGTCGACGGGTTCCGCTTCGACCTCGCGTCGACCCTTGCCCGCGAGTTCTACGACGTGGACCGGCTGTCGACGTTCTTCGAGCTCGTGCAGCAGGATCCGATCGTCTCGCAGGTCAAGCTCATCGCCGAGCCGTGGGACGTCGGGCCCGGCGGCTACCAGGTCGGCAACTTCCCCCCGCAGTGGACGGAGTGGAACGGCAAGTACCGCGACACGGTCCGCGACTTCTGGCGCGGCGAACCGCAGGCGCTCGGCGAGTTCGCCGCACGCCTCACCGGATCGGCCGATCTGTATGAGCACTCCGGGCGTCGTCCGGTCGCGTCGATCAACTTCGTCACCGCGCACGACGGCTTCACCCTGCGCGACCTCGTGTCGTACAACGAGAAGCACAACGACGCGAACGGCGAGGACAACAACGACGGCGAATCGCACAACCGCTCCGACAACATGGGCGTGGAAGGACCGACCGACGACGAGTCCGTGAACCGGCGTCGCGCGCGTCAGCAGCGCAACTTCCTCGCCACGCTGCTGCTCTCGCAGGGTGTGCCGATGATCTCGCACGGCGACGAGCTCGGGCGCACGCAGGGCGGCAACAACAACGGCTACGCGCAGGACAACGAGCTCACCTGGATCGACTGGGACGCGGCCGACCACCCGCTGATCGAGTTCACGTCGGCCGTCGCGCGGCTGCGCCGTCGGCATCCGACCTTCCGCCGGAGCCGGTTCTTCGACGGACGCCCGGTCGACACCGACGACGAGCGCATCGCGGATGTCGTGTGGCTCCGCCCGGACGGCAGCCCGATGAAGCCGGCCGACTGGGACTCCGGATTCGGACGCCTGGTGGGCATGTTCCTCAACGGACAGGGCATCCGCGAGAAGGATCTGCGCGGGCACGCCGTCACCGACGTGAACTTCATCGTGTACTTCAACAGCGGTGACGAGTCCGTCGACGTGGTGCTGCCGGATGAGCGGCACGGCGAGCACTGGCACGTCGCGGTCGACACGGCGGGAGAGCTGGCCGACGGTTCCGACCACGCGGCGGGATCGAAGCTGACCATCGAGGCGAAGGCGCTGCTCGTGCTGCAGGAGGTCGACGGACCCGAGCCCTCGACCGATGACTCGGTCGACGCCTCGCTCCGGATGCAGAACGACCAGGCGGACGGGGTGGCCCCGGCGCCGAAAGCAGAGCAGGCGACCACATGACACGACGACCGATCTCGACGTACCGGCTGCAGATCAGCGAGGACCTCACCCTCAACCAGGCGGCTGACCTCACCGGGTACATCGCCGACCTCGGAGCCGACTGGGCGTATCTCTCGCCGCTCCTCGCCGCGACGCCGGGGTCGAACCACGGCTATGACGTGGTCGATCACTCGCGCGTCGATCCGGAGCGCGGCGGCGAGGCCGGCCTGGAGCGCTTCGCCGCGGCCGCGCGTGCGGCAGGGCTGGGCATCCTCGTCGACATCGTGCCCAATCACGTCGGCGTCGCGACGCCGCGGCTGAACCCGTGGTGGTGGGACGTGCTGCGTCTCGGACGCGAGTCGCGGCATGCGGTCGCGTTCGACATCGATTGGCCGGCCGGGGGCGGCAGGCTGCTGCTCCCGATCCTGGGGTCGGCGCCCGACGAGGTGATCGCCCGGGGCGAGTTGGTGATCGACACTGCGCCGGCCGACGACGCACCCGACGGCACCCTCGCGTACTTCGACCACGAGCTCCCGCTGGCTCCCGGGTCGGGCGCGCTCGCCGATGATCTGCCGGCACTGCTCGCCGCGCAGCACTACGAACTGCGGTTCTGGGAGGACCAGAACACCGAGCTGAACTACCGCCGCTTCTTCGCGGTCGTCGAGCTCGCCGGCATCCGGGTCGAACTGCCCGACGTCTTCGCGGAGTCGCATCGCGAGATCGTCCGCTGGGTGCGCGACGGCCTGGCCGACGGCATCCGCGTGGACCATCCCGACGGCCTGGCCGACCCGGCCGGCTATCTGGAGCAGCTGGCGGATGCGACAGGACGCGTCTACACGCTCGTCGAGAAGATCCTCGAACCGGGCGAAGCACTCCCCGCCTACTGGCGCACGGACGGCACCACCGGCTACGACGCGCTCGCGGAACTCGATCGCGTCTTCGTCGACCGCGACGGGGTCGACGAGCTGACCCGGCTCGACGCGCGTCTGCGCGCCGACTCAGGACTCGCGGAGGCACAGAGCTGGCCCGACCTGATCCATGACACGAAGCTGATGATCGCCCGCGAGCTGCTCGGCTCGGAGGTGCGGCGTCTCGTGCGCACACTGCCGCACGGCATCGTGCAGGCGGACGACGCGCTGGCCGAGCTGCTCGCCTGCTTCCCGGTCTACCGCTCGTACCTTCCGGAGGGCATTGTGCACCTGCGGCACGCGTTCGCCGAGGCGCGCCGCCGCCGCCCCGAGCTGGCCGTCGCGTTCGACGAGCTCGAACCGCTGCTGGCCGACCCGCGGCACGAGGTCGCGCAGCGCTTCCAGCAGACGAGCGGCGCCGTCATGGCGAAGGGCGTCGAGGACACGGCGTTCTACCGGTACACGCGGCTGGGCACGCTGACCGAGGTCGGCGCCGATCCGTCGATCGCCGCCCTGTCGGTCGAGGAGTTCCACGAAGCGCAGCGCGCTCGGCTCGCCGGCTGGCCCCATTCGATGACGACGCTGTCGACGCACGACACGAAGCGTTCGGAAGACGTGCGGGCACGTCTCGCCGTGCTCTCCGAGATCCCGGAGCGCTGGGCCGAGGTCCTCGACGAGCTGCGCGCGGTCGCGAGCACCGGCCACGGTCCGCTCGATGCGCTCCTCTGGCAGGCTGCCGTGGGCGCCTGGCCGATCCCGTCGGACCGTCTCCTCGCCTACGCGACGAAGGCCGCCCGCGAGGCGTCCGAGTCGACGACCTGGCAGCATCCCGATGAGGCGTTCGAAGAGGGACTCGCGGCGATCGCCGCATCGGTCGAGGGCGACGCCCGGCCCGTGCTGGATCGCTTCGTGGCGGAGATCCTGGATGCCGGACGCTCCAACTCCCTGTCGGCGAAGCTGCTGCAGCTCACCGGCCCCGGTGTGCCCGACGTGTATCAAGGTTCGGAGCTGTGGGACTTCTCGCTCGTCGATCCCGACAACCGGCGCCCGGTGGACTTCGCGGCGCGCGCCCGCCTGCTGCGCGAACTCGACGCGGATGCCGCCCGCGGCGTCCTGCCGCCCATCGACGACTCCGGGCGGGCGAAGCTGCTCGTCACCTCACGCACCCTTCGCCTGCGACGCGACCATCCCGAGATGTTCCGCTTCTACCGCCCGGCCGTCATCGAGGGCGAGGCGGCGGACCATGCGGTCGCCGTGCACCGCGGCGGTGCGACGGCGGTGGCGACGCGTCTTCCCGTCGGGCTCGCACGGCGCGGCGGCTGGGGCGACACCGTCATGATGCGACCCGACATCCCCGGGACGGATGTTCTCACGGGCCGTCGGATCGAGCCGGGGGCCGTGCGGCTCGCCGATCTCTTCGCCACCTACCCGGTGGCGCTGATCGAACTCGCCCGCTGAGAGGAGACGGACGATGATCGAGGTCTGGGCGCCGCGCGCGCGGCGGATGCGGATGCGAAGGCTCGACGAGCAGGGCGCGACCCTCGAGGAGCGGGAGCTGGATGCCGGTGAAGCCGGCTACTGGCGCGCAGATGTCCTCCTCGCCGACGGCGAGCGCTACGGGTTCCTCATCGACGACTCCGAGGAGTTGCGCCCCGACCCGCGGTCGCGGCGGCAGCCCGAAGGCGTGCACGGCGCGTCGGCGGCCTTCGACGCGGATGCCTTCGCCTGGAGCGACGGAGCGTGGACCGGTCGGCAGCTGGCCGGCGGGCTGATCTACGAGCTGCACCTCGGCACGTTCACTCCCGAGGGCACCCTCGATGCGGCGGTAGATCGCCTCGACCACCTCGTCGAGCTGGGCGTCACGCACGTGGAGCTGCTGCCGGTCAACGCCTTCAACGGCGCGTGGAACTGGGGCTACGACGGCGTGCTCTGGTACGCCGTGCACGAGGGCTACGGCGGTCCGCACGCGTATCAGCGCTTCGTGGATGCCGCGCATGCGCACGGTCTCGCGGTGGTTCAGGACGTGGTCTACAACCACCTCGGCCCGAGCGGCAACTACCTGCCCGAGTTCGGTCCGTACCTGCGCGAGGGCAGCCGCAACACCTGGGGCGACTCGGTGAATCTCGACGAGCCCGCCGTGCGCGCGTTCATCATCGAGAACGCCCTGATGTGGATGCGGGACTTCCATGTCGACGGGCTCCGCCTCGACGCCGTGCATGCGCTGCACGACGAACAGCCCGTGCACATCCTGCGCGAGCTCTCAGAGCGGACGGATGCTCTCTCGGCGCAGCGCCGAGTTCCGCTCAGCCTCATCGCCGAGTCGGATCTGAACGATCCGACGCTGATCCTGCCGCGCGAGGCCGAGGGGTACGGGCTCACCGCGCAGTGGTCCGACGACTGGCATCACGCCGTGCACGTCGCCCTCACCGGGGAGACCGTCGGTTACTACGCCGACTTCGCCGCCGAGGATGCCCTCGCCAAGGTCTCGCAGGGCGGATTCTTCCATGACGGCACGTTCTCGTCGTTCCGCGAGCGCCCGCACGGCTCGCCCGTCCCGCCCGAGGTGCCGAGCTGGCGCCTGGTGACCTTCGCGCAGGATCATGACCAGATCGGCAATCGCGCTGCAGGAGACCGCCTGTCGGCATCCCTCTCCCCCGATCGCCTCGCCGTCGCTGCCGTGCTGACCTTGACCGCGCCCGGCACTCCGATGCTGTTCATGGGCGAGGAGTGGGGCGCGTCGACGCCGTGGCAGTTCTTCACCGCGCACCCCGAGGCCGAGTTGGGCCGCGCCGTCTCCGAGGGCCGCAAGGCCGAGTTCGCCCGGATGGACTGGGACACCGACACCGTGCCCGATCCGCAGGACCCGGCGACGTTCGAGCGCTCGCACCTCGACTGGACCGAGCTCGAGCACGAGACGCACGCACGGCTCCTGTCGCTGTACCGCGAGCTCGCGGCGCTGCGGCGCGATCGCCCCGAGCTGACCGATCCTGATCCGCAACGCACGCACGTGAGCGTGCGGGACACCGACGGCACCCCGGAGCACCGCGTCTACCGGATCGACCGCGGTGCACTGTCGGTGCTCGTCAACCTTTCCTCGGAGCCGGCGGAGTTCGAGATCGGGGCGGATGCCGTAGTTCTGTCGACCACGTCGGCGGCCGCGGATGCCGGGAGGCTGGTGCTGCCGCCGGACTCGGCAGCGATCTCCGCGCGGGCCTAGCCCCAGAAGACGGGGAGGAACGACGCGACGAAGCCGAGCACCGCAGCGCCGAGCATGACGAACGAGATCGTCAGACAGGCGCGCTCGACGGGCGATCGCGCTTCGACGCGCATCCGCTCGGGGTCGCGGTCCGAGACGTAGCCGAACGGCTCGGGGAGCTCTGCGACATGACGCGCCTCCGACGACGTCAGTGATCGCGAGCAGGTGCGTCCGCCCGCCGACCACAGCGCCATCGGCCGGTCTTCCAGGTCGTCGAGGATGGCCACTGGGGTGCGGCTGTAGGGACCTTGCACGCTCCGGGTCAGCAGGCCGATGCCCAGCAGCGGGAGGCCGACGATGAGACCGACCCAGGCGATGATCTCGCCCACCACTCCGACAGCATCGATGATCTCCACGGTCAGCTCCACGACGGGGTCTGCGGCGAAGTGATCACGAAGCCGAGCCTACTCGGGGTCGACCGGGCGGACGCTCGGAGGAAGGCCGCATGGGTTCCGTGTGGAGGCGTTCCGTGTTCGCCGGAGCGGGCATAGGACAGAGACATGACCCTCACGGACATCCTGCCCACGATGCGATTGAGCATCCCCTCCCCCCTCGCCGTCGACGCGTGGCCCGTCCACACGCAGCCCACCGTCGACGACGTGATCGTCGCCGGCGTCTCTCTGATCAGGCTCGCCGAGGTCAGCGGCACCCCGGCCGTGCTCACGGGAGATCTTCCTCGTCCGGGGCGGCCCCGTGAACGCGGCCTCGCCGGCGGCACCGACGTCACGGTCCTGGTCTTCCGGATCACGCTGCGTGTGGACACCCAGGAGGACAAGCGGATCGCGTTGACCGACTGCACGTTCGACGGCGTCACCGCCCTGTGGGGCGAGTGCCGGCTCATCGGACGCGCGTCGTGCAGCAGGAGCGCGCATATCGAGCTCATCCCCGGCGACGTCGGCGACGCGTCATGGCCGCACCCCATCGCGCTGCTCCCCGCCGATCTGCGGGAAGGCGATCTGGTCGCCGTGCCCTGCATCGGCGCGGCATCCCTCCACGACGTGCGTCCTCAGCTTCGGGACCGAGATGGCGAAGGATCCACCGCCTGCGCGCGCTGAATCCAATGTAAGATGAAGAGTGCGCGTGAGGAGATTGCGCTAGGAGGAGCTTCATGGCCAGGACTGCACGATCCGGCACAAGCCGGTCTTCGAACGTCACCGGGCGCACTATCGAGCGCTCGGCCGCAGGCCAGCTCAAGGCCCCCGGCCGTAGCGCCACCGCAGGGCACGACGTCGGTGCCGCTTTGCGCGGCGACAACCAGGTTCACGCGGCTGGTGAAGACGACCTCCGCCGCAGTGTCGAGTACCTCGTCTCGACCGCACAGGTGGCCGGCGAGGCAACGGCGTGGGTCACCGCGATCATCCGTGAGACGGCTGACCTCCTGAAGCTCCGTCAGCCCGTGGGCTCCGGTCTCACAGACGCTGAGGCCACGTATCTGCTCGAGTCCGGTGCCTTCACCGCCGAGCAGTTCGAGGTCACCGAGAAGCGGGTCAAGACCGGGGTGCTCGCGGCGCAAGAGCGCCAGACGCGCATGACCTCTTTTGTGGACGCTCTCAGCGCGGAGCAGGTAGGGATGAACCTCGGCATCACCAGCTCGCGAGTGCGACACCGTCAGGCGAAGAACAATCTCTTCGCGTTCCTGGTCGGTCGTGCGCGCCTGTACCCGCGGTGGCAGTTCACGGACGGCGGCACCAAGGTGCTCCCGCATCTGACGGAGGTCGTCGAGGCGTTTCCTGACGGATGGCAGCCACCATCGGTCGACGGCTTCATGAAGACGCCGCAGGAGGCCCTCACCTCTGATGACGGTGAGCGGCTCACCCCGCCCGAGTGGCTGGCCGTCGGCGGAGACCCGAAAGCGATCCTCGAGATCCTCGAGGGCATCAAGCAGCGATGACAGCGAACCCACCGAAAGTCCGAAAAGTTCCCTCACCGCCAGCGGTCCTGAAGCTCGATCAAGCCAGGCACATCGTCGAGTTCCAGGCTCCTCTGTGGCGCGTCTACAGGACGCAGGGTGGTTATCCGCAGACCTGGGACGAGCTGCGGCATTTTGGCCCGGTGGACAACATGCGCTTCGACCCGCATCCGCTCCCCCCGGGCATCCACGCCGATTCCGGCGTCCTTTACGCGGCAACGCTGCCCCATACGGCGCTGGGCGAGGTGTACCAGGAGACGCGGAACATTCAACGCGCGTTCCAGGGCAACGCGATCGTGTCATGGACCCCCACTCGACCGCTCGTGTTGCTCGACCTCACATCGAACTGGCCGGTGATCAATGGCGGTGCGGCATCCATGCAGATGGACGCCAAGGAGCGTACCTGCGAGTGGGCCCGTGCGATCGACCAGCAGTTCGGGGCCGACATCGACGGGCTGTCACATCGATCGTCGATCAACCATCAACCGATGGTGACCCTGTTCGCGCGCACCGAACGTATCCCTGCGTTTCCTGCCCGCCCGGCGTTCCATGCACTGCTCATCGATCCGTCGGCGGACATGATCGTTGATCGTGCAGTGCAAGAGCTCGGCTTCACGTCCTCGTAGCTGCGCCCTCAGCTCCGGGACGGAGGATCGCGGCATCCGTCGGCCGGAGCACGAGGAGCCACGACGAGTAATGCTCGACCACGCGACCACCCAGGTCGCGCGCGGCCGACGCGGCACGGTCGACCTCTTCCGGCGTCCAGTCGCTGAAGGTGGCGAACAGCCGGCGCACCTGATCCGCGTCGAGCTCGATGTCCCACCGGAAAGTCGTGACATCGTCGATGGTGAAGAGACCGGGGTGCTGTCAGCGCTGCCGCGGTCGCGGCGGGATCCTCGGGATCGGCATCCGTCCGGTCCGGGGCACGCCGATCGCGCACGATCTCCCCCACCTTCTCGCGGAACGCCGTCACCGGAGCGTCGGCATCTCCGAACACCGTGCGCCAGACGAGGAGGTAACCGTCTGCGGCGAGCGCCTGGCGCAGCTTCGGGAGGAGGATCCCGAGGTCCATCCAGTGGATGGCGGTGGCGACCACCGCCAGATCGAACGATGCTGGCGGAAGTTCGACGTCTTCGGCGCGGTCGACGACCACGGTCGCCTCGGGATGCCGCATCCGGAGCTGCTCAGCGAGACGGGGGCCTGGTTCGACCGCAGTCACCTCGAGCCCCGCCGCCAGGAGCGGACCGGTCGCCTGACCGGTACCGGCGCCGAGGTCGAGGGCGCGGCGCCCCGGCCGCAGGACGCCGAGTTCGCGGACGGCGTCCCACAGCGCCGACGGGTATGGCGGCCGGGCCGCCGCGTATTCGTCGGCCAGCGCCTCGAAATGTCGGGGGTCGCGCATGCCGAGAGCCTAGCCCCGGCACGGCTGACTCAGACGGCGAGGACCCGGCCGGTGATGATGCCCTCGACAGCGCGCACGTAGGCGGTGCCCACCTCGTCGTCGGTCACCGGGCGGTGCCCGGGGAAGGCCGAGTGATACCCGGGCGAGTTCGCGAGGACGTCGGGCGAGACCGCGTTGATGCGGATGCCGCGCGGCGCCTCGGCGGCCGCGGTGGGCACGAACGACTCGAGGGCGCCGTTCGCCATGGCCGCGGCGGCGCCGGTCGCGATCGGTTCGCGGGCCAGCACGCCGCTCGTGAGCGTGATCGATCCGCCGTCGCGCACATGCGAGAGGGCTTCGGTGAGCACGTCGATCTGCGCGAGCGTCTTCTTCATGAACGCGGCGAGATAGTCTTCGCGGGTGAGTTCCGTCAGGGGCTTGAAGCCGACGGAACCGACCGCGACCACCACGGCGTCGAGATCGTCGAGCCCGGCGAAGAGTGCGCGGACGGATGCCGGGTCGGTCACGTCGACGGAGGGTTCAGAGTTTCGCGAGGCTCGGATGACCTCGTGGCCGCGGCTCTCGAGAGTGGTCGCGATGACCCCGCCGATGCTGCCTGTCGCGCCGATCACCAATATCCGCATGTCCGGTTCCCCTTCCTCGAAGCCCTGTGCACGAGCGCACACAGGGCCTCCAACGTACATCTCAGGGATGTGCGGCGGCTCAGACGGTGGGCGCCGACGTCTCACGGGTAGCGCGCATCGCGAGTGCGTAGGACGGCACGGCCACGGCGACGACGACGAGGTGCATCAGCATCAGGGCGATCACGGCGGGCGTGGTCGTGCCGGGGATGAACCGGAAGACGAGCAGCAGCACGTCCGGCACGAACGACAGCACCGTCAGCACCGGTACGAGCAGCGAGAGGGTGCGGCGCGGGTCGCGGGCGCGGCGGTGCACGAGCACCCATCCCGCCCACCCGGCGGCGACA
This sequence comes from Microbacterium sp. K24, assembly GCF_004794465.1. GTDB lineage: Bacteria > Actinomycetota > Actinomycetes > Actinomycetales > Microbacteriaceae > Microbacterium. Next base: position 36,657 of record NZ_SSDJ01000067.1, on the reverse strand, counting down.
CCCAGAGTCGTGAAGAGCGCATAGGCAGGCAAGGTGAGCGGTCCGTAGGTCGACGGCGCGCCCGCAGCGATCGCGACGGCGGCCACGGCCGCGTTCACCGCGACGGCGACGATCACGGCGGCGATGAGGATGCCGGCGGCGCGCAGCCGTGGACGGGATGCGACGCGTTCGGCGGTGGGTGTGGCGGTCATGATGTACTCCCTGGTCGGATGGATGGACCGAGGGGTATTACGGTTCCCATCAGTCCCGTTATTGCGTTACGGTACCAGCCAGTCCCGGAATGTACAATGGGTGCTCATGGACGGTGGCGAGGAGTCGAGGGCATCGGGTCGCCCGCGCGATCCCGAGGTGGAGCGCGGCATCCTCGTCGCCACGCAGGACCTGCTGGTCGAGAGCGGATACGCGGGGACGACGATCGCCGGCGTCGCCCAGCGGGCGCAATGCGGCAAGTCGGCCATCTATCGACGGTGGGACTCGAAGGTCGATCTCGTCGTCGCGGCCGTGCGGGCGCTGCACATCACGACCGAGGCCCCGGACACCGGAACGCTGCGCGGCGACCTGGTCGCGGCGGCGATGCACTTCGCCCGGTCGGACGAGCGTTCAGGACGCGTGCTCGCGAGCCTGCTGAGCGAGATCGGGCGCGACCAGGAGCTTCAGGATGTCGCGTACCGCACCATCGGCGAGCCCCCGGTGGCCGCGCTGATCGCCGTGATCGAACGGTGGATCGAGCGCGGCACGGTTCCGGCCGACGTGCCCGTCGCCCTCATCGCGGGGATCGTGCCCACCGCAGCCTTCGGGAGCGTCGTGCTGCGTCAGCGCTCGCTCGAGGCCGCGGCGGTCGAAGAGCTCGTCGACTTCGTGCTGTTGCCTGCGTTACGCGTCTGACGGCGCTCAGTCCTGCGTCTCACCGTCGACGACGGCGTCCTCCGCGGCCTCTTCAGCGGCGGCGCCCTCTTCCGGGGATTCCGCCCCGCCGCTCGAGGCGGATTCGTCGGATGCAGCCTCGCCGTTGTGCCGTGCAGAGTCGTTCGCGTTCATGATGCTCAGCCTCCCGACGGGTTCTCGAGGGGCTTCCCGTTCTCGTCCGTCGTCTCCTCATCGAGAAGCTTCTGGACGTCGTCGGGAGTTCCCCCGGCCGGTGCTTCGGCGGGGTCGACAGCATCCGGGCTGTCGTTCCGGTCCTTCTGATCGCTGGTCATCGGGCCACCGTACGCCCGCCGTTCGCGCAGCAAGAGGGGGTTGACGACAGCGCGACCGGGCGGAGCGGTGCGGGATCAGCCCGCGACGGCCGACCGATCACGCCGAGTGCGCATCAATAGGAGCGCACCGCCGAGCAGGATGGCGACGCCTGCCAGCCACGGTGCAGCACCGAACTCGACGCCGCTCTCCGCCAGCTCTCCCCCGCCCGAACCGCCGGCACCCGAGGCTGCTGGAGCGATCGTGATCACATACGACGCGGTCGAGTCGGGGAGTGTCCCGTTGGCAGCGCTGACCGTGAACGGGTACGTGCCGGCGCCCGTGGGCCGACCGGAGATGACCCCGGTCGCGGAGTCGATGGTCAGACCCGAGGGCAGCACGCCGCTCGTGACGGTGTACGAGGCCGGCGGGGTACCGGTGGAGCTGATCGTGTGCGAGTAGTCCGTGCCGACCTGACCCGACGGTGGCGCGGCCGAGGTGATGGTGGGGCTCGTACGCACGGTTCCGGGGGTGGTGGTGCATCCCGTCGGTGCGGTCAGGAGATTGGTGTCGAGCGTCACGGCACCGGTGCGCGCGAGGAGGCGACCGGTGATCGTCGCCGCCGTCTCCGCGGTGACCGAGATGTCGGCCATCACGGTGCCGACGAACTCGGCACCGGTGCCGATCGTCGCGGAGGTGCCGACCTGCCAGAAGACGTTGCAGGCGCTGGCACCACCGGTCACGGTGACGATCGCGCCGCTCCCGATGGTCAGTGTGGACGCTGCCTGGAAGATCCAGACCGATTCGGCGGTGCCGGCGAGGGTCAGCTCCCCGGTGACCGAGAGCGTGCCCCCGGAATAGACGCCGGGCGTCAGCGAGGCGCCGGTCAGGTCTCCCAGACCGGACTGGATGGGGGTGAGCCCGGCCGCGACGTTGTAGGCCGTCGTGAGATCCCTCTGCGCGATGGCGGCGACCTCATCGGTCGGGTGGATGGTGCCGTTCACGATCCCGGGAGGGAACCCGGTGATCGACGTCTGCGGGCTGAGCCCGAGGTCGCCGTTGATCACCGATGGTCCGGTGTTGGTGACCGTCGACGAGGCGAGAACCGAGAACGGTGCCGCGGTGCGGAGATCGATCGGGCCGTCGATCGTCGTGTCTGCGACGGCGACCGTGGGAACGAGGGACAGGGAGAGCACTGCCGCGACGGCGACGGCCGTCAGCGCTGCGCGCGCATGAGCTGGGGACATGACGAGCCTTCCATTAGGGAGGGGCTTCGTCATCAACAGCGGTCAACAGGTCCGCGCCTGGCCCAGTTCTATCACCGATATACCGGTCTGTGGGGTGATCGTCCGGACTGACAGGCCAAACGTGACCTTGGCGCCTGAGACGCGCCGATCAGTAGATGTTCGACGGCCCGACCGGCTCGTCACCGCGCATGCTCGCGATCTGCGTGCGCAGGGCGATGTCGTCCCAGAGCCGCACCTCCTTGACGATGCGGCCCTCATGCAGCGTGAACTGGGAGATGCCGAGCAGGTCGACCGGCTTGCCGGTGAGCGGCCCGTAGTTCGGCACGCCCGTGTAGTCGCCGACGAACTTCCACGTCACGGCGACGCGCGTGCCGGCGTAGCGGACGTCGTGATGCGCCTGCACGTCGCGCACCTCGAAGCGCCCGGCCGGAAACGACTCCAGCAGCGAGAGCAGCGCACGGCGGTATCCCTCCGGCCGGATGATGTGCCGGTTCCCCACGGTGAGCAGGGTGAGGTCGCGATGGAAGAACGTCTCGACCGCATGCAGGTCGCGGTCATTCCACACCGTGCGGATCATCTCGAGCACCGCCTCCACGTCGGCGCGGTGCTCGTCGGGGCGGGCGCCGGAGTCGCCGGCGGAGATCGGGTCGGCGGGCGCGGCATCCGCCCAGGTGGCCACGTACCCGCGGAAGGCGTAGTCGCGCGCCACCTCGTCGGGGTCGAGCCCGTCCTGCAGCGCCTCGGCGAGGGTGTCGCGCACGACCCACTCCTCCACCATGCGGCCGCGGCGGTACAGGCAGTTCGCGATGGTGCGGCTCACCCGCGGCGACAGCAGGTCGCCCACGACCACGAGGTGCGAGCTGAGGAACGCGTCGTGGCCTCGCGCCTCCCAGACGATGTCCTCGGTCTGACTCACCCGGTCGGGCGCCTCCGCGATGCGCATCAGCGTGCCTTCGAGCACCTCATCGCGGGTGGTCGCGGTGCCGAAGCCGCCGTGCACGATCGAGTCGGGTTCGTAGTTCTCGCGGATGAAGCTGATCGACCGGTCGACCCAGATGAGGTCGGTCACCTCGCGGATGAAGTCGTCGGGGTCGGTGTACGGCTGGTAGGCGACGGGGTCGAGGGTCACGGTTTCACTCCTGGTCGGGGCGGGAAGAGGGAGGCGAGGGAGTCGGCGACGGAACGCCAGCGATCGGAGAACTCCGCCGCGCGGGCATCCGACCACTGCGGTTCGAACGTGTGCGAGGGCGACCACGCGACGATCGCCTCCTCGAGGGCGAGTTCCGGATTCATCGCGCAGCGCGCGAGGGCCGCAGCGCCGAACGGGGTCGCGTGCGGCGAGGGGTAGACGTCGACCGGGATGCGCATCAGATCAGCAACGGCCTGCATGAGCACGCGGCTCTGCGTGAGGCCGCCGTCGACGCGCAGTCGCTGCAGCGGCCGGCCGAGATCGGATGCCATGGCTCGGGCGAGCTCGGCGACCTGCGCGGCGATGCCCTCGAGCACCGCGCGCACGAGGTGCTCGCTTCCCGTCGACAGCGTCATGCCGGTGATCGTGGCGGTGGCATCCGGCCGCCACCACGGAGCCGCGAGTCCCGCGAACGCCGGCACGCAGAGCACGCCATGCGCATCATCGGCGGCGACCCGGTCGAGGTCGGCGGCGGTGTCGATGAACTCGAGCTTCTCGAGCCACTGCACGGCGGATGCCGCGGTGTAGACCTGCCCGTCGAGGCAGTAGGTGTTTCGGCCGCCCTGCTGCCAGGCGACCGACGACGACAGGCTCGCCGTCGACCGCACGGCCGTGCTCCCGGTGTTCGCGAGCAGGAAGGCGCCGGTGCCGAAGGTGCACTTGGCCTCGCCCGGCTGCAGACAGTTCTGCGCGACGAGCGCGGCCTGCTGATCCACGATCAGACCGCCGACGGCTGCTTTCGCACCGAACGCCGTCGTGGAACCCGCGATGTCGTCGCAGGCCAGGATGGTCGGCATCCGCTCGTCGGCGAGTCCGAAGAGGTCGAGCAGTCCGGCATCCCACGTCGCGGTGTCGAGGTCGAGCACGAGCGATCGGCTGGCGGTCGAGGCATCCGTCACGAACTCCCCGGTCAACTGATGCAGCAGCCAGGTGTCGGATGTCGTCACGACGCCTTCGCGGGTGACGTTACGGCGGAGCCAGGCCTGCTTCGGCGCGCTGAAGTACGGATCGAGCACCAGGCCCGTACGGGCGGCGATGTCGTCGGCGTGGTCCCGCAGCTCCGCGCACACCGACTCGGACCGGCGGTCCTGCCACACGATCATGTTCGACAGCGGCACGCCCGTGTCGGGATCCCAGGCCAGCACGGTCTCGCCCTGGTTCGCGAGCGTGACGATGTCGATGTCCGCTCTCGCCTGCTGGGCGGCGATGCGGCCGGCGCGCAGCACGGAGTCGAGCACCGCCTGCGGATCGTGCTCGACGCCGCCGCCCGGCAGATAGGTCGGGCGCACCGACACCTCGCTGAGCGCCAGCACCTCGCCTGCCGCGTCGACGACGACGGCCTTCGTGCCGGACGTGCCCTGATCGATCGCCAGAACGGTGGTCATGGGATTCCTCTTCAGGCGGGGGTGCGACGGTGATGTGCGGTGCGCAGCCACCAGGGGCCAGCGGATGCCGATGGCGCGGCGACCGTCGGCGGACGGAGCTCGCCCACGTCGATGCCGAGTTCGGGCAGGAGATCGGCGACGTGGTCGGCGATCCCGAGGGATGCCGTGAGGCCGGTGGATCGGATCGCGGCGACGTTGATCAGCCGATCGTTCTCCACCGACCGTCCGATCACGTAGTTGCTGCCACGCCCGGCCGGACGCAGGCCCGCATAGCTCGCGACCGGTTCGAGCCCATCGAGTGCCGGGAGCTGCTGCACGGCCTTGGCGAGGATCTCGTCGCGCGCCTCGGGGCGCACCGACCAGTCCTCCTTGTCGTCGAGGTCCACCGCCGTGGGTCCGGCGATCACCTTGCCGTCGAGCGTCGGGAAGACGAGCACGCCCTTCGTGCGCTTCGTCGGCACGGGCAGGATGATGCGGTCGAGCGTCTGGCCGTCAGGCAGCTCGAACACGAAGAACTCGCCCTTGCGCGGATAGATCTCGAACGAATCGTCGCCCATGAGGCGTGCGATGTCGTCGGCATAGAGCCCCGCGGCGTTGAGGGCGGCCGCGACCTCGAAGCGCCGGCCGTCCGCCGTCTCGAGCAGCAGGCCGTCGTCGATCGCGGAGATCGCGGTGACCCGGGCATCGAGCTCGATCCGCGCTCCTGCGGCGACGGCCGATGCGGCGAGCGCGAACGCGAACGCCACCGGGTCGCTGACCGACTCCCCCGGCACGAGCAGGGCCCCGTCGGATTCCCGCACCTCGACCGGCACGCCGTTCGCAGCCGCGTTCGCAGCGAGAGCGCGCACGGTCTCGTGATCCTCGGGCGTATGCGGTACGAGTTCGGCGCCGGCAGAGATGACCGGCACGCCGAGCGCATCGAGGATGGCCGGACGGATCTCTGCGGCCCGCAGGATCAGCTCCGTCTCGAGCTCGCCCGCAGTCGAGTCGAAACCCGTGTGCAGGATGCCGGAGTTCGTGCCGCTCGCCCCGAGGGCCAAGGCCGGCTCGGACTCGAGCAGCACGGCATCCACCCCTCGGTGGGCGAGCGTGTAGAGCAGGGCCGATCCCACGATGCCTCCGCCGATGACGGCGACGGGGCGGGACGGAGGGTGCGACGACATGGTGAGTCTTCCCGATCGAAGTGACCACAGTTGGTATATACCAAGAAGCTATTGCGTGGGGTCGTGTCTGTCAACCTCCATCCGTCGATTGCCAAAGCACTACATCCGTTGTAGTTTCAAGTGCGACACCTGTTGTGAATGGAGAGATCATGCGAGAACTCGTCTACTACGTCGCCGTCAGCCTCGACGGCTACATCGCCGGCCCACAGGGCGAGTACGACGGCTTCCTGATGGAGGGCGACCACATGGACGCCATCAACGAGCGCTTCGCCGACACGATTCCGACCCATATCGCCGCGATGCTCGGTCTGCGTCAGGAGCGCACCGCTTTCGACACCGTGTTGATGGGCTGGAACACGTATGAGATCGGCAAGACGCAGAGTCCGTACAACCACCTCCGGCAGATCGTCTTCAGCCGCGCGCACACGGCGGAGGGAGAGAACCTCGAGGTGACGGCCAAGGATCCGCGCGCCGTCGTCCAGCGGCTCAAACGGGAGGACGGCGGGGCGATCTGGCTCTGCGGAGGCGGGGCGCTCGCCGCGACCCTGGCCGAGGAGATCGACCGGCTCGTCCTCAAACGCCAACCGCTGCTCTTCGGCGACGGCATCCCCCTGTTCGGCGACCGGCCGTACCGCCCCGAACGATTCGAGCCCGTCGACACGACCGCGTATCAGTCGGGCGTCGTCGTGTCGGAGCTCGTCCGCCGACGCGAAGGGTGACGGCCAGCGGGTAGCGTGTCAGCGTGAGCACGGACGCGGACCCCTCCCCCTCGGCGAGGACCGGCGAGCCCGCGTATCTGCGCATCGCGACCGCACTGCGCTCCCGCATCGAGTCCGGCGAGTTCGCCCCGGGCGCTCCGCTGCCCCCCGAGCGCGATCTCTGCGTCGAGCTCGGCGTCAGCCGCATGACCCTGCGCCGCGCTCTCGGCGTCCTGGAGCAGGACGGCCGCGTGCACCGGGACGCGACCCGCGGCACCTTCGTCTCCGCTCCGCGCGTGCAGCTGCGCCTCGGATCCTTCTCGCAGGAGGTCGCTCGCGCGGGGCGGAATCCAGGGGCCGAGCTGTTCTGGGCCGAGGAGCGTCCGGCCGACGCCGAGGTCGCCGCCGGACTCGGCGTCTCCCCCGGGCATCCGGTCTACGCGCTGCAGCGCCTGCGGCGCTCCGACGACGAGCCGCTCGCCGTCGAGACGACGTACTACCGCGCCGACCTCGTCCCCGGACTGCTCGACGGCGACCTCACCGGCTCGCTGTGGGAGGAGATCCGCCGCCGGTTCGCGCTGCGACTCGCGCGCACGTCGGCCGAGCTCGAGGTCGTCGTGCTCGACGGGGAGAAGAGCGCGCACCTCGGCGCACGTCAGGCGGCCGGCGGGCTGCAGCTCACCCGCCGCACGTTCATCGACTCGGGCGAATGCGTCGAGTACGCCGTCGACGTGTACCGCTCCGATCGGGTCTCGCTGCTGATCGAGCGGTCCGTGGACGACGAGTGATCACCGTCTTCGATCTCGACGGGGTGCTCAGTCGCTCCGACACGATGGCGACTCTGGTCTTCGCGCGGCTGCGCGCGCGACCCTGGCTGGTGTTCCCGATCGGGGTGCTCTCTGCGGTCGCCGCGCTGGCGAGCGCCGAGGGGGCGCTGAGACCTCGGTGCAATCGGGCCGTCGTGCACGTGGCGCTTCGGGGGATGTCGGAGGACGAGTATCGAGGGCTGGCGACGCGCACGGCGGGGAGGCTCGCCTCCCGGCCGGGCAACGTGACCGCCGAGATCGTGGATGCGGCTCGTGCAGCGAGCGACGCCGGTGCGTGCCTGGTGACGACGGCGACCGAGAAATTCCTCGCGCAGCGGTTCTTGGCGGACATCGGATTACACGGCGCGGAGGTGCACGCGTCGGAGTTCGTGTTCTCGCCCGCCGGGCCGAGGTTCCGGACGCACAACGTCGGGCAGCGGAAGGCCTTCGCCTTTCGGGCCGCGCATCCGACGGGACGCATCGGACGTTTCTACACCGACTCGGCGAGTGATCTGCCCCTTGCCGAGCTCGCGCGAGACATCGTCCTCGTCGGGCCCTCGCCTCGATCGGCGACGGCGTTCACACGTACCGGAATACGATTCCGCCGGGTGGACTGAGACCCTTCTTCCGACTGTCGCGGATTGCTAGCATTGTGCTGTCAAGGAGGTGCAGCATGGCTACGGTGACGATCCGGAACCTGAGCGACGAGGTGGTGGCCGCGCTCAAGGAGCGCGCGCGACGCAACTCCCGTTCCATGGAGGCCGAGGCGCGCGAAGCGCTGATCAAGCTGGTCGATGAGAACGACGAGAGCGGTATCGAGCAGAACCTTGCACGACGGCTGCCGCCGAGGCGCTGGTCCGTTCCGGCGGAAGAGATCATGGCGTGGGTCGACGCCAATCCGGCGTCCGAGGAAGAGAAGCAGGCGGCGGCGGAGTGGGTGGAAGAGCTGCGCGCGGAGCGGGAGAACCCGATCTTCGACTACCGGATCCAGGACCCCTGGGAGCGCAATGCTCCTGCTTGACACGAACGTGCTCATCCAGATCAAGGACGTGCGGCTGCCGTTGGAAGACGTCGTGCTGAGTGCGCTCACCTACGCGGAGTTGCGCTTCGGCGTCGAAGGAGCAATCGACCCCCGAGCGCGACGTCGGAGGGTGGCAGATCTTGCGCGGGTGAACGCGATGTTTCCGACGCCGTGGTTGCCCTTCGATCAGAACGCTGCCGAGTCATACGCTCGCCTTGCCGCCCGTGTGGCGACGCGGCGCGCATCCCACGCTCGGAGCACCGACATCATGCTGGCCGGCCACGCGAATGCCCTGGGTGCGAAACTCGTCACATTCAACACGAAGGACTTCGAGCTCGTCGCCGACGAGGTTGAGATCGTCGTGCCCGAGCTCCGCTGAGCCCGAGCTCCGCTGATCGCGGCTCCGCGTCAGCCGCGCGCCGCCCACCATTCGCGCAGTCGCTCCTCGGCGACCTCGGCCCCGAGCACTCCCTCGTCGAGCCGCAGCTCCAGCAGGAAGCGATAGGCCTCGCCCACCTCGCGGCCCGGCTTGATGCCCAGCACCTCCTGGATGCGGTTGCCGTCGACCTCCGGTCGGATCGAGTCGAGCTCCTCCTGCTCGCGCAGCGCGGCGATGCGCGACTCGATGTCGTCGTAGGCGCTCGCGAGCCGCTGGGCCTTGCGCTTGTTGCGCGTGGTGACATCGGCGCGCGTGAGGATGTGCAGACGCTCGAGCAGGTCGCCAGCGTCGCGCACATAGCGGCGCACCGCGGCATCCGTCCATGCGCCCTCGGCGTAGCCGAAGAAGCGCAGGTGGAGTTCGATGAGGGTGGCGACGGCATCCGTCGTGTCGGTGTCGAAGCGCAGCGCCTGCAGGCGCTTGCGTGCCATGCGCGAGCCGACGATGTCGTGGTGGTGGAAGGTGACCACCCCGCCGTCCTCGAGCTTGCGGGTGCGCGGCTTGCCGATGTCGTGCAGCAGGGCGGCGATGCGCAGCGGCACGTCCGGAGCGGCGCCCGGATGCCGCGAATGCTCGAGCGCGATCGCCTGGGTGAGCACGGTCAGCGAGTGCTCGTAGACGTCCTTGTGGTGGTGGTGCTCGTCGACCTCGAGGCGCAGGGCACTGACCTCAGGAAGGAACTCGTCGATCAGATTCGTCTCGACCAGCACGCGGATGCCGCGCACCGGGTCTTCGGACTGCATCAGACGCACGAGCTCCGACTGGATGCGCTCCGGGCTGACGATGTCGATCGTATTCCGGAGCTGCTCGATCGCGTCGAACGTGTCGTCGTCGACGCGGAACCCGAGCTGGGCGCTGAAGCGGGCGGCGCGGAGCATCCGCAGCGGGTCGTCGCCGAACGAGATCTTCGGGTCGGCAGGCGTGCGCAGGACCCCGGCGACGAGGTCCTCCACGCCGCCGGTCGGATCGACCAGCTTCACGGCGGGAACCTGCAGCGCCATCGCATTGACCGTGAAGTCGCGGCGCACGAGGTCGCCCTCGATCGAGTCGCCGAACTCGACGGTCGGCTTGCGGGTCACGCCGTCGTAGCTGTCGGCGCGATAGGTCGTGATCTCGACCTGTTCGCCCTGTACGCGCGCGCCGATCGTGCCGAACGCACGACCGATGTCCCACTGCGCGGTCGAGACCGGCTTGACGATGCGGAGGATGTCGTTGGGCGACGCATTCGTCGTGAAGTCGAGGTCGTGCGTCTCCCGCCCGAGCAGGGCGTCGCGCACCGGACCGCCGACCACGGCGAGGTCGAAGCCCGCCTCGGCGAACGACGTCGCGAGAGTGCGGACGACCGGATTCTCGGCGAGCGCACCGAGACGGAGGAGGCCGTCGGCCATGTTGAGCATGGGTTCCAGCGTACCGGGGCGACTGCGGGCGTATTCTGACGAGCATCATGCAGCTCAGCGATTTCCCGCCTCCCGCCACGCCCGCCGCTCGCGCAGCTCGGTTGCTGGCAGAGCGATACCACTCCGAGTCGATTCTGAACCACGTGATCCGGTCGTGGCTGTGGGCCGAGGGCTTCGCCGCCGTCGAGGAACGCAGCGACATCGATCACGAGCTGTTGTATGTGTCGGCTCTGCTGCACGACATCGGCATCGTGCCCGAGTACGACAACGTGAACCTGTCGTACGAAGAGGCAGGCGGACACGTCGCCGTCGCCCTGACGACGGGCGCCGGATGGGAGGCGGATCGCAGCACGCGTGCACTGGAGGTCGTCATCCGCCACAACTGGCCGTCCGTCGATCCGGCGATGGATGTCGAGGGCTACCTGCTCGAGACCGCCACGGCGCTCGACATCTCCGGTGCGCGGACCGAGGCTCTTCCGGCATCCTTCCTCGATGAGGTGCTGGCCGAGTACCCGCGCCTGCAGCTGGCACGGGAGTTCGGCGACGGCGTCACCGATCAGGCCGCGCGCAAGCCGCACACGTCGGCGCGGCGACTCGTCGACGGCGGTGTGGTCGGAAAGCTGGCGAACCACCCGCTCGAACGATCGGTCTGAGCAGGAGGGCGTGACGCATGCATGACGTGATCGTGGTCGGCGCCGGACTCGCCGGGCTCCGCTGCGCCGGGTTGCTCGCCGCGCAGGGGCTCGACGTCGTCGTGCTCGACGCGGCAGACGCTGTCGGAGGACGCCAGCGCACCGACATCGTCGACGGGTTCCGGGTGGATCGCGGCTTCCAGGTGCTCAATCCGGCGTACCCGGCGCTGCGCCGCAGCGTGGACCTCGGTGCTCTCGCTCTGGGGAGCTTCCCGGTCGGCGTGCGGGTGCGCACGGAGTACGGGACGGCCGAGCTGCGGCATCCGGTGCGGCATCCGCTGTCGCTCGTCACCACACTGCGCAGCGGGCTGGTGAACGCCGCGGATGCCGTCGCGCTGGCGCGCTGGGCTGCGCCGGCACTCGTGCGTCCGCTCTCGCGTCTCGCGCAGAACGACGTCTCCGTGCGCGAGGGGTGGGATGCCGCCGGGCTCCGCGGCCCGCTCCGCACCGCCGTGCTCGAACCGTTCCTCGCCGGAGTCCTGGCAGAGCGCCGCGGAGAGACGTCGAACGCGTTCGCCCAGCTGCTCGTCGGGTTCTTCGCGCTCGGCCGCCCGGGCCTGCCCGCGCAGGGTATCGCCGCGGTCCCGGAGCAGCTCGCTGCGCGCGCACGCACGGCCGGCGCCGACATCCGTCTCGGTTCCGGGGTCGAACGCGTGTCCGCACGCGGTGACGGCATGCAGGTGGACGTGGTCGACGGCGACTCGGTCCGTGCCGCTCGTGTGGTCGTCGCGGTCGGACCCGATGCGGTCGCCGATCTCACCGGGCTTCCGGGGCCGACGACCAATGGCCTGCAGACCTGGTGGTTCGCAGCCGTCGAACCGCCGACCACGTCCGCGCTCCTCACCGTCGACGGACGTGGGCCCGGCCCCGTCGTGAACACGGTCGTGATGACGCACACCGTGCCCTCGTACGCCCCGGCCGGACGACACCTCATCGCCGCGACCTGCCTGCTGCCGCGCGACGGCGATGCCGCCGAGGAGAACGACGTCCGCCGTCACCTGAGCGACATCTGGGGTGTCGACGTCCGCGCGTGGGAGCTGATCCGGCGGGACGACATCGCGGATGCGCTGCCGGCTCAGCCCGCACCGCTGGGCGCGGCACGGTCGCCGCGCTACGCCGATCGTCTGTACCTCGCGGGCGACCATCTCGACACCGCCTCGATCCAGGGTGCCCTTGCGTCGGGCGAACGTGCCGCGCGCGCGGTCCTCGCTGACGCCGGCTCGCTGGGACCCTCGGTCGCGGCGCCCAGCTGACTCTGCTATTCCCTCGGCACGTTCCGGACATTGATGAGGTACGTGAACAGGGTGAGAACGGCGAAGATGCCGATCATTCCCCATGGTGCGAACGAGAGGTCGTGCTGAGAGAACAGTTCGGCCACGAGGTAGCCGAGGGCGGCGGCGATGCCGGTGATGATGGCCCAGAGCAGAACTCGACCCTTGGAGCTGTACGCGTTGCGGCTTGTCATGATGATCCCCCGGATCGTGTCGGTGTGCCCGTCGGTGCTCACCCTAGTGAGATACGGGTGCCGTTGACCACAGCCGGGGCGATCGCCCATCTTCGCGCGCACCCGCCGTCGTGTCCACCCCATCGGCTCAGCGATATTCCGCGCCTACGATCGCCTCATGCACACACGCACAATCGGCAACGACACCACGGGCCGCGTCGACGTCGGGGCGATCGGTCTCGGCCTGATGACCTTCGACCAGACCGGCCACCAGCCCCGCGAGCAGCTGCTCGACACGGTCCGCGCCGCGCTCGACGCCGGCGTCACCCTGTTCGACACGGCCGACGCCTACGGGCCGGGTGAAGAACTCGGTGCCGACGCGCAGGGCGAGAACGAGAAGCTCATCGCCTCGATCCTCGACGAGCTGGGCGTGCGCGACCGTGTGTTCCTCGCGACCAAGGGCGGTGCGTTCCGCACCCACGGCGGCGGTTGGGCCATGGACGGGAGCCCGGAGCATCTTCACCGCGCGGTCGACGCGAGCCTTTCCCGACTCGGCGTCGACCAGATCTCGCTGTGGCAGCACCACCGACCCGACCCGAAGGTCGACTATGCCGAGACCATCGGCGCGCTGACCGAGATCGCCGCGAGCGGCAAGGTGCGGATGATCGGGCTGTCGAACGTCGACCCCGGCCAGATCCGGGCGGCGCACGAGGCGCTGGGCGACAGTCTCGTGAGCGTGCAGAACCAGTTCAGCCCGAAGTTCCGCAGCAGCCGGCCCGAGATCGACGTCTGCACCGAGTTGGGTCTGGCGTTCCTCCCGTGGAGTCCACTGGGTGGGCTGTCGGATGCCAAGGAGCTGGCCGAACAGCATCCGACGTTCCAGCAGGTGGCCGAGTCTCGCGGCGTGAGCGCGCAACAGGTGGCGCTGGCCTGGGAGCTGGCTCAGTCGTCGGTCGTCATCCCGATCCCGGGGGCCAAGCGAGCGCAGTCGATCCGCGACTCCGCCGCGGCCGCCGACCTGGTCCTGACCGACGACGAGCTCGCCGCGCTCGACCAGGACTGAGCGCGCCGGGGTCATAGTCTCGATACATGTCTGACACTTCGCCTGCTGCTCGGCATCGCGTCATCTACTCGACCGTGTACACCAGCGCGGCGTCCGTCCCGTTCGACGCCGACGACCTCAAGGACCTTCTCACTCAGAGTCGATCTGCCAATGAAGCCGCAAATGTCACCGGAGTGCTCCTCTACCGGCAGGGTCGTTTCGTGCAGTATCTCGAAGGCGACGAGGCGACGGTGCGGGAGCTCGTCGATCGCATCGGCGCGGACCCCCGGCATGGCGGCTTCCGCGTGCTCGTCGATGACGAGCACGACTCCCGCTTCTTCCCGCAGTGGACGATGGGTTTCGTGAGCGAAGAAGCCGAGGCCGCTCTCATGCCGATCGGATTCCGCACGGCCTTCAACGACATCGACGTGCTCGACGAAGACCCTCCGGCCGCGTTACGGGCGTTCCGCCAACTCAGCCGGATGTTCAGAGATCGCCCCGGGAACTGACCGCAGGATCCCACGCTCCCGTTCAGAACAGCGGGTTCTCGCCCTTGGCCTGAGCGATGGCCCTCGTGCGCGCCTGGATCAGCCGCAGCAGGAGCGTGCTGAGCAGGAACCCGCCGACGACGGCGACGGCGACGAGGTACCAGATGCCCTCTTCCGGATCGATCAGTTCGAAGCCGTAGATCACCGCGACGAGCACGGCGAGGACCGCTCCCTCGATCAGCGCGAACCTGACGAACAGCCGGGTCTGACGGCGGCCGTAGTCGAGGACGACGGCACGGACACGGGCATCGATCGAAGAGTCGTCAGCGGAGGTCATGAGCCCACCATTTCGGAGAGTTCGCGTCTCTCGAAGTCCTCCAGATCGCGCCGGGCCAGGCGACGTAGGACGAGCGCCGCGACGATCCCGAGGGCACCCCACGCCCACAGCGAGCCGACGGCCACGGTCTCGGGGATCATGCGGAATCGGAACGTGAGCACCATGACCATGAGCCAGGGAACCATCAAGCACGCCACCAGCAACCACCACCGGAGCATGATGCGAAGCCACAACTTTCGCCACACGCGCCACTTCTCCGGATCGTTCTGCACAGCAGTCGGAGGGCTCGACAGCGAGAGCGGCACGCGTCGCGGCTTCTCGGAATCGGACATGTCCACATCGTAGTGAAGACCAGCGCCCCGGCATCCGCTCTGTTCATCTCTTCGTCGCCCTGACGTCAGCCCGACGTCATCCGTCTTCGATGGTCTGAAGGGGCCTCGTGCGGCTGAGCACGAAACCCCCACCTCATGAAGGACTGACATGACCTCCCCCACCCCTGCGGTGCGGTGGCGGCGTCGCGGACTGACGTCCGTCGCGCTCCTCGCCCTGCTCGGCGGCGCCGTCGTCGCCCCCGCGGCCTTCGCCGCACCGGATGCCGCACCCGAGGTGCCGACGGGATCGCTGATCACCGGCGACACCGCCTGGCACTACCTCGACGACGGCTCCGACCCGTCTCCCGCGCCCGCCGCACTCCGGGATTGGACGCTCCCCGCGTTCGACGACAGCGCGTGGAAGACGGCGACCGGATCCTTCGGCGCCAAGAACGGCACACTCGCCGCGGTCGGCCCCGTCACGCCGAAGACGCTCCTGAACCACTACGTCGACGGCACCAAAGCCCCGACCGTCCCGACGTACTTCTTCCGCAGCACCTTCGAGCTGGAGGCGGGCGTCGCCGAGCAGGTCGCGTCGCTCTCGAGCTCGATCACGTACGACGACGCGATCGTCGTCTGGATCAACGGCGAAGAGGTCTCCCGCTTCGTCGACGGCCGCATCACCGACACCACGAATGTCGAGTACGCGGGCGACTCGAACGGCGACCCGCTCACGAGCACCATCACCGCCGAGGGCGACGTGCTGCAGGACGGCACGAACACCATCGCCGTGGCGCTCTTCCAGGACCGCGAGACGAGCTCCGACATCTACTTCGACATGTCGTCGCTCACGCTGGTGAAGGCCTCCGACCCGGGTGCTCCGGTCATCGCGCCCCCGACGCGCGTCATCCTGACGCCGACCGAGCAGCCCGAGATCTCGCAGTCGATCTCCTGGCTCGCGGGCGACGCCTCGCACACGATCGGTCAGGTCGAGATCGCGCCGGCCGCCGGTGGCGAGACCCGCACCGTCGACGCGTACGACGCGGGCGTGGTGAACGGCAACCCGAACCATCACTTCTCCGCCACGGTCACCGGCCTCACCGCCGCGACCGACTACCGCTACCGCGTGGGTCTCCCGGGCAGCTGGAGCGAATGGTTCGAGTTCACGACCGCCGACCCGAACGCGACCGACTTCCAGTTCGTCTACTACGGCGACGCGCAGATCGGTCTCGACACGACGTGGCCGAGCGTCGTCAAGCAGGCCGAGGCGAACGCCCCGCGCTCGATCGGCTCGGTGCACGCCGGCGACCTGATCAACACGTCCAGCAACGAGAACGAGTGGCTCAACTGGTTCAAGGGCATGGAGGACTCGGCGGTCAGCACCAACGTGATGGCCGCTCCCGGCAACCACGAGTACTCCGGCGACAAGCTGCTCACGGCGTGGAAGGCCGCGTTCGAGTACCCGCACAACAACCCGTCGATGGACTCGATCGGCGACCTGGCCGATCTCGCGAAGGGCGACACCGAGGTCGCGGCGCAGTACCGCTCGCTCTTCGAGCACTGGAGCGCGTTCGCCGCCGAGACCGCCTACTACACCGACTACCAGGACGTGCGCTTCATCACTCTCAACGCGACGCGCGACGCGACCTTCCTCACCCCGCCGGCGCTGCCGTCGTGCACGGGTGCGGACTGCCCGATCAACAAGGGCGAGGAGCTGTGGATCCGCTTCCAGGGCGCCTGGCTCGACCTGCTGCTGCAGAACAGCCCGTCGAAGTGGAACGTCGTCACGTTCCACCAGCCGGTATTCTCGGCATCCGAGGGTCGCGACGAGCCGAAACTGCGCGCCGACTGGGTTCCGGTCTTCCAGCGCAACGACATCGACCTGGTACTCATGGGCCACGACCACACCTACGCCCGCGGCTACGTCAACACCGACGCGACCGAGACCCCCGGCCTCACCACCGGACCGGTCTACGTCGTCTCGAACTCGGGCGCGAAGCACTACGAGCTCGAGACCCCCGAGAAGAACGTCTGGACGAACAACGGCGCCACCCAGGTGCTGCGCGGGCAGGGCGTCACCACGTACCAGGTGATCGACGTCTCGAACGACCAGCTCGTCTACCGCTCGTACCTCGCGGAGAAGCAGCCGGATGCCACGACCGAGCTGCCTGTCGGTGCGGTCTATGACACGTTCACGATCACCAAGTCGGATGCCGGTGAGAAATGGGTCACCGAGGCCGGGGTCACTCCCCCGGTCACGGAGCCCGAGGTCCCGGCCGAGATCGAGCTGGGTGCGGCATCCGTTCAGGCGGGCAGCACCGTCACGGTGTCGGGCTCGGGCTTCGCGGCGGATGCCGAGCTGCGTCTCGAGCTGCGCTCCGACCCGGTCGACCTCGGTACGGTCACGGTCGGTTCGGCCGGCGCGTTCTCGCGCACCGTCACGATCCCTGCGGCGACCCCCGCGGGAGTGCACACGCTCGCCGTCATCCTCCCTGACGGTATGGAGGTCACCGCCTCGCTCACCGTCACGGCCGCATCCTCGGGTGGCGGAGCGGTGACGCCCGGCAACGGAGGGGCCTCGGCGGGCGACCTGGCGACCACGGGTGCCGACAGCACTCCGTACGTGATCGCCGCCGTCGTGCTGCTCGTGCTGGGTCTCGGTCTCGTCGTGCTGCGGCGTCGCCGGCAGCACGCCGAGTAGGTCCGCAGCGTCTGTGCAGAAGGCGTCGTCGGGGCTTCGGCTCCGGCGGCGCCCTTCTGCCGCACCATCTGGGTGGCGATCAGGCTTAGAGGATTGCCGCGCGGCACGTTCCTGGCTGCACTCGAGCGCGCCCACGCTCTCGTCGCGATGCCAGACCCGATGCCTGTGCCGGCGGGGCGATCCTCCGCCGCGCCCTCCGCTTTAGGATGAGGCCATGCGCTTTGGCTCTCGCCTCGTCCTCGCTTCCGCCGCGGCAGCCCTCCTCGGTCTTTCCCTCGCCGCGTGTGCCCCGGCGATCTCGGACGGTTCAGCGACAGAGACGCCTGCGCCGACATCCACCGCGGCCGCCTCTCCGTCCCCCTCCCCTGTGGATCACGTCATCGAGATCTCGGTCGACGGCTTCTCCGTCGACGACGGACCTCTCGTCACCTTGCACGACCCGGACGGCGCTGTGGCCGCCCTCACGGACGCGTTCGGATCGGGCCCGACCGAAGGACCCGTCGAAGGGCCGTACGACACGGTGTACTCGGGATACGAGTGGCCCGGAACCAAGGCGACCGTCCGGGAGACCCGCATCGACCTGGTCGTGACCGAGGATGCGCCCGGAGTGACGTTCCGTACCCCGGAGGGCATCGGAATCGGTTCGACGCGCGCTGAGGCGATGGCCGCAGGCGCCGTGGACGGATGGGACGAGGACGGCGACGGCATCGCCGACTATCTGAGCATCGGGGTCCAAGAGGTTCCCGGCACATCGTCGCTCGTGAATCCCGGTCAGGTCGGCGTGGAGTACATCGACCTGAAGATCACCGGCGACGTCGTGACGCGCCTCACCACCGGCGGCAACGACTACAGCGACATCTGACGTCCGTCGGCCACGCGACAAGCCCTCGCGCTGCCGCGGGGTGTCCCGCACTGTCCCGGCGACCCGGCCCGGTCGTAAGATCGGCCTCGTGACCGAAGACACCCCGCGACCCGTCCCCGATCCCTCCCGCCGAGGGTTCCTCAAGATGGGCGGGGCCGCGCTGGCGGGCGCGGTCGTCGGCGGAGCGGGCGGAGCGGCCATCGGAGCGACGGTCGCTGCCGGCCACCGCGACGGCTTCGCATCCGACCCCGACCCGTTCGCCGCCCTCACTCCTCGCAGCGAGCCCGGGTTCGACCACCTCGTCGTGGTGATGGGCGAGAACCGCTCCTTCGACAACCTGCTCGGCTACCTGTACTCGAAGGACACCCTGCCTGCGGGCGAGACCTTCGAGGGCCTGGCGTTCGGGTCGCACAGCAACACGGCGTCCGACGGCACCGTCGTCGAGGCCCATATCCATCAGGGCGCCACCGACCGCATCATGAGCCTTCCCGACCCGGATCCGGGCGAGGAGTATCCGCACGTCAACACGCAGATCTTCGGCACGATCGATCCGAAGACGAACGCCGACCTCTTCGTCGACGAGATGGAAGCGCCGTTCAACGCTCCGACGAAGGGCGAGAAGGCGACGATGTCGGGGTTCCTCGAGGACTACATCATCAACGTTCGGCGTCTCCGTCGCGGTGCCGCGCCGAAGCCCGAAGAGGCCGCGCACATCATGGGCTCGTTCTCTCCCGAGATGCTGCCCGTGCTGTCGACTCTCGCCGCGGAGTTCGCGGTGTTCGACCACTGGTACGCGGGCGTGCCGTCGCAGACGTTCTGCAACCGGTCGTTCTTCCACGCCTCGACGTCGCACGGCTTCGTCACGAATCAGGGCGGCGACGGGTACCGGAAGTGGCTCGACGCCCCGGCGGCCCCCACGGTCTTCAACCGTCTCGAAGACAAGAAGCTGAGCTGGAAGATCTACCTCGACAAGCTGCAGCTGGTCTCGTTCACCGGGATGCTGCACGCCGCCGTGCTGGAGAAGTACTGGCGCACCGAGCACTTCGGCACCATGGAGGACTTCTACGCCGAGGCGAAGGCCGGGAAGCTGCCCGCCTACGCATTCATCGAGCCGCGGATGGTCTACGACCACAACGACTTCCACCCGCCGTTCGGCGCCGTGCGGGAGAGCACGGACGGCGGCGAGGAGATCTTCGACAGCGCGGTGTCCGACGTGCGCGCCGGCGACCGACTGATCCACGACATCTACGAGGCGGTGCGCACGAGCGCGTCGCCGCAGGGTTCGAACGCCGTGAACACCTTGCTGCTGATCACGTTCGATGAGCACGGCGGATGCTACGACCACGTGCCCCCGCCCGCTGCGACGAAGCCGACGCCCGACACGAAGGCCG
The DNA here is from genome assembly GCF_004794465.1 of Microbacterium sp. K24. GTDB lineage: Bacteria > Actinomycetota > Actinomycetes > Actinomycetales > Microbacteriaceae > Microbacterium. Next base: position 16,868 of record NZ_SSDJ01000067.1, on the reverse strand, counting down.
GCGAGATGGGCTTCACGTTCGACCGGCTCGGCTGCCGGGTGCCGGCGATCGCCGTGTCGGCGTACACGAGGCGCGGCTCGATCATCCACGACGAGATGCATCACGGCTCGGTGACGGCGACCCTCTCGCGGCTGCACGGGCTGAAGCCGCTCAACGACCGCGACCAGTCGGCCAACACGCTGCTCAACGTCGTGAACCTCGACAAGCCGCGGCATCCTGCCGATTGGCCCGTCACGACCCCGGCCTACACCCCGCCCAACCCGGAGGAGACCCCGCCGCAGCCGAACGAGGCGGATCACACGAAGCCGCTGACGCCGCCGGCCCGCGGCCTGCTGGGTCTGCTCATCGCGCGTTACGGCAAGCCGGGCGAACCCGAGCCGGAGACGTTCGCCGATGCCTACCGGCTGCTCCACGAGCACGGCGAGGAGCTGTTCGGTCCGCCCAAGGCCAGCTGATGAAAGGGGGCGGATGCCGCGGCATCCGCCCCCCTTCCATCGGATCAGTCGCGCGGAGCCCTGCGACGCGAGACGATGAGCAGCACCGCTCCGACGAGCAGCACGCCCGCACCGCCCGCGGCCCATGCGAGGGTCTCCGGGCCGAGACCGGTGCCCGGCAGGCTTCCGCCGTTGCCGCCCCCGTTGCCGCCGGTCACCGGCGGGTCGGGATCGGGATCCGGCGGGACGACGATCGCGGCGAGCGTGAAGTCCTGCTCGACAACGGCCTCGCCGGCCGCGGTGATCACGACGGTCCTGGTCGCGGCTCCGACGACGGTGCTGCCGGTGGGCGGCACGACCGTCAGAGTGTAGGTCGCCGGCGGCAGTCCGCCGAGGCCGAACGAGCCATCGGCATCCGTGGTGAGCTGTGCGGGCACCCCCGGACCGGTGACATCGATGACCACGCCGGGTACGGGGGCGCCGCCGTCGGTGCGCACCGTGCCGTCGAGGGCGCCGAGGCGCGCGAGATCGAAGTCCACGTTCGCGACGTCGACGCCGGCGATCTGCTCGGTCCGGGTGACCGGGGTCAACGCGACGTAGCCGCCGGGAGTCGTCATGGTGATGTCGTAGTCGCCGGCCGGAAGACGCGGGAAAGAGTAGGCGCCGCTCCCGTTCGTCACGGCGGTGATCGTGCCGCCGGGGCCCACGGCGGTGATCGTCACGCCGGCGACACCGGAGCCGTTCGAGGTGACTGCTCCGCTCAGCGTCGGGTTCTCGGCGACCTGGAAGTCGACGTTCTCGATCGGGTCCTCGCTGAGGGGCGGGATCGTGAACGGGGGCGGGCTGCTCACGAGGGTGTAGCCGTCCGGGGTGGTGATCGTCGCTGTATGGGTGCCCACCGGGACGGAGTCGAACAGGTACTCGCCCGCCGCATCCGTCGTCGTGGTCTGCCCGTCGATCGTCACGGTCACGCCGGGCACCGGGTCGCCGTCGGCATCCGTCACCTGTCCGGAGACCGCGACCGGCACGATGTCTCGCACGGTGAAGTCGGCGACGGCATCCGTCGTGGTCAGATCGACCGCCACGGTCGTCGCCCCCGTCGAGATCTTGCCGGCCGGAGGTGCGACCCGCACGGTGTAGCCGTCGGTCGCGACGAAGCCGGGGAAGGAGTAGGTGCCGTCCGGCGCTGTCGTCGTGGTGCCGACGACCGCGCCGTTCGCGTCGGTGAGGGTGAGTGCCACCCCGGTCAGGGGGCCGTCCACGATGTCGACGACCGAGCCGGTGATGTCGCGGGCCTGAGAGGCGAACCACGTCTGGTAGACCGGGAAGCCCGCCCGGCGGGTGAAGAAGAAGGTGAGCGAGCTGATCGGCGCTGCCGGCTCGAACCACGCGGCGGCGCCGCTCGTGTCGGCCGCGGCCGCGTTTCCGGTGAGAGTGAGGGTGGCGGGGTCCCAGACCGGCACATCGGTCGCCACGCCGGTGCACGAGGGCTTGCCAACGACGCCGGGAGCGCAGTAGTTGAAGCCGCTCTGGAAGCCGAGCTCGGTCGCGTCGAGCGCCTGCCCGTCGGGACCGATGGCCTGGATGCGCACGGAGTCGGCGTCGATGTCGCCGAGGGCGAAGGCCCACCCCGACGAAGGCGTGGGGGCGTCGAAGGAGTACGTGGTCATCGAGGGGCTCGCGGCGTTGTCGGCCTTCGGACGCAGGTTCAGGTACGGCAGATCGCGGCTGGATCCGTACTTGGCGCCGATGGGCGTGCCCTCGGAGAGCCAGGTGGATGCTCCCGAGATGACGCCTGGGCCGCCGCCGCGGGAATCGCTTGTCATGGTCGCCGTGATCGCGGGCTGCGCCGCGATCTGCACGGTCGTCGTGTAGGCCCCGGCTCCGCCGGCGAGCGGCTGCCAGGTGGCCCACGAACTGGTGGTCGCCGCAGCCGCGGGGACGGCGCCGACGAGCACAGCCATGAAGATGATCGCCCCCGCGAGAATTCCCCTCCGATGCACACGCATGCGGCCAGAGTACCGGTATACCGGAATGCCGTGAAGGGGTGGAAAAGGGCGGATGCCGCGGCATCCGCCCTCTGCACGATCTAGACCGGATCGCCCTGGACAGGCCCCTCGGTGTTGGGCTTCCACCCGAGCGCGGGTGCGACGTGGGTCGCGAACGACTCGAGCACGTGGAGGTTGTACGCCGGTCCCAGCTGGTTCGGGATGGTCAGCAGCAGGGTGTCGGCCGACATCACGGCCTCGTCCCGCTTCAGCTGCTCGATGAGCACGTCGGGCTCTGCGGCGTAGGTCTTGCCGAACGTGGAGCGGAAGCCGTCGATGACGCCGATCTGGTCGCCGTTCTCCTCGCTGCGCAGGCCGAAGTACGCCCTGTCCATGTCGGAGATGAGCGGGAAGACGCTGCGGCTCACCGAGACGCGGGGCGCGCCGGTGTGGCCGGCCTCCTTGTAGGCGGCGCGGAACAGGTCGATCTGCTCGCGCTGCAGCTCGTGGAACGGCTGGCCGGTGGCCTCGGTCACCAGGGTCGAGCTCATCATGTTGAGCCCCTTGCGTCCGGTCTCCTCCGCGGTCGCGCGGGAGCCGGAGCCCCACCAGATGTGGTCGCGGAGCGTCGGCGACTGCGGCTCGATCGCGAGATAGCGGCCCTCGCCGACCATGCGCGGATCACCGGCCGCGATGCGCTCCCCGTCGATGGCGCGCAGGAAGATGTCGAATTTCTCCCGCGCGAGCACGCTGCCCCGTTCCGGATCCTCTTCATCGACGTACCCGAAGGTCTCGTACCCGCGGAGCGCCGTCTCGGGTGAACCACGGCTCACGCCCAGGGCGATCCGACCATCGGCGATGAGGTCGAGCGCGGCCGCCTCCTCGGCGAACTGCAGCGGGTTCTCGTAGCGCATGTCGATCACGCCGGTGCCGACCTCGATGCGCTTCGTGCGTGCGGCCATGGCCGACAGCAACGGCATCGGAGACGCAGCCTGCCGTGCCCAGTGGTGCACGCGCACCGACGCGCCGTTGACGCCGATCTCGTCCGCGCCCTCGGCGATCTCGATCGTCTGCTTCAGCATGTCGCCCGCCGTGCGGGTCGCCGAGCCGGGCACATCTGCGTAGTGCCCGAAGGAGAGGAATCCGAAAGCCTTCATGATCTATTCCAACGCATGGATGCCATGGCTATTCCCCCGGCACCAGCAGGCCGTCGAACACGAGCGCACGGATGCGCGGCTCGAGGTCAGCCCACAGATCGGCGAGAGGCACCTCGAACAGGTCGGCCAGCGCCGCGACGATCTGACCGACGGTGAGCTCGCCGTCGCAGGCTCCGACGAAGGCGGCGAGCGCAGGATCGACGCTCACGGTGCGGGCGAGACCTCCGCCCTGCCGCAGCTCGATCACGCTCGGATCGTCGTCGCCCGGCAGCAGGTGCCGCGCCTCGGTGACATCGGATGCCGTGACGAGAGTCGCGGGCACACCCGCGGCCAACAGGTCGTGCGCGGCCAGGCCCGTGGCGAGCGCGGCGCCCACGTTCGCGACGGATTGCCGCACGGCCTCCCTGCGCCGGATCGGCGCGTGCGCGGGCCCCTCTGAGCTGGCCGGTCGCCGGACCAGCACGTACCCGAAGCCGATCGACGTGACGCGGCGCGCGGCGAAGTCGTCGAGCCAGGCGGTGAGCAGCGGCGTGAACTCGGGATCGCGGGGTGTCGTGCCGCCGTCGCGGATCCACAGCTCGGCGTAGCCGAGAGGAGAGAGCTGCTCGCGCTCGATGACCCAGAGGTCGAGGTCTCCCGGCACCCAGGCATCGAGGCGTGCGAGCCCCGTGACGCCGTCGCGCGACTCCCAGTTGCCGAGCAGCTGCGCGATGCCGCCGACGGTGAGGAAGGCCGGTGCCGTGCGCACGAACTGCTCCACGAGCGCATCGCCGACCAGGCCGCCGTCGCGGTACTCGTAGGCGGGCACGTCGTCGACCCGCGGGGTGATGACGAACGGCGGGTTCGAGACGATCAGGTCGAACGCCTCGCCCTCGACCGGCTCGAACATGCTCCCGAGACGGAACTCGATGTTGCTCACCCCGTTGAGGCGGGCGTTGAGCTCGGCGAACGCCAGCGCTCGCGCGGAGATGTCGGTCGCGACCACCGTGCCCGCCCGCCGAGCGACGAGAAGCGCCTGGATGCCGCAACCGGTGCCGAGGTCGAGCGCGCGATCGACCTCGATCGGCACGATCGTCTCGGCGAGCGTGCGGGATGCGCCGCCGACGCCGAGCACGTGATCGGCCGGCAGGGCGCCATCGAGAGCGACCTCGTCGAGGTCGCTGGCGATCCACCACTCGCCGACACCGTCGGCATCGACGAACGACTGCGGGCGCAGGAGGGCGGTCGGGGTGACGATCTCCTCGTCCGCACGTGCCAGGCCGAGAGCGACGAGTCCATCGACGCCCAGACGCGGCAGTGCGTCGGCGACGGCCTCCCGCGGCTGCGGCATCCCGAGCACGAGCAGGCGACCCAGGGTCGCCAGCACACCGGAGTCGCCGGCGATCGCGCGCAGGATCGGCTCACGCATTCCTCGGGCGAGCGCGTCGTCGGCCTCCTCGCCCCACAGGCGCCGCAGGGGCTCGGAACGGAGGTCCGCCTCGTCGAGGTCGGCGGCGAGGGCGGCACTGCCGAGCGGGTCGGGGACGGGTGCGGGGGTGTCGGACACGGCCGTCACTCTACGCGTCTTCAGGGTTCTCCTTCCTCGGGCCTCCTAGAATCACAAGGTCAGTACTCACGAGCAGCCCCCGTCCCGGGGCGTTCGAGGAAGACCTTCATGACCGTCACAACCCCCGAAACCGGCTTCCGTGCGCGCCTGCAGCGGCTCGCGCGCAGGACCGCCGTCTTCGCGATCGCGCTGAGCATCGGGGGATTCGCCGTTCCCGGCGCCGCCGCGGCCGCTGAGACACCGCCCGCGGATGATGAGCAGACCGTCGAGCTGCATGTCTCCGCCGGCCTTCGCGGCACGGTCGCGCCCGGATCCTCGACCTCTGCCGTGATCACCCTGCGGAACCGCACCGACTCGGAGCTGACCGACGGGCGCGTCCGCGTCGAGATCGGCAGCACCCCGTTGGCCGACGATGCCGGCCTCACCGACTGGCTCGACGACGAAGAGGCCGCGGGAGACTTCGCCACGATCGGAAGCGAGAGCACCGAGGCCATCGCGGCGGGCGAATCGGCGACCACGACGATCTTCGTGCCCGACGACACGCTCGGCCTGCTCGCGCCCGGAATCTACCCGCTGCGGGCAGAGCTGACCGGTGCGACTACCGGCGGACCGGCGGCCGATGACGCGGTCGAGCAGGATGCCACGGCGACGAGCGTCCTGATCGTGTCCGCGGCCACGCCGTCGCTCGTCGGCGTCATCGTTCCGATCACGGCCACACCCGCGGACGGCGTCCTGCTCACCTCGGACGAGATCGCGGCGCTCACCGCACCGGAAGGCGCCCTGACCGCACAGCTCGACGGCGTCGCCGGAACCACAGCCGTCCTCGCGATCGATCCGTCGATCCTCGCCGCGATCCGGGTTCTCGGCTCCGCCGCACCGGAGCAGGCGACGGACTGGCTGACCCGGTTGGACGAGCTGCCCAATGCGCGCTTCGCCCTGCAGTTCGGCGATGCGGATGCCGGGGTGCAGGCACAGGCGCAGCTCCCGGAACTGCTGCAGCCGCTCTCGTTCACCCCCTTCCTCGACCCCGCGAACTTCCCGGTGGTGCGTGTCACCCCTCCCCCGACCGACACCGCCGACGGCACGACCGGACCGACGCCGACGCCGACCGAGACGCCCGCACTTCCGGACGACGAAGCGCTCACCGACGTCGACGGCGCCCTGCCGCGCATCCTGTGGCCCCGCCCGGATGTCACCGCCGACGATCTCACCGCCTTCGCGGGCTATCTCGGCGACAGCACGACCACGATCGTCTCCTCCACCACGGTCGGCGGGCAGAGCACCGCACACGCGACGGCGGACGGACACGATCTCCTCGTGACGGATGCCGCGACGTCGGCATCGCTCTCGGACGCTGCGGCCGAAGCCGACCCCGCTGCCCGTCAACGTCTGCTCGCCGAATCGGCCGCCCGGCTCTTCCTCGCCGAGGCTCGCGCTCCCGGTGCCCCGCTGTTGATCGGACTCGACCGCGACGAGACGCGCAGCGCCGACGCACTGCGCGAGGCGATCTCGGCCGCCGACTCGATCGGCTTCGACCTCGGGGCCCTGCGCGACACCGCGCCGGTCGCCGCGGCGATCTCGGTGGAGAGCGGCACTCCCGGTGCTGCGGAGGTCGCGAACCTCCTCGTGGACGAGCAGGCCCTCGGCGCCTTCTCGACGATCCTCACCGACCCGCAGGTGCTTCTCGGCCCGGAGCGCATCAGGATCCTGCGCACCCTCACCGTCCGCACGCCGGCGGACGACTTCCCGGCGAGCGTCGCCGCTCATCGTGCGCTCACGACAGCGACGCTCGGGTCCGTCAGCATCCCGCAGTCGAGCACGATCCAGCTGATCTCGGCCAACGCCGACCTGCCGATCGGCGTGCGCAACGACCTTCCCTGGCCGGTGACCGTGCAGCTGACGGCGTCGCGGACGGACCCCCGCCTCGAAGTGAAGCCGCTGATCGAGACGGTCGTGCAGGCGAACAGCACGACCCGCGTGAAGGTCCCGGTCTCGGCGCGCGTCGGCAGCGGCGAGGTCGACCTGCGGCTCGGTCTCCTCAGTCCCACGGGCGTGCAGGTGCAGAGCGATCAGATCATCCGAGTCGCCGTCCGCGCGGAGTGGGAGACCATCGGCCTCGGCATCTTCGGCGGGCTCACCGCGCTGCTGATCGGGCTCGGCGTGGTCCGCACCGTGCTCCGCAAGCGCCGCGAGGCGTCCGAGGAGGCAGCAGCGGATGCGGCGGCGCTCGAAGCCGCCGAGCCGAAAGACGGCCGGGGTGAGTAGCCTCGGGCGCGCCAGCGCCGTGATCGGCGCCGGCACCCTCGTCTCGCGCGTCACCGGGCTGCTGCGGAGCATCGTGCTGGTCGGAGTGCTCGGATCGGTCAGCTCCGGTGCCGCTGACGCCTTCACCTATGCGAACCAGCTCCCGAACAGCGTGTTCTCGCTCATCTCGGTGGGCGTTCTCACCGCGGTGATCGTTCCGCAGATCGTGAAGGCCACGGCGGATGCCGACGGGGGCAACGCCTTCATCTCGAAGCTCTTCACGCTCGGCACGGTCGTGCTGGTCGTGCTCACCGCTCTCGCGACGGCCTGCGCGCCCTGGCTCGTCCACATCGTCGCCGGACAGGCCAAGCCTGACATCCTGGCCCTCGCGACCGCGCTCGCCTACTGGTGCCTGCCCCAGATCCTGCTCTACGGGCTCTACGCGCTGCTCGGAGAGGCGCTGAACGCCCGCCGCATCTTCGGCCCGTTCACCTGGGCGCCGGTCGTCAACAACCTCATCTCCATCGCCGGCTTCCTCGCCCTCGGCGCTCTGTTCGCACCGGTGCCGACGCGGGCCTCCGAGTGGACGCCGACGATGATCACCCTTCTGGGCGGCACAGCCACGCTGGGCATCGCGCTGCAGGCCGTCGTGCTGCTGGTGTTCTGGCGACGCACCGGGCTCGCGCTCAAGCCCGACTTCCGGTGGCGCGGGGTCGGACTCGGCACGGTCGGCCGTCTCGCCGGCTGGACGTTCCTGATGGCGTTCGCCAGCCTCGCCGCGGGAACCCTGCAGGGCTTCATCATCAGCGAGGCCGCGGGCATCGACGCCTCCGCGACGGTGACGACCAATGCCTGGCTGATCTTCATGCTCCCCTACTCGGTGATCGTGCTCTCGATCGGAACGCCCTACTTCACCCAGATCAGCGAGCACGCTGCCGCCGGGCGTGACGACGAGGTCCGTGCCGACATCGCGCGCAGCATCCGCACCCTGCTCTTCTTCATCGCCGCCGCCGTGGCCGCCGTCGCTGCCGCCGCCATCCCCGCGTCGCGGGTGTTCACGAAGGACACCGAGTTCGTGACCGCGGAGAGTGCCGCGCAGTCCGCCGCCCTCGTGCTGCTCTGCTACCTCGTCAGCCTCATCCCGCTGACCATCCTGTTCATCGTGCAGCGCACCTTCTACGCCTACGACGACACCCGCACGCCCTTCTGGTTCGTCATGTTCCAGTGCGTCCTGATCGTCGTCACGGCCCTCGGAGCCTGGGCGCTGTTCCAGAACGACGTCATCCCGCTGAGCCTGCTCGCGGCTGCCGTCGCCCTCGGTCAGTCGATCGCCAGCATCCTGCAGACCGTCGTCGCCGCGTGGCTGCTGCACCGCAAGATCGGCGGCCTCCAGGTCGGTTCGTGGATGACCGCCATCGGCCGCTTCGCCATCGCCGCGATCCCGGCGGGCGCGGCAGGCTGGGGCGTCTTCGTCCTCAGCGGCGGAGTGGAGGGATGGATGCTCGACGGACAGCTCGTCGGCGCCCTCGGCACCGCCGTCATCGGCCTCGTCGTGGTCATCGTGTACCTCGGAATCCTCGCGCTGCTGCGGGCGCCGGAACTCAAGGTCGCCGGCACCCTGGTGCGCCGCTTCCTGCCCGGTCGCTGACTCCCGCCCGGCACTCGGCGCAGGGAATGCCGCGCGGTTACCATGGGTTGAAGTACTCGGGCCGTCTTTCGACGGATCCCTTTTCTCAGACGGAGAGCACATGCGTCAGGTCATCATCATCGGTTCCGGCCCTGCCGGCTTCACGGCCGCCATCTACGCTGCCCGCGCGAACCTCAAGCCGCTGCTCATCGCGAGCTCGGTCGAGGTCGGCGGCGAGCTGATGAACACCACCGAGGTCGAGAACTACCCGGGCTTCCCCGAGGGCATCCAGGGCCCCGAGCTCATGGCGAAGTTCCAGGAGCAGGCAGAGAAGTTCGGCACCGAGGTGCTCTACGACGACGTCACCGACCTGCAGCTCGACGGCCCGGTCAAGACGGTCACGCTCGGCAGCGGCGCGGTGCACGAGACACAGACCCTGATCTACGCCACCGGCTCCGCCTATCGCAAGCTCCACATCGACGGCGAAGAGCGCCTCTCGGGCTACGGCGTCTCCTGGTGCGCCACCTGCGACGGGTTCTTCTTCCGCCAGAAGACGATCGCGGTCGTCGGCGGCGGCGACTCCGCCATGGAAGAGGCCACGTTCCTCACCCGCTTCGCCGACAAGGTCTACGTGATCCACCGCAAGGACACGCTGCGCGCCTCGAAGATCATGCAGGAGCGCGCGTTCGCGAACGAGAAGATCGAGTTCGTGTGGAACAGCGAGGTCGCCGAGGTGCTCGGTGGCGACTCCGTCAGCGGCGTGCAGCTGCGCAACACCGTCGACGGCACGCTGAGCGACCTTCCGCTCGACGGCCTGTTCATCGCGATCGGCAACGACCCGCGCACGCACCTCGTGCACGACAAGCTGAAGCTGACCGCCGAGGGCACGATCTGGGTCGACGGCCGCTCGTCGGTCACCTCGGTGCCGGGCGTCTTCGCCGCCGGAGACGTCATCGACCCGACCTACCGTCAGGCCATCACGGCTGCCGGCACGGGCACGGTCGCGGCCCTCGACGCGGAGCACTTCCTCGCCGATCTCGAGGACGCCTCGGTCGAGGTCCCCGCTGCGGAGGCCGCCGAAGTCCTCACCGCGTGAGCGCGCGGGAACACTTTCACCTCGTCCGCTGTTGTAACGGACGAACCTCGAATCAAGGAGAACTCTGATGAGTGCAAAGGCTACGAGCCAGGCGACCTGGGAACAGGACGTCCTGCAGGCCGACGGTCCCGTGCTGGTGGACTTCTGGGCCGAGTGGTGCGGTCCCTGTCGTATGGTCGCGCCGGTTCTGGACGAGATCCAGGCCGACAACCCCGACAAGATCACCATCCTCAAGCTCAACGTCGACGAGAACCCCGAGCTCGCGATGAAGTACCAGATCACGTCGATCCCGGCGATGAAGGTGTTCGACGGCGGTGAGGTCAAGACGACCATCATCGGCGCCAAGCCCAAGTTCGCGCTCGAGAAGGACCTCGCCGCATTCATCGGCTGATCCTCTGAGACCCAGCAGGGCCGTCACCTCCTCGGAGGTGGCGGCCTTTTCTGTGTCCGGCCCCGTTGTCGGTCGTTGAGCGAGCGGAGCGAGACGAAACGCGGGGTTCCGGGCGCAGGGATGTCCCCTCTCTCGCAGAGCGGGTTCCCTCCCGCTGCGCGGGCCCCTCCCGATGCTCGTTCGGGGAACATCCCTGCGCCCTGCGCTACGCGGACGGGCGCAGTGCTGCGGGTGAAGGCCACAGAGGTTGTGATGCGGGAGGCTGAGTCAGGGATAGGTGTCCAGCGCTACTTGTCGGAGACGGGGACGGACGGGAGGCCTCGGGCGTCGCGGGCGCGGTCGACAAGGTGCTGGATGACGGGGGTCTTGGCGGCGTTGTAGGTCGAGGTGCCGCGGGCGGCGGCGGCCACGGCGTCGCACTTCGCGTGGGTGTAGCGGTCGGCATCCTCGGGGTGAGCACGAAGCCAGTCGCGCAGGATGCGTTGGTTCACGGTCTCCCAGTCTGACGCCGCGAAGAAGTGCGCGATGCGCGTGCGGACGCCGTCGCGCTCGAACACCATCACCGGGTGGCTCTGCACGCTGCTGCCGAGGCGCCAGCCGAGCGACTCGAGAGCCGGACGATGCGCCTCGAAGTCCTCCGCACTCTCGATGCGCACCGCGAGGTCGATGATGGGCTTGGCGCGCATACCCGGAACCGCGGTCGAGCCGATGTGCTCGATCGCCCAGGACGGATCGCCGTGGGCGCGCAGCTCCGCCGCGATCTCCTCGAAGAGCTCCGGCCAGCGCGGGTCGTACTGCACCAGCATCCGGGGCATGTCAGGACGAGCGGTCGGCGACCGTCGGGTCCCAACGGCGGTGACGCTGCTTCTCGTCGAGCAGCCCCCACACGGCCGGCGTCAATTCGGGATACTCCAACGCGATCTGGCGCAGCACCCGATAGTGACGCGCGGCGTTCGGACGCACGCCGTCATTGGCATTGATGTTGTCGGCCCTCAGCAGGTAGACGACGAGCTCATCGACGCTCGGCAGCTCCTCCATGAAATCCCACGGATCCTCGCCGCCGAGGAGACGCTCCTGGATCAGCACGGCGAGTTCGTCGGCGGCTTCCGCACGCAGCACTTCGAGGCTGGCGCGGCGCTGAACGGACTCGGACATGCTTCCAGCCTACGTCCGACTGGGACGCCGCCGGCGCTCGACCTTCGTGTCTTCGCGCATATCCTCGAGCTCTTTGCCCTTGGTCTCCGCGACCTTGAAGTACACGAAGAAGAACGACAGCAGCGCGAAGAACGCGTAGAACCCGTAGGCGAAGGGGAGCCCGATCGCCGAGAAGGCCGGGAAGGTCGTCGAGATGAAGAAGTTCGCGACCCACTGGGCTGCAGCGGCCACCGCGAGCGCTCCCGCGCGGATCGAGTTCGGGAACATCTCGCCCAGGAGAACCCAGACCAGCGGCCCCCACGTCGCTCCGAAGAACACCACGAAGCCGTTGGCGCAGATCAGCGCTACCGTCGACCACGGATCGGGCAGCGTCACCGCCCCCTGAGCGTCCAGGGTGCCGAACGAGAAGGCGAGCGCCATCAGTCCGAGCGTCAGCGTCATGCCGACCGAGCCCACCAGCAGCATGATCCGCCGGCCGACGCGGTCGACGAGCAGGATCGCGATGATCGTCACCACGATGTTCGTCACCGAGGTGATCACGGTGATCAGCAGAGCTTCCGACTCCCCGAAACCGACGGACTGCCACAGCGTCGTGGAGTAGTAGAAGATCACGTTGATGCCGACGAACTGCTGGAACACCGAGAGCAGGATGCCGACCCAGACGATCGGCTTCAGCCCGAGCCGGTTGCCGCGCAGATCGCGCAGAGACTCGGAGCGCTCGGTGTTGAGCGTGCCGGTGATCTCCTCGATCTTCGCCTTCACGTCGATCGCCCCGGTGACGGTCGTCAGCACCTCGGATGCCTTCTCGAGCTCGCCCTTCGCGACCAGGTATCGCGGAGATTCCGGGAGCCTCAGCGATATGGCGCCGTAGACGATCGAGGGGACCGCACCGGCGATGAACATCCAGCGCCACGCGTCAAGACCCCAGAGCGGCTCCGCCGCTCCCCCGGCGACGTTGGCGAGCATCGCGTCGGAGAGCAGGGCGATGAAGATACCCGTGACGATCGCCAGCTGCTGCAGAGACCCGAGTCGCCCGCGGATGTTCGCCGGCGAGACCTCGGCGATGTACGCCGGAGCGATGACGGATGCCGCTCCCACGCCGAGTCCGCCGATGACGCGCCAGAAGATCAGGTCGACGACCCCGAACGCGAAACCGGAGCCCAGAGACGAGAGCAGGAACAGCACGGCCGCGACGACCATCACCGGGATGCGACCGAAGCGATTGGCGAGAGGACCGGCGAACCAGGCGCCCACTGCGCAGCCGATCAGCGCCGACGACACTGCGAAGCCCTTGAGCCCCACGCCGAGGTCGAAGCCCGACTGGCTGCCGGCCAGAGCATCGACCGCGCCGTTGATGACGGCGGTGTCGAAGCCGAACAGGAAGCCGCCGAGAGCGGCGGCGATGCTGACCGCGATGACGCGGCCTCGAATGGCTGATCCGGGTTGTGTGCGCGACATTGTGCCCCTCCTCGACATCTGGTGACGCGAGTCTAGGCCTCTCGGTGTGCCGACGCGCGGATCAGCGCTTCCCGTATCCTTCTTCGCCGATCTCCTCGAGGATGCGGTTCAGATCCTGAATGGAAGCGAAATCGATCGTGACCTGGCCTTTACGTGCTCCCAATGCGATCTTCACGCGGGTGTTCAGTCGGTCACCGAGCTTGCCGGCGACCTCGTCGAGGTAGGCGCGACGGGCCCCGGGAGTCGGCTTCGGGCTCTTCCCCGCAGCGGTCGGCTGCGACTTCGCGGCCTCTTCCGTGGCTCGCACCGAGAGATCCTCGTTCACGACCTTGTCGGCCAGACGCTGCATCGCCTCGGGGGTGTCGAGGCTCAGGATGGCGCGTGCGTGACCGGCCGTGAGCACACCCGCTGCGACGCGCTGCTGCACGGGCACAGGGAGCTTCAGCAGGCGGATCGTGTTGCTGATCTGCGGACGCGAGCGCCCGATCCGCGTCGCGAGCTCTTCCTGGGTGATGCCGAAATCCTCGAGCAGCTGCTGGTAGGCAGAGGCCTCTTCGAGCGGGTTGAGCTCGGAGCGGTGCAGGTTCTCGAGAAGGGCGTCGCGGAGGAGATCCTCATCCGCGGTCTCCCGCACGATCACCGGGATGGTCTCGAGCCCGGCCTCGCGGGCGGCGCGCGTCCGCCGCTCCCCCATGATCAGCTCGTACTCGCCGTCGCTGTTCTTGCGGACGACGACCGGCTGCAGCACACCGAACTCACGGACGCTGTGCACCAGTTCGGCGAGATCCTCAGGATTGAAATGCGTGCGAGGCTGACGCGGGTTCGGCACGATGCTGTTCGGGTTGACCTGAACGAGATGGATGCCGGGAACAGCCGCCAACTCCTCCTGCTCACGCGCGACCGTGCTGACCTGGTCCTCGCTCGGGCGGAGGTTCGCCCCCGGGAAGAACACGTCGACAGGACGCTCCGCCTGATCGGCCGTAGGGATCAGGGCACCGATGCCCCGACCCAGTCCAGTGCGCTTCGCCATCATTTCTCCTTGCTCTGCGTCGCGGTGCGCGACGCGATCTCGACAGCGGCCTCGCGATATGCGATCGCCCCGGCGGATTGCCCGTCGTAGGCGATCACCGTCTGACCGAAGCTCGGCGCCTCCGACACGCGCACAGAGCGCGGGATCACAGTCTCCAGCACCTGGTCGGGGAAGTGGGTGCGCACCTCGTCAGCCACCTGCTGTGCGAGACGGGTGCGACCGTCGAACATCGTCAGCAGGATCGTCGAGAGATGCAAGGCAGGGTTCAGATGCTTCTGGATCATCTGGATGCTGCCGAGCAGCTGACTCAGACCCTCGAGCGCGTAGTACTCGCACTGGATGGGGATGAAGACCTCGGATGCCGCCGTGAAGGCGTTGATCGTCAGCAGGCCGAGAGACGGCGGGCAGTCGATGATGACGAAGTCCATCGGACTGTCGACGAGGTACTCCTCCAGCGCCCGACGCAGTCGATGCTCCCTCGCGACCTGGGCGACCAGCTCGATCTCGGCTCCGGCGAGGTGGATGGTGCTCGGCGCGCAGAAGAGATTCGGGTCCTCGGGGCTCTGCTGCACGATGTCGGCGAGCGGGAATTCCTCGATGAGAACGTCGTAGACACTGGGAATCTCGGCGCTGTGCGGCACACCGAGAGCGGTGGAGGCGTTCCCCTGCGGATCGAGATCGATGACCAGGACCTTGGCGCCGAGACCGGCGAGAGCAGAAGCGACGTTCACGGCCGTCGTGGTCTTGCCCACGCCGCCCTTCTGGTTCGAGACCGTCAGGACGCGGGTCTCCCCCGTGAACTCGATCTTCGCGGATTCCAGCGCTCGGCGTCGAGCGGACAGGTCGGCGAGCTCCCGCGCGAGCGGTGTATCCATCCCGAACGATTCGTTCGATGATGCCTTTTCGGATTGTTTCACGTGAAACATCCACTCCTTTCGGGGCCGCGTTCCACTCTAATCGCTGAGGCGGACGTTGAGATGCGGCTGGGGTTATGCGGAGTTCCGGTGGGGATCTCGAGGGGGCGGGGAGCGGATTGCTTCCCTTCATTCGCAGAGCGGGTGCCCTCCCCGCAAGCGGGGGCCCCTCCCGATGCTCATTCAGGGAACAATCCCACTCCCCAGGCGAGCGGCTGCGGACATGCCGTCCGTGGTTTTGGTGCGACACGGCGTCGGCAGCGTCTCGCTTCGCTCGACGACTGCGCCTCGTCAGCGGGAGGGAGGACGCGGGTGTTTCACGTGAAACGTTGGTTCCCGCCCGCGTAGGTCGCGACGTCGGGGAGCTCGGCGCGTTATCGGCAGGTCTCGGATGCCGTGCGCATAGGGGGCAACGCCGACCGTCGCGGAGCCTGCGCCTCGCAGCTTGTCCTCACGGATCCGCGGATGACACGGTCGGATCTCGGTGCGGCGGAGACGTGTTCCGCGTGCCCGGCTGGCGATCCAAGTGTCTGGGGGTCAACGCGGGCGGCGGTCTGGACGATCTTGGGTTCGCGCCCCGGGCGACTGGCTGTACGCGCGTTTCACGTGAAACGTCAGCCGCGCAGAAGGGTGATCCCCATCGATATCGGCCCCCGCGGCCGTTGCGCGAACGCCACGGCAGCCTGGGTTTCCGCAGCCCTTCAACCTCTCCCGGGGATCCGGCAAAGAGCGAAGCCATCGCGAATCGGGCCGCGAGTAGGCCACCGAGGTCGGGAACGCGACGGTATCCGGCCTCTCTGTGGCGGACAGATACTTCGGGCGGCTGCCCCGGCCTTGTCGCGGTCGCGAAGCTCCGCTGGGGTGGGGATGTGTCGTCGGTCGACCGGCCCGGTCCTCCCGCGCCGGTGCGAGCGTGATGCAGTCGTGCGGTTGTGGATACCGCCTCGGCGTTCGCACGACCTGACCCCCTAGCTACGTTTGTCCGACGGGTTTCCGCATCGAAATACCCTTCTCGACGGGAGTTCCCAGCGACCATCGATAGTGGGCGCCGCTTCGGGAGCACGATGGATCGGAATGAGGCCCCTCCCCGGGGACGGGGGGATGCACCCGTTGAGCTCGACGCCGATGAGAGGGCACGGCAGCAACCGTCTCGAATCGGTCGGATCGGTGGGTCCCGGTGGGCGCGTGATCGACTGGTCCGCGAGAGCAGTTCGGCAACGGAGCATCCTGACGTTTCACGTGAAACGTCGCCTTTGAGATCGCTACGGGCGCGGTGGATGGTAGTGACGCCCTCCTGCTGGGGCCGGGGTGATCTCCGCGTCGAGCCCGACGCCGATTGAGGGGTATGCGAGCAGCCGTCTCGCGCCAGTCGGATCGGTGGGGCCCGACGGGCGCGTGGATCGACGACGGGCGCGACGGGCGGTAGACCCCCTCCCTCCCGCTGGGCGCCGGGGTGATGCACCCGTTGGTTCGACGCCGACGAGGGGCACGGCAGTAGACGACTCGAGTCGGTCGCATCGGTAGAGCCCCATGAACGCGCGTGATCGACTGGTGCGCGAGAGCAGATCGGCAACTGAGCGACCTGATGTTTCACGTGAAACGTCACCTTGGCGATCGCGACGGGCGGTTGACCCCCTCCCGCTGGGCACCGGGGTGATGTACCCGTTGGTTCGACGCCGACGAGGGGGCACGGCAATAGACGTCTCGAGTCGGTCGCATCGGTGAAGCCCCGTGAACGCGCGTGATCGACCGTCCGCGAGAGCACATCGGCAACTCAACGGCCTGATGTTTCACGTGAAACGTCACCTTGGCGATCGCGACGGGCGGT